>JBGUTV010000038.1:0-15332 GCA_045133255.1 Candidatus Cryptobacteroides sp.
ACTTGTTCTCATTTACTCGTTGCCTTGAAATTGCAGTCCACAACTTCGCGATAGACTCTCTATCTCGTTTTTAGTTACAGACTAATTAATTTCTTCTTCTAACTTTACCTCGTTATCTTTTCTCAAACTTGTCAATGAACTGTCCGTTATTTCTCAAACGGGTTGCAAAGGTACGACTTTTTTCTTTACCTGCAAATTTTTCTGCACTTTTTTCTTAAAATTTCTGCACTTTTTTTGAGACCATTTTGTAAACGCTTGAAAATCGGGCACTTAGAAAACGCTGTAAAAACACATATTTTTTAAGATTTAATTTACTATTTTTGTATTCCTGTTAAACACTATTATAAATATGGAAGAAAAGAAGACACAATTGCCGGAGAACGCCCACAGAGAACTCAAGCCCGGCGAAGAATATCAGCCACTGCTTTCACCTCAGAAAAACTATCCGGAGGTCACAGCCTGGTCAGTCTGCCTCGGCATACTCATGACCATCCTGTTTTCTGCGGCAGCAGCATATCTCGGACTGAAGGTCGGACAGGTGTTTGAGGCCGCAATCCCTATCGCCATCATCGCAGTGGGACTGTCAAGCGGACTTAAAAGAAAGAATGCCCTTGGAGAGAATGTAATGATCCAGTCCATCGGTTCATGCTCCGGAGCAATCGTTGCGGGAGCAATATTCACTCTGCCTGCACTCTTCATTCTTCAGGACAAGTACCCGGAACTCACCGTGAACTTCACAAAGGTATTCTTCTCTTCACTTCTGGGAGGAATCCTCGGCATCCTGTTCCTTATCCCGTTCAGAAAATATTTCGTAAAGGAGCAGCATGGCAAATATCCGTTCCCTGAAGCTACAGCGACAACTCAAGTGCTTGTAAGCGGAGAAGGTGGAGGAAAGGGAGCCAAGACCCTTCTTGTCAGCGGACTCATCGGAGGTCTCTATGACTTCATCATCTCGACGTTCGGACTTTGGGGAGAGACCCTCACAACAAAGATTCTCCCTTGGGGTGCAGCCGTTGCAGACAAGGCTAAACTGATGCTCAAGGTCAATACAGGCGCCGCTGTCCTTGGTCTCGGATATATAGTAGGTCTCAAATATGCATTCATCATCTGCTGCGGAAGCTTCCTCGTGTGGCTTGTAATCATCCCGCTCATCAACCTCATATGGGGAGGACAGGTAATCGACCTGATGAACACCGGCATCATCCAGACCATAGGAGAGATGTCACCTGAGCAGATATTCAAGGAATACGCAAGACATATAGGAATCGGAGGCATCGCTACTGCAGGAATTGTCGGCATCGTGAAATCTTTTGGCGTGATCAAGTCTGCCCTCGGCCTTGCCGCAAGCGAGTTCAAGAGAAAGAAGGACGGTGCTGAGGCTGAGGTGATCAGAACCCAGAGAGACATCTCAATGAAGATCGTCGTAATAGGAATAGGCATCACTCTTGCCGTAGTATTCGGTTTCTTTGCCCTAGGAGTTGTCGACAACATCTGGCATGCGGTTGTCGGAGTGCTCATCGTCGGAATCATAGCATTCCTGTTCACAACTGTTGCGGCAAATGCAATTGCAATCGTAGGATCGAACCCAGTGAGCGGAATGACACTCATGACCCTCATCCTTGCTTCAATCGTAATGGTAGCTGTGGGATTGAACGGAACAGCAGGAATGACAGCAGCGCTCATCATCGGAGGAGTTGTCTGCACAGCACTCTCGGTAGCAGGCGCATTCATCACTGACCTCAAGATAGGCTATTGGATCGGCAGCACACCTAAGAAACAGGAAAGCTGGAAATTCCTCGGAACTCTTGTGGCAGCAGCAACCGTCGGCGGTGTGATGCTCGTGCTGAACAAGACATATGGATTCACCGGAGAAGGCGCCCTCGTCGCCCCTCAGGCAAACGCAATGGCAGCAGTGATTGAGCCGATGATGAACGGAGGAAGCGCACCATGGCTCCTTTATGGCATCGGCGCAGCAATCGCCCTCATCCTTACATTCTTCAAGATTCCTGCACTTCCTTTCGCTCTCGGAATGTTCATCCCGATCGACCTCAACATGCCTATGCTTATCGGAGGAGCCGTTTCATGGTTCGTCGGAAGCCGCAGCAAGGATAAGGCTCTCAACGAAGAACGCACTGAAAAGGGCACGCTCATTGCATCCGGATTCATCGCCGGAGGCGCTCTCATGGGAGTGGTCAGCGCAGTCCTCAGGTTTGCGAATGTAGACATGTATATGGAGCCTTCGCCTTGGACTGAGCCTGTTGCAATCATCCCATATGCAGCAATCATCGTTTACATGATCTACGCTGCAATGAAGGTGAAGAAGTAGATTGCCGGTCAAGCCGGCAATGACGAAAAAGCCGGCAATGACGAAAAAGCCGGTAATGACGAAAAAGCCGGCAATGACGAAAAAGCCGGTAATGACGGCAATAACAATTTGTCATTCCCGACCTGATCGGGAATCTAAAACAAAATAAATGAACGGAATATTAAGTGCGCTGATATTGACATTGATCGCCGGCTCCGCAACAGGAATCGGCGGAGCACTGGTGCTGTTCAAGAAGAAGCTCAGCAGCAACTTCCTGGCAGGAGCTTTAGGTCTCAGCGCAGGTGTAATGATCTTCATATCCCTCGCCGAGATGTTTCCCGAGGCACAAGCCGGAATGGTAGAGAGCGGATTCGTCAAATACGGCAAGGCATATGTTCTTGCAGCGTTCTTCATCGGAATGGGCATCATCACCCTCATTGACTTCCTTGTTCCTGAATACGAAAACCCGCACGAAGCATCCGGACTTACGCTGAATGCAAAGACTGCAGCCGTAGACATGATGCAGCAGGCAGGAAATGAAGCACAGCTCAAGAGACTTGGCCTGATGTCAGCTCTGGCTATTGCCATTCACAACTTCCCGGAAGGCATCGCGACCTTTATAGGAGCGCTTAACGATCCTCAGATGGGTGCAGGCATTACATTCGCCATTGCAATTCACAATATACCCGAAGGAATCGCAGTCGCCATACCTATATATTATGCGACAAAGAGCAAAGGCAAGGCCCTGCTCTACGCAACACTTTCCGGATTCAGTGAGGTAATTGGAGCTCTCCTCTGCCTGGCTGTAACCGGAATCTTCGGATTGGAGCTTACCGGCAACGGACCCTCATTCCCGCTGATTATGGCTGCCGTAGCAGGAATCATGATATACATATCGCTTGACGAGCTTCTTCCTACGGCAGAAAAATATGGCAAGCACCATATAGCCATTGCAGGAGTTGTAGGAGGAATGGCGATTATGGGAATAAGTTTATTGATACTATAATTATATATGGAAAACATTTTAGACAGATTTTTAAGATATGTGGCTGTAGACACACAGTCAGACCCGACTTCAGAGACACAGCCAAGCGCGACAAAGGAACTTGACCTGCTGAAAATCCTGAAAGACGAACTTCTCGCAATGGGAGTAGAAGCCACTCTCGACGAGTATGGCTACGTGATGGCAACCATCCCGGCAAACTGCGAAAAGGAAATCCCGGCAGTAGGCTTCATCGCTCACGTAGACACCGCACCGGACGCATCTGGAGCAGACATCAAGCCACAGATCATCCCGGACTATGACGGAACAGATATTCCGCTCGAGGGAGTTGAAGGACTCAGCCTTAAGGTCAGCGATTTCCCGGAACTGCTCGATTACAAGGGGCAGACCATCATCACTACAGACGGCACTACCCTGCTCGGTGCAGACGACAAGGCTGGAGTCGCAGAGATAATGAATGCAGTCCAGTACATGATTGAGCATCCTGAATTCAAGCACGGAGAAATAAAGATCGGCTTCACTCCTGACGAAGAGATCGGAAGAGGCGTAGTCAAATTCGACGTGGAGAAGTTTGGAGCGCGCTATGCCTACACAATGGATGGAGGCGCCGTGGGAGAACTGGAGTACGAAAACTTCAATGCAGCAGGTGCTACAGTAAAGATCCAAGGACGCAACATCCACCCCGGTTATGCTAAAGGCAAGATGCTCAATGCAATACTTATAGGAATGGAGCTGAATGCCCTGCTTCCGATAGAACAGCGTCCTGAATTCACAACAGGCTACGAAGGATTCTATCACATCATCGGATTCAACGGAACGGTAGAAGAGGCAACCTTCTCATACATAATCCGCGACCACGACATGAATCTGTATGAGCAGAAGAAGGCATATATGCAGAAATGCGTCGATTTCATCAACGAAAAATACGGAGAAGGCACTGCCACCGTCGAAATCAGACACCAGTACTATAATATGCGCAAAGAAGTCGAACCTCACTACCACATAGTGGAGAAGGCTCGACTTGCTATGGAAATGGAAGGGATAGTACCGAATATCAAGCCGATTCGTGGAGGAACTGACGGAGCCAACCTTTCATTCATGGGACTGCCTTGTCCGAACATCTTCGCAGGCGGTCACAATTTCCACGGAAAGATGGAGTTCATTCCTCTTGAAAGTATGGAAAAGGCCAGCAAGGTAATCCTCAACATCATCAGCCTTTACGCAGAGTAGCAATATACTCCTGCATCTCAGGGAGATGAGACATCACACTCCTGAACAGAGCCATCTGGTTGCGCGTGCGCACAAGGTTGTGTTCAGGATATTTTATTTTATAATAGGTATCACCATTGATGTAGTCGGCGAAGAAACGCACAGCCTGCATATATGGGAAGAGTGCTGCGGCATAAGGAAGGTTCTCCATCTCCACAGGAGTAAGGAATACTGATGCCGACTCGACATATCCACGGGCAAACGCCTTGAATATCTCCATATCGAACTCTACCATCTCGATACGCGGATCATCTTCAGCAACCTTGTTTGCAGCTGTCCTGAGAAAGTCTCCGAAATCAGAGAACACGAAGCTTGGCATCACAGTATCAAGATCAATGACGCACAGCACCTCTCCGGATGCATCGAACATCATGTTGTTGACCTTTGTGTCGCAGTGACAGATACGCTTTGGAAGAACTCCCTCACGGTGCATCTTCTCCGCCTTGCACATCTCCTCACGATGCACAAGCATCTCCTGGAGAATCTCCTGGACCTCTTTCTCTGCCATTCGTCCTGCAGCATCGGAGGCAACAGCCTCATCAAGCTGACGGGCCCTCAACTCCATATTATGGAAGTCAGGGATAGTCTCACCTAATGTATCCGGAATGTCTGCAAGCATAGCCTCGAAATGTCCGAATGAACGACCTGCATAATACGAATATTCCGGATTGACAGTCTCATAAGTGTAGGCATCCTCGATAAAGAGGGAAATACGCCAGTATGACTCACCATCGAAATAATATGTAAGGTCGGAATCCTTTAGGGTAATGAAACTGAGCACCTTTCTGTCAACATCAGAGGTGCCGGCTGCTTCAAGTTTTCCACGTATATGCGAAGTCACGCTTACAATGTTCTTCTGGAGAAGATCCACATCCTTAAAGATATGATGGTTGATTCTTTGGAGTACATATGAAGGGCCATCAGTAGTGGTAACCTTGTAAGTATCATTGATAAGTCCGTTGCCAAGAGGCGCAATCGAGTCGATCTGTCCTTTCAGATCAAACTTCATAATGAGGTCATTAAGGTCTTTCATATTATTATGGGTTCATTAAATCGACATTCACAAATCCGTTGATTTCCTGTATCAGCTCTACTGACACACGTGCCTTTGTCTTTATCTCCTCCGTCGCATCTGAAGAGGCAGCCGCCTGACGGAAAGCGTTTATAGCCTCTCCGAAACGGCACTCCCTACGCAGTTCCTCTGCAGTCTTCATCCACTGATCAGCATTCTTCATCATCGTTCTTCTTTGGTATTGTCACTGTAAACGAGGCGCCTCCCAGCGAGTACGACCTCTTGTAGCTGATTTCACCACCGCATTTTTCCATAATGTTTCGGCAGATAGCAAGGCCAAGCCCAGTACCTGCACTCTTGGTCGTAAAGTTAGGAGTAAAGAGTTTCGCCACATTCTCTTCCTTGACTCCGGATCCATTATCATCCACAACAACATCATAAAAACCGTCCCGGGTGCTGTTTCTGAGATAAATCATCACTTTGCCGACAAACTTCTCACCTTCAGCAGCCTCAATTTCCCTCTGATGCATCTCTACAGCCTGGATCGCATTGGTTATAAGGTTTACGAACACACGTATAAGCTGTGGCTTAGGAGCAACAACAAAGGCATCCTCCATTCCAAGATAGGAAATGCTGATGTTCTCCTTGTTGTCAAATATCAGAAGCTGATCCTTGAGAATACGGTCAAGATCCAGAAGAACAGGCTCCTCGCTGTACAGCTTCGCAAAAGTAGAGAACTCATTGGCGGTATCCGTAAGGATGTCAATGTGTTCAAGAACTACGTCGGCAACCTTGTCGAACTTCTCCTCCCAAGCAGGATTTCCTTTCTGTTTGAGCCTGATCAGTCTCTGAAGTTCAAGTTTGATAGGGGTAAGCGGATTCTTGATCTCGTGAGCGACCTGACGGGCCATCTGGCTCCATGCATTATCTCTTTCCGCCTGAGCCAGCTGCCTTGTGGAATCGGAAAGATCGCGCACCATACGGTTATATGCAGCCACAAGAGACGAAATCTCATCCTCGCGCCTATATACGATATATTCCAGATTATTGATGTCCGCAGACTTCATCTTCCTTCCCATCTCAACAAGAGGAGAGAACATCGAATTCACCTCTCTCGTACTGAACAGGAGTGAGCCTATCAGAAGCAGAAGGAAGAAGTTAATGATCATGGCCGCATGGAAAAGGGCCTCGCGTCTGAAGTCAAAACTCTTGTCTGTGTACGGTACACCGATAATGGATATGAGGTCTCCGCTGTCATTGAATATCGGAGCATATAGAGTCCACAGCACGCGCCCCGCCACTGTCTCGCGACAGATATAGAACCTCTGATGCTGGTGACGGATATTGTAGAAGGCATCTTCCGGAATGCGGCTTCCGACAACCATCTTTTCGAACACCTCAGGAGTTGTGGAGTGGAACACCTTTCCTTCCGGGGTATACAACGAAATGTCCGACTTGGTCGTGACGCCGAGCTTCTCAAGCTCCAACGAAAATTCCTTGCTTCTCAATTCACGCCAGCTGAAGACATGGCGGACGTGATCCTCGACCAGAGCCTGCACAGTATTGATCTTTGAAGACATCAGGTTGTACATGTTCGCCTCATTTCTCTTGTAGACGAACAGCACGCTTATGATGGTCATGCTTACAAGAATCAGACACGAGGAAACGAAAAGTATTGTATTTATCCTGGTTCGGAAATAATTGCTTCTGAAGCTGTTGTTTCTTCTTCCGCGCACAAAGAGCTGAAAAAGAAGGGTAAGAGCAAGGAAAAGGTACGAGAATGATGTAAAGAAGACCATTGTCGTCCTGACAGGTCTTGATATGACAATCATATCCTGTTCATCTATCAGATGCATGAAATGCACGCTGCCCTTCTCTCTGAGAACCTTGCTGTCAGGAACACTTGTAAACTCATCGCCAAGCTGGGATGAAATTGTAGGATATGGGTAATTTCCCTTGAATGACGTAAGCTTTCCTCCGGAGTATCTCGCATAGGAATAGATTGGGGGCATGCTCACAGTTCCCGGTTTTGAATAGTTCCCCAGGACACTGTAGTAACCTCTGTCCTCCATATTCGAGCCAGGCTCGATCGTGATCAGCATCCTTTTGAGTCCGTTCTTAGGATTATAGAACAGGAAAGCTCCCGCATAACTGCAGTTTCCGTTACTGTCGGCCAGAAAGAGGAAATTAGAACCTTCGGCAATAGGCACACCGCTGCCGGTAACCTTGTTGAAATATGCCAATGAAGCACGGTCTTCTTCCGTTGCGATCAGCACATCAATGTCATAAGCCTGACGCATACGGCTGAAATAATACTCCGAGACCCTGTTCTGAATCATGATTTCGGCATTGTCCATGCCGGCAAGGGTCGTCAGCAGCTGGTCCGAAGTAATCTCTTCATCAATTGACTTAAGCTGAATTTCAAGAGTCAGATCCCTGTCCACGGCAAGTCTGTTTGCCCAAAGAAGTACTCTGTCCTGCTCCTTTCTGAATCCCAGCAACGATGAGGTCAAGGTCATATAAAGAGCCCAGATAAAGGCAAAGAGGACAAGCGGCTTTCTCGAAAAGACGTTATATCTGAGGCCTGTACACTGACTCACGAACGGACGCAGCATCTGGACAAGAAGAATGACACTGAAGAGTATGCCGGCATGAGAGACATATACGGCAACAGTATATGGAATGTAGGTATTCCAGCGATACAATTCCAATGGTATGCTGGAGTTGAGGATGAGGCTCTTTACGGAAACATGGGTATAGACGAAGACTGCAGCGATCGAAAGAAGTATCACCAGACCATATATCACGGTGTTTCTTCTGACAGTCTTCACGTTCTTCCTTATCAGTGTCTCGATCCTTCGCCTGACGAGATAAGTGCATGCACACACAAGAGAGATGAAGGTGTTCAGGAGCAGCAGGGCGCCAAGAGAAGAGAACATCGGTCCGTCTGCATACAAGGTCGGAGAGAACAATGACGAGAAGTCTTCCAGCTTATATCCCAAGATGAGCGAGGTAAAAAGAACTGCAGCAAGAATCACAAGCACCATCAGGTAAATCTTCATAGTCCTGTGGGCAGCAAGATACAGCACGGAAGCCACAGCAAAGAACAGAAGGGAAATCCACCTCAGAAGGGAATTATCGAACAGAGGAGAATTATAATCGGTCTCGTGAACGACCTTGAACAGAGGCTTGCCCTGTGCAGACACCTCGGCTCCTCCACTGATATTCAATGGTACAATGGCATATCTGCGAGGCAGCTTCAACACCGGATTGACTCCATTCTCCAACCTGCGATGGTCCTTGATAAGTGTATTCTGAACCTCTATTCCGGCTATCAGCTTTGCCCCACCCTGCACATTCAAAGATTTCAGAATATACCACTTAGGTCCGAGATTAACATATGAAAGTTCTTCCGTGACCTCAGACAATGGCGATACAATAGGATTGTTCAGATTTGTAAGCCTGTGAAATACAAGTCTTGCGCTTATGTCATCATTAATCACCGGAAACTGATTGCACCATGACTGGAGAGAGTCATTGACATATTTGTATATGACCATATCATCCGGTATGTCATATACCGACATGGAGCCATCGGAGTCACTCTCCTGCACCTTGACCAGATACTGATCCAGCAATCTGACCCTAGCCTTTATCTTGCGTTCCACCCTGTCAGATATCCTTCTCTCATGGTTGTCAGGACTTTCTCCGGTATGCGAGAAGAGGAAGAAAGCAATGGCAAGAAAGAAAAACAGCAGGATCAGGTTCCTGTATGTGAGATGTCTTATCTTCATCTGCGGTTATTCATGATGATATGGTTCTCCCCTCATTATAGTGAAGGCCCTGTATAACTGTTCTATGAAAATGGCTCTTACCATCTGATGTGAAAAGGTCATCCTGGAAAGGGAAATCTTACCGCCTGCCCTCTGGCGCACCGCCTCCGAAAAGCCATAAGCTCCACCAATTATGAAGACAATGTCCTTGCCGGTATACGATATCTTATCCTGCAGCACTTTCGCAAACTCCATGGACGAATACTCCCTGCCCCGTTCATCGAGCAGGATCACATCATCTGTCGGACGCAGATTCTTAAGGATAAGTTCCCCCTCCTTCGACTTTATCTGGTCTTCACTGAGGGAAGATACATTCTTCAGCTCAGGAATCTCCACGACAGAAAACGGAAAATAGTGTTTCATGCGCGACACATATATGTCCATTCCCTGTCTGACCCAGTCTTTATCTGTCTTTCCGACGGTAAGCAGCGTGATCTTCATACAAAAATCGTTCTATACGTTACAAATATAGCAAATAAACTGAAAAACAAAGTGTTGGAAGGGCACTGAATTTGCAGTATATTTGCCCCGGATTTCTATGGTACTGCAAATGAAGAAATATATTCTTGCATTGACTGCGATGCTGACATTCCTGTCTTCCACAAAAGGACAGGACGTAAGTTACGACGTGTTCATCCCTATCTCCAAATACATCGAAATGGGAGATGCAGACAAACTGTCCGCATGGTTTTCCGACAACCTTGAGGTGACAATCTTCTCCAACTCAAATGACACAAGCCGCAATCAGGCAAAGCAGATCATCAAGTCATTCTTCAAGTCCTATACGCCAAGAACATTCAAGATCAGCCATAAAGCAGGCCGCCCGAACATGAAATATGCACTGGGCACACTCACTGCGGGCGGCGAAATGTTTCTCGTTACAATATTTGTAGGCTACAAGGATGCCGAATACAAGATCCAGCAGTTCAAGATAGAGAGAATCGACTAGAATCTGTATCTGACAGCCAGAGCGGGAGCAAATCCCAGCATTCCGTTGTCATAGAATCCTGTCTTGCCCTTATACTTAAAACCACCCAGATCCACATCATCATTCACATGGAGGCCAAAGACAGGTCTCACTTCCAGTGCCAGAATCAACGGAAAGTCAAAGGTGTACTCGACACCTACCTGAGCGGCAAGACCGATCATGAATCCATTGCTGCCCTGAGACTTATGCGTATGGACAACATTCTCACCGACTCTATACATCACCATATCATTGACATATCCCAAAGACAGACCGGGACCGGCATAAAGAGCCCAGTATCCCCTGTTGGTCCATGCCGGACGTGCCCAGATGAAGTTATACAGAGCCGTTGCACGCATTCCGGGTCTTCCATTGACATTATAGCCAAAATCCACTCCGACTTCACCCTGAAGGAACTGACCTTTCTGGAAAGAGTGCTGATAAGTTGCATCAAATCCGGTTGCTCCTAATCTGAATCCCATGGAACGGGGAGCATTAGACTGAGCGGCTGCAACTGAAACTGCAGCAAATAAGATAATAATAGCAGCAAAAAATCTTCTCATATCTCTTAAATAAAGGCAAACGTGCCTGACAGCCATCTGCCAAGCACGTTGCTTGCGTCATTTTGTCTTAGAATCTGTAGCGGGCACTGATACCAACGCTTGAAGGGAACCATACTCCCTGACCGAAGCCGAATCCGATATGCTGTCTGAAATCCACAGAAAGCTGGAGAGGGAACCAGAAAGTATACTCAAGACCCACCATACCGGCTGCAGAAAGAGTGAAATAGTTATGCTTGTTGCCGTTTCCATCGTTTCCGATACCAAGTCCAAGACCGGCACCGGGACCTGCATAGAATCCCCACTCGCCCTGATCTGTCCACTGCGGCTGGGCAATCATAATGTTATAGATACCTGTGGCACCGAGATTGAAGTGTCCGGCATTATAGATGTCAAGACCGGCACCACCGTCGATCTCAAGGAAATTCTGTCCGAGAGTATGCTGATAGCTGACCTCAGCACCATTTCCAAGACGTCCTCCGATTGCTCTTGGCTGAGCAACTGCAGCAAATGCGAAACCAAGCATAAACGCTGCAATAACAATAATCTTTTTCATAATCATTCGTGTTTGGTTAATGTCACTTTATAATTTCGTCAGAGCAAAGATACAAAAATATTTTTATGCCACCTTCTCTTCCGGATTGGCTGGCTGCTTGAACAGGATCATGAACAGAATTCCCACCACAAATGCATATCCTGCAAAAATGTACCATGGAGTACTCCAATCAGGCGTTGCAGCATTGTAGACATAGTGGTTCATCACAGCCTGTGCAGCGAGAGTACCTACAGTGGCACCGATACCGTTTGTCATAAGCATAAAGAGTCCCTGAGCACTGTTCTGGATCTTCTCACTTGTTCTCATGTTGGTGTAGAGAGCTCCTGAAATGTTGAAGAAGTCAAATGCCACACCATAGACGATCATTGAAACCACAAGCATCCAGAGGCCCGAGCCTGTGTCACCTGCTCCGAACAGACCGAAACGGAGAACCCAGGCAAACATTGCTATGAGCATGACCTTCTTGATGCCGAAGAGTCTCATTGCCACTGGAATAAGCAGGATGCCTAGTGTCTCTGATATCTGCGAGATTGAATATAGAGCTACCGGGTTCTTGGAAGCCCATGTGTCTGCAAACTCAGGAGTTGAAGCAAAATGCTCGATGAAAGGTGTAGCGTAGCTGTTTGTAATCTGCAGAGCCATTCCAAGAAGCATCGAGAAAACGAAGAAGATGGCCATATTGCCGTTCTTGAAAAGTTTGAACGCATCAAGACCGAATCTCTGCGCAAGAGTCTGCTGCTCTCCACCCTCTGCCTTGCAAGGACAGTCAGGAAGAGTGAAACAGTATACGAGCATTATGAGTCCAAGAATGCCGGAAACATAGAACTGGTCAAATGTCTTCTGGAAAGAGACTCCGTCTCCGTTGGTCATGAAGTTCACGAACCACATGCTGACGATGAAACCGACTGTTCCGAACACTCTTACAGGAGGGAAATCCTTCACTGTGTCGAATCCGTTGTCTGCAAGAATCTTGAAGGCCACTGAATTCGAAAGAGCGATTGTAGGCATATAGAACGCCACGCTGATTGAATAGAGGCCGAACAGAAGTCCGAACTCAGGCGTACCGGATGTCATGCAGTAAGCTGCAGCTCCAGTCATCGCGGCTCCAGCTATACCATGGCAGATACCGAGAAGTCTCTGCGCAGGAATCCACTTGTCAGCCACTATACCCATAAGGGTAGGCATGAACATGGAAACAATTCCCTGCATTGCATAGAAGAGACCGATCTTGCTGCCGAGGCCGACAGAGCCAAGGTACTGTCCCATAGAAGTAAGGTAAGCACCCCAGACTGCCCACTGGATGACATTCATCACAATCAGTCTGAGTTTGATAGATTTATTCATATTATCCTGTTTTTTTGTTGTTAACATTGCATCTATCCTGTCGGAAAGACAGAGAGATTACAAATATAGAAGATTTTGAGTAAAAGTTGTTATCTTTGGAGGTTAAAATAAAGCAGATGAAATTCGTAAAGACACATAATGCCCCTGATTCCGCGGCCAGATGCGGCATCATCACCACTGACCACGGACAGATAGAAACGCCTATCTTCATGCCTGTCGGTACTGTGGGATCGGTCAAGGGTATCTATCATAAGGATCTCAAAGATGACATCAAGGCTGAAATCATCCTTGGAAACACCTATCATCTTTACCTCCGTCCGGGTCTTGACATAATCAAGGCTGCCGGCGGACTGCACAAATTCGAGTCCTGGGACAGACCGATCCTGACAGACAGCGGCGGATTCCAGGTATTCTCCCTCAGTCCCATCAGAAAGCTGACTCCTGACGGATGCGTCTTCCGTTCACACATTGACGGTTCAAAGCACATCTTCACTCCGGAGAACAATATGGACACCCAGAGAATCATCGGTGCAGACATCGTGATGGCATTCGACGAGTGCTGCCCGGGAGACGCTACATTCGAATATGCAAGGAAATCATTGAAGCTGACACAGAGCTGGCTTGAGAGATGTGTCAAGCATTTTGATGCGACTGAACCGCTCTACGGATACTCTCAGGCTCTCTTCCCTATCATCCAGGGATGCGTATATCCTGAGCTCAGACGCGAAGCAGTAGAACATGCGGCGGCTCTTGACAGAGAAGGATACGCAATCGGAGGACTTGCCGTTGGAGAACCTACCGAGAAGATGTATGAGATGCTTGAGGTCGTATGCCCGATCCTTCCCGAAGACAAGCCACGCTACCTGATGGGAGTCGGCACACCGGCAAACATTCTTGAAGCGATTGACAGAGGTGTGGATATGTTTGACTGCGTGATGCCTACCAGAAACGGAAGAAACGGAATGCTCTTCACCTGGGACGGAATCATGAACATGAAGAACAAGAAGTGGGCTGATGACTTCTCTCCACTTGATCCTAAGGGCACATCATTCGTGGATCACACTTACACAAAGGCATACGTAAGACACTTATTCGTTGCAGGAGAGATCTTTGCCGGACAGATTGCCAGCGAACACAACCTTGCATTCTACCTCGACCTCGTCAGAGAAGCACGCAAGCACATAAAGGCAGGTGACTTCAAGGCCTGGAAAGAAGAGACAATCCGCAGGATAACAACAAGACTTTAACAGATATGTTTCTCAGACCTAAAAAGATAGACGCATATATCGTTTCTAAGTTCATAACGACGTTCTTCATCGCGTTGCTTCTGATCATCGGAATCGTCATTATCTTCGACATAAGCGAGAAGATTGACAATTTCGTGGCAAAGGAGGCACCTCTGAAGGCTATTGTCTTTGACTACTACCTGAACTTCATACCGTACTTCATGAATATGTTCTCACCGCTATTCGTGTTCATTACGGTCATATTCTTCACATCCAAGATGGCTGCCGACTCAGAGATCATCGCCATCCTGTCCTGCGGAATCAGCTTCCACAGGATGATGGTTCCTTACATATTCTCTGCGACATTGATTGCCATCTTCTCCCTCTGCCTCAACCTTTTCATCATCCCGGATGCAAACAAGACACGACTGGAGTTCGAGAATCAGTATGTAAAGACACGATTCAAGAGCGTAGGCAGAAACGTACACTACCAGATATCACCCGGAGAATTCGTATTTGCCGAGTCATTCAGTTCCTGGAACAACACAGCCTACAGGTTCACGCTTGAAAAGATTGTTGACAACAAGCTTGTATCAAAGATTTCAGCAGAGTCGGCCGTTTACAATGAAGAAAAGGACGTCTGGACTCTCAAGAAATACTTCATCAGAGATTATAACGAAGACCTTACAGACAGGATTCGCAGCGGCAAGCAGCTGGACACCACGCTTGCCTTGTCTTCCAAGGACTTCTATCTGACAGAGAAGACAGTGGAGACACTGAACTATCACGAACTGAACAATCTCATCGACACACAGAGGATGCGTGGAGATGCGAATGTCAAGTTTGCTCTCATCGAGAAGAACACAAGATTTGCTCTCCCATTCTCAGCTTTCATCCTGACCATCATGGGTGTGGCACTGTCTTCAAAGAAACGGCGTGCCGGAATCGGCTGGAACATAGGTATAGGCATCGCCCTTGCCTTCACATACATCCTCTTCCTGAGATTCAGCCAGATGTTCGTACACACCGACACACTGCCACCGGCAATCGCCCTCTGGCTCCCTAATCTGGTGTTTGCGATAATCGCCGGTTTCCTTTACCGCATCGCACCGAAATAAATCGAGTAGGAGGAAAACAAAAGTAGGTTTTCCTCCTACTTTTGTTTTCCGACCTCTCACACCACCGTACATGCGGGTCCGCATACGGCGGTTCCTTACCTACAATGATACTTTTCGTAGTATCCCAACAATGACGGGT
>JBGUTV010000039.1:0-21942 GCA_045133255.1 Candidatus Cryptobacteroides sp.
AATAATCCAACATCTCACGTGGAAACATCAACTTGACTAATGCTAAAAGTATTTTCTGTTCGTCTGTCATAACCTTTGTATTTATATATCCATACAAAGGTATCACTTATTTATCGAAACACATACTTTTGCACCTGAGCCGATAATAGTCGGTTGCGATTTAAAATTCCATGCCAGAAGAGGCTGGATAAAAGAAAAAAGCCTTGGAAAAATCCAAGGCTTTAGTGGGAGCAGAGGGAGTCGAACCCCCGACCCTCTGCTTGTAAGGCAGATGCTCTAAACCAACTGAGCTATGCTCCCGATAAGAACTCTGTTTCTTTCGAAACGGACTGCAAATATACGGCATTTTTTCGAATCTGCAAATTTTATTTACATTTTCTCAGGCTTTTCCGTCATTTCAAATCTGATTTCAAGCCTTTTTACTTGTCATTTCGAGTAAAGTCGGGAAAACTTTCCAAAAAAGCACTATATTTGCAGGACTTTCAATGGGGATGTTTTGGTTTTGACAGCATCAGACATTGGACGGTAAGCACGTCGGGCGTCGGAAGTTTGCCCGTAAATCTCAGCTTTCAAACTATTAGTTGGCAACAACTCTTATGCACTCGCTGCGTAGTCTGCAAAGCACACTACCTTAATCCGCGTCGCCAAGGCTGCGACGCCGACGAGTATCCCTCCGGTCTTTAGGCCCGTTATGACCGGTCTTCGGGGTATCATCCAAACGGGATGCTCGGAGTGATTCCTTTAAGCTCCGCTAAGATTTAGAGGATAAGTCTCGGGTAGCCTGTCTTCCGGCAGCCCCTGATCGAAAACCAAAGGCAGACTAAGCGTGTAGAAAGCTCTCTGGTGCGGTGTTTGGACGGCGGTTCGAGTCCGCCCATCTCCACAAAAAACAGGTTGCATTGATTAATGCAACCTGTTTTCCATTCAACGACAGTCTTCTTTATTTTCTCATTGACTGAGCGACTGATTTTGCTTCCGGAATCTTTGCCTGCAGATTTGCGACACGTTTTTCATCGCTTGGATGTGTACTCAGGAGTTCATAGACTTTGCCACCACCGGAAGAGGACATCTTCTTCCAGAAAGTAACAGAAGCCTCAGAATCATATCCTGCCAGTTCCATAAACACAATCCCCATATAATCCGCCTCATACTCATGCTTTCTCGAATACGGAAGCATTACACCAAGTTGGGTTCCAAGACCGAACACCACGCTGGCTGCAGCTTGGGTGAGCTGCGATTTTTCCGACAGAAGAGAAGAAAGTATCTGACTTCCGCAATCAGCCATTATCTGCTGGCTCATTCTTTCATTGCTGTGCTTTGCTACAGCATGAGCTATTTCGTGGCCTAGGACTACAGCAAGTTCATCCTTTGTCTGAGCAACCGTCAGAAGCCCTTCATAAACGACAATCTTACCTCCAGGCATGCAGAAGGCATTGACTTGAGTATCCTTCACAAGATTGAACTCCCAGGCAAATTTGGAAATTTCAGACTCAAACCCATTGTAACGGAGATAGTTTTCCGTTGCCTCAGCAAGCTTGCTTCCAACCTCTTTGACCATAGCGGATGCAGACACATCAGAAGACAAAGTCGCACCCTTAAGATAGTCGTTGTACTGGACAAGTCCCGCCTCATATACCTCCTGGTCAGACACAAGCAGAATCTGCCTTCTGCCGGTCAAAGGCACGGATCCGCAACCGACAAGAAGCGCTGCCATAAGAGCCATCAGTCCAATGCGGAATATTGCCTGCAATGACAAACAAGATTTCATATGCCTGATTATAAAAAAGACCGGCGAACCGGTCTTTTAGGTATTAGTTTGCGTGAGCCTGATTGGCAGTCTGATGCTGAGCCTGCACGTTATTCTGAGTTGTCTTTGCAGGAGCTGCTGTCCCTGTAAGCTTGTCGAACTCACCCTCTGTAATGGTCTTGCAGGTACCGTTGAATGTTGCACCAAGTTCAACAAGAAGTCTTCTGATGTGAAGATTTCCGTTGATATTGCTGCCGTCCTTGAGCGCTAGAGTATCCTTTACGTAAAGGTTACCCTCTACCTTACCCCAAAGATCGACATTCTCGCATATGATGTCTCCCTTGACATTGGCACACTCGCCGATAACCACACGGCTCTTGCTGATCACCTTGCCCTCGAAAAGTCCATCTATACGGATATCGTTAGGAGAAACGATCTCTCCCTTAATGACAGTACCCGCAGAAATCCTGCTGACATTGTTCACATTCACTATTGTTTCTACTTTTGCCATAATATATCGCTAGGTTTAATTTTTAGTTCTATTGAATTGAGTTCTACAGTCCCTTGCCGTGGCAGTTCTTGAACTTCTTGCCGGATCCGCAAGGACAAGGATCATTACGACCCACCTGCTTCTCCACATGAACCGGCATATTGCTCTTAGCCTCACCGCCATTTGTCACAAGATCAGTACGCGATGTCTGCATATTGCTCATGTCAGGCTTACGCTGCTGGACAGGAGCCTTTGCTTCCGACGCATCCCTGAGCGGAATGAATGCTCTGAGAAGGAATGAAAGCACATCCTGATTGAGCTCCTCCAACATCTTGCTGAAGAGGTTGAAGCTCTCGAACTTATAGATGAGAAGAGGATCCTTCTGCTCGTAGGTGGCATTCTGAACCGACTGCTTCAGATCATCCATATCCCTGAGATGTTCCTTCCATTTCTCATCGATCTGATAGAGGGTGATTGTCTTGCTGAGAGCACGCGCAATCTCCTTTCCTTCAGACTCGTAAGCCTTCTTGAGGTTTACCGAAAGTGTAAGCATCTTGCGGCCATCAGAGATCGGAATAGCGATATTCTGATAGATTGCACCCTGCTTCTCGTAAACTTCCTTGATGATAGGGAATGCCTTCTGCACCATAGTATCCATACGTCTGCTATAGGTAGCAAGCATATTCTCGTGGAGCTTTGCAAGCATATCCTTCGGCTTGGCTGTACGATAGTATTCCTCATCAAAGCCAAGGTCAATCGAAAGCGATCCCATCACCGCTTCATTGAACGACTCATAGTCAAGTCCCTCAGACCTGTCAACAAGAATCTCTGCCGTGTCCTGCATCATATTCATCACGTCGATCTCGACTCTCTCACCCGAGAGGGCGTTGCGTCTCTTGGTGTAGATCACCTCTCTCTGAGAGTTCATCACATCGTCATACTCAAGGAGTCTCTTACGGATACCGAAGTTATTCTCCTCAACCTTCTTCTGTGCTCTTTCGATTGAGCTTGAAAGCATTGAAGCCTCAAGAGCCTCGTGCTCCTCCATACCCATCTTGTCAACAAGTGCAGCGATCCTTTCAGAGCCGAAGAGTCGCATAAGCTTATCCTCAAGCGACACATAGAAGATTGACGAACCCGGATCACCCTGACGGCCGGAACGTCCTCTGAGCTGACGGTCAACTCGACGGCTGTCGTGACGCTCAGTACCGATGATTGCAAGTCCGCCGGCAGCCTTCACATCATCAGTAAGCTTGATGTCGGTACCACGACCTGCCATATTGGTAGCGATCGTAACTGTCGAAGGCTCACCTGCATGCTTGACAACCTCCGCCTCACGCGCATGCTGCTTGGCATTGAGCACCTGGTGCTGGATTCCGCGCAGACGAAGCATTCGGCTGAGGAGCTCAGATGTCTCCACATCAGTAGTACCGACGAGAACCGGGCGTCCTTCATTCGTGAGCTCCACAATCTTATTGATCACGGCATCATACTTAGCCTTCTTCGTCTTGTATATGAGGTCATTCTGATCATGACGTGCAATCGGACGGTTTGTCGGAATCACCACTACATCGAGTTTATAGATAGACCAGAACTCACCTGCTTCCGTCTCAGCTGTACCTGTCATACCGGCAAGCTTGTGATACATACGGAAATAGTTCTGGAGAGTGATGGTCGCAAATGTCTGTGTGGCAGCCTCGACCTTCACATTTTCCTTAGCCTCTACCGCCTGATGAAGTCCGTCACTCCAACGGCGGCCTTCCATGATACGTCCTGTCTGCTCATCAACAATCTTGATCTTACCATCCTGAATGATATAATCAATCTCCTTATCGAACATTGTATATGCCTTAAGGAGCTGGTTTACAGTATGTACACGCTCAGACTTGAGAGCAAAGTCAGCCATCAGCTCATCTTTCCTGAGAGTCTTTTCCTCTGCAGAAAGCAACTGATTCTTCTGAATCTCAGCAATTGATGCACCTACATCAGGAAGAACAAAGAAGTTAGCATCATCCAGACCGCTTGTTATAAGGTCACGGCCCTTGTCGGTCATATCCACCGAATGCTGTTTCTCGTTGATCACAAAATAAAGCTCGTCTGTGATGAACGGCATCTCGCGCTCATTGTCCTGGATATAATAGTTCTCAACCTTCTGGAGAAGCTGCTTCATGCCAGGCTCGCTGAGGAACTTGATGAGCGGCTTGTATTTAGGATATCCCTTGTACGCTCTGAAAAGAAGAACTCCACCATCCTTCTCATTACCATCGGCAATGAGTCTCTTAGCTTCATTGAGAATATTGGTAATAAATGACTTCTGTGTGCTGTAAAGGCGCTCTACCAGTGGTTTGAACTCCATAAACTGCTGATCCTCACCCTTTGGAACAGGTCCTGAAATGATGAGAGGAGTACGGGCGTCATCGATAAGGACTGAGTCAACCTCATCGACAATGGCGAAATGATGCTTCTTCTGAACGAGGTCGTTCATTGACACAGCCATATTGTCGCGGAGGTAGTCAAAACCGAATTCGTTGTTTGTACCGAATGTGATGTTGCAGCTGTATGCCTTCTTACGTGCATCGCTGTTTGGCTGATGCTTGTCGATGCAGTCCACCGAAAGTCCGTGGAACATGTAGAGAGGGCCCATCCACTCAGAGTCTCGCTTAGAGAGATAGTCATTGACTGTCACCACATGCACGCCCTTGCCTGCCAATGCATTAAGGAATACCGGGAGCGTAGCCACGAGAGTCTTACCCTCTCCTGTTGCCATCTCGGCGATCTTACCCTGATGCAGAACGATACCACCTATAAGCTGGACATCATAATGGACCATATCCCATGTAACCTCGTTTCCGCCAGCCATCCAATGGTTCTGCCATACGGCATAGTCACCTTCGATTGTGACGAATTCCTTTGTGGCGCTGAGGTCACGGTCAAACTCGGTAGCCTTAACTCTGATTACTTCATTCTCCTTGAAACGGCGGGCCGTAGACTTCATTATCGCGAATGCGTCCGGAAGAATCTGATCAAGAGCCTCTTCAATCTTCTCGTCAACCTTCTTCACAAGTTTGTCCGACTCTGTAGCCAAAGCCTCCTTCTGTGAAAGCGGTATATCCTTCTCGAGTTCTTCCTTGATTGCAGCTATACGGGCTTCATCGCCTGCGATTCTTGCCTGAATAAGATCCTTGAGGGTCTGGCATTTCTCACGAAGTTCGTCGTCAGAAAGCTTATCAACAGCCTCATATGCAACCAGAACCTTGTCAAGCATAGGTCTGATCGCCTTCATGTCACGGTCTGCTTTTGTACCGAAAATCTTCTTGAAAACGTCTGTAAATGACATATTTAATCGTTTTAATTTTCAAAAAATCAGGTTGTCTGCACAACACAATGCAAACAACCTACAAATATAGTGACAATCTGTGACTTATCCAAAATTATAGAAGCGAAGCTTCCTCCGGACAATAACCGGCATCCGGCGGCAGAACAGCTCCGGAAGCAACCGCACCTGCACCGGCCGCAACTGCCAATGCATCGCATCTTTCATTCTCAGGATGACCGGCATGACCCTTGATCCAATGGAAAGAAACACGATGTCTGTCCATCAGAGGCGCAAACCTCATCCAAAGATCAGGATTCTTGACCTTGGCAAACCCCTTCCTCTTCCAGTTCTCAAGCCAGCCTTTGTTGATGGCATTGACCACATACGAAGAATCACTGTATACATGCACCTCGGCATTCTGCCACTTGATGGCCTCCAACCCCTTAATGACAGCAAGAAGCTCCATTCTGTTATTGGTAGTCAAGGCAAAGCCTTCAGACATTTCCTTCTGTATACCGGCACATTTAAGAACAACCCCGTACCCTCCAGGTCCGGGATTGCCGCTTGCCGCTCCATCGGTATAAAGGAATATCGGCGGTTTCTTCTGATCCATTACTCTATGATTCTGCCACCTCTAGGACGAATCTCCGTATCAGGCAGCTCGATAGTCATTCTGCCCGCTATAAGTTCATCGTAATCAGCACGTTTGTTGAATATATCGATAGCCTCATAAATGGCAGCCTTCATCGAGCGAGGATCCGCCATATCTCTTCCGGCCATCTCATATGCGGTACCATGATCCGGCGATGTCCTGACAATAGGAAGTCCGGCAGTAAAGTTGACTCCTTCCTCAAAGGCGAGAGCCTTGAACGGGGTAAGTCCCTGATCATGATACATAGCCAGGACTGCATCAAACTTAAGGTAGTTTCCAAGACCAAAGAATCCGTCTGGAGAATATGGTCCGAAAGTCATGATGCCTTCATCATTTGCCGCCTTGACTGCAGGGAGGATGATCTGCTGCTCCTCATCACCGAGAAGGCCACCGTCACCGCAATGCGGATTAAGGCCGAGAACGGCAATCTTCGGAGCATCGATTCCGAAATCCCTCTGAAGAGAACGCTTCATGAGACGAAGCTTGTTGATTATCTTCTCGGCTGTAATCTTCGACGGCACATCCTTAAGAGATATGTGACCTGTAACGACGCCGACTCTCAGATTTCCGCTGACCATGAACATCGCGACATCCTCTACGCCGAATTTCTTCTCGAGATACTCCGTATGACCTGTATAGCCAAATCCTTCTCCAGCCATCGCCCTTTTGTTTATCGGAGCTGTCACAAGGACATCTATATATCCTTCCTTGATATCCTCAACAGCTCTATCAAGGGCCGTCATTGCAGACTTTGCAGACTCGGGCGTCGGCTGGCCCGGCTCAACGAACACGTTCTCCGGCAGACAGTTGACAATGTTCACCCTCTTAGCATGTATATCCTTGGCAGACGTGACCACATGCGTATTGATCTGCTCGAGATTATGTATCTGTTTCTTATAGAATCCGAATATCTTAGATGAGCCATAGATTACAGGTGTACAGATGTCGAGAATCCTCTCGTCAGCCAGCGCCTTGATGATGACCTCGTAGCTGATGCCGTTTCCGTCTCCCTGAGTTATGCCCACAACAAGTTTTCTTGCCATAGCTTTTATCTTTTATAACTTTTTCAACTTACAAATATAGTGAAAGTGTTTTGAATTTGCGAAACATTTAGTAGATTTGCCTTACTATGGCACAAAGGAACTTGGATATGGAGATACAGTTTCTTCCGGGAGTAGGCCCGAAGAGGGCTCAACTGCTGGACAAGGAACTTGGGATCAGGACGATAGGGGACTTGATAAGACTCTATCCGTTCCGCTATATAGACAAGAGTTCCTTTGTCAGAATCTGTGATGCACGTCCAGATATGGCATACATCCAGATAAGGGCAACAGTCAGAAGGATAGACCTTTACGGCAATGGAGCAACCTCTATGGAGGCAGCCGCGACAGCACAATTGAAATACAGCACAGTCAAGAGGATGAGCGTGTGGGTAGAGGACGGAAGCGGAGAAATGGAAATGGTCTTCTTCAAGGGCATAAAATGGATGCATGAGAGGCTTAAGCCGGGCATGACATTCATATTCTTCGGAAAACCGACAGCCTTCAACGGAAAGATCAACATAGTCCATCCTGAAGTTGACACGGCAGACAACCGTACCGAGATCAAGACAACGGGGGCCGGCGCAACGATGACAGGCGTATATACAAGCACGGAGAAACTCAAGAACGGAGGCATCACCGGCAAGGTAATGAACAAGCTGATGGAGTCCGCCCTGAACAAAGGACTTCATGAAATCGAGGAATCACTTCCGGAATATATAATGAAGCAGCAGGGACTTGTCCCACTGCACTTTGCACTCAGGAACATACACTTCCCTACCGACGCCATATCACTTGAGAAAGCCAGATACAGGCTTAAGTTCGAGGAGCTTTTCTACCTTCAGCTATCACTTCTGAAGCAGAAATACATACGCAGCCGCGAGGATCAGGGAATTGCCATGCCTCGAGTCGGCGAAGCTTTCAACAGATGCTACGAAGCACTTCCTTTCCCGCTCACAGGAGCACAGAAAAGGGTAATAACCGAGATACGCAACGACCTCAGGAGCGGACATCAGATGAACAGGCTTCTCCAGGGAGATGTCGGAAGCGGCAAGACTATGGTGGCAGTATTGACGGCACTGATTGCAATAGGAAACGGATATCAGGCCTGCATCATGGCACCGACAGAAGTGCTTGCACAGCAGCATTTCAAGAACATACAGAAATTTCTGGCGCCTACAGGAGTCAAGTCTGCCCTTCTCACCGGCAGCAGCAGGACCAAGGAAAGAAAAGAAATACATCAGGGACTGGAAGATGGTTCAATCGGAATTATCGTAGGCACACACGCGCTTCTTGAAGATGTAGTGGTATTCAGGAATCTTGGGCTTGCCATCATTGACGAACAGCACAGATTCGGAGTGGAACAGAGATCCAGACTGTGGAAGAAGTCCTCTGCTGGAGTACCGCCGCATGTGCTCGTAATGACTGCTACACCTATTCCACGTACTTTGGCAATGACTCTGTACGGAGACCTTGACGTATCGGTGATCGACGAACTTCCTCCGGGAAGAAAGCCTGTGCAGACAATACACGCAACAGAAGGCAAACGTCCTGCACTATATAAGTTCATGAAGGACCAGATTGCACTGGGAAGGCAGATATTCGTCGTATACCCTTTGATCAACGAAACGGAAAAACTTGATTACCAAAGCCTTGAAGCAGGAGCTGAGGAGATAATGAATAAATTTCCGTTCCCTGACTACAAGACAGCGGTCGTCCACGGAAAGCAGCTCAATGATGTGAAACAGTTCAACATGGATGCATTCGCTGCAGGAAGAGCAGACATACTTGTCGCCACATCGGTTATTGAAGTCGGAGTAGATGTTCCGAATGCGTCGGTAATGGTTATTGAGAGCGCTGAGAGATTCGGTCTCAGCCAGCTCCATCAGTTGCGCGGACGAGTCGGAAGAGGCAGCGAGAAATCATATTGTGTACTGATGACAGGACATAAACTGAGCAAGGAGTCCAGGCACAGGATCGAACTAATGTGTGCGACCGAAAACGGATTCGAACTGGCTGAGGAAGATATGAAGATGCGTGGTCCCGGTGACCTGGAAGGAACTCAGCAGAGCGGTCTCCCGGTAAGTCTGAACATCGCATCGCTGGCGAAGGACGGACTGATATTGAATGCGGCACGCGACTGTGCAGAGACAATACTCAAAGCAGACCCGTCACTTCACGCAGACAGCAACCAGCTGCTGCGCAGGGAGTTAAGAAAAGATATGTATCAGATTAAGGATTTCAGTAAGATAAGCTGATGGTAACAGAATTATTGCAGAAATACATCTGGCTCGTACAGACGTTCATCCGGGCAGGACAGAACGGACTGAGCCTGAATGAGATAGAAGAACGTTGGGAAGACAGGTTCGACACGCCGTACTCCCGTCGCACATTCAACAATCATCGCGAAGCAGTGGAGGAGGTCTTCGGCATAAGGATAGAATGCAACCGAAGCACGAACCGCTATTTCGTAGGATACTCCGATGACCTCGCCGATGAAAATGCTGAGACGGCCTGGCTGATCAACACCTTTACGGTAAACAATATACTCTCACTTGGCAAAGAGAGGCTCTCAGGAAGGGTGTCTGTAGAGGACATACCATCTGGCCACACCCATCTTACAGGCATAATGGAAGCCATGACCGAAGGACGTGAAATCACAGTCGGCTACATGAAATACAGTTCTTCCACTGCCGAGATCCTACATCTGAGGCCATACGCAGTGAAAGAATATGCCAAAAGATGGTATTTGATTGCATATTGCATTGAAAGGCAAGGCATTAGGGTCTACGGACTGGACAGAATTACCAATCTGGAAAGTTCAGACAAAAAATTCAGGATGCCCAAGAACTTCGATGTGGACGAACTGTTCTCCACTTCATTCGGAATATATCTTCCGGAGGGAAAGGCAAGGACAATCACTTTCAGGACATCAGAAAGCGAAGCGCGTTTTCTCAGAGACCTGCCTCTGCACAGAAGTCAGGAAGAAATCAAGAGAGAGGACGAAATGGTGACATTCAGCATATTCGTATGCCCGGACCGGAACCTTATAATGGAGTTCTGCAAATATGGAAGCAGGATAGAAGTCCTTTCACCTGCAGATATACGTGAAGACGTGGCGGAAGAACTCCGGAAAGCAGCAGAAAAATACAGATGATAAAATCACATAAGATATGAAGATTATAAGAACTTTGGCACGTTTCCTCGTACTCGCAGGAATTGCAGTAGGAATAGTTATGATTATGGGAAAGAACAGGAATTCATTCACTGGCGAAGGCTACATAGGTGAAAGCGACATTGTTATCGAGAATGGTCAGATGACCCCTGAAGCACTCCTGGCTTTAGGCCGTCTTTCAGACCCTCAGCTATCTCCTGACGGAGAATATATATTATATGGTGTAAGCTACACTTCGATCAAGGACAACCGCTCATGCAGAAACCTCTTCATATGCAGAAAAGACGGTTCTGAGAGACAGCAGATCACAAAATCCGGAAAGAGCATTTCGAACGCACGCTGGATCAACGGTGGCAAAGGACTGGCATTCATCATGGGAGGTCAGATATGGACTGCGAACATCAGGACCGGCAAGGAAGGTTGGAAGGTTACCGGACTGACTCAGGTAAGCGACATCCCTGCAGGAATCAGCGAATTCAAGCTTTCTCCTGACCAGAGCAGACTTATATATGTAAGTTATGTAAAAAGTGATGTAAAGACTCCGGCAGACTGCTATGAGGATCTCGGAAAAGCAAATGCATACACAACCGACGATCTTATGTACAGACATTGGGACCACACAGTAATGGAGATACCTCACAGCTTCATTGCTGATTTCTCTCCAAAGGCTGCCGCATCAGTAACCACAGAAACCTCCACCGACATACTCGCTGGAGAACCTGCAAATTACGAGCTTCCAACAGAACCGTTCAGCGGCATCGAGCAGCTCGACTGGAGTCCGGACGGAAAGTTCATCGCATATTCATGCAGAAAAGTGACAGGCAAGAAGTACGCATTCTCTACCAACACTGAGATCTATATCTATAATGTCGAGAACGGAAAATGTTCAAAGATCAGTACTGCCGGTGGATATGACACAGATCCTGTGTGGAGTCCTGACGGCAGCAAGATATGCTGGGTCAGCATGGAAAGAGACGGATATGAAGCTGACAAGCAGAGACTTATGATCTCCGATCTTAATTGGAGCGAACTTGATGAGAACGGATGTCCCAAGGCATCGGAGCCTGTTGACGCAACAGCGGATTTCAAATATAATGTAACCGGCCCGGTATGGGATGAGAACTGCAAGGAGATATATTTCGCTTCTCTAGCAGAAGGTCTTCAGGGCATCTTCAAGGCTGAATATGCTGACGAAGTATGGCAGATCACCAGACTGACTGATGAGGACAGATGGAATGACTTCGGTTCTCCTTTCCATATCGCTAAGACTGACGAAGGCGGTCTGGAGATGCTTACCACATGGTGCAGCATGGATTTCCCTACCGAACTTGCCGCTGTGGTCGTGAGTCCGGAAGGAGTTGAATACAAGCCTGTCACAACCGAAAACGAGCACATTCTTTCTCAGCTTGCCGAACACAATACCGAAGCACGATACGTGAAGACCGTTGACGGAAAGGATATGCTGACATGGGTGCTCTACCCTCCTCAGTTTGATTCTGCCAAGAAATATCCATCTATCCTTATCTGCCTCGGAGGTCCTCAGGGAACTCTCAGCCAGGGATGGTCATACAGATGGAATTACAGACTTATGGCTGCTCAGGGTTATGTGGTTGTTCTTCCTAACAGACGCGGAACCACAGCCTTCGGTCAGGAATGGACAGAGCAGATTTCAGGAGATTATCCTGGTCTGAACATGCAGGATTACCTCTGCGCGGCACGCGAGATCAAGGCAGAACCATATATTGACAAGATAGCGGCATGCGGCGCAAGCTACGGAGGATATTCGGTCTACAATCTCTGCGGAACCCATGAGAACACATTTGACGCATTCATTGCTCACGCAGGTATCTTCAACCAGGAGCACATGTATATGACAACAGAAGAAATGTGGTTCCCTAACTTCGACAATGGCGGTCTTCATGAGTGCGAGATAGATCCTCGCGTGGGTACTGATGAGGCACCTGTTGGTCCTGCCGGCGACGGCGTCACTTTCGGAGGCATCAAGCAGGGAGGCTCTCCTTGGAGCGATCTTCCAAAGGCTAAGCGTCACTATGCAATGTCTCCGCATAAGAATGTGACAAAATGGAACACTCCACTGATGGTAATCCATGGAGCGATGGACTACAGGGTTCCTGTTGATCAGGGAATGGCAGCCTACAATGCAGCGCAGATGATGGGAGTTCCTTCAAGACTTCTGATCTTCCCTGAGGAAAATCACTGGATCCTCAAGCCGCAGAATGCCCTGATGTGGCATCGCGAATACTTCCGCTGGCTCGATACCTGGTGTAAATAAAGATCAGTACCCCTGTGCGGAATCGAACCGCAACCTTCAGAACCGGAATCTGAAATTCTATCCATTAAACTACGGGGGCAGATGCAATAAATTGCAAATGTCCTGCAAATATAGCGAATTTTATGAAGAAAGCATACATTTTCCCAGGCCAGGGAGCACAGTTCCCGGGAATGGCAAAGGAACTATACGAGAACAACGCAACCGCCCGAGAGATGCTGGAAAAAGCCAATGACATCCTCGGCTTCAGAATAACCGACATAATGTTCGAAGGAACTCCGGAAGAGCTCAAGGAGACAAAAGTGACTCAGCCGGCAATCTTCCTTCACTCTGTCGTATTGGCAAAATGTCTTCCGGACTTCACTCCGGACATGGTTGCCGGCCACTCGCTTGGAGAATTCTCTGCTCTGGTAGCAGCGGGAGCAATGGATTTCGAGGAGGGTCTGAAGCTGGTGAGCATTCGCGCACAGGCAATGCAGAAAGCCTGCGAGATGAATCCAGGAACCATGGCTGCCGTAATCAGGCTTTCAGCAGACAGAATCGAAGAGATCTGCGCCTCGACTGAAGAAGGTATCGTGGTTGCGGCAAACTACAACTGCGACGACCAGATAGTAATCTCAGGAGAAAAGGCTGCAGTAGAAGCCGCATGCATCAGACTCAAGGAAGCCGGCGCAAGGCGCGCACTTGTTCTGCCTGTGGGCGGAGCATTCCACTCCCCTCTCATGGAGCCGGCAAGAGCCGAACTTGCAGAAGGCATTGAGAAGGCTGTATTCCACACACCAATCTGCCCTGTATACCAAAATGTTACAGCGCTGCCATCGACTGATCCTGAAGAAATCAAGGCAAACCTCCTTGCTCAGCTGACTTCTTCAGTCAAATGGACACAAAGCGTCAGGAATATGATCGGCGACGGAGCTGACACATTCATAGAGCTGGGGCCGGGCCAGGTCCTGCAAGGTCTGGTGGCAAAGATCGCGGATGTTCCGGTAGAAAAAACAAGTTTAGATAAAATCTAAGATAAAGGCTTCGGCCTTTATTTTTTTTGTTTTTTAGGTACACTCTACGTCTTTTTTCACTAAATTTGCTTGGATATGTTTGAAAACATATAAACCGAAAAATAACTAAATATAAAATTATGGCAAACGAAAAGAAATTCGTCACATGTGACGGTAACTGGGCAGCTGCGCATATCGCTTACCTTTTCAGCGAGCATGCAGCGATCTACCCTATTACACCGTCGTCCACAATGGCAGAATATGTCGATGAGTGGGCGGCACAGGGAAAGAAGAACCTCTTCGGCGAGGTAGTAAAGGTTACTGAGATGCAGAGCGAGGGCGGTGCAGCCGGAGCCGTACACGGTTCACTTCAGGCAGGTGCTCTCACAACAACATTCACAGCATCACAGGGTCTCCTTCTGATGATCCCTAACATGTACAAGATCGCAGGCGAGCTCCTTCCTACCGTATTCCACGTGTCGGCACGAGCTCTTGCATCTCATGCACTCTCGATCTTCGGTGACCACCAGGACGTAATGGCATGCCGCCAGACAGGCTTTGCTATGCTTGCATCCGCTTCAGTTCAGGAAGCACTCGACATGGCAGCCGTAGCTCATCTCTCAGCCATCAAATCAAGCGTTCCTTTCCTCCACTTCTTCGACGGTTTCCGTACATCACACGAAATCCAGAAGATTGAGCTCATCGATGAAAATGCGCTCAAGGGATTGCTCAGCACCAAGTCTTTGGCAAGATTCCGCGCAAAGGCTCTTTCACCAGATGCACCTGTAACAAGAGGTACCGCACAGAATGCAGACGTATACTTCCAGGCTCGCGAGGCATGCAACCAGTACTATGACGCAGTGCCTGACACAGTAGCAAGATATATGGGTGAGATCAGCGAGCTCACAGGCCGCGAGTATCGTCCTTTCGACTACTACGGAGACGAGGAGGCAGAAAACGTAATCGTAGCAATGGGCTCTGTGACAGAGACAATCAAGGAGACCATCGATTACCTTGCAGCTCAGGGCAAGAAAGTCGGCGTGATGATTGTACGACTTTACAGACCATTCTCTGCAAAGTACTTCATGAAGGCCCTTCCTAAGAGCGTGAAGAGAATCGCTGTCCTCGACAGGACAAAGGAGCCTGGTTCACTCGGAGAGCCACTCTTCCTCGACATCAAGGCACTCTTCCAGGGTGACGACAACTCACCTCTCGTAGTTGGCGGACGCTATGGCCTTTCATCAAAGGACACTACTCCGGCTCAGATCGTATCTGTATATGAGAACCTTGAACTTGCTGAGCCAAAGGATGGATTCACAATCGGTATCGTTGACGACGTAACCTTCAAGTCACTTCCACAGAAGGAGGAATTCTCAATCGTCAAGCCAGGCACAACAGAGTGCAAGTTCTTCGGACTCGGATCAGACGGTACTGTAGGTGCCAACAAGAACACAATCAAGATCATCGGTGACAACACACCTAAATATTGCCAGGCATACTTCGACTATGACTCAAAGAAGTCAGGCGGATACACCTGCTCTCACCTCCGTTTCGGCGACGTTCAGATCAAGGCTCCATATCTTGTAGGAACTCCTGATTTTGTAGCTTGCCACGTTCCATCATACCTTACCAAGTATGATGTACTTAAGGGAATCAAGCAGAACGGTACATTCCTTCTCAACAGCCTTTGGGATGAGGAAGAGACTCTCAAGAGAATTCCTGACCACGTGAAGGCTATCATCGGAAAGAAGAACATCACTCTCTATATCATCAACGCTACAAAGATTGCAGCAGAAATCGGACTTGGCGGACGTACAAACACAATCCTCCAGTCTGCATTCTTCAAGATCACCGGCATCATTCCTTACGAGGAGGCAGTAGGCTACATGAAGAAGGCAATCGTCAAGAGCTACGGCAAGAAGGGTGAGCACATCGTGAACATGAACTATGCAGCTGTCGACAGAGGTGGCGAATACACCAAAGTTGAGATTCCGGCAGACTGGAAGGACATCACTGCAAAGTTCGAGAACCCTAACAAGGACAGACTTGCTCCTGACTTCGTGAAGCATATCGCCGACATCGTCAATGCTCAGGCTGGTGACACTCTTCCGGTAAGCGTATTCGAGAATCAGGCAGACGGCACAATCCCTGCAGGAACAACAGCATACGAGAAGCGTGGCGTTGCAGTGAAGGTTCCTGAGTGGCAGGCTGACAACTGTATCCAGTGTAATAACTGTGCATTCGTCTGTCCTCATGCAGCAATCCGTCCATTCCTTCTTACTGAGGATGAGGCAGCAAATGCTCCTGAAGGCGTTAAGCTTCAGCAGGGCAAGGCTGTATTCAAGGAGTACAAGTTCGGTATCAGCGTCTCTGTAATGGACTGTACAGGTTGCGGCAACTGTGCTGATGTATGTCCGTCAAAGGAGAAGGCTCTCGTGATGAAGCCGCTCGGCACTCAGGAGGCAGAGCAGGCAAACTTCGACTGGCTCCATGCACACATTGGCTACAAGGACAATGTACAGCCTAAGACAGGCAACATCAAGAACGCTCAGTTTGCTCAGCCGCTCTTCGAGTTCTCAGGTGCATGTGCAGGATGTGGTGAGACTCCTTACATCAAGACAATCACTCAGCTTTACGGTGACCACATGATGGTTGCAAACGCAACAGGATGTTCTTCAATCTACGGAGCATCATTCCCTGCAGCACCATACTGCAAGAACTCTGAGGGACATGGTCCGGCTTGGGCCAACTCACTCTTCGAGGACTTCTGTGAGTTCGGTCTCGGTATGAAGCTCGGTTCCGACAGAGCACGTATGACAGTAGCCAGACTCATGGAAGAGGGACTCAGCTGCTCATGCTGCACTGACGAGATGAAGGCTCTCTTCACCCAGTGGCTCGAAAACAAGAACGACGCAAAAGTCACTCGCGAGGTTGCAGACAAGCTCATCCCTCTCTGCGAAGGTTGCGGATGCGACATCTGCAAGGGACTTGTTGAATATAAGACATTCATCCCTGCACGCAGCCAGTGGATCATCGGTGGTGACGGTGCATCATACGACATCGGATACGGCGGTCTTGACCACGTACTCGCATCAGGTGAGAATGTGAATATTCTCGTTCTCGACACCGAGGTTTACTCTAACACCGGCGGACAGTCTTCTAAGGCAACTCCTGCAGGTGCTATCGCAAAGTTCGCAGCATCAGGAAAGAGAGTACGCAAGAAGGATCTCGGTATGATGGCAATGAGCTATGGTTATGTATATGTTGCACAGGTTGCAATGGGAGCATCACCTGCACAGTATTTCAACGCCATCAAGGAGGCTGAGGCTTATGACGGACCATCACTCATCATCGCATACGCACCTTGTATCAACCACGGTCTCAAGGCAGGTATGGGTCTGAGCCAGAAGGAAGAGAAGCTCGCTGTCGAGTGCGGTTACTGGCATCTTTACAGATACAACCCTATGCTCGAGGGCACAGAGAAGAACCCATTCACTCTTGACAGCAAGGAACCTGACTGGAGCAAATTCCAGGATTTCCTTAAGGGCGAGGTTCGTTTCTCATCTCTCTACAAGATGTATCCTGAGACAGCCGACGAACTCCTCCAGAAGACTGAGGAATTCGCGAAACTCCGTCTCGAAACATACAAGCGTCTTGCTTCGAAATAACATTCATTAATATGGTGGTCCACCCTTCAGTGGACCACCTTTAATATTCAGTCCTATGAAAATCAAAAGAATACTCGCAATTGCAAGTCTGATGGGAGGCATGACATTCCTTGCATCTGCACAAGGTCCGAACACAAAGCTCAGACCAGATGAGACCGTTCTCCTCTATGCAGACTCATTCGACGGCAACATTGATCCTGTTTACGGAAAAAAGATCAGTTCTGCAGGCTTCGAAATGACAGAAGACAATAAGTTTACAGAACCGGAAGCAATCGATCTTAAGAATGGAAACATCGAAAGGACTGCAGGACTTGCAAGAGTTGACCTCTACTTTCCAAAGAAGGCTAACGGCCAGATGATCGTAGTATGTCCGGGCGGCGGTTACAGATGTACTTCTTCATGGAATGAGGGTGTATACGTTGCGGAATGGCTTCTTGAAAGAGGCATCACTGTAGCTGTTGTAAAGTACAGAATGCCTAACGGCCACTATAGAATTCCACTTACTGATGTCCAGAACGCATTCAGATATTGCAGATCAAAGGCACAGGAATGGGGAGTTGACCAGATTGGAGTGATGGGATTCTCTGCAGGAGGACACCTTGCCGCATCCACATCAACACTTTGGGTTGACGAGATCACAAGACCAGATTTCTCTGTACTTATCTACCCTGTAATCACTATGGAGATCGGCGTCACACACAAAGGTACCCGTGAGAGACTCATCAAGGAAAGTGCAGTTTGGAACCATCATCTTGCTGACAAATACTCTCTACAGAAACAGGTCACAAGATTCACTCCTAAGACTTTCATCGCCCTCTGCTCGGACGACAGAGTCGTACCAGCCGAGAACAGTCTTCTTTACTACAATGCTCTCATCGACCTAGATGTGCCTGTTGAAATGCACATCTGGCCTACCGGCGGTCATGGCTGGGGCTTCTCCGCAGAGAAATATGTAGGAAAGGGCAAGGATCCGTTTGCTTATGCACGCGCGGACTTTGAAAATTCTTTAGAACGTTGGCTTAAGGAAGTAAGATAACATCTTCCACAGGTCAGTATCTGCAAAAAACGAAGAGGGATCGGAGCTTAGAGCGAAGATTCCTCTTTTCTTGTCAATAGGAACCGTACGGAAGACGATGTCTGCAGATTCAGCAGCACAGCGTGAGATGCTTATTTCTGGATGAACCGTAAGAAAATCCCTCAGAAGTTCATCACACACATATGCGAAGACATCATCGGAAGCACATACGTTCACCCTACATGGCTGCAGGGGAAGAAACACCTTGCCGGCCTCTTCATACTGTGTCAGTATGTTTTCTGCATATTTACTGAAAACATGTCCTGCCGGAGTGAGACTTACCTCACCTCTCTGACGGTCAAAAAGTCTGACTCCAAGATTCTTTTCAAGTTCAGCGACGCTCTGGCTGACGGCAGGCTGACTGACATCAAGTGCTATAGCAGTCTTCGTAAAGCTGCATTCTCTTGATAAAGTCAGGAATATCCTCAATCTGAAATCGTCCAACATAGAGTTTTGCTTTTTGCAAATATAAGTATTTTTATAAAATTTCGTATATTTGCGAATTGCGCTTAAATGCGAATGATTTGATAAAAGAATATATTTATTTAATAAAGGTATGAAACGTATTATCCTATTGGCTGCAGCCCTTTTCATGGCATTTGCAGCATTCGGTCAGAATCCGCTTCCAAACGACCCTGAGGTAAGGATCGGCAAACTTGAGAACGGAATGACTTACTACATCCGCCACAACGATAAACCTGCTCAGAGAGCTGAGTTCTATCTGGCGACTGACGTAGGAGCATATCAGGAAGAGGATGACCAGGACGGTCTCGCCCACTTCCTTGAGCACATGTGCTTCAACGGAACAAAGAATTTCCCTGGCAAGAATCTTCTTGACTGGCTCCAGAGCATCGGCGCGGAGTTCGGAAGAAACATCAACGCGTCTACAGGATTCGAGCAGACACAGTATATGCTCAACAATATTCCTATCGTGCGCGAGAGCATCATTGACTCATGTCTTCTCGTCATGCACGACTATTCTCATTTCGTAACATGCGATCCAGCGGAAATCGATGCTGAGCGTGGTGTTATCCTTGAAGAGAGAAGAGGCAGAAGAAACGCAGGCTGGAGAATGTTCGAGAAGTCTCTTCCATACTATTTCGGAGATACTCCTTACTCAAGAAGAACCCTGATCGGCGGAGAGGAGCAGCTCAAGACATTCAAGTATGAAAGCCTTACAAATTTCTACAGAAAGTGGTACAACCCGGATATGCAGGCGATCGTGGTCATCGGAGACATTGATGTAGACCAGATCGAGAACAAGATCAAGACAATCTTCAGTGACGTTCCTGCTCCAGAGGTTCCTACTCAGAAGGTAGAATACAAGATTCCTGGCAATGAGGAGCCAATCTTCGGCATCATCACAGACAAGGAGGCTACAAGTTCACAGATCGAAATGCTCTGGAGAGGCGAGCCGCTTCCTAAGCAGCTCAACAACACAGACATTGCATATATGATGGATATGGTCAAGGCTTACATAAGCATCATCATGCGCGAGCGCTTCAGCGACCTTACATCAAAACCTGATGCACCATTCATCAGCGCAAGCTTTGGCATCGGAAAGCTCTGCAACACATGCGAGGCTGTATCCGGCAATGTTTCATTCAAGGATGGCGAAGGTCTCAAGGCTTTCCAGGCATATCTTACAGAGGTTGAGAAACTCAAGAGATACGGTTTCACAGAAGGAGAGGTACTCCGTGCAAAGGAAAATATCCTTCAGGCATATGAAAGAGCAGTAGAGGCTGCTGCGACCCGCAAGAATGCCGAGTTCGTCCGCCCTATCCTCAATAACTTCTTCTTCAACGAGCCTATTCTCACTCCTGAGATCGACCAGCAGATAGCACAGGCCATCTGCGGACAGCTTACAGCTCAGGTTCTCAACCAGATGCTGCCACAGCTTCTTACAGAGCAGAATGTTCTCGTACTCTTCAACGGTCCTGAGAAAGAAGGCCTTGTCAACCCTACTGAAGCAGAACTTGCTGAAGTATATGCTGCTGCAAAGAACGCAGAAATAGCACCTAACGCAGAAGAAAGTGTAAATGAGCCTCTTCTTGACGAAAGTCTCCTCAATGGCTCCAAGATCAAGAAAGAGAAGAAGGGAATCTATGGCGAGACTGTATGGACCCTCAAGAATGGTGTCAAGGTAGTCGTACTCCCTACAGATTACAAGAAGGACCAGGTGATCATCAACCTCTCTATGGACGGAGGAAGAACTCTCATTGCAACTGAGGATCTCCCTTCATTCGAGGACAACATCTGGGCACTCTTCCTCAGGAACAGCGGTGTATCCAAGTTCTCAGGCACGACACTTCCTAAGATGCTTGCCGGAAAGAGCGCAGGAGCCAGCCCGTTCATTTCGAACCTTTCACACGGAATCTCAGCATCAAGCACACCAAAGGACATTGAGACAGCTCTCCAGCTTCTTTATCTCACATTCACTGATCCAAGATTCGATGAGAATGAGTTCCAGATCGGAATCCAGCAGATCAAGGCTGTGCTTCCTAACATCCAGAACGATCCTGATTTCCAGTATCAGATAGAGAAAGACAAGATCTTCTACAACAACAATCCACGAGTACTTGCTCTCAACGAGGAACTCCTTGAGAAAGCAAATCTCGCCACAATAGAGAAAGTATACAGACAGCTGTTCAAGGATGCTGCAGGTGCAGAGGTCACTATCATCGGTAACGTTGACCTTGAAACCTTGAAGCCACTTGTACAGAAGTATCTCGGCTCTCTTCCAAAGGGCAAGAAGGCTACAGACTGGAACAAGGACAATTGCATTTCTGTTGCTGAAGGTCAGATTGAGAAGACTGTAAATCTCAAGATGGAGACTCCTAAGTCTACTGTTCACCAGCTCTACACAGCATATCTTCCATATAACATCAAGACCGGTGTTACACTTGATGTTGCCAACTACATCCTGGATATGATCTACACCAAGACCATTCGCGAGGAGCAGGGCGGAACATATGGAGTGGGTTCATCACTTCAGGGTCGCAGAAAGCCAGTCGAGAGAATTGACTTCCACGTTCTCTTTACAACAAATGTAGAGCAGGCAGAGCTTCTCAGCCAGATCGCTATTGACGAGCTTAAGAAGTTTGCAGAAAACGGTCCTACCCAGGAACAGTTCAATATGGCGATTGAGAATCTTAAGAAGAATCTTCCTGAGAAACGCATCAGCAACTCATACTGGCTCAGTGTGCTGAACCATTATTATGAGTATGGTGTTGACTACAACAAGGAGTACGAGGCAGCAATAAACTCTGTAACTCCAGAAGATGTAAAGAACATCCTTCAGGCTGTTCTTGCACAGAAGAACTTTATTGAGGTAACGCTTGCTCCAAAGGAGTAGGCGTTGCCTTAAGATAATAAAAGTGGCAATAGCCACACCTAGATACTCCCCCCCTAGTGGGTCCCCACCCCACTCGGGTGCCGCAGTCTAAGAGTGGCGCATGGCACATTTTTTTTTTTTTATAAACCCGTTGACGGGG
>JBGUTV010000040.1:0-16888 GCA_045133255.1 Candidatus Cryptobacteroides sp.
ATCACTGAGCCAACTCCTACTTTCTCAGCTTGCTTCGGTGCAGCATTCCTTTCACTCCACCCAACCAAGTATGGTGAGGAGCTCGTTAAGAGAATGGAGAAGGTTGGTGCTAAGGCATACCTCGTGAACACAGGATGGAACGGTACAGGTAAGCGTATCTCTATCAAGGATACAAGAGGAATCATTGACGCTATCCTCGACGGTTCTATCGACAAGGCTCCTACAAAGCAGATCCCTTACTTCAACTTCACAGTTCCTACAGAACTCCCTGGCGTTGACCCAGCTATCCTCGACCCACGCGACACTTACGAGTGCGCTTGCCAGTGGGAGGAGAAGGCTAAGGATCTCGCAGCTCGTTTCATCAAGAACTTCAACAAGTTCACTGGAAACGACCTCGGTAAGGCTCTCGTAGCAGCTGGTCCAGCTCTCTAATCTGACACAACACAGATTGCATACAGAACAGCCATCGGAATTCCGATGGCTGTTTTTATCTATAGTGATGCACTTGATTTGATGTGGCAGTAGCCACGTTAAATATTATTTATAGAGTAAACAGAGGTGACGGATACTGACGAGGAAGGCATCGAAGGGAAACCATGCCTTTCTCTACTCCCAATGTCTTCAAAGCACCAAGAGCGCTGTTGAATGCCAACTCACGGGTATTGTTGTTCTCGCTGAGATGACAAAGGAATATGTTTTTCAGACCAGGGTGCCAGAATCTCTTGATAGCAGACGCACACTCATCATTGCTGAGATGTCCGCATCCCTGTACGATACGCATCTTAAGTTCATATGTATACGGACCGCCCATCAGCATATCCATATCATAGTTAGACTCCACTACGACAGTGTCAGCAGTACGAGCAAGCTCCACAGCCTCATCAGTCATCCTTCCGATGTCTGTCATTATGACAAAACGCCTTCCATCAAGATCGATGGCATAGCCGACAGTCTGAGTCGCATCATGGGGAACGACAAAATAACGCACATTGATACCCGCTATATCATTCCACTCCCCTTCAGCAAGGACCTTACGGCAGGAAGCGATATGGTCCGCAGTGAAAGTATGTCTGGCAAGTGCACGATGGATATCCTCCGTAGTATATACCGGTTTGCCGATACGCTTGCAGAATGAACCTAAATGACGGATATGGTCAAGATGATCATGGGTCACGAGGACAGCAGAGAATGAATCTGTATCGAGACCATTCTCCTGAAGAGCCTTCTTGAGACGACGTAGACTGACACCGGCATCGATCAGAATGCCTTTGTCATCCGTTCCAAGAAAATAGCAGTTGCCACAGCTGCCGCTGGAAAAGCTCATGAATTTTACTGCTCCCACTGACTAACTGTTTAGAGATGGATCATTGAGAGCTTCAGCCAATAGAGCGGCAAGGTCAGATCCCGGTTCATAATAGGCAGCCGGAAGTCCCGCAGCAATTGACCCGTCTACATTCTTCTGCGAATCATCAATGAAAAGCATATTCTCAGCAGGAATACCTATATCCTCCATGATGGCATGGAAGCACTCGTCTGACGGCTTAAGAGCCTTGAGCTGATAAGAAATATAACATTTCTTGAAGTCCTTGGTCATGGAAAAGCCAGCTTCCTCGAACATAAGTTCCGCTCTTGGAGTACAGATAGGGTTGTTGTTGCTGAGCATATATACATCATAATTCTCAGCCAGTCTCTTAAGAAGAGGTATCTTATACGGCTCGATACCTACAAGAATGTTCCACAATGCCTTGTCAACATCTTCCGGAGTCGCACCTTTCCTGGCATCCTTAAGCACATATGCCCTGAAATCATCAGCACTGACCTTACCCTCCTCCATATCTCCAAAGATTCCCTTCTGGTGACACGGATCGATAATCTGAGTGATCTGAGGATAGTCCAGGTCGTCGATAAATGCCTGGATGCATCTAGGGACATCAAGGTCAATAAGGACTCCTCCCATATCAAATATAACCGCTTTTCTCATATCTATTCGTTATTTTTATCTTCACAATATTTCTTGATGACACCGTACGCATCTTCGACTCCAAGTTCTCCTGCACGAGAAAGGTCTATGCAGCCCTTCTCCTTGTCCTTGAGATAGATGAGCACCAATCCTCTGTTGAAGTATGCATCACCCATATACGGCCAGAGATTGATCGCCTTGGTGTAGTTGTCAAGCGAGGCGATGTGCTCTGACGAGAGACAGTACAGATTGCCGAGGTTATAATACACATATGGAAGATCCGGAACAATTTCCTTAGCTTCATTCATATCCTGGATAGCATCAGAATAGTCATACTGTCGTGTCACCTGATCCTTGACTCTTGCCCTTGTATTGCCGCTGTCATCCATAGACAGAACCTGCACATTGCTCTCTATTGAGGAAATGAAGTCAATCATCTCGGCGCGGAGAACTCCCATGTTCATAAGATAGAACGACCTGTACATCGCATCAACTCCGGTATCACCTTCAGACTTTTCTTCAGCCGCAGTGTAATAAACCTGAGCTGAATTGAACTGCCTTCCTGCATTGTCGTAAAGAGCCCTCAGGAACAGGTCCATCGATGATGGATAAGCAGTCGTTGACCATGCTGTCTTCTCTACTGCATCCAGTTCCTCCTGAGACAGGGCCTGATCTGCTGTCTTTACCTTCACACCGACAGGAAGAGCATTCTCGAACCTTGAAATGAGAGGATTTTCATATCCCCGGTCAAGTGCATAATTCGTATTGTCTTTAGCTCCCGTCAGGACAAACCGGTAGAGAGGCCTGAGCCTGATGTCGATGTCTCTATGCTGGAGAAGTTCATCATTGAAGTCCTTCTTTGCGAACTCTGCATCCAAAGAAAGCAGAGAACTGTATTTCTTAGTCGTGTCAGCAAACGAAGACGCATCCGTAATATTCCTGGCTCTGTATTCCTGAACCTTTTTCTGAGCCGTATCATAGTCCTTCTTGGCTGCTTTATGCTGTCCCAGCATATTCTTCACATACGAACGGTTCATATAGGCTTTGGCAAAATCCGGATAAAGCTCGATAGCCTTGTCATAGTCATCGAGAGCATTCCTGTACTGTCCGAGCTCGATAAAGATTGATGCTCTGTTAAAGTAGGCAAGCACATTCTGTGGATTGATGTTAAGGACCCTGTCCATATCATCCAACGCATCCTCATATGCTCCGAGCTGGGCACTGATGAGACCTCTGTTGTACAAGGTAAGAGCATTTCCCGGTTCATCTTCAAGCACCCTGTTGAGATCAGACATCGCTTCACGATACTTCTCCTGCTCATAGTACATTATGGCCCTGTTGAAATAGGCAAATGTATTGGCTGTATCCAGTTCAATTGCCTTGTCCATATCCTCTATGGCCAGATCATACTTCTTCTGAGTGGCATAAAGACGGCCTCTTCTGACATATCCTTCGGGATCGAAACGGTCAAGACGGATTGCCTTGTTATAGTCGGTAACTGCCTTGAGAGTATCTCCGAGGAAAAGCCAGCTGGCTCCTCTGTTCAGGTATGCTGTAGGGTCCTTCGGCTCCTTTCTGATATATCTGTCAAAGTCTGAAACAGCCTTATCGAACTGCTGGGAGAGGAAATATGCGACACCGCGGCTGAAATATAATCCGTCATATCCAGGCCTGAGATCGATCGCTGTCTGAAAGTCCGCCAATGCTGCATCATAGTTACCGAATCGGCTCTGGGTGATGCCGCGATAGTGATAGCCGTTGGTAAATACAGGATTGATGCGTACAGAACGGTCGAAGTCGCGCTTTGCACCTCGGAGGTCACCGAGATTGTACTTTGCAATACCTCGAAAGAAGAACGTCCAGTAGTCAGTCGAGTCGAGCTGCGAAAGCACATTGAAATTCTCTATGGCTCTCGCATACTTGCCCTCAGAAAGTGCCTGACGACCGCGCATGAAGAATACATCCTTATCATACTGAGCCCAGAGTCCCCACCCTGCCGCCTGGACAAGCAGAAGAATAACCACAAAAAGACATCTGAGACGAATACGCATATATGATTTATTTCCTGTTCTTACTAATTTTTCCTAATTTTGGCGTCCCAAATAGACGGGCAACAAAAGTTTGCCAAACTACAAAGATAACAAATTATTGCGCGTATGATGAGAAAAAACAGGAAAATTTCAGTAAAGGCGGCACTGACGATGGTTTGTGCCACATTGCTGTGCCTGTCGTCCTATGCGCAGGGCTCGTGGAGCGACTACGCTGCAGCCAGAAACACAATCTGGGAGGAGAAGCTCGAAAGACAAGTGGGCTTCCTTGCAGACAGTGTATGTCTCGGCAGAGGCATCGGCTCCAGAGGCGGAGTCGAGGCAGCAGCCTGGATTGCCAGAGAATTTGAAAAGGCCAGACTGATGAAGATGGACAGCACCTGGTTCAAAGCATTCAGGAGCGAAAAAGGAGTGATCGGCCACAACGTCATCGGAATGCTACCGAGCGGATATGCAGACTGCAGTTCATATGTCATCGTGGGAGCACATTTCGACCACCTGGGCATACTTCACGGCAAGCATTATCCTGGCGCTGATGCGAACGCATCCGGAACTGTAGCAATGACAAGCATCGCAAGGATGATGGCTGCAATGAGGCTGGCGACCGGCCGCAGAAATCCGAGCAATGTGATATTCGTAGGCTTTGACGGAAAGGAGGCTGACATGGCAGGCTCAAATGCCCTATGGAATATGATTTCCGAAGGAAAGCTCATTGATCCGGTCACAGGAAAGGCAATCACTCCAAAGCAGATCAGTCTCATGGTAAACATAGACCAGATCGGAGCGACCCTGTCACCACTGCGACAGGACAGGCCAGACTACATGATAATGCTTGGCAACAACAGGCTCAAACCATCCAAAAGAGACCTGCTGGAGTACTGCAACAGACAGTTCAGAACCCATCTGCACCTCGGTTTCGACTACTACGGAAGCGAGCAGTTCACAACCATATTCTACAGACTATCGGATCAGAGAGTATTCATTGACAACGGCATTCCGTCAGTACTCTTCACATCAGGAATCACAATGAAGACAAACAAGACTTACGACAACGCCGCAAGTCTTGATTACACGATCCTCAGAAAAAGGATCCTTCTCATGTTCCATTGGATAGACAAGATGCTCTGATCCTATCTGCCCTTGTACATATCTTCATAGTACTTCTCGTATTCACCTGAAGTGATGTTGTCCATCCACTCCTGGTTATCGAGATACCATCTTACTGTCTTCTCTATACCTTCCTCGAACTGGAGTGACGGCTCCCATCCGAGTTCCTTCTGAAGCTTGGTGGAATCAATGGCATACCTTGCATCATGTCCGAGTCGGTCAGTGACATATGTGATGAGGTCCAGGCTGCTGCCCTCAGGATTACCAAGAATCCTGTCCACTGTCTTGATCATAACCTTGATGAGGTCGATGTTCTTCCACTCGTTGAATCCACCGATATTGTACGTCTCAGCAATCTTACCTTCATGAAATATGAGATCGATTGCCCTCGCATGATCCTCAACGAAAAGCCAGTCACGCACATTCTCACCCTTACCATATACAGGAAGCGGCTTCCTGTTACGTATATTATTGATGAACAAAGGGATAAGCTTCTCAGGAAACTGATATGGACCATAGTTGTTAGAGCAGTTTGTGACGATTGTAGGCATTCCGTAGGTATCATGGAATGCACGCACAAAATGATCAGAAGAAGCCTTTGACGCAGAATATGGAGAATGCGGATTGTACTTTGTGGTCTCGTAGAAGAAGTCATCGCCATATGCCTTGTGCCCCTCTGAAGAAGCGACGGTCTTGAAAGGAGGTTCGATTCCCTCCGGACGATTCATATGGAGAGCACCATATACTTCATCGGTTGATATGTGATAGAAGCGCTTTCCTTCATACTTCTCCGGAAGGACTTCCCAGCAAAGCTTTGCAGCCTGAAGAAGGCTGAGAGTTCCCATTACGTTTGTCCTTGCAAAAGTGAAAGGATCCTTGATCGAACGGTCCACGTGAGACTCCGCAGCAAGGTGAATGATTCCGTCTACAGCATACTCCTTCACGAGATCAAGCATCTTGTCAAAATCGCAGATGTCCGCCTTGACGAACATATAGTTAGGCTTGTCTTCGATATCCTTCAGATTGGCGAGATTACCCGCATATGTCAGTTTGTCCACATTGATTATACGGTAATCAGGGTACTTGTTTACAAAAAGTCTCACCACGTGGCTACCGATGAATCCGGCTCCTCCTGTGATGATTATGTTTCTCTTGAAATCCATTATATGAGATTTTTAATACATTTTCTTAGTGAGTCTGTCCAATATGGGACTTTGATTCCGAAGGTCTTCTTGATCTTGGTCTTGTCAAGCACTGAATAAGCCGGACGTTTTACCTTGCTCGGAAACTCATCGCTATGGCATGGGAGAACCTCGCACTTATCATTTCCGGCATATTCGGCAATGACCTTTGTGAAGTCGAACCAGCTGCATACGCCTTCGTTCGAATAATGATAAATACCGTTGTTACGGTAACTGCCTGGAGCATCGGATGCATCGGCATAGTCATTCAGCACAGTCATGACAACCTCGGCAAGATCGAGTGCATAGGTAGGGGTTCCGGTCTGGTCAAAGACTACATTCAGTTTTGGCTTGGTGGCAGTCAGATTGAGCATCGTCTTCACGAAATTCTTTCCGAACTCGCTGTATAGCCATGCAGTACGGATTATGACATGGTCACAGCCCGATGCGATGACGGCATTTTCACCATCAAGCTTTGTCTGGCCATACACTCCGGTAGGAGTTCCTTTCTGATCCTCCGTACAAGGAGTGTTGTATGGGTCGCCTCCGAAGACGTAATCTGTAGAAATATGAATCAGAAGTCCACCTGCCTCCTTCATGACGGATGCCAGGATTTCCGGTGCCTCCGCATTCAGAAGAGAGCATAGTTCCACATCATCCTCAGCCTTGTCGACATTGGTATATGCAGCACAATTGACAATGACCTTAACATCATTCTCCTTGACAATACGTCTTACAGCTTCCCTGTCCGTCATGTCCAGAATCGTTGTCTGAACCCCAGGCAGTTCAACCACATCGGTAAAGATGAACCTGTCAGTACTTGCAGCACTGACGAGCCTCATCTCATTGCCAAGCTGTCCGTTTGCTCCGGTTACAAGTATCGTCATCATCAGTCGAGATTTGGTTTACCGGTCTGTGACAGTTCATCAATGACCCTGAGAAGGTACTGGCCATACTGGTTCTTTATCATAGGCTGAGCGATCTCGCGCATCTTTTCATCGGTGATCCATCCCTGTCTGTACGCGATTCCTTCAAGGCATGCTATCTTGAGTCCCTGACGTTTCTCAATCACTTCAATGAAGGTAGATGCCTCAGAAAGCGAGTCGTGCGTACCTGTATCAAGCCATGCGAATCCACGGCCAAGAGTCTGGACCTTAAGCTCCCCATCATTGAGGAATGTCTGGTTTACTGTTGTAATTTCAAGCTCGCCACGCGCAGAAGGCTTGATGCTCTTTGCCACTTCCACCACCTTGTTAGGATAGAAATACAGTCCCACCACAGCATAATTGGATTTAGGCTGTGCAGGCTTCTCCTCGATGGAGAGACAATTTCCTTCATCATCGAATTCAGCGACTCCGTATCTTTCCGGATCGCTTACCCAGTAGCCGAAGACTGTTGCCTTATTGTTTTCCTCAGCATCCTTCACCGCAGCCTTGAGCATCTTGCTGAAGCCTGTTCCGTGGAAAATATTGTCGCCGAGGACAAGACATGCGCTGTCGTTACCGATAAATTCCTCTCCGATTATGAATGCCTGCGCGAGTCCGTCCGGAGAAGGTTGCTCGGCATATGAGAAGTTCACACCATAGTCACTGCCATCTCCTAGCAGTCTCCTGAAGCCAGGAAGGTCATGTGGGGTGGAAATGATGAGTATATCTCTGATTCCTGCCAACATAAGGACAGAAATAGGATAATAGATCATTGGCTTGTCATAAATAGGGAGCATCTGCTTGCTCACACCTTTTGTGATAGGGTAAAGACGTGTTCCGCTACCACCGGCAAGTACTATACCTTTCATATCGTGTCAGGTTAATATAATTCTTCACTATAGTCAAACAACCATTCTGCATCTTTCAGACGTGGATGGCAGGTATCCTTTGCGGACAGGATGACATCCTCAGACGGAATCTTCCAGTCGATTCCCAGATCAGGATCATCCCATGCGATTGCTCCCTCATATTCAGGAGCATAGTAGTTGTCACACTTGTACTGGAATATGACTTCATCGGTAAGCACCACAAAGCCATGTGCGAATCCTCTCGGAACAAAGAACTGCCTATGATTACCCTCAGTAAGTTCCACAGCGACATGCTGACCGAATGTCGGAGAGCCCTTTCTTATATCTACTGCAACGTCAAGCACTGCACCTTTTACAACGCGGACGAGCTTGCTCTGAGCATATGGCGGCTTCTGGAAATGAAGGCCACGAAGGACACCGTAGCGGGACTTGCTTTCATTGTCCTGTACAAATCTGGTTTCCCTCACGAGTTCATTGAACCGACTCTCGGAAAACGACTCGAAGAAATATCCGCGATGATCACCGAACACCTTAGGCTCAATGATTACAACACCGTCAATTGCAGTCTTTATAACTTCCATAGTCTTAAATCCAGGTATTTTACTTTTTATCCTTTCTGTACTTTTTGGAGAAGCACCTCTTGAAGAAGTACTTGAACGGATACTTGCAGCACATCATGATATAAAAGGTCGATATCGGTCCTATTTTCCTTCCCTCATGGATAGTGCTGACAATCGCATGAAGAGATGAGGTTCTGAGCTGATTACGAACCTTATCCTTCCTGATCATTCTCACAAGATTATATTCAATCGATGTGATCAGATGTTCCTCCTCCTCATCGCGAGGGACATAATTCTCCAGGAATTCAATACAATGATCATAGAACATTCTTGTCGCTCTGTACTTTGCCACAAGCGATTTCTTATTATTCTTGGCAGTACTGATGTTTTCGTTTGAATATCTGAATGAGAATAAGGTTTCCTTACTATATACTCCTATACCATTATCAGCCAGCTTGAATATTGTCGCATCATCACTGAACCATGCCAAAGGATAATTCACGAAACCTCCGATATTCATCAAGGCTTCCCTTTTGAAGATAACGAATGGAATGCCGCTGCCGATATGCTTTGCCGTCCAGAGATGAAGATACTCGATCTTGGTCAAGTACTCTCCTTCATAACCGTCAATCTGCAAAATCTTTCCGGAATTCTCGAATCTTTTGACTCTACAACGGAATACATTAGTTTCAGGATACCTCCTGACCAGAGTATCCATCTTTTCAAGATACTCCAGTGAATATATATCGTCATCGGAAGCAAGAATCAGATACTCTCCCTTCGCATATGAAATACTGTAGTTCCACTGAGCGACAAGGTCAGTACCACCGATATTCTTTTCATTCCTGTAGTACTGTATTCTATCGTCCTGATAACTGTTCACAATAGAATCGACATCCTCCGGAGAGGCGTCATTTACTATAATCAGCTCAAAATCAGTATAAGTCTGATTGATAATGCTATCAATCGACTCTTTCAGATATTTTGCCTTATAGGCCGGCAGAACAAATGAATACTTTACCTTTTCCAAAACATTTTCCATATCAGTTTGCCAATAATTCCGCCACAACCCAACGTATAAAACTTAAATAATTGCTTAGAAGCATATCTGTCTCTCAAGCACCATAAGTCATCCTTAAGAGAAGCGAATTTCTCACGCCATGCATCAGGCTCATAATAGAACAAGTCTTCCGCTGCAGCCAATCGCAAATAAGAAAGGAATAACCTGTATCTGTCGTAATCATTCTCTTTCCTGAAGAAATCTTCTATACACTTTATGCAAAGTTCCTGCTCTCTTGCCCTGTCAAGCAATGGCCTGCGCGTAGTGGACTGCTCATTCTGGCGGTTATAATGATAGAAACCTCTATTGATGGCTGATGTACTTCTGACATAATATCTGACACGTGTGGCAAGGCCTACATCGTCCCACATGTTCACTCCTTCAAACGGCAGAATCGTATTCCTCTCAAACACCTCACGAGAGACAAGACGATTACACATTGAGAAGTACTCCACAGATATAGGGGCCTTACAGTCATACATCATCTGATGGTCATCATATTCATCCGTTACCGACAATGTCACTGACTGATTGTCAAACTCCAGGACAATATCACAACACACAGCCTCAACGCCATCCTCCTTCGCCTTATTGTACATGGATTCATACATATCCGTATCTACCCAATCGTCGGCATCGCAATGAATGAGGTATTCTCCGGTAGCTGCCTTGATGCCATCTCGCCTGGCTCCACTCTGGCCTGTGTTTTTCTCATGCCTGATGATCACGGTACTTTCCGCCCTTTCAGGATATTCCTTAAGGACACGTTCGAGAACCTCCATACTTTTGTCTGGAGTGCAATCATCAACAAATATATATTCGATGTCAGCAAGAGTCTGTTCAAACAGCGAGCGCACGCAACGTTCAATGCACTGCTCTGCATTGTACACTGGAACTATGACGGTTACTTTATGCATATCAACTTCAGGATTTAGGCTCTTACAGTGCCTGCATATCATTCAATCTCTTGTAATATCCATTGAGGGCGATGAGCTCATCATGGCGTCCACGTTCAACGATACGTCCTTCATGCATCACGCAGATCTCATCAGCATTCTTGATGGTAGAAAGACGGTGAGCAATGGCAATGGTAGTCCTTGAACCTGTAAGTCTGTCAAGAGCTTCCTGAACGAGCTTTTCCGATTCAGTATCCAAGGCAGATGTTGCCTCATCAAGAATAAGGATAGGAGGATTCTTAAGAATTGCTCTTGCAATACTGATTCTCTGACGCTGACCACCGGAAAGCTTGGCACCTCGGTCACCGATATTAGTCTGATATCCATCTTCCTTTTCCATGATGAAATCATGGGCATTTGCAATCTTGGCAGCTGCAATTACCTGCTCCATGGTAGCACCTTCAACACCAAATGCTATATTGTTGAATATCGTGTCATTGAAGAGGATAGCCTCCTGATTGACATTACCGATAAGGCTTCTGAGATCCTTGACTCTATGCTGACGGATGTCGACACCATCAATAGTGATGCTCCCCCCACACACATCGTGATAACGTGGAATCAGGTCCACAAGTGTTGATTTTCCTGATCCGGACTGACCGACAAGAGCAATCATCTTACCCTTAGGGATGGTCATATCGATTTCCTTCAGCACTTCCTTTCCATCTTCATATCTGAAGTTGACACCCTTGAATACAATGCTGTCCTCGAATCCATTGAGAGGCTTCGGATCCTTAGGGTCCTTGATATTGTTTACAGCATTCATGATCCTGTCTACTCGCTCTACTGACGCCATTCCCTGAGGGATGTTGTAGCCTGCCCTCGAGAACTCCTTGAGAGGTCCAAGTACACTATAGAGGATTACCATATAGAAGATGAATGACGAAGCATCTATAGGCGATTTCTCACCAAGAATCAATGTACCTCCAAACCAAAGCACAACCATGATCATGCATGTTCCGAGGAATTCGCTGACAGGATGGGCAGATGCCTGTCTTGTCGCAACCTTACATACAGACTTCCTATGGTCATTACAAATAGTCTCGAATCTATCCTTCATCTTATCCTCTGCTATAAAGGCTTTTATGATACGAAGACCGCCGAGCGTCTCGTCAAGTTGAGACATAGTCTCACTCCATTTTGCCTGTGCTTCCAATGATTCGCTTCTGAGCTTCTTTCCAATAGCGCTCATTCCCCATGCCATGAGAGGAACCACACATACGGTGAAGACTGTCAGCTGCCAGCTGGTATACAGCAGCGTTCCGAAATAGAATATGATAAGGATCGGGTTCTTGATGAGCATGTCAAGAGAGCTGGTGATTGTCCACTCAATCGTTCCCACATCACCACTCATTCGTGCAATTATATCTCCTTTTTTCTGCTGAGAAAAGAACCCCATAGGCAGACTGAGTACCTTATTGTACACCTGCACTCTAAGGTCCCTCACAACACCTGTTCTGAGAGGAATCATGACTGCGGATGAACCGAAATAGCAGGATGTCTTGAGGAAGGTCATCACTCCAAGGAAAAGGCCGAGAAGCAGCAATGTCGTCGATGCGCCATACTGCTCGATCCACTGTCCGACATAGAAATACAAGTTATTCAAGAGCTTATCCTTGAACGGCTCCGCAGATTCCCAAGGAATGAACTCATATACCTTTGTGTCAATCTTGAAGAGGATATTCAGAATCGGTATAATCAGCGTAAACGAAAATATATTGAATACAGCAGAAAATATGTTAAGGATAACCGCCCAGACAAGACACGATTTATAAGGTGCAGAATAGCGCTTGAGTATCTTCCAAAATTCTCTCATAAAATTAATTTAGTACCACTTTAACAAACAAAGGTACATATTATATGTTGAAAATAAAATCAATCATACAGATTAGAATCACACCCGCGCTTTCTCTTTGAAAACATGCGGATTCTGATCAGATGACCATATAGCTGTGGACACGAAAACAGAAGCTGCATCATAATCCATCTGAACAAGCCTAAAGACGCTACTCTTACAGGAAGGAAATCCTTTATCTCAGACTTGATACGCTCTATATATAGCGCAGAAGCTTCAGCATCATAACCATTTCTGAGTATCTCCTTGATCTGTCTTAATCCGGCACGCACAACTTTAGCAGCAAGCTTATGATGTTCATCCGGAAAATGGCCTTCTGCAGTCAGGTAACGGAAGCGTTCCTTCTCAGCTAAGAAGAAGTGATATTTCTTCTTAGGATCTGCATCGTGATCAGTACTTCCCTTACGCTGCCTGTAATGATACATCGGGGTCTGCACGACGCAGACGCACTCCGCTACAGCAAACCACTTGAACAGAGTCGCATAATCTTCGTAATAATAGGAACCCGGCTGCTCCGCCACAATAACCTTCCGCTTATACAGCTTGTCCACAAGATAACTTTTGATGGACTTATCCTCCAGAATCAGCTTAAGGGCATCATCCCTATCATACACATTGCAGGATCCGCCACTGCACGAAGGTTCTTCTCCATCGGGACGACTTATGAAATAGCCGCATACAGATATGTCAGATCCGGATTCTGTCAGTGTACGATATAGTACCTCATACATGTCCGGTTCAATCCAGTCGTCGCTGTCAACATAACCGATAAGATCGGCACGAGCCATCTGCAATGCGATGTTACGGCTGTCAGCCTGACCACTATTCTCTTTGTGAAGAACACGAATACGGCTGTCTTTTGCAGCATATTCATCACAAATTGCCCCAGACCTGTCAGTGGAGCCATCATCTACAAGGATGAGTTCCCAATTCCTGAAGGTCTGGGCAATCACGGAGTCTATACACTGTGGAAGATATTTTTCCACATTATAGACCGGAGTTATTATACTTATTAATATCTGATCTTCAACCACGGAGCCTTCTCCTTGCAGAACTTCATGTACTCGATAGGTCTGTCTGTACACATGTACTCAGCACCAAGATATGCACCAAGCATAAGGTCCTCAACGCAGAGACCTGGCCAGAGGCTTACTGTAAGGCCTGCTTCCTTGGCCTTCTTCACTGCAGCCCTGCTGGTTCCTTCCATCTTCGCACCGAGTCTGGTGATGCCCATTGCCTTGCAGAGAGCGATTGTCTCGTCATTTACAGGCTTGCTTGTGATGAGAAGCATGTCTGTAGTCTTGTATTTCTGCTGAAGATATCTCAATGCACGATAATCTGAAGAAGTGAAGAGGTAAACAGCGCCCTTAGGCTTGTTTGCAGTCACCATCTTGTAGATCTTGTCGCAGATCTCCTCAATCTTCTCCTGAGTGTAGAGCTTCTCGTTTGTCTTGATTTCAAACTCTATATAGAGGTCATCATTATGCTTATCCTTGAAGAAATCCACGAATTCCTGAAGAGTACAAAGAGGACGGCCTTCTTTAGTTCTGATTGCTGCAACCTCCTTCATTGTCTTCTCTTCGATAGAACCTGTAGCATTTGTACATCTGTCCAGAGAATTGTCATGGAAAAGAACAAGCTTGCCGTCAGAAGTAAGACGGATATCTGTCTCATATCCTCTGTATCCTGCTTCGTAGCTCTTCTCGAAAGCATACATTGTATTCTCATCATGCTCGAGACGACCACCTCTATGCGAGAAAAGGCGGATCTCCTGATCCTGAGCAAATGCTGTGAATGAAGTGGCAAGTGAAACTGCCAGAACAAGGGTTTTGAAAATAGTCTTCATGTCGTATTTAATTATTTATAGTTATTTCTTAAAGGGCTCTGAGCTCATCCGTAACCTTTCCATCCTCAACGGTGATGATGCGGATTGAAGGCTGGGACTCACCTATCTGATAAGCTACTGATGTTGTTGTTGTCACAGGGATATCATAAGCATTTCCTCCTGCGCAGTTGTGAAGATGTCCAGCATAGAGCGCATCCACACCCTTCTCTACAAAGATGTCGAAATACTCCTGTCTCTTTGCCTGCTGGATCTGGAAATATCCGTCCTCCTCTGCAATCTCGTTAAGGAAGAATGGATGATGGCTGAAAAGGAGAGTGACCTCGCCTGCCCTATCCTTTGTAACTGCCTTTGCTATCCACTCTTTCTGTGCAGTCTCAAGAGTGTCGTCGTATTTGATGAGGTTAGAGTTGATTCCGACGAGCTTTACTCCGTTCTTTGTGAAGATGAATCTGTCTTCAGGGAAGTGCTTCGCATAATCGGAAGAGTCAGTAATCCTGTTCTTCTTGACAATGAAGTCATGGTTACCTGGGATGTGAAGCTGCTTTACTGCAGGGTCAATGGCTGCTATTGTCTGGATGAATGTATTCCACTGGTCCTCGTTCTTGGCACGATGAACCTGATCACCAGTAAACACGACAGCGTCCGGCTTGAGTTCATTGACCACCGCTATCGCTTTCTTGAGATATTCCACCTCATAGCTGAGGTCATTGGCAAGTTCGGGATTCTGTTCTGCCTTAGCTCTTTCCGAGCCCATGAAACCGAGCTGAGCGTCAGCGATCTGTACGATCACCAGTTTCTGTGGTGTGCAGGCAGCAAGAACCGCCAACATAAGGATGAATGCAATCTTTTTCATATTATCTTTAATTAGTCATTAGTCTTGATTCCCTTCCATGAGGCCGGTATCGGAGCCTCAACAGTCATTTCTTCCTTCCGCACCGGATGAATGAATGTTATGCGGCGGGCGTGAAGAGATATGCCACCGTCAGGGTTTGAACGTGGAGCACCGTATTTGAGGTCTCCCTTGATAGGACACCCCATATTGGAGAGCTGACAGCGGATCTGATGGTGACGTCCGGTCAGAAGTTCGACCTCCACGAGGAAATATCTTTCCGTCTTTCCTATATATTCATAGATAAGTTCCGCATGCTTGGCATCCTTGCGGGAGGTACCGGGACGACAGATGTATGATTTATTCTGCTTCTCATTCCTCCAGAGCATACCTTTGAGATGTTCCTTCTTCTGCGACGGTTCCTGACATACCAGAGCCCAGTAATATTTGTGGACATCACCGTCACGGAACATTGAATTGAGGCGCTCAAGTGCCTTTGAGGTCTTGGCAAGAATGGTTATGCCGCTCACAGGACGGTCAAGACGATGAGGAAGTCCCATGAACACCTGACCGGGCTTTGCATCGCGCTGGGCAATGAATGCCTTGTATTTTTCGCTGAGAGGTTCATCTCCTGTCTTGTCACCCTGTACGATTTCCCCAACCTTCTTGTTTACGACAAGAAGATGGTTGTCCTCATATAGTATTCTTGATGAAAGGTCTTCAAATTCCTCTCTCGGCAATGTACGATATATCATGCAGGCTCTATGACAGTTTTATGCAAAAATAGCAAATATGTCATTACTTCCGCGTATTTCTGACAGAAAAAACTGACATTTTGGCATATTGACGCACGCATCAGGCATTGGCACATCTTTCGTTATTATCCTGGCGTCGTCAGAACAGACGGTGCGTCATTGCCGGCACGACCGGCAATCCCGTTTCGGGAAAGATTCCCGATCAGGTCGGGAATGACGCCCGATCAGGTCGGGAATGACGAAAGAAAAACTGAATTTGATAATTTATAAAGAATAGACATTATGGGAAAGATCATTGGTATTGACCTCGGAACCACCAACTCTTGTGTGGCAGTGATGGAAGGAAACGAACCTACCGTCATCATCAACAACGAAGGACAGAGAACAACTCCGTCAGTCGTGGCATTCACAGACGGCGGTGAAAGAAAGATCGGTAGCCCCGCAAAGCGTCAGGCTATCACAAACCCTCACAAGACAATCTTCTCTATCAAGAGATTCATGGGTGAGAAGTACAGCCAGGTAACAAGCGACATCGCACGCGTACCTTATAAGGTTGTAAAGGGAGACAACGACACTCCACGTGTTGACATCGACGGACGTCTCTACTCTCCACAGGAAATCTCAGCTATGATTCTTCAGAAAATGAAGAAGACCGCTGAGGAATACCTTGGACAGGAAGTTACAGAGGCTGTCATCACAGTTCCGGCATACTTCTCCGACTCACAGCGTCAGGCTACAAAGGAGGCAGGTAAGATCGCTGGTCTTGAAGTTAAGCGTATCATCAACGAGCCTACAGCAGCAGCTCTTGCATATGGTCTCGACAAGATGAATAAGGATATGAAGGTTGCAGTATACGACCTCGGTGGCGGTACATTCGATATCTCTATCATGGAGCTCGGCGACGGCGTATTCGAGGTACTCTCAACTAACGGTGAC
>JBGUTV010000041.1:0-40864 GCA_045133255.1 Candidatus Cryptobacteroides sp.
TAATCCAACATCTCACGTGGAAACATCAACTTGACTAATGCTAAAAGTATTTTCTGTTCGTCTGTCATAACCTTTGTATTTATATATCCATACAAAGGTATCACTTATTTATCGAAACACATACTTTTGCACCTGAGCCAATGAAACGAACATCATCAGACATGCCAATACACGGAAAGCTGCCCCCTTAAAGCCTGTTCTGGCTGGAGAGCAATTCTGGGATTGTATGTGTTTCATTTGTATTTTCACAATAAGTCCTTAAATAGTGTTATAGTGCGTGAGTTCAGACTATTTAATACTTAATGATAGATTTTGGGGTTAGTTAGTGTTTGTTTTTTTAGTTAGTTTTAAAGTGTTTTTTTATATGTTAAACTTTAGAAATTTTAAGTAAAAAGGTCAACTTCTCTTGGCAAGAGATGTTAATAACTTCGCAAAGATAGCATTTTTAAAATAAATTCATAGCACAAGTGCGCAAATTGTAAAACAAAATCACAAAATTTTGCGCTTTATATTATTATTTGTATATTTGTATCGCTTTTCTAGACGAGGCCGGTTCAAAAAGATCTTCCGGCGAAATACAATGATAGTTCAGGGCGCGCATAAGATGCGATGACCTTGTATCTTTATTTTACTTATTATTGTATAATAAAAAATCAAAAACCATATGAAAATCAATAGACTCCTCACGGCAGCATTAATTACTTTTGCTACAGTTCTTACTGGTTGCGTTAAGGAATCCGTTTGGGATCGCGAGACTGGTATCGATGAAAGCAAAGCTGCTCCAGAGGGCTTTACCTACGATGAATCAGAATCATCGAAAACTTCATTGGCTGTTTATTGGGACGGCAAGAAAGCGAAGGCAGCAGGTGCACAGTCTTTCCTTGTACAGATGACTGATGCAAACAACATGGATAAAGGCAACACATGGGACACAAAGATCTCTAAGGTTGTTAAGATTACTGATGACGAGACAGCTGATTACGAATCAACTGTATTCTCTGGCTTCAAGCAGTATGACCGCTATTTCGTGAGAATCCGTGCGAATTATCCTGGTTCAGTTTATTCTCCATGGGTTTACATCAACAATAGCGTAACAGGTGAGCCAGCTCTCATGCTTGTGGGTTATGGCGAAATGCCTCTTACTCCAGACGTAACACTTGATCCTTATGTAACTGACATCGTTGCTTCTTGGCCTCCATGCTACGGCGCAACAAAGTATGTTGTTGAGTGGAAAGACGCTGCTACAGCAGCTTGGCAGTCAGCTGAGACAACAGAAAACTCATTCACAATTTCTGGTCTCGTTGAGGAGGGAACTTACGATATTAAGGTAACTGCTGTTGCTGCAGAGCAGAACTATGCGACAGAGAAAATGACAGTCAAGACATACAAGAATCCATTCCCAATCGTTATCAACACTGCACAGGAGTGGGTTAACCTTGTAAATGGTATGTTCCTCAAGCTCGGTAACAACAACGAAGGTGATACCGTTACTATTATGGCTGACCTTGACTTCAAGGATCTTGAGTACAATACCGATGTTACATTCAAGGGTGTCGTTAACGGTAATGGCAAGACTTTCAAGAATCTTAAGGCATCTTCACCGCTCCTTAAGAGTGTAACTACTGTCAAGGACCTCACAATTGACTCTTCTTGCTCATTCGAGACAAGTGAGTTCACTGAGTTTGCATCTGTAGCTACTACAGTTACCGGTGAACTTAGAAATGTAAAGAACAATGCTTCAGTAACTGCTGTATTAGGCGACATCACTGCTGCATACGTGGTCGGAGGTCTTGCTGGTTATGTATACGGCAATATTATAGAATGCGAGAATGGTGGTGACGTAAAGATAACAGCATCTTCTGCAAACACTGGAGCAGTTGGTGGTATCGTCGGATACATTGAAGGTCAGGTCAATAACACAGACAACTCAGGAAATGTAAATGCCGAGTTCGGTGTTCTTGGAAAGAAGATTCCGGTTGGTGCGGTTTCATCAGCTGCACCTTGTATCGGAGGTATTGTTGGTCTTGCACAGGGAGACTTCTCAATGGACACTTGCGAAAATGCCGGTCATGTTACATATAAGGTAGCGAACATTACTCTTAGCGCTAACATAAACCGTACCGGTATCGGTGGTATTGTAGGAGCTCCTAATGGAGATGTTCGCAAATGTATCAACTATGGTTCTGTAAACATTTCACACGTTCTGAAAGAAAGAGGAGCTTATTCTGGTTTCGAGCATATTCTTATTGTCGGAGGAATCGGAGGTGGTGACTACCACGCAGCAGGACAGCTTAAGACAAATTACATTGAATGTGAAAACCACGGTGACATTACAGTTGATTCAGATGCTGCTAAAGCAAATAGTGCGATTGGTGGTATTGTAGGTTGGCCAGGCAAAGAGGGTGCAAGCCCATCATTTACAGAAAATTGTGTAAACAAGGGTAATATTATCTTGAAGGGTAATGCAAAAGCACGTGTAGGAGGTATACATGGTGGTACTGGTAATATCAAGAATTGCCGTAATGAAGGCAATGTTGCTATTCAGGGCGGCACATCTGCAACTGTATTAGGTGGAGTTGCCGGCTTCCATTCACAGGGCCATAAGATCAGTGGTACTACAGTTGAATGTAAAGTGACAGCTTATGTTCCTGTAGATGGTGTAGGAGGTCTGATTGGTAATGCTGGTAATGCAAAAGTTACTTCCGGTGAGGATTGCGTAATCAACTGCGTAATTAATGGTGCTGATGCAACTCGTGCAGGTATGGTTATCGGACTGTTTAATGGTAAAACACAGCCGATCACCTTGGGACCACTTGAGGTTTCAGGTTCAATTAACGGTTCACCAGCAAGCGCATCAAACCTCTGTGGTACTTATCAGTACACAAGTGGTATACATACAATCAATGCTACTATCAAGTAATTTCATTTGAAATTCACATACAAACTAAGCCCGGTCATCCGACCGGGCTTTTTTTGTGCTTGTCAACTTCTCTTGCCAAGAGAAGTTGATGAAGCTAACCTGAAATTTTCAAAGTTTAACATATAAAAAACACTAAAGAACTAACTAAAAAAATCCAAAACTAACTAACCCCAAAAATCTATCATCCAGTATTTTAAGAAGTCTAGGAAAAGCACTATAACACTATTTAAGGACTTATTGTGAAAATACAGATGAAACACATACAATCCCAGAATTGCTCTCGAACCACTGGTTTCAAGGGAGCAGCTTTCCGTGTATTGGCATGTCTGATGATGCTCGTTTCATTCAGCGCTTATGCACAGAAAAACAATGTATCGGGTGTTGTCACTGACAAAAACACCAATGAGCCGGTTGCAGGTGCAGCTATCATGGTGAAAGGCACTTCTACCGGTACAGTTACAAATCCAGACGGTACTTATACAATCAAGGCTGGTGACAACGACGTTCTCGTATGCCAGTTCTTCGGTTACAAGACTCAGGAAGTCAATGTTGCCGGCCGCGCTAAGGTTGACATCGTTCTCGAGGAGGACGTTGAGACTCTCGAGGCTACAGTGGTTGTGGGTTACGGTACTTTGAAGAAGACTCAGCTCGTAGTTTCAGTAGAGAACCTCGATGGTGACAAGCTTACTGACCGTCCTAATGCGAACGTTGCACGTTCACTCCAGGGTCAGGTTGCAGGTCTTAACATCATCCAGACTGACGGTAAGGCTTCTCACACCGGTGAAATCTACATCCGTGGTAACAGAACCAACAAGATCCAGACTCGTGCAAAGGCCGGCGGTAGCGCAGCAAACCAGACATATAGCTTCGGTACAGGCGGTAGCGCACTCGTTCTCATCGACGGTGTAGAGGGTGATCTCGGAATGGTTAACCCTAACGACATCGAGTCAGTTGCTGTCCTCAAGGACGCTTCTTCTGCAGCAATCTACGGTGCCCGTGGTGCCAACGGTGTAATCCTCGTTACTACTAAGAATGCAGAAGGTGAGAAGTTCACTGTTTCATACAGCGGTTCATACCAGCTCAATACACGCTCGGTAAGATTCGAGGATGAGATCATCTCTGACGGTCTCGAGTGGACAGAGAACTTCTATGAGTTCTGGCAGGGCCGTTATGCTACTCCGCAGAACCCTACCAAGATTCCTACAGCGATCAATACGCTCTCTATCGCAGGTGCTCCGAAGGATTACCTCGAGATGTTCAGAGAGAGAAAGGCAGCAGGAGAAACTGATCCATATGCTTTCAAGACTAACGGCGAGTATCTTTATTTCGGTGACGTGAACTGGCCAGCTATCTTCTTCAAGCCAAATCATGGTTCACAGACTCACGACGTTACAGTTCGCGGATCAAGCAAGAAGATTCAGTACAGCCTCGCAGGCCGTTTCTATGATTCAGAGGGTCTCTATAATATAGGTGAAGACCTCTATCGTACATTCAACCTCCGTTCAAAGGTTAAGGCACAGGTTACAAACTGGCTCAGCGTAGACAACAATACTTCACTCTTCCACAGCCGTCAGGGACAGTCTATGTTCTCTACAGGTGACACCATCTTCGACCAGATGGACCACCACGGACAGGCACCTCTTCCACCAGTGAATGCTGACGGTACATACACCAACTCAGGTGTGCGTTCAGGTTATGCTCAGTTCATGGAGGGTAACGGACAGTGGGACAAGAACCTTACAATCGTGTCTACTACAGGTTTGACAATTGACTTCATCAAGGACGTGCTCTCACTCCGTGGAGACTTCTCTTACAAGGCAATCCGTCGTCAGAGAGAGCGTGCACGTGTACCGGTGACAGCAATGCTCGGTCCTGCATCTCCATTCGAGTACGATACTCATGACGATTCATACAAGTCTCGCTGGACTTACGACACTGACTACATGTCAGCTAACGCAGTCCTCACTTGGACTCCAAAGCTCGGTGAGAATCACTCACTCAACGTTGTCGGCGGTTGGAACCTTGAAGACTACAAGTACCACAGATTCTACATCCAGAGATCAGGTATGATCTTCCCTGAGAACTTTGCTTCTTATGAGCTCTTCGACGGTACAGACATCAAGGTTGAGCAGAATAACTCTGACTACGGTCTTGTAGGTTTCTTCGGCCGTGTCAACTACTCACTCTTCAACAGATATATCTTCGAGGTTTCTGCTCGTTATGACGGTTCATCCAAGTTCCCTACATCACAGCAGTGGGGCTTCTTCCCTTCAGCATCAGTTGGTTGGAGACTTGACCAGGAGCCTTGGATGAAGTGGTCAAAGGGTTGGCTCGACAACTTCAAGATCCGCGGTAACTTCGGTTCACTCGGAAACGGTGCCATCAGCCCTTACACATTCCTCGAGACAATGGGTGTAAACAAGACAAGCATTCCTTTTAACGGTGCTTCAAACAACTACACCACTGTACCTAGCCCTATCCCATCATCACTTACTTGGGAAACCATCACTACTTACGATATAGGTCTCGATGCTGACTTCCTCAAGAGCCGCCTCTCATTCTCTGGTGACTACTATTGGAAGGAGACTTCAGACATCATCACCAACGGTCCGGATCTCCCTAACTTCTACGGTGCTTCTGCTCCTAAGGGCAACTACGCATCAATGCTTACAAAGGGTTGGGAGCTCACACTCTCATGGCGTGACGCTGTGAAGCTCGGCAACCACGATTTCAACTACAGCATCAAGGGTAGCTTGTGGGATACTCGTTCATGGGTTTCTTACTTCCCAGAGACAGACGGTAACATCTACCAGCTCTACACAGGTAAGGAAATCGGTGAAATGTGGGGTCTTACTACAAACGGTTACTTCGCATCTAACGTAGAGGCTCTTCAGCACGCTTCAGCTAACGGTTGGATTACCAATACTTACAATGACGCTACTCCACTTCTCGCCGGTGACCTTAAGTTCATCGATGTAGACGGTGACGGTACAATCAACTACGGTAAGGGTACTCTCGAGGATCACGGTGACCTCCAGAGAATCGGTAACGTGACTCCACGTTTCCTCTATGGTCTCAACCTTGACTTCTCTTGGAACGGCATCGGACTCAGCATGTTCTTCCAGGGTATTGGTAAGAGAGACTGGTATCCGGCTCTTGACTCAGCTCTCTTCTGGGGTGCTTACAACCGTACATTTACAGGATGGCAGCAGAAGACTCACTATGACTATGCAAAGGTTGAGTACTTCAATGCTGACGGTTCAGTAAACGAGGATTGGGTTGTTACCAACTTTGATGAGAGACCTTACTGGGTACGCCGTGTAGGTCACTCTGCTCAGAGAACAAATGCTGCTCAGGGTATTGAGAATGACTACTTCCTTCAGAATGCAGCTTACATCCGTCTCAAGAACCTCACTGTAGACTATACTCTTCCAGCTAAACTTACTCAGAAGGCTAAGATCGAGAAGATCAGATTCTACGTGTCAATGGAGAACCTCTGGACTTGGTCTCCAATCTACAAGCACACTAAGATGTTTGACCCAGAGGGAATCTATCCTGGTGACTCTGACTTCGATACAGTTAAGTATGGTCAGAACGGTGCCGGTGACGGTTCAGGTTATCCAATGCTCAAATCATTCACATTCGGTGTTAACCTCACATTCTAAAGTAAAGAAAATCAGATATGAAAAAATTTGTTAATATAGTATTAGGTGTAGCTGCTGCGATGGGTCTCAGCTCTTGCGAAGCTTTCTTCACAAGAGAGCCTATCAACGAGTTCAGCGCAGAGACATACTTCTCTACTGAGGCTGAGTTGAAGATGTACACCGACGGTTTCATCAACTCTTGGATGCCAGATTATTCTGAGCCTGCAAGTGGTGACATGTTCAACGACCTTATCGCTACTAAGAACAGTACAGGTTACCTCACTGAAGGTTCTGTATATAACGCAGCAAAGCGTGGTGCATGGTCATTCGCTTGGCTTCGCCGTATCAACTTCATGCTTGAAGGTATGGCTAAGAACGGTCAGAATATTCCTCAGGAAATCTACAACCACTATGAGGGTGTAGCACGTTTCTGGAGAGCTTACCAGACTTGCAGCATGATCAAGACATATGGTAATATTCCTTGGACTAAGGCTTATCTTCAGCCAGATGATCCGGCTCTCTATGGTGAGCGTATGGACAGAGAGGAAGTCTTCAACGAAGTTGTTGCTGACCTCGAGTTCGCTCTCGAGCACGTTTCTGCTGATGCTCAGTACCTTAAGGGCCAGGTATACATCAATAAGTATGTTGTGGGTACCTTCGCTTCAAGAGCTTATCTCTATGAGGCTTCATTCAGAAGCAACTACAACGTGAATCCATCGACAAATGAGCCTTGGAAGGGTACATTCCAGTCACCTACTCAGCTTTATGAGCTTGCTGCAAAGGCTGCTAAGGTTGTGATCGATTCTAAGGCTTATAAGCTTGCACCATCTGATTCATATCCACAGCTCTTCCTCAGTCCAACCCTCAATACAGATGAGGTTATCTGGGGCCTTACTGCTGACTCACAGGTTTATGGTGTACATGCTCTTACTCGTTACTACTACTCAGACTCTATGGGTGACACTCCATCTGCTACCAAGGAAATGGTCAACATGTTCCTTAAGGCAGACGGTACTCCTGTAAAGGTTCTCGAGGGTGAGGGTGCCAAATCAATCAATGACGAGTTCGCTAACAGAGACAAACGTCTTGGCTGGACAGTTCTCGGTCCTGGTTACAAGGTTCTTACTTCAGGTGAGATGAAGCCTATGCCTATGGAGTGTAACTACTCTATGACTGGTTATATGCTCGTTAAGTGGCTCATGCCTAACCGCGTGAACTTCCTTTCAGGTCAGGACAACAACTCTATCCTTGTATTCCGTTATCCTGAGGTTCTCCTCAACTATGCTGAGGCAATGAACGAGCTCGGCAAGATGAACCAGACAGTATGGAATGAGACTGTAGGTCTTCTCCGTGAGCGTGCAGGTGTGAAGAACATCTATCCTACAGAGGCTGACCCATGGTTGAAGCAGTACTATACTAAGGATCTAAAGCATCCGTTCAAGACTAACGGTAATGAGGCTGTTGCTCTCGAACTTCGTCGTGAGCGCGTGACTGAGCTCATCCTTGAGGGTGGTCTCCGTCAGTATGACCTCTATCGTTATGCTCAGATGGATCTCTGCGAGAGACGTGGTCTTTCTGGCGAAGAGGCTTGGACAGGTATCTGGCTCTCAGAGGATGATTACAAGAATGGCTTCACATTCCAGGGTCAGGCTTACAAGTTCGGTCCAGATCAGAAGACTGAGTCTTGGTCATATGCTATCTCTGATACAAAGGCAAATGGTACATGGTCAGTGCAGCCAGCTAACGGCGGTTACTACCTCATGTTCCACTATGACCTCAGATGGAAGGATGTAATGTACGTTTATCCAATCTCTCAGACCGACCTTAACCTCATTTGGCAGAAGAATCCTGAATTCAAGCAGAATGCCGGTTGGGAGAATGGTATCGACTAAATAGAACAGAATGAATATTACAAACGTTTTATTCAGAATTTTTGCTGCGACAGCCCTAATTTGGGCTGTCGCTTGCGAAAAGCAGGGACCGGAAGGTGAGAATACAGATCCTGCACCAGGTTCCGTAACTGAGATTACCGACATCAACGGTACTGCAATTCAGGAGGGCAACAATCTTGTCGGTCTTGTTTCAGACAGCAAGACAGGTAAGGGCATCGCGGATGTTGTTGTTTCCGATGGCTATTCAGTGGTCAAGACTGATGCAAACGGTGTGTACCAGTTCAAGGCAAGCCGTTATGCGAAGACTGTATTTGTCAGTCTTCCTTCCGAGTACGAGGTTCCTCTTGATGCAAACAAGAGACCGGCATACTACAGAGTCGGTATAAATCAGAAGAAAGTCAATAGGTATGACTTCCCACTCACTCCACTTGCGGCAGTTGAAGATAATTTCACATTCATTGCTATCGGTGACCCTCAGTGTACAAATGCAAGCGAAATCGGACGATACACCAACGAGACCATCAATGACATTGCTCAGACTCTCTCTTCTAACCAGAATCAGGGAAAGTATATGAACGCGTATGCCATGACTCTTGGCGATAACGTCAATGATACGCCTGACATGTGGGAAAAACTTATGGCTTCGATGGAAAAAGTGCAGATAGGAGCAGGAAAATATCTTCCTATCTTCATAACAATCGGCAACCACGATCATAATGCGAAGGAATCTTCTGATATGACAGCAGTGGGAAACTTCCAGAAATATTGCGGTCCTACAGATTACTCTTTCAACAGAGGTAAGGTGCATATCGTGTCTATGGATAATGTTGTGTGTACGGAAACAAACAACAAGTCATGGGATTATGATGCGGGATTCTCAAAGATGCAGTATGATTGGCTCAAGGCTGACCTTGCTGCGGTGGATAACAAGGAAGATAAGATGCTGATCCTCTGCTGCCATATTCCTTTCAGGAATGGAGCTGATTCCGGAGGAGCAACGATGAATAAGGATAAGTATTATGAGGAAGTTCTAGCTCTTATGAGAGACTTCAATGAGGCTCACATCATGATCGGTCATACTCACTACATTCAGAACTATATCCACACAAGATTCAAGACTAAGAACGGCAATCCTGTGTATGAGCACATCCATGGAGGTGCCTGCGGAGGATGGTGGTCTTCTAATATCTGTGTGACAGGTGCTCCTAATGGTTACGGTATCTACGAGATCGAGGGTGCTCACATCAAGAACTGGCTGGCGAAGAGTACTGGTTTCCCTGAAAGCCATCAGATGAGAGTCTACAATGGTAATCAGACTTGGTCGGGAAGCAAGGGATATACCTATAACTGGTATCAGAACAGCAAGGGCGGTTCTGCCAATATTACTTATACAGGCCGTTCGTTCCTGGAAGATGCCATTGTTGTTTCTCTTTGGAACGATGATGATAAGAACTGGAAGGTTGAGTTTACCCACAATGGCAAGACTACTCCTATGGCGCGCGTGACATCTACAGTTATGGATGCTGCGGCTGTATCATATTTCTTCAATGAGTGCGGCAAGAATACCACTTCATGGACAAAGGGTCTGTACCATTACTGGTATCTTCCTGTAGATGTTGATCCATCTACACTTTCAGGTTGGACAGTGACTGCAACTCAGACAATTCCAGGCAGCGATGTCAAGAATGTCTACACCTGCGGCTCTTTCCAGACAGATTATACTGGACTTTAATCCTTTGTTACATAAATAATAATGCCGGCTCACCCGAGCCGGCATTTATTGTTTAGTCCTGAACGTTCTGGAGAGCCTCGCGGATCTTAGCTTCGATCTCCTCGCAGAGCTCTATGTTGTCAGTGAGGAGAGCCTTTACAGCTTCGCGTCCCTGAGCGAGCTTGCTGTCTCCGTAGCTGAACCATGAGCCACTCTTCTTGATGATGTCGTACTCTACTCCGAGGTCGATGATCTCGCCGACGCGTGAGATTCCCTCACCGTAAACGATGTCGAATTCAGCCTTCTTGAAAGGTGGAGCCATCTTGTTCTTTACGATCTTCACTTTAGTTCGGTTACCAAGTGCCTCGTCTCCGTCCTTGATCTGAGTGGTTCTGCGCACATCTACTCGTACTGATGCGTAGAATTTGAGTGCGTTACCTCCTGTTGTTGTCTCAGGATTTCCGAACATGACTCCGATCTTGTCGCGGAGCTGGTTGATGAAGATGCAGCATGTGTTGGTCTTGCTTATATTAGCTGTAAGCTTTCTGAGAGCCTGACTCATGAGTCTTGCCTGAAGACCCATCTTAGAGTCTCCCATTTCACCCTCGATCTCAGCCTTAGGTGTAAGGGCTGCGACTGAGTCAATCACGATGATGTCGATTGCACCTGAACGGATGAGGTTGTCTGCGATTTCGAGAGCCTGCTCTCCGTTGTCAGGCTGTGAGATGAGCAGAGTCTCAAGGTCTACTCCAAGGTTCTTTGCATAAGTGCGGTCGAATGCGTGCTCTGCATCGATGATGGCAGCGATTCCGCCCTGTTTCTGGGCCTGTGCGATTGCGTGGATAGCCAACGTTGTCTTACCGCTGGATTCAGGTCCATAGATTTCGATTACTCTTCCGCGTGGATAGCCACCGACACCGAGAGCTGCATCAAGTGCAATGGAACCGCTCGGAATCACCGAAACCTCCCATTTTGGCTGATCTCCCAGCTTCATGATCGTACCTTTGCCGTAATCTTTCTCAATCTTGTCGATCGTCGCCTGCAATGCCTTGAGTTTCGCAGCATTGATTTCGGTACTTCCCTGTACTACTTCTTTAGCCATAAATGTGTTAATTTAAATGTTAGCAAACAAATGTAAGTAAAATTATTTCTGTGTGCAAAATTATTGTGTGTCTGTGCCAAGATAAAGCACAATGAGAAATTTTCATCATAAGTTTATCTACCGGCGTATAAAATTTGATTATTTTTGTCTGTTGAATAAGAATATAAATAGGTATGAAGATAAAACTCCTTGGAAAGAATCTTGAAGAACTCAAGAGAATAGTGGCTGCAGAAGGACTTCCGGGCTTTACGGCTAAACAGATAGCGCAGTGGCTATATGTAAAGAAAGTGAAGTCTATTGATGACATGACTAATCTTTCCAAGGCTGCACGTGCACAGTTGGCTCAGAAGTATGAGGTAGGCCTGACAGAGTACGCCGGTCTGCAGATTTCGTCAGATGGCACTAAAAAATATCTTTTCCCTGTAAGCTGTACTCACAGGAGAGGACTGAATCTTGCAAGTGACGGAAAAATCCCGGAAGCGGAGCTCGAGACCAGCGCTGTGGAAGCGGTTATGATTCCTGATGAAGACAGAGCGACGCTCTGCGTGTCATCGCAGGCAGGATGCAGGATGGGATGCAAGTTCTGTATGACAGGCCGTCAGGGCTTTCATGGACAGCTTTCGGCAGCTGATATCATTTCACAGTTCATTGCTGTGGATGAGACAGATAAGCTGACGAACACCGTTTTCATGGGAATGGGTGAACCCTTGGATAATTATGAGAATGTGATGCGTGTAATCGAAATACTTACAGCAGATTGGGGATTCGGGTGGAGCCCCAAGAGGATTACGCTTTCTACCATTGGAGTCATTCCAAATCTGAAGCGCTATCTGGATGACTGTAAGTGTCATCTGGCCGTCAGTCTCCATGATCCGTTTGCAACCGAACGACTTAGTGTGATGCCCGTGCAGGGAGCATGGCCGATCCAGGAAGTCATAGACCTTATAAAGCAGTACGATTTCAGCGGACAGCGCAGAGTGAGTTTTGAGTACACTATGTTTGCAGGATTCAACGACACAAAGGCTCATGCCGATGCCCTTGTCAGGATGCTGAGAGGACTGGAGTGCCGCATGAACCTGATACGTTTCCATAAGATTCCGGATTTCCCATATGAGACATCTCCGGATGTGATAATAGAGAATTTCAAGACAAGACTGAATAATTCAGGTATAATGACTACTGTAAGGGCATCTCGCGGCGAGGATATTCTTGCTGCATGCGGTATGCTTGCAGGAGAACACAATAAATGATGAAAAGGGCAACTCTCATATTGGCTTTCATGATCTCGCTTCTTATGGGGTGGGAGGCTTCTGCACGTAGCGTGACTCCGAAAAAGGATTCAATAGCAATCGAGCAGATGCGTCAGCGTATGGCACAGATCCGTAAGGAACGTCCGACAGTCGCCTTGGTACTCAGTGGCGGTGGCGCCAAGGGAGCAGCCCATGTGGGAGTCATAAAGCGTATCGAAGAACTGGGAATTCCAGTCGACATGGTCCTTGGAACGAGTATGGGAGGACTTGTGGGAGCTTTGTATTCACTGGGCTATACTCCTCAGCAGATGGATAGTCTGATGAGAAGCATCGACTGGTCCTGGGCGCTGAATGATAAACTTTCAAGAAAGTATATCTCGTATGCGGATATGAAATATAAGGAGAAGTATCTTCTTTCCATTCCGTTCTATTATGAAAGGGATTACTACAAGGCAAAGCTTGAGAGCGATTCAAGATTTGGCGTTCCAAAGAGGTATAATGGTGATTTCCATATCGGAGCGGATAATGAAAGCGGAGCGGATTTTCTGAAGAACAATCTGTTGGGAAGTCTTCCTTCTGCATATATTTACGGCCAGAACGTAAGCAACCTCATAAGTTCCCTTACTGTCGGCTATCAGGATTCCATTGATTTCAAGACTCTTCCTCGCCCTTATGTCAGCATTGCTGCCGATATGGTTTCGGGAAAGGCTAAGATATGGCACAGCGGCAAGATTAATGATGCGATGCGTTCGACAATGTCAATCCCTGGAATGTTTGCTCCGGTAAGAGTTGACGGAATGGTGCTGGTGGACGGTGGATTGAGGGATAATTATCCGACTACTCTTGCACGTGAGATGGGCGCAGATATAATCATAGGTGTGGACCTCGCTCAAGGAAGAAGGACATTCAGCGAAGTAAACAATATCGGTGACATCATCGGCCAGGGAATAGATATGCTGGGACGCGATGCATATGAGGCGAATGTAAATGTTCCGGATGTAAAGATCAATCCTAACCTGAGGGAGTATGGAATGATGAGCTTCAATCCGGTAGCGATTGATACGATCATTGCCAGGGGCTATCGTTCAGCTGTAGCTCAGGATGAACTTCTGAAGAAGGTGGCGGAAAAGACTTCACACTCACAGCCTGATGTCAGACTTGCCAAAGGAATAAGGATGGATTCTCTTCAGATTGCTGATGTAGAGGTACTTGGAGTCATGCCGAAAGAGAAGGCACTCCTTATGGAAAGGCTCGATCTTGATCTTTCAAAGAAGATAAGCAAGGAGGAGATAGACGGAATCGTAGACAGGATTTACGGTACTCAGGCTTATGATTATGTCACATATGAACTTTTGGGAAATGAGGAGCCTTACAGGCTTGTGCTTAATTGCAAGAAGGGTCCTATCCATCAGTTCGGTCTTGGAGTACGTGCGGATTCGGAAGAGATTGTATCTGTGCTTCTCAACATCGGATTCAATGCGCATAAGCTTCATGGACATACTTTTGACCTTACAGGAAGAGTCGCAGCAAGCCCGTATCTCAATCTGAAATGGTCATATGATATGCCTAAGTTCCCTACAGTCAATGCTATGGCATGTGTCAGATGGACAGATATGAATATGCTGAACTTCGGTGATAACCGACTCAGTCTGAGTATGCTGAAGGCTAGGCAGGAACTATATCTCTCAAATATGACCTGGAAACTCTTTGATATCCGTGCCGGCTTGAGAAATGAAGTGGTCAATGTACGGAATATAAAGTCTTCTCAGATCATCGGTGACTATAACCTCGAACTTCTTTCAAATGACTTCATCTCAGCCTTCATGGAAGGTAGGGCAGACACTTTCGACGACGGATATTTTCCAAAGAAGGGTTTTACTGCCGGTGCATCATATTCGTGGGTGTTCGGAGGATTTCCTAACAGATTCAATAACTTCCATATGGTGCAGGCTGATGCCAAGGTTGTCTTGCCGGCAGGTGAGGTCTTTGCTTTCATTCCTTCATTCAATGTCCGTTTCCTCCTTGGAGAGGACATCCCTGTGCCGTACTTCAATGCGATGGGCGGTTCGTTGCCTGGAAGATATGTCGATCAGCAGATCCCATTCCTGGGAATCACAAATCTTTTTGCAATGAAGAATATTCTGACGGTTTTCCGTACGGATTTCCGATTCAGACTTGCCAAGAACCATTATCTTACAGGAATCCTTAATTATGCAAGGGATTGCGATTACTTTAAGGATTATGTCCAGGGGCTTGGTTATTTCGGTGTCGCAGCCGAGTATTCCTTCGATACGATTTTCGGACCTATTTCCTGCAATATCCATTGGGCTGACATGACCAATAAACTTGGCTTCTATATCAGTGCCGGCTACAATTTCTGATCTTATGAACCAAAAGATTGCTGACAAGATGCGCCGGCTCTGTTCCCGGCGGGAATATTGCATTGCTGACATCAGGAAGAAACTGATGATGCAATTGGATGGTGATGCTGCCGAGGCTGGAAAGATTCTTGATATGCTTATCAGCGAAAGGTATGTGGATGATCTGAGATTTGCATCAGCGTATGCAAGGGATAAGGCTTCCATTTCCGGATGGGGTGTGACAAAGATAAGATATATGCTTGCATCCAAGGGTATCCAGTCGGAAATCATATCTCAGGCCCTTGAAGATATAGATTCAGGAAGAGCACAGGTGAGATTGGATAAACTGATGGAGAATAAATTCAGGACTCTGAAGGAAGACCCTCAATGCAGACTGAAACTGCTGCGGTTCGGACTTGGACGAGGATATGGATATGAGGAGGTGGCTTTGGTTGTGGATACGATTCTTAAAAGAAAAGTGAATGAAGAATTATAGAAAACTTTATGATAATGAAATAGAGATTCTCAAGCGGCAGATGTGTTCTGCAGCGGACTGGAATCTCATTGAGGTTGCTGACGGATTTTCAACAGATTATGTAAGATATGCCCGCTTTTCCGGCAATGTAAGACTTGGAGCCTTCCGGAAGGAGTTCCAGATGGCCGGAGGAATGGTGAAGCATTCGGGCATCTACTATGCTACCTTGCATAATGTGACTGTAGGTGATGATTGCTGCATTGAAAATGTCAAGAACTATATTGCGAATTATGTCATTGGTGACGGAGTGTTTATCGAGAACGTAGATATTATCCTTACTGATGGCGTGAGTACTTTCGGCAATGGAACAGAGGTCTCTGTTCTGAACGAGACCGGAGGCCGGGAAGTGATGATATTTGACCGTCTTACTGCTCAAACGGCATATGTGATGGCTCTGTACCGCCATCGTCCGGATCTGATAGCTAATCTCAAGAAGATGATAGGAACATATGTGGAGTCCGTGAAATCTTCTGTAGGAACCATCGGTCGCAATGCTGTTATAGCGGATGCCGGATATATCAAGAATGTGAGGATAGGGGACTGCTGTAAGATAGAGGGTGCATCGCGTCTTAAGAACGGCAGCATCAACAGCAATGAACAGGCTCCTGTCCACATCGGAGTAGGCGTTGTGGGTGATGACTTCATCATATCAAGCGGCACGTCTGTGGAAGATGGCGTTACATTCTCAAAATGTTTTATAGGGCAGGCATGTCGTCTGGGACATAATTATTCCGCGACGGATTCGCTCTTCTTCAGCAATTGTCAGGGGGAGAACGGTGAGGCATGTGCGATCTTTGCCGGACCGTTCACTGTGACTCATCACAAGTCCACTTTGCTTATTGCAGGCATGTTCTCGTTCATGAATGCCGGCTCAGGCTCGAACCAGAGCAATCACATGTACAAGCTTGGTCCGATGCATCAAGGCATTATGGAAAGAGGATCGAAGACTGCCTCCGATTCCTATATCCTTTGGCCGGCCAAGGTCGGCGCATTCTCGCTTGTTATGGGACGACATGTAAGCCATCAGGATACATCCGACCTGCCGTTCTCATATCTGATCGAGCAGCAGAGTACTTCCTATATAATGCCCGGTGCCAATCTCAAGAGTGTCGGTACTATCCGTGATGCAAAGAAATGGCCTTCGCGTGATACAAGGCGTGACACCGACAGACTGGACTGCATCAATTACAATCTTCTCAGTCCTTATACGATACAGAAGATGCTGAGAGGAACGCAGATCCTGAAGAACCTTCAGATGGTTTCGGGTCAAACGTCAGACACCTACACTTATCAGAGCGGAAAGATAAAGAACTCGTCGTTGAAGAACGGGTTGAAGTATTACAGTCTTGCGATTGATAAGTTTCTAGGCAATTCCCTGATAACCAGGCTCATGTCTTCTGATTTCTTCGGCATCTCGCAGATGCGCGATGCTTTGAGGCCTACTGCTGCATATGGCGAAGGAGACTGGGTTGATCTGGCTGGGCTTATAGCTCCCAAGAAGGCCGTTTCGGATATTCTTGATGCCATTGAAAATGGAAGCATCAATGAAATAACGTCATTGAATCATTCTTTTGCAGACATTCATTCTGAATATTATGACTATGAATGGAGCTGGGCTTATAAAACCATAGAGGAGTATTATGGGGTCGGTCTGGACAATGTGGAGCCGGAAAGATTGGAAGAATTGATCTGCAGATGGCGTAATTCCGTAGTGGCTCTTGATAATCTTATATATGAAGATGCACGTAAGGAGTTTTCTCTCAGCATGATGACAAGTTTCGGTGCTGACGGAGATGAATTTCAACGGAAACTGGATTTTGAGCAGGTCAGAGGTGCCCGTTTTGAGTCAGATCCGTTTGTGAAATCCGTCAGGGAGCATATAAAGGTCAAGACGGAGCTTGCGGATGAAGTTCTGTCTAAACTAAGGAATCTAAGTTGATGCTAAAGAATGACGTTCGCGCACGGAAATTGATTTTCGTATTCCCGTATGATTAATTTTTAGTGTTATGAAACGTCATTTTGAAAATCTCTCAAAGAAGGCCGGTCGTGCCGTGAAACATTGGTGGATGCTTCTCCTTGCGGGAATTCTCTGCATTGCAGCAGGAATAACAGTGTTTGTATTCCCTCTTGAAAGCTATGTTACTCTCAGCATTATCTTCGGTATCCTCATGGTGCTTGTCGGTGCGATTCAGCTTATCGTAGCATCAACGAGCAACAATTATCTGGCAATGAGAGGATATGTCATCACTGGAGGAGTGCTTGATATTATTCTTGGCTTCTTCCTTTGTCTGTATCCGGGAGTCACTCTGGTCCTGCTTCCGATAATGCTGGGCATCTGGATGCTGTACCATAGCTTTATGATCATTGCATTTGCAGGAGATCTGGATACCTTCAATGTCAAGGGTAACGGTCTGGTGATTGCTGCAGGAATAGTTCTGCTGCTTATATCGATCCTTATCCTCATGAATCCGTTCAGAGCAGGAATTCCGGCCGTGGTAATCATCACTGGTGTAGGATTGCTTGTCTTCGGACTCATAATGTGCATTATGTCCTTCAAGCTGAAGGAAATCCATAATCTTATCGATCAGCCAGAAATGTGAGTATTGAAGCAAGAATGGCATCGATGTCATCTTTGCTTTGTAGAGTTTCTATAGGAAATCCAAGGCATACGGTTCTATAGCCGTTGCCTTGGTATTTTATTCCTGCTGATACCCCGGAATCTCCGTATCTGAGTACTGTCTGGGAGTTATTTGAAGCCGGAGCTATTCCGTCTGGAGATTCAATGCAGTAATTGACGCTGTTCTGAGTATTGCAGAACTTGACGGACTTGTCAGTAAGGGAAGATTCTCCATATGGAGAGACCGTTCCGTTCTTGCCTGCAAAACCACCCTGCCACTTGTATCCGAGAACATCCTCAGCAAAGTCTATTGACTGATTACGGAAATCTTTGTCGATCTGAATAGGGTATACCATATCCCAGATGTCTGTTCCTATATACGAACCGCTGACTATGACGTTTCCGCCGTTGGCGGTATGTTTTCTGATGGCTTCCTGAATCTCAGGAGTGAAGACTGTGAATCTCTGGTGTCCTCTGGCATCAGTAACGGTCACCTGCTTGCCGCAGATGAGGTCTATTGCCCAGGCTCCGACTCTCAAGGTGGTGTCATTGCAGAATGCATCATTACTGCATGAACCGAATGAATATCCTGCCTTCAGGATTGCATTTCCGTGCAGGACCGCGTAATCAAATGTGTTTCCGGCAACAGGAATTCCTGCCTTGTCGTCAAATGATGCTCCGAATCCAGGGTTGTCGTCTGACAGCCAGTCAAGGCGGCGTCTGCTCTGGTACATTTCTCCTATGAAGGCTATGTCCTTTATATAAGGAACCCCGCTGTCGAGTCTGTTGTCGAACCCGGCATAATTCGGAGTATCGAAGAATGCAGGACCGCTCACCCTGTCGAAATTATTGACAATCAGAACATTGCTTTCCGATTTTCCGTCTGTTGCCACTCCTGTGCATACTGTCTCAGACGGGAAACTCTTTCCTCCGTCATTGAATGCCCTGATGCGGAAGCTATATACATGTCCGGGCATTATTTCCACTTCTGCAGTCAGCATGCCGTCCTTGCGATGCGGATCTGTGATGACTTTTCCGTTGTCAAATGCTCCGTTGTCCACTCTTGTGTAGATGATGTATCCGGTCGGATCTGCGGTCGGCTCAAGCGGGTCCTTCTTCTCCCTCCATCTGATTGCGGCCTTTGAAGTTCCTGACCTGGATGGAATGGCAGATGTCGCGGAGATGTCCTCTACAGGTAGCGGCTGTACCGTATATGGAATACCATATCTGTTGCTGAGATACTTAAGCATTCCCTTGTAGACGGCTCTGCCTACTGTGAAGCGGAATGCCGGGTCGAGACCGTACTTCATGTCGGCGAAATTCTGGTGTGAGAGAAGTTCCAGAAGAAGGGCAGGGCAGGTTGGAGTCCTGGATTCCCTGTAGCTTCTGTCCCAGATCTGTCTGCGTGACCAGAGTGAATCGTGCACGGCCCTGATGTCGTCTACAATCTGGCTCTGGACAATGTCTGCGAACTCTCTGCTTGTCATTCGGCTTTCTCCGGAAGGCAGCCTGTCGATGCCTTCTGATTTCAATGTGTATATGGCAAGTGTTCCCACGATAGAGTCATTCGGTGTCACGCCTGCGTCGGAATGGAATCCGAGAGAGAGGTCTATAGGAATGTGCTTTCCTTCCTGTCTCGGATTCATTTCAGATCCGCCGCTCAACCATGCGACCCAGTCTCCTCTGGACATGAAATCGTCCCTGTAGTCGTCCTTCTCTTCGTTCTGGCTGTATACCTCAGGATCTGTTCCTGCCCACTGGAGCCAGTATCTTGCGGCCTCGGCCGATCTTGGGAGCCCTGATACGGACATTGCATATTCCTTTCCGTCTTCGCACTTGCGGTATCTTGCAATATTTCCCATTCCTCCGCCGAATCTTACGGCGTCAGCTGTTACTATGCTTCCTTTTTCATAGTGATGACCCTTCGGGGTCCTGTTGGTCAGTTCCACATATCCGTCCCTGTCTTTGCCAAACTCGAAGGTTCCGAGATATATCCATATTCCTCCTCCCATTTTCTGGTTGACGACGAATTCCGTCTTGCCTCCCAGATGATGTACGGTGTAATGCGCTGAAGATGTGCTCTTGGGAAGTGTCTTGTACGACACGTAGACTGCATATTCTCCTCTCTCGGGAACGTCTGCTCTCCATATGATTCTGGATGCAGCCTTCCTGTTGCCTGAATCTATGCAGTCACATTGACGGGCAGTGCCGAGCGTGAAGGGGTTTTCTGTTCCTGTGTAAAAAGGCTTGGTGTCTGCAAAGCCTGCTCCGGCATCATTCCAGCCTCCGTTTTCTTCATATCTGCCGATGATTCTTCCGTCGCTGCCATTATAGCACACATCATTATCCGAGATGATTTCATTGATCTGGGTATCTCGTTCACGGGGCATCAGCACATATCCTCCGGCGTTTTCGATCATAGGCACGAGGTATGGGATCACGAAACTTTGGGTGAACATGTCTTCGCAAGTCTGGAAGAGGCATGGACGCTGCCATCTCCATCTTTCAGAACGCTGGTCATAGTACCTTCCGTGACTCTGCCATATGGCTATGTTTCTTCCGTCAAGTCCTTGGCTGAATTTCTCTCCTTCAAGTCTCTTGACAAGCGGCTTGCCGCTTTTGAATTCTGCTCTTCTGTTTGCGGACTCAGCCGGATGTCCGTTGTAGCTCAGTTCCGGGGTCTCGAGTCTGTTGATGGATATTCTCCTGCTGTATATCTCACCAAGCCTGTAATCCTTGTATCCTTCCGGGAAAAGGCTTTTCAGGGTGCTGCGGAACCATTTTACCTCACCTTTGCGCCATGGGTAATCACCGAGGCTTTCCGTGAAATAGAAGTCCAGGTAATTTCCCCTTTTCATTATGGCCTTGGTCTTGAGTTCCCCCTTGACCGAAGTCCTTTCCTGAATCAGTCTTGAAAGCGAGTCGCATACTGGCTTGAAGTCCTGTGCGATCGTGCTCTGTCCGTATGACGTTCCTATAGATGCAAATATGGTGAGGATGCTTAGTATTGTCTTTTTCATTTCTGTTCAGTTTTAAGCGCAACGTATGCCATCATTGCCACCGCTCCTGCGGCTATGCCGATAAGGTCGGCCATCATATCCTTTGTTTCATAGCATCTGTATCCGAGCACCTCCTGGATCTGCTCTGTCGCAGCAGCTGTGACTGCACCCAGGGCAGCAATGGCGATAATGCCCAACACCTTGCGGAATTTTCCGTATTTTTCAGGAATGAATGCCAGTGAAGCAAGTATAGGGAATGGGGTGAACATGACGAAATGGGCTATCTTGTCTGTCGGAATGCCGAACCAGTCCAATGGAATGGAAGGTATTTCATCCGGTCTTGAAAAGCACAGATAACCCACTGCGAGCATATACAGGCAGAATAGCGAAATGTAGATATGATGTCTGGATATCTTCATATAATCAATCCTACAAAGTTACAATAAATCAAAATATTGTTGCTATTTTTGCGCCTATATATTTTATGCTATGACAGAGAATCACAACAAGACACTTACTCCTGAATTGAAGGAGAAGCTTTCTAAGATCAAGCATCTTGCGCTTGATATGGATGGTACAATCTATATGGGAAGCACGCTTTTCCCGTTTACAACAAAATTCCTCGCGGATATGAAGGAAGCCGGCATCAGCTATTCATTCCTTACAAACAATCCGTCGAAGTCTGTAGCTGACTATCTCAAGAAGCTTGCAGGACTTGGTATCGAGGCAAGCGAGGATAATATGTATACAACATCTCTTGCTGCCATCGACTACATCAAGTCTCACTATCCTGAGGCGAAGAGACTCTTCCTCCTCGGTACTCCGAGCATGATCACACAGTTTGAGAAAGCCGGCTATATCTCATGTGCAGATGATCCGGATGATGTTCCTGATGTACTTGTTGTGGCGTTCGACATGTCATTGCAGTATGACCGTCTCTGCCGTGCTGCGTGGTGGGCTTCACAGGGTATTCCTTATGTTGCGACTAACCCTGACCGTGTATGCCCTACAGATCAGAGAGTGGTTCTCGTAGACTGCGGCTCAATGACAAAGTGCATCGAACATGCTACAGGCCGTCAGCCTGATGTATGTGTCGGAAAACCGGATCCTAATATGCTTAGAGGCGTATTCGAAAGGTATGGCTATCAGCCTGAAGAGGTAGCTATGGTAGGTGACAGAATCTACACTGACACAGCTACTGCCCACAATGCAGGTGCATTCGGAGTTCTCGTTCTTTCCGGAGAGACTACTCTTGAGGTTGCAGAGAAGGTTGCTGAGGATGCACGTACCAATCCTGCTCCAGAGTTCTTCCCGCCTGACCTTATCGTTCGCGATGTGAAGGAACTCGGAGAACTTCTTCTCGCAAACCGTAAATAATATGAAAGTACAGGTTGTAAACAAGTCTGCCTATCCGGTTCCTGCATACGCTACTGAAAAGTCTGCAGGAATGGATCTTAAGGCAAATATAACAGAACCGATCACCCTTGGTCCTCTTGAGAGGGCTATGGTCCCTACAGGTTTGTTCATGGCATTGCCTGACGGTACTGAAGCGCAGGTGAGACCACGAAGCGGACTTGCTGCCAAGTTCGGTATTTCAGTTCTCAATGCTCCAGGTACCATTGATGCTGACTATAGGGGCGAGGTAAAGGTTATTCTCGTGAATCTGTCAAATGAGCCGTTCGTGGTGAATCCAGGTGAAAGAATCGCTCAGATGGTCATTGCCAGATATGAGAAGATCGAATGGGATGAGGTAGAGGTTCTCGATGAGACTGAAAGGGGAGAGGGTGGTTTTGGTTCCACAGGACGATAGATTGCCGGTCAAGCCGGCAATGACGAAAAGGTTCTGCCGACCATGACCTTTTCGTCACACCCGACCCTGACCTTTTCGTCACACCCGACCCTGATCGGGTGTCTTATCAAATAAAGATAACGTATGACTATTGTTGAAATATATAACAGTTTCAAGACTTGTAACGGTGTTACCACTGACACTCGCACTCTGAAGGGCGGTGAAATGTTCTTTGCTCTCAAGGGAGAGAATTTCGATGGTAATGAGTATGCACTCAAGGCTCTTGAGGCGGGTGCTTCCTATGCAGTCGTTAATCTGTCTGCAGAGGTGGCAGCAGTTGAAGATGAGCGTCTGATCAAGGTTGAAGATACATTGAAGACATTGCAGGAGCTGGCCCGTTGGCACAGGTCAATGACTTTCGTAGGTGGAAGACCTTTGCCTGTGGTTGCACTGACAGGTACTAATGGCAAGACCACGACCAAGGAGCTTGTTCGTCAGGTGCTTTCAGTAAAGCACAATGTTACAGCGACCGAGGGTAACCTTAACAACAGCATCGGAGTTCCGCTTACCTTGCTCAAGATAAATCCGTCTACTGAGATTGCAGTTGTGGAGATGGGAGCAAGTCATCCGGGGGACATTAAGGAACTCGTGGATATAGCTCTTCCGAATTTCGGACTCATTACAAATGTAGGCAAGGCGCATCTTCTTGGTTTCGGAAGCTTTGAAGGTGTGAAGGCCACAAAGGGTGAGCTCTACGATTATCTCCGCAGAACTTCTGACAAGGTGTTCCTTAATGTGGATAATCCGCATCTCTGTCAGATGGCTTCCGAGAGAAACCTTCAGTCTGATCCGGAACGTCCGTGTTCTCTGGTTCTTCCATATGGACTTAGTCTTATGGGAGCGGAGGTCCTTCCTTCAGATGCAGAGCATCCGTTCTTGAGAATCAGACTTCAGGACAGGATTGTGAATACGAATCTTGTAGGCTCCTACAACGCTGACAATGTCATGGCGGCTATAGCTGTGGGCCAGCATTTCGGAGTGTCTCTTGATGATGCGGTTGCTGCTGTTGAGGCATATGTGCCTTCAAACAATCGTTCGCAGATGACCCGCACGGAGAAGAATACCCTTATCGTTGATGCGTATAATGCAAATCCTACAAGCATGGAGGCTGCGCTGAATAATTTTGCTTCTGTCGTGGCTGAGCGTAAGGTGGCAATGCTGGGAGATATGCTTGAACTTGGCGAAGAGTCTGTTGTAGAACACGTCCAGGTTGTCCGCAAGGCTTTGGTTTCAGGAATTGATCATGTATGTTTTGTCGGAGGTGAGTTTGCCAAGGCTGTCGATGCAGTCCGCGCAGAGGGTGAGGCATGTGATTCTCTTTTATGCTTCACTACTTCTCAGGAACTTGCAGACTGGCTTGCGGCCAATCCGATAACCGATACCGCAGTCCTCATCAAGGGCTCCCGCGGAACAAGAATGGAAAAGGTGATTACAGTTTTGTAATCACCTTTCTTTATACTTGCTTGTTACTGGCAAGAGGATTATTCTGCAGAAAAGAACTTAGAGATTGCCTTGTGGGAGAGCCAGCCGAAGAAGAGGCCGCCGGCGATGCCGACGATGGTTCCGACAAGAACATCTCCAAGGTAATGTCTTCCTACGAATATTCTGCTGATTGCTACCAGGGCTGCCCAACTGAATATGATCCATCCGTATGTCTTGACGATGTTTTCGTCACTGAGGCATCTGCAGCGTGTTGTGCAGGTGGCTTTGTCCGGTTTCATCGAGAGTTTCAGTCCGAGCCATGTGCAACCTGCAATGCCGAATGAGTTGGCGGCGTGTGCAGAGAAGAAACTGTAGCCTCCACCCCATTCGAGTATGTTGAGACCCTGAGCAACCATCCACTCGTCATTCAGAGGTCTGATCCTGCAGACAGAATTCTTTATCAGATTTGAGAACTGATCGCAGAATCCGATTGTGAGTCCGACACCAAGAACTACGAAAAGAGCTTTCTTCCATCCGAGTTTCCACACAAGCATCGCGATGATTCCAAGGTAGAGCGGAATCCACACGAGTTTCATGGACATGAATGTCCAGAATGGATCGGTGATGGCGGAGTTCCAGCTGTTTATTGTCAGTGTCAGCTGCTGGTCGAAATGGTGTATATTCTGCCAGAACATAAGTGTGTCCATTATTCGTTGTCTTCTTCTGAGTTCTCGTCCTCATCGTTTCCGCAGATGTAATCCATTTCCGGAAGTTCCGGAAAGATTACTTCTGCCGGAGTCTGCTCTTCAATGTCTTTCTGAAGAGCTTCCCAGAGAAGATCCTTCAGTTCCTTGATGCCTTCCTGTGTGAACGATGAAATGAACACATGAGGAATGTCTTCAGGAAGCTGTGCCTCGATCTCCTTCTTGAGCTGCTCATCAAGCATATCCGACTTGGTGATGGCGAGTACCCTGTCCTTGACAAGAAGTTCAGGATTGTATTCGCGAAGCTCGTTGAGGAGAACTTCGTATCCATTGACAATGTCATCCTCATCGGCAGCAACCATAAATAGGAGAATGGAGTTGCGCTCGATGTGTCTGAGGAATCGCATTCCGATACCCTTGCCCTCGTGAGCGCCCTCGATGATTCCCGGAATGTCGGCCATTACGAAAGACTTGTCGTCGTAGTAGCTTACGATACCGAGATTCGGCTCAAGGGTAGTGAAAGGATAGTCTGCGATCTTAGGCTTGGCTGCAGAGACAGTAGACAGGAGTGTCGACTTTCCTGCGTTAGGGAAACCCACGAGACCTACGTCTGCGAGAAGCTTGAGTTCAAGGATGAACCAGCCTTCTTCGTATGGTTCACCAGGCTGTGAGTATCGTGGTGTCTGGTTGGTCGCTGTCTTGAAGTTGTTGTTTCCAAGACCTCCGCGGCCGCCTTTCACGAGGATTCTTTCTTCATACGGCTCAACGAGTTCAAAGAGAATCTCTCCTGTCTCGGCATCCTTTGCAACGGTTCCGAGCGGAACGTCAAGATACACGTCCTCTCCGTTCTTTCCCTTCATGAGCTTTCCGCTTCCGGCGCCACCGTGCTCCGCCATGATATGCTTGCGGTACTTCAGGTGGATGAGCGTCCAGAACTGCGGATTCGCCCTGAGGATGATGTGGCCTCCACGTCCTCCGTCACCTCCGTCAGGACCTCCCTTCGGAATATATTTCTCCCTCCTCATATGGGTAGAGCCTGCGCCGCCGTTTCCTGAACGGCAATACACCTTCACGTAGTCTATGAAATTCGAATCCGCCATAACTGATAATAATTTAAGAGTGCAAAGATAATGATTCTTTTAGATATTTTGGCAGAGCTGACAAATCTTGATTATGAAGGATTTTGTGACCCGTGGGCAATCCGGATTCAATCGGTGTCTTATATTACGATTTCAGAGACCCTGAACATCGTCCAGAGCCTCTGAAATAAGTTTTGTCTTCAGGAATTATTTAGAATTTGTCCATTACGCTGAAGATGCGTGCCTGAACTTCTTCAATTGTTCCGATTCCGTCGATTTCGTGGTATTTGCCAGACTTGCTGTAGTACTCGATGAGTGGCTCTGTCTGGATGTGATATGTCACGATACGGTTGTTGATTGTCTCTTCGCAAGCGTCATCAGCACGGCCTTCCTTAAGAGCGCGTCCCTTGATGCGTTCCATGATCATTTCGTCAGGAATCATGATGGAAACAGTTGCTGTGACTTCTTCAGAATTTTTTGCAAGGATTGCATCGAGGGCAGCAGCCTGTGGGAGTGTGCGTGGGAATCCGTCAAGAAGGAATCCGTTTACTCCTGTAACTGTCTTGAACTCGCTTTCGATCATGCCTTCAACCACTTCGTCAGGTACGAGGGCTCCTTTCTCGATGAGGGCCTTTGCCTGAAGTCCGAGCTCTGTGCCGGCTGCGATTTCCTTGCGGAGAAGTGCTCCGGTAGAGATGTGGTGGAGGTTGTACTTTTCAACCATTGCTGTGGCCTGGGTGCCTTTTCCTGCACCTGGAGGGCCGAACAATACGTAATATTTCATATTTCTTGTAATTGGGTTATTCTTTGACCAGGGTGTAGATATCCTTGTAGTTGCGGCCGAGTTCATCGTAGTCGAGTCCGAAGCCGACTATGAAGTCATTAGGGATTTCCATTGCGACATAGTCAAGCGAGAGGTCCTTTCTGCAGGCTTCCGGCTTATACAGCAAGGTGCAGATCTTTGATTCAGCCGCTCCTGCGTCTGCAAGGATCTTCTGGAGTTCGACTATCGTGTTGCCTGTGTCCACAATGTCCTCAACGACAATCACTCTTCTTCCGGTGATGTCGGCAGTAAGACCAAGCGCCTGCTTCACCTTGCCTGTAGTAGATGTTCCGTCATAAGATGTGAGCTTGGTGGATACGATCTGGCAGTTGAATTCGAGACGCTTCATCAGCTCTCCCATAAACATTATAGATCCGTTGAGAACGCAGAGCAGGACAGGAATGTCCTCGCATCCGTTGAAATCTGAATTGATCTTTTCCGCTACCTTGTCGATAGCCTTTGAGATTTCTTCATAGGGGATGGAAACCCTGAAAGTCTTGTCTTTAAGTTTTATCTGTTTCATCTCTATGGTTAGAATGAGTCAGTTGATTCTACAAAAATAGTTAAATGATTATAAAAAAAAGAAAAATCTTCAGTTGTTTTGGCATAAAACAACAATCTCTACAGATACAGCTGCTATTTTTGCTGACATGGAACGAAAGAATATGTGGGGATTGATCATTGCTGTCTTTCTGCTTGCAGCAGCAGAGTGTGCAGCCCAGTCAGATGAAGGAATGGAGGCCATTGTGACTTTTCTCGGTGCCGACTCACCTGAGGATGTGGATGATGAGGATGCAGAACGTCTTGCTCATTATATTGCACGGCCTTTGAAACTGAATCAGGCATCGATGCCACGTGTCGTGGACTCAGGACTGCTTGACCGCTATAGGGCTGCCTCTCTGCATGATTACATACAAAGGCACGGAGAGGTTCTTTCTCTCACTGAACTTGCTTTGATTGATGGGTTCAGTGATGCTTTTGTGAAGCGTCTTGCTCCTTTCATTTCTTTGGAATCGTCTTCTTTGCCCGGCGAATCTCCTGACGCTGAAGGAAATCTTAGAGGTGACCTTGCCCTAAAGGCTGGGGCGAAGCATAATGAAGGGATGTTCTGGACCACTGCTCTGAAGGCAAGACTTGAAGCCGGCGACGGACTGAGTGCTGCTCTTGCGTTTACTTCACCTTATGGGAGATTTGATGCAGAAAATATGACTTATTCCGCAAGCGTGCTGTGGCGATGCCGGAAACTGCATACGGACTTCATTCTCGGGGATTTCAATGCCCGGTTCGGCCAGGGTCTTGCTCTGTGGAATGGTCTGTCGCTCAGTTCCTTATCATCTCCCTCGGCCATTATGAAGAATCCGACCGGACTTTCACAGACATCTTCCTTTACTGGAAATTATGCCTTTACGGGAGCAGGTGTAGAAACGTCGATAAAAAACCTGGCAGTGTCAGCTTTCCTTGCATTTCCAGGTATAAAGACCACATTCCGTAATGTGAAGGTCATGCCTGCACTGAATCTTTCTTATTTTTGGAGATGCGGACAGGTCGCAGCGACCTATGTATCAGGTAAAGTCTCAATTGACACCCGCATGTGCATAAGAGGAGTTGACGTCTTTGCGGAAACTGTTTATGATTGTATCAATCGTGTTCCTGCAGCCTTATGTGGCACAGTGTTTCCTGCAGGGGAGCATTTAAGGATGGCCGCAATGCTGAGATATTATCCTGTGTCACTCAATGCTGATCATTCCGGGGCAATCTGCAGCAATACATCAGCCAGAAATGAATACGGAACTACCTTTACTTTGGAATATAATCCTATGGATAGGCATAGGGTGCTTGCCGCCATTGATGCCGCCCATTTTCCGGAGCCGAAGAAAGGGGATAGGGGAGAAAGCTTGCAGGGCAGGTGTATGCTGCAGTGGGAATGGCATGCGCTCAGCTGGATCTTGGTTAAAGCCAGATGTGCAGGGAGGTATCGCACATGGGGTGATGCATTCAGGACGGATGTAAGGGCGGACGTTCAGACACAACTGGGAGAATTCAGAGTAAATCTCAGATTGAATGCATTGAAATGCAGGGGATGGGGAGGGCTGACTTATCTTGAAGGAGGATATGAAGCTGGCAGGATTCTTCTTTGGGTCAGGCAGGGCTTCTTCCATATCGATGACTGGAATGACAGGATATATGCATATGAAAGAGGGGCTCCGGGAGGATTCCGGGTACCGGCGTATTATGGAAGAGGATTGTGGACGGCCGTTGCGGCTTCTGTCAGATTCAGACAGGCCGGCAGACTTTATTTCAGGGCAGCTTACACCGGATATCCTTTTCCACAGGTAAAAGAAAAGCCCGGCAAAGCCGAGCTTGAACTTCAATATGTGTATGATTTCTAGAGTTTCGGAATCTTAAGCTTCATTCCAGGTTTGATATTCGAACCTATACCGTTGAAATCCATGATGTTCTGTGCACTTACCCTCGGGAACTGCTTGGCAATCAGATATAGTGAATCTCCAGACTTCACGGTATAGACCGTATACTCGGCAGAAGGGTCTACCGGAACAGATTTCTGCACAGGAGCTGTCGTCTTTGCTGCAGAAGTTGAAGATTGTGATGTCGTAGACGATGTTGAAGTTGAGGTCACCCTTCCTCCTCTATATATAATAAGTCTCTGACCTACACGGATATTATTGCTCTTGAGGTTATTCCATCTCTTTATCTGATTGACGCTGCATCTGTACTTTGAGGCGATCTTGCCCAGATAGTCTCCGCTCTTGACTTTATAGTATATTCTCTCACCGTCTCCTCCGTCTTTGATCTTTTTGATTGTTGCAGGGTTGAAATATACATCAGCCTTGTGAGTGTAGAGTGAGTCCTCATTGTCTATGAAGGCATTGGTGTAGTTGTATGGAATCCTGAGTATGTATTCTCTTTCGTTGCCCGGGATTATTTCATGCTTGTACTGAGGATTAAGGTTCTTCAGCTGTTCCAAAGGAGCACCTGTCATCTCACTTACCTGCCTTAGATGAAGCATCTTGTTGATCTTGAAAGTGTCAACATGTACAGGCAGTTCTACTGCAGCAGGACGCATTCCGTGCTCTTTGTAGTATTTCATTGCGTACAGAGCACCGACAAATGCAGGTCCGTATCCTCTGGTCTCCCTAGGCAGGAATGGCCATATGTCCCAGAAGGCTCTGCTGCCTCCACTTCTGCGGATGGCTCTGTTTACGTTTCCAGCGCCGCAATTATATGATGCGATAGCCAGATTCCAGTCTCCGAATATGTCGTATGCATCTCTGAGATATCTTGCGGCAGCATCGGCTGACTTCACTGGGTCCATTCTCTCATCAACAAATGAATCGATGTGAAGCCCATATTGCTTTGCCGTTCCATACATGAACTGCCACATTCCCTTTGCTCCTACTCTTGATTCAGCTCTGGGATTAAGTGCGGATTCGATTATTGCCATTGCCTTGAGCTCTTCAGGAAGGTTGTATCTGTCGAATGTTTCCTGGAATATAGGCATATAGTACGAGCAAAGACCGAGCATGTTCTCGAATCTTTCACCCATCTTCTCTGCGTAAAGTATGATATAGTTCTTTACAATCTCATTATACGGCAGGGTGATGAATGAGTTCATCTCCTTCAATCTGCTCATGTATACCGAGTCGGGTACGCTTGATTCGAACTTTACGGAGTCCATGTCGTAGTCTTCTTCCATGGACGTGCTCTTCTGCAGGTACCATACGTTCAGGAGACTGTCAGAGGTCTCCACAGTGTATTCCTCAGGACTCAATGTTGTTCTCTCCGAGGCCGCCTGACTCTCGAACATTGCAGCCATCTCGCTGTTTATGCTGTCTGCAATGTGCAGCTCTGTCCTGTATCGTTCCAACTCTGTCATCAGAGAATCCATTCTGGCCTTAAGTGCGGAATTCTCCTTCTCAAGAGCCTTCCTGTTCATCTTGGGTGCTGTTGCATTCTGTGCTTCCGCAGATGCTCCAGCAATAAAAACAGCCGCCAGAGCGACTGTCATGAGTCTTTTTATAGTCATATTTATGTATTTCATCAGATTTATCAGAACCTTATTCCTACTCTGAGCCCGAATCCTGTATCAGGTGCGCCTGTCCCGTGATGGAAGGCGTAGGCGTTGTCTGGAGCCAGTACGGCCGGTTCTATTTTCATCGATATGTCGTCACTGACTTCGAAGTCGTGCATATATGCGAATACGTTGGCATCGATTACCTGAAGAACATATACCAATGCCGTGGCTACGATAGAGTAGTCTCGGTAGCGTCTGTATACGTCTCTGTACCATACTGCAGTCTCTGCACTGATGTTCTGCGAGTAGTTCGGGTCTGTCGTAGCCTCGTTGTGTATTCTCTTGAATCTCTTGTAGTTGCTGTTGTTGTTCATCAGGAAATGAACGGATGCCATAAGACCACCCCAGTAGATCGGAACCTTGAAAAGTTCTCCGTTGTAGATCTGTCCGAGTCCGGGAAGGAGGATGGAATAGAGTGTTGCTCTGCCGGGAAGCGGTTCCTTGTCACTTTTGTAGCTTACGACTCCGTCCATGAGTGCTCCCCAGTAGACAAGGCCGGCTCCTACCATAAGCCATGTTCCTGTCTGCTTTGACCTGTAGTCTATCTCAGGGACCGGAAATGGATATGCCTGACCGGGTGACGTGGTGTGGAACATCTCCTTGTCGGCCATGTAGGAATCGTATGTCTTCTTGGTCTTGCTGTATTTATGAAGATAGTATCCTCCGGTTCCGGCAAGGGCGCCGATTCCTCCGTAAATGACAGGAAGCTTCCAATAGTCCTTGTTGTAAATCTGGGATGCTCCTGGAATGATTACGGAACCTGCGAACATTGTTCCTATCTTGAGTTCATTCTTGTGTGCAAGTCCTCCCATAAACTCCTTCATCGAGAACAGCTTGTCCGCCGTATCGCGGACTGCCGTGCTGTCTGCAGGGTCATTATATGACTGTGAGAAGGCACCTTCCTTGAACTGAGCCTGAGCCTGAAAGGCAAAGCCTGCAAGGAAGATTATGGTAAATGATATGATTCTGTAGAAGTTCCGCATCAGAATTTTGAGTCTTCAAGTGCCTTGAGGAATCTCTTTACCTCGTCGTCAGAAGAGAAGTGGATTGTCATGGATCCCTTTCCGTTTCCTGAGCGCTTCAGGCTGATGTTGTTCTCAAAATATTTGCCTACGAGCTCCAGGACCTTGAAATATTCGTCAGGCAGATCCTGGGATTCGGGTTCAGCCTTCTTCTTAGGCTCGGCAAGCTTGGCTATCTTCTCTTCGAGCTGTCTTACGGACATGCCCTCCTTAATGACAAGGTCGCAGAGGTATTCCTGTACCTTGAGGTCTTCGATTCCAAGAAGCACCTTTGCGTGTCCTACACTGAGAAGGCCCACCTTAAGGTCATGCTGTATCTTTGCCGGAAGCTTGAGAAGTCTGAGATAATTTGTCACAGATGCGCGTTTCTTGCCTACACGGATTGCCATCTGCTCCTGTGTGAGGCTGCATTCCTCGATCAGTCTCTGATAGCTCATCGCAACTTCGATCGGGTCAAGGTCCTCTCTCTGGATATTCTCCACGATAGCCATCTCCAGCATTCCCTGGTCGTTGGTGTCGCGGATATATGCCGGGATCATGTCCAGGCCTGCCAGACGGCATGCTCTGAATCGGCGCTCACCGCTGATGATCTGGTAACGGCTGTCGGATTTTCTTCTTACAGTGATAGGCTGGATGAGACCGAGGGTTCTGATTGAATCCGCGAGTTCTTCCAGAGCCTCCTGGTCGAAGCTCATTCGAGGCTGATATGGGTTCGGCTCGATGAGATCTACAGGGATCCTCATTATGTCTGCTGTGTCCTGAGTCTGAATCTTGGTCTCAGTGACAACCTGCTTGTTGACGTATCCGACAGGTTTTCTTATCAGGTCGGTGTCTCCTCCGAGAAGGGCTCCAAGACCTTTTCCTAATCCTCTCTGCTGTTTGCTCATTTCTTTCTTCTTTTAGAGGGAGTTCTTTTCCAGTACCTCCTTGGCAAGGTTGAGGTAGTTCGTCGTGCCGTTGCATATCACATCGTATAAGATGATCGGCTTACCATGCGACGGTGCCTCGCTGAGACGTATGTTTCTCTGAATGATTGTGTCGAACACCATGTCCTTGAAATGCTCGCGAAGCTCGCCGAGAACCTGGTTGTGAACCTTTGTCCTGCCGTCGAACATTGTTACGACGAAGCCTTCGATGGTAAGGTCAGGATTCGGACCTCCCTGTACCAGACGGATTGTCTGAAGGAGCTTACCGAGACCTTCCAGCGCGAAGAACTCCGGCTGTACCGGAATCATTACCGAGTCAGCTGCCGTGAGCGAGTTGACTGTAATGAGGCCGAGTGACGGTGAACAGTCTATGATGATGTAATCGTAGTCGTCTCTGATGGTCGAGAGGGCCTTCTTGAGAATTGATTCCCTGTTGCCGTCTTCCAGCATCTCTATTTCCGCACCTACGAGGTTTATGTGTGACGGAATCATATGCATCAGCGCAATCTCTGTCTGGATAAGAGCGTCCCTTATGTCGATCTTGCCGATCATAACCTCGTAAAGAGTTCTCTTCTGGTCGTCCTCCGGGGAAAAATTGAGACCGGATGTAGTGTTCGCCTGAGGGTCGGCATCGATGATGAGTACCTTTTTCTCAAGCACAGCCAATGAAGCCGCCAGGTTTATGGCGGTGGTTGTCTTTCCGACTCCACCCTTCTGATTTGCTATAGCAATTACTTTTCCCATTTTATGTTTTATTAAGGTCATAATCTTTGCAAAATTACAAAATAAATTTCATTCGTTCCCTTAATTTGCTACATTTGTTTCGCAATTGTTGATAACTTTTATGAAAGAACGCTGGATAGTCATAGTGAACGTGTATGCTGCCTCTAAGAAGGCCGGCTCCATGTGGCGTAAGGCGGAGTGTCTTCTCAAGGAGTACGGGGTTGATTATCAGTGCCGTCTGACCGGGGCTGAGGGTAATGCCTGCCAGCTTGCATATGCCGCTTCCGCAGAAGGCTGCCGCCGTATTGTCGCTGTCGGAGGAGATGGTACGGTGCATGATGTCCTGAATGGAATCATGCAGTATGTGGATACGCCTGAGGCTGCAGCGGCGGGGGTGACATTGGATGAGTTTACGCTTGGAGTTCTTCCTATGGGTTCCGGCAACGATTGGATCAGATCTACCGGTGTTCCAAAGAAGATGAGCGAGGCTATTGCCTTGCTTGCGTCCGGGTCCTTCATACAGCAGGATGTCGTAAAGGCGAGTCTGCTGGATGCTGACGGTTCCGTCAGGTCGGTCTCATATATGGCCAATATCGGAGGTGTCGGAATAGATGCTGATGTGTGCAGGGTTGTGAATGTTAACAAGAAACTCGGATACAGAGGCAAGATTCTGTATGTCGTAGCCTTGGTCAGATGTCTGCGCAAACGTGTTCCGGTCAATGTCCGCATAATCTGCGACGGCAAAGTCCTTTATGGCGGAAGCATATTCTCGATTGCATTCGGAATAGGAAAGTATTCCGGTGGCGGTATGAGGCAGACGTCGGATGCTGTGCTTGATGACGGATTGCTGGATGTGACCGTGATCCCTGACATATCACTTGGGGTAATTGCCAGAAGAGCCTATAGGCTTTTTACCTCCACATTTACCCAGGTCAAGGAACTGACTGTCGGCAGGGGAGTGTCAGTAGAGGTTATTCCTGAAGATGTGCGCCCTTATGCTGAGGTTGATGGAGAGGTGATCGGGCAGGCTCCTGTCCGATTCGATGTGATGCCATCTCATCTTAATGTTCTGGGAGTAAGGCGTTGATCCTGCCTTATTCAAAGGTTTTCAGGAAATCTTCCACTATTCGGTCATATGTGGCCATTACGTCTTTTGCGTTGTGATGGTCCTTTGGCTCGAACATGAATACACCCCTGTAGCGGTTTGTCTCGAGAAGTGTTCTGTAGACCTCTCCCCATCTGTCTATATTTCCTTCACCCACAAGAAGATGGGCGTCGTCACCTGAACCGAAGATTGTGTCGTGGATATGTACGGTGCCGAGCCTTGTTCCGTCTTTCTTGAGGAATTCGACAACATCGAATCCGTTGCAGTTTGCATGTCCGATGTCAAATGTGTAATAAAGTTCCGGATGCTCCTTGCATACTTCCTCGAGCTCCTGAAATGATGAGCCGATGCTGGTTACCAGATTTTCAACGCAGAGTCGTACGCCGAGCTCATTTGCGACCGGTACCAGTTCCTTGAGAGCTTTCCTGGTCTGTCCTACGGATTTTGAACGAGGTGTGAGTGTGCCTTTGCTTCCGTGGGTGACGAAAGTCCTGCAGTCCGGGAAATGGGTGGCACACAATCGTAATGTCCTTATGTAATGGTTTGTGGAACGCTTCCTGATCTCTTCCTCGCCACCGAGGTCGCTCCATTCGTCGTTGCCGAAGGGGAGGTGAACAGACCAGATCCTTATCCCTTTGTCCTTCAGCATCTGCTGCATCAGTGTGAATGCTTCGCTCACCTGGGCGTCGCTTTTCTCGTGAAGTCCGTATTCGTGCTTGAATTTAAGCTCGACATATCTGAAACCGGCTTCGTATACTTCCTGAAGCCGAGAGGCAAAGGTCTTGTCGTTTACGCTTATCTGCATTCCAGGGTAATACCGTACTGCTGATAAGTCAGATATCGGCTCTCCTTTTTCGATTGTCGGGGTGATGAATGTATATGGCTGATGCATAAAATAAAAAAAACCTCGCTTTAGGCGAGGCTTGGTAGTCGGTAGGGGAATCGAACCCCTATTGCAAGATTGAGAATCTTGAGTACTAACCGTTATACGAACCGACCGTTTTTGTTTGGGATTGCAAAGGTACGTATTTTTTCTTTACTTCCAAATTTTTCTGCAATTTTTTTGCAGATTATTTCAAAAATACGAAGAAAACTGCCATGATGAGGCAGAAAAATGCCGCAAAATGGTTCCACTGGAGTCCTTGCCCCTTGAACATGAGAGTGATGATCACAGTGAATACGGTGAGGGAAATCACTTCCTGGATGACTTTCAGCTGCATGAGGTTGAACGGACCTCCGTTGTCGATGAATCCGATCCTGTTTGCCGGAACCTGCGCGCAGTACTCGAGGAAGGCTACTGCCCACGAGAAAAGAATTACCAGAATAAGCGGCCAGTTAGATGAAATCTTCATTTCCTGAAGCTTAAGGTGACCGTACCACGCAAAGGTCATGAATACGTTTGATGCTATGAGAAGCAGTATTGTCCAGATGGCTTTCATATAGTCTTTCTTTTGGGCTGCAAAAGTAATATTTAATTTGTAAATGCAGGCATTAAATTATAAATTTGCGTGATACTTAAACTTTCGTTGTATATGACTCTGATCAAATCAATTTCAGGCATTCGCGGAACAATAGGCGGTGCCCCGGGAGAAGGTCTTTCTCCTATAGATATTGTTAAATTTACATATGCTTATTGTGAAAAACTGAAGGAGCGCCGTCCAAAACCTGCGGGTGAGCGTTACAAGGTAGTTGTCGGCAAGGATGCCAGGCTTTCTGGAGATATGGTGGAACAGCTTGTGTGCGGTACAGCAATAGCTTGTGGAGTGGATATAGTCAAGGCCGGTTTCGCTTCGACTCCTACCACTGAAATGGCAGTTGTCTTTGAAGAGGCAGACGGTGGAATCATCCTTACTGCATCTCATAATCCTAAGCAGTGGAACGCGCTCAAGCTCCTGAATGAGAAAGGTGAGTTCCTCAATGCAGCTGAGGGAGCGGCAATTCTTGAATGTGCCGAGAAGGGTGAGTTTGATTTTGCTGATGTTGATTCTCTCGGTACCATCGAGGAAAAGGAATTTACAGATGCTCATCTTGATGCAGTGCTTGCTCTTCCTACGGTTGACGTGGAGGCTGTCCGCAATGCTCATTTCAAGGTGGCTCTTGACGCAGTCAATTCTGTTGGCGGCATCATTATGCCGCGTCTTCTCGAGCGTATGGGAGTAGAGTGCGTGTGCGTGAACTGCGAGCCTACAGGAGAGTTTGCCCATAATCCGGAACCGCTTCCTGCGAATCTGGTGGAACTTTCAGAGGCTGTCGTCGCAAACGGTGCGGACTTTGGCGTGTCTGTGGATCCTGACGTTGACCGACTGGCTCTCATCTGCGAGGACGGAAAGCCGTTCGGCGAGGAATATACCCTGGTGAGTGTTGCGGATTATCTGCTTTCAAGAATATACAACGAGGCTCTTGAAACCGGAAAGTCGATTGAAGAGGTGGCTGCCCCTTATGAATTGACCACATCTTCAAACCTTTCATCATCGCGGGCATTGCGTGATGTGACCGAACAGTATGGCGGAGAGTATCATGCTGCAGCGGTAGGAGAGGTGAATGTGACTACAAAGATGAGGGAGTGTGGCGCCGTGATCGGCGGTGAAGGCAACGGTGGTGTCATCTATCCTGCCCTCCACTATGGAAGAGATGCCATGGTGGGTGTCGCATTGTTCCTTACAAATCTTGCCTACAAGAAGATGAAGGTGTCTGAACTTCGTGCAACATATCCGGAATATGTGATCGCAAAGAACAAGATAGAACTTTCAGACAGCGCTCTGATTGATAAGATTCTGGATGCAGTGAAGACAGAATATGCTGCAGAGGACATCAACACCATCGACGGAGTGAAGATCTCGTTTGAGGCAAAGAGGGAGTGGGTTCATCTTCGTCGTTCCAACACGGAGCCTATCATCCGTATTTATGCAGAGGCAGCGACTCAGGACGCTGCTGATGCTCTGGCACAGCAGATTATTGACGTAGCAAACAGAATTATTGGATAATAATGTTTTCATTCAGAACTACATCATTGGAAGAACAGCTTGACAAGGCCCTGCAGCAAGGCAGGGTCGGCTGTTTCTGTACCCAGAACTGTTGGGACACGGAAAAGGGAAGGTACATGTATGATATTTTTCATGAAAGAGGAAATCTTGTAACCATATTCTCTCCTCGTGACACTGAACTTACCCCCGATACGAATCATATCGAGTTCTCTGCAGATGAACTCAGAGGACTTGATGCAGTTGTGGTTGAAATCCAGGATGTGGGCTCAAGATATTTCAACTATACCAAGGACGTGTTCCGCCTGATGGAGGCTCTGAAGGATATGAAGGAGGAGGCTCCTTCTCTTTATATCGTTGATCATATCAATCCGGCAGGAAGAGTGGTGGAAGGCACTATGCCTGCTGCAGGACAGGAGGCGCATGTTCCTAAAGTCTCTCATCGCCATGGACTTACTCTTGGTGAGCTTGCCAACCTCTATTATCATGAGATAGGAGCGAAGTTCGCGCTGCATGTGATTTCCGCACTGGCAACTGACTCCAACAAGCAGCTGATGCCTTGGACAATTGCTCCGGCTTCTGACATCCCTGGACTTTTTACCTGTGACATGTACAGCGGGGGAGGTCTATGGAACAATACCAATGTGACTCCGGGAATCGGAACAGCCAGGCCATATGAATATATAGGTGCGCCTTTTGTCAAGACAGCTGCCGCCGAGCCTGTTCCGGTTGTGGAGGGTGTTCTGCTCAGACCTTGCTCTTTTACGCCTTCCTGTGGAAAATATGCCGGCAAGAAATGCTTCGGCTATCAGATCATGCTTGAGCCGGGAGTGGAGTACCATTCGCTGATCCACACTCTCCAGCTGATGCGGTATTTTAAGGAGAGATATGCGGAGTTCCGCCTCGAAGACGGTTTTGAAGACAAACTTTCCGATCCTGTGCTCCTTTCGTATATAAATGGTGAGGTTTCATGGGATGATGCCAAGGAACATATCAAGGTCGAGGAACAGAAATGGATCCGCAAGGCGAAGAAATTCGCTCTATATGATGATCTCCCGTATCGAATGAAATAGCTATATGAACAAGACTGGTAAAGTTTTAATGGGGCTTTCCGCTTTGGTCCCTTTCGCGTCGTGCAATAAAGTGGATGAACAGAGACCTAATATCATCTTTTTTATAGTCGATGATATGGGCTGGATGGATACATCCGTACCTTTCGGCGATGAGAAATATCCTCTCAATCAAAGGTATGTGACTCCTAATATGCAAAGACTGGCAGATGCCGGAGTCATGATGACAAGTGCTTATGCCTGCCCTGTCTCAACTCCGACACGTACAAGTCTCATGAGCGGCATGAACGCAGCGCACACCCACATCACCAACTGGACTTCGACTCTGAAGGACCTCTATAGTGATGCAAGCGGAGGTGGAATATCCAATATCAACAACGGTGTGGCGGAGAGTCCGACCGGCAGGCTCTCGCATCCTGTCTGGAACATAAATGGAATGAGCCCGGATCCAGGAATTGATTCGACATTCCATGCAACTCCGATGGTCCAGCTGCTCAAGGATGCCGGCTATTATACAATACATGTTGGCAAGGCCCATTGGGCTGCTACCGGAACCCCGGGAGCGTCGCCTCTCAATATGGGATTCTGTGTCAATATTGCAGGTAGCGTGAACGGAATGCCTCGTTCCTATCAGAGTGAAGATCACTATGGCAACACTCCTGAACTGTGGAACTATCTTGCCGTGCAGAATGTCGCACAATGGTATGGTACCGGTACCCATCTTACGGAAGCTCTGACAGTTGATGCTCTCAAGACTCTCGATTATCCTATAGAGAACGGAATACCTTTCTATCTTTATATGGCTCATTATTCGAACCATACTCCTATTCAGGCTGATGAGCGTTTCTATCAGAAATACATCGATGCCGGCCTTGATGTGGGACAGGCGCGTTATGCTTCTATGGTGGAAGGTATGGACAAGAGTCTGGGTGATATTCTGGACTATCTCGAGGAGAAGGATATTGCAGACAATACTATCATCATCTTCATGACCGACAATGGCGGAAACAGCGAAAACAAGCAGAAGGGTGGTGTGCGCTTCACTCATAATGCTCCGCTCAGAAACGGCAAGGGTTCGGTTTATGAAGGCGGCGTAAGGGTGCCTGCCATGTTCTGCTGGCCGGGAAAGATTACCCCGGGGACAAGAATCGCAAACAACATAATTGCAGAGGACCTCTTTCCGACTATTCTGGAGATGGCAGGTGTGAAGGATTATGATGTCGTTCAGGAGGTTGACGGTCAGAGCCTTGTCAAGCTTCTTACGGACGGTTCTGCTGAGGTTGCGAAGGCTATGAAGGACGGAAGGATCAATTCTCTTGCAGATGCCAACAGGTTTGTGCTTGGCGAGGAGATAAGCGGCTTTGATCCAGATCGCGACATCGTTCTTCACTATCCGCACAAATGGAAGCCATACGATCTTGTGGATATTGACTATCTGACATCAATCAGAAAGGGAGAATGGAAACTGGTCTATAGACTTGCTGTTCAGGAGGTTGAGCTGTACAATACTTTTGATGACATCAGTGAGACGAATAACCTGGCCGAGACCCATCCTGAGAAAACTGCAGAGCTGGCGAAGGCACTCGGCGACAGGCTGCGTCAGTGGAATTCTCCTATGCCTTTCATTAAGGAAACCGGAGAAAAAGTTCCAATGCCGGATGAAATTTAATCCGGTTGAAGAAAAATTTGATAAAGAGTTGTTTTATAAATAAAAAATATCTACTTTTGCCGCGCAAAATTAGTTAACTAAATTTTTTAAGCATTATGAAAACAGGTATACATCCCGAAACCTACCGTCTTGTAGCTTTCAAGGATATGTCAAACGACCAGGTGTTCATCACCCGCTCATGCGCGAACACCAAGGAGACAATCGAGATCGAGGGCGTTGAGTACCCAGTAGTAAAACTCGAAATCTCTAACACTTCACATCCATTCTACACTGGTAAGATGAAGCTCGTTGACACAGCAGGTCGTGTTGATAAATTCTATCAGAGATACGCAAAGAAGAAGTAATTCTTCCAAGACAATAAGGTATGG
>JBGUTV010000042.1:0-25089 GCA_045133255.1 Candidatus Cryptobacteroides sp.
TCAGGCCAGACTTTTGCCGCCAGCTTCCTTCAGATTCCACCTCACGATGGACACCCTTGCCTTTGGCTATATGCTTCCCGTCATTGGGGCGCATTGGGGACTTTCACCCGTTAGAACATGCCCATGCTGGGCGTACAATGTACGCGGTGGAGCGAAAAACTGCCACCGCGTACAGAACTAACTAAAAACTATATAACACTACATTTCGAAGTCTACATAGATTGGGAAATGGTCTGAGATGAATCTCACGCCATATTTTGTCTCATCATCGACAACCTTGTAACCCTTGTTGACTGCATTTCTGTAGAATATATGGTCAATGGTAGTCCATGTTGCCGGATTGTCACGGAATCCTGAATAAGTCTTGGAATCGTCACGCTGAGGAGCATTGACATTGCCATGCCACATCCAGTCTTTCATTGCAGCCAGCCTGTTCTGACCGTCAGCATATTCCATATTGCAGTCCGCGCAGAAGAAGATGGTCTTGTCATTTGTACCCTTGCCTTCTTTTGTAGTGTCGCCGACAGCCTGCTTCATGCGTTCCACAGACATGAGGGTACAATGAAGTTTTCCTACATCTCCACTTGGGAAGAAATGGGTATTGAAGATCCAGAACTCCTTGCCGGTAGCCTTCGCCTTCATCTTAAGCCAAAGTGTCAGCTTAGGGGTGCCGGCATCCCAGCTGTATGATGACTTATCCGGAGTTTCACTGAACCAGTATCTTCCCCATTCAAGCATCTCGAACATTGAGGTTCTGATCATATAGGCCTGACGCTGTCCGCCATTTGCGAACGATGTGTCATCCTTAATGTCTGCCACTCTTCCGCTTGCAAGCTTTCCATCCTTAGCATAAGTAAAGAATGTGTACTCAGCACCGAACTTCTCCTTGAGATACTTATACTGTTCCCTGCGGAGTTCCTGGAAAGCCACGATATCCGGATTTATGTCCTGAAACATCCTGTACACCGCACCTTGTCTGCGGCTCCATTCATTTCCAGCGACTTCCGCAGTTGACTCTCTGATATTGAACGACATCAGTCGGAAAGAAAGCTTATCCTGGCCTTCCGGAACTTCATATTCCGGTTCCGGATCCTTGGGCTTGTTAGGCGGCGTAACATACTTTGTTTCACATCCGCCAAGAACAGCCCACATCAGCATGACTGCTAAAAGTATGATTCTTGTTTTCATCATAACAGTTATTGATATCCCTTAGCCTTGAGTTTCTTTATCAAAGCTGCAGGATAGTTTGTAAATATTGCCTTGAGACTCTGATAGTATGGCAGAACCAGTTCCATCTGTTCTTCATCATCAATACCATACAGAACCAAAGGGACTCCTGAAGTAAAGTAATCCTCCGGCGTATATGTCGTTCCTTCGCCCAGGACCTTAACGTAATTCAACTGTGCCCCGGCCTTACCGTATCTTACAGGATTGGTGCAGGTCGCCCATGCCAGAAAGATGCCGTACTGATCTATGACAAGGCTGTTCACGGCATTGAATATGTCGGTTCCTGTAGGTATCAGAAACTCCACCATCTTCTGTGCCTTCATCTCCTGAATGATCTCGCATGACCTCCTGATTGCCCGTATGGTATGATTTACATCGATCTCTTTACCATCCTTTGTCAACCTCTTGCAGTCCAGCTGAAGTATCATCCCATGCGGATTCTGCTCCTTGTCAAGAATGACTTTCAGGAAATCCTGAAGAGTCGGCAATTGTTCGCCGTTTGCAAGAGTACCGGCTGCCCTGAGTTCATTCAAGGTGTGATCATAGGGAGTAAGCCCATTGATCAGATACCCTGCCTTAGGATGCGCTACCAGAACATTATTGTCTCCTGTAATGCATATGTCACACTCTGAGCCCCAGCATCCGATGTTTATGGCATATTTCAACGATGAGATTGAACAGTCCGGGCGATTGCATTCAAGATAACCGCCTCTATGAGCAACCACCTTGTACACACCCTCTGTAACCTCGGGTTTCTTACCTGTATTGGGAGGTGTCTGAGGCACTTTCTCGCAAGATGCGAGAAAGGCCATCAGAACAACTGCCAATATTTTCTTGATTTGCATAGATTACTCCTCGACGAAGTTGATTTCAATACCCTTCATATCACCCCACTTGCCGGCACCGATTCCGAGGAAGTTTTCACCAGGATTGATTCTCAAGTCGATAGACAATCTCATTCTGAAATAAATCGTACCGTCTGAGATAGGATTGATTCCGGAGAGGGCAAACTCATATTTCCTGTATGAAGTGTCTGTTGCCTTATCGTACTTCTTTCTGTCGCCTGATGCGTTCTCAGGAGTTGCATACACATGCACCGGACCTGACTTGGTACCGAAGGTCATGGTTGTTGCACCAGGAGCCTCAATCCAGTTTGTACCGTCTGCAGAGTACTCGATCACGTAATATCCCGGGCCTGAACCTGCACCGCCGGCCGCAGCCTCGAATGTCACCTTGTGAGTAGGCTTAACGTTTCTGACTGGCATTACGCAGAGCCAGTAGTCATTCACGAGCATTCCGTTTGCCTGGATGCTTGGGTTGAATGTCCAGTTAGCTACATTCGGTCCTACGACAGTAAGGTATGCATCACCGTTTCCGTATGTAGGAAGAACTCGATGCTGATGGATCGGAAGTGTAGATGGATCAACCTGTGAACCTGAACCCCAGCTGTAGTTATACTTCGATGCAAGACAGAGGTCTGTAGTGTTGGTTTCTGTAGCATAGAAGTTCCAGCCTACGGTAAGACCTTCAGGAAGGTTTGCATCAGCCGCCACGACCTTTTCAACAGTTCCTACAGACTTTCCGTCAGCAAAAAGCTCAATCTGAATCTTGCCCGATCCCTTAGGCTTTCCGACAACAGGAATTTCGATCTCTCCCTTTCCCTTGAGGAACTTGTCGTATACGAACTCCGGAACCGACACACCTGTAACCTTTTCACTGGTAACCTTACCAGTGAATGTAACTGACTCCTTACCTGAAGCGCACTCATAGAGAAGCTTGAGGGTTGCTGTGCTCTCAACTCCTGCCGCAAGGTTGCCGCTGAAAGAAAGCTCGCCATAAGCAAAAGCGCATGCAGCCTGTGTCACAGCGACAGAAAGTTTCTGTCCATTGGAAATGACATAGTATGCACCTGTTCTCTCTGCACCTGAGTTGTACTCTATGTTAAGTGTATAAGATTCAAAATCAACACCATTTCCTGTACCGGACTCAGGAGTGACTGTGATCCAATCTACTTCCGAGCAGTCTACGTTCCATGCTCCGCTGCACTTGATGAACTGCTGCACATTCTGCTCTGTACAGTCCACACTGAGAACATCATTCTCAATCTGGAATACAGGCTCTGTTTTCTGGCATGAGAACAAAGCTGCGGATGCAGCAATTGTAGCCAATATCTTATATATGTTTTTCATTTTGTTTTTCTTTGAGTTGTTTACCAACCAGGGTTCTGAGAAAGATTAGGGTTTTCTGTGATTGCTATTGCAGGAACAGGCTTTACATACTTGTAATCATGCCATTTACGCTCAAGAGATGTAGCCGGCAGGATATTACCCTTTGTGCCCTCTGAAAGCTTATGACCAGGTTCTGATGCACCGTCAATATAAAGAATCTTATACTTTGACACTGTGGACTTCGCAGTCACAAGAGTTTCCGGAACTGTATCACCGTTAAGGTCAAGCGGTGTATCCACAGATGGGATGTAGATACCTATCCAAGGTCTTGCAAAGAGTTCTCCCTGCTTCCAGCGGATAACGTCATTATAGCGGAGACCCTCCATTGCCAGCTCGACACCTCTTTCACGACGCACCTCGAGAACGAACTTGTCAGTCACGCGGTTCTGGAAGTACTCGACCATATATGGGTCTGCCTCGGTAGGATAGATGCTCTTCACACCTGCTCTCTCACGAAGAGGCTTGATGGTCTTGTTCCATACTTCTTCAGTCATCTGTCCGAGTTCAGCCTTTGCCTCAGCATAGTTGAGAAGTACCTCTGCATAACGCATGATAGGTGCATCTGTTGCGATCGCTGATGTGTTGGCATCCATCGAAGAGTTGTCACCGAGCCACTTGATAGGCTGATAGCCTGTCTTTGAATATGTAACGTCCGGAGCCCAGAATGTAGTGCCGCCGTCACGGGTGAAGCCAGGAGTACGGATTGTCTGAGCAAGACGATAGTCACGACCTGTACACTCTTCAGCAAACGGTACCGAATTGTAGTCCGAGTACTTTGTTGTGAACGGAGTACCGTCTTCCATCAGATAAGTATTGATGAACTGACGGGTGAATGCATAGTTGGCATGCTGAGAGTTAACCATGTAGTTGTTGATTGCATAAGTCACACCCATTGCAATGTCATAATCGCGGGCCCAGATGAACTCATTCATGTAAGCGCCGCATCCGTCATCATGTGTGAACATCTCACGATACTGAGTCTTGCGGCCTGCAGGGTTGTCAGCAAGCGAGTACACACCTGAGTTCATGAGTTCCTCGCAGGCAGCCACACACTCCTTGAGATACATCTCGCTCTCGTCAGCTGTCCATGCCTTGCCTGTAGAAGGATCGTTGGTGTGATACTTTCTCATTGTTCCCTCGAAAAGGCAATAACGGGCCTTGAGGGCAAGAGCCACATACTTGTGGATGTAAGATGCGCGATTGCGATACTTTGCATCATCAAGACAATGCATGCAGGCATAATTGAGATCCTCGAGAATCTTTGCCGCCACCAGTTCACGACTGTCACGGCCCTTGTAAAGAGCCTCTGTGTCAGTTGCGTCGATGGAAGTGCTGTAGAAAGGTACTGCACCAAATGTCTGGAGCTTGCTGATATAGAACATTGCTCTGAAGAAACGTCCTACACCCTCATAGTGGTTAAGGATTGCTTCTGATGCAGAGGCCTTGCGCATATTGTCAAGGTAGTAGTTGATCGATCTGAGAGACGACCAGTTTGATGTAGTCCAGTTTGTGGCATCCTCAGCCCTGTAGTTGTCCATGAAATAAGATGCCTGTCCATCCCATGAATGAGTGTCGGAATACTTGTCTCCGCTGAAGATGTCATCGATTGTGGATGCGTAGCTTCTGATGAATCCGTTGGTGTAGATCTCAAGTGAAGCCTCATCTGTGAAATAGTATTCGCTCTCGATCTTATTTGGGTTCGGCTGCTCAAGGAAGCCGTTGCAGGAAACAGCGGCCAGACATACAGCCATGAGTATCAATATGTATTTTTTCATTTCTGTATCCTCCCTTTAGAATGTTACATTAATACCGAATGTGAAGGTCTTCAAGATTGGATATGTATATCCCTGTGCCGCTGAAGCGAAGTCTGTGTCATATGACAATCCTTCAGGATCGAAGTTAGGGGCATACTTGTGAAGAGGTGTGTAGCAGAATGGATTCTCAGCTGTAAGATAGAGCTTGAGACCCTGAAGATGCAGCTTCTCACATACCTTCTTATTGAATGAATAGTCCACCTGGATATTCTTCACGCGGACATATGCCGCATTCTGGATATATCTTGTATTAGGAACCTCGAGAACCTTTGTCCAGTTGTTTGTCGCATTTGACTGATAAGATGTGATCCTTGGCCAGTATGCTGTGTCCCAGTTATTCTTCTCAGGGTCATACATGTCATCAGTATAATTGTGGATGGCAGGAATGAACGAGAAGAACGGACGTCCGTACTTACCCCAGAAATAACCTGCGTCAGAACCAGGATACCAATCTCTCTTACCGACACCCTGGAGGAATACAGAAAGACCGATTCCGTTCCAGTTTGCCGCAAGGTTGATACCGAATCTGTAACGTGCCTGCTGGTTACCGATGATGCTGAGGTCACCATGGTCATTTACCTTGAATTCACCTGGATCGATAACGCCAGAACCATCAAGGTCTACAACCTTTACCTGACCAGGTCTGGTAATCTTGTCTGATGCCTGCTGGAAGTTGTGAACTGCTGAGTTATCAATATCCTCCTGGTCCTTGAAGAGACCTGCAATTGTATATCCCCAGATTTCTCCTACAGTCATGCCTACATAATAATTTGATGGAGTACCACCATTCTTGATGTAATTCGCAACTGTTCCAAGGCTACCGGTTGCATTCTCATACTTGGTGATCTTTGAGACATTGTCCCAGACCATACCCTTCACGCTATAGCTGAACGGTTTGCCCCCAAGATTGAACTCATCTCTCCATGAAAGCGAGAGTTCCCAACCGTTTGTCATCATCTCTGCATTGTTACCCTTTGGAGCGCTTGTTCCGAACACTGCAGGAAGCGAGCTTGCAGGAGTATACATGTCTGTGGTGTAGCGACGATACATATCACCTGTGAAAGAAAGTCGGTTGTTGAAGAATCCGAGATCGAGTCCGATATCATAAGTTGTAGCTGTCTCCCATGTCAATGACACCGGAACAGTTGTTCCTACGCTTGTATATACAGGATATGCACCACCAAGAATGACATCTGTAGCAGTCTTGACAGCCATTTCAGATGTATAAGAATATGGATCTACATTACCGTTACCCATTGAACCGGCAGAGATTCTGATTTTGGCGATGTCAAGGACATTTCTTGACCACTTCATCCAAGGCTCCTCTGAAAGCACCCATGCCGCTGAAGCTGAAGGGAAGAATCCCCATCTTGAATAGGTAGGGAACTTTGACGATCCGTCATAACGTCCGCTCACTTCAACAAGATATCTGCTCTTGAATCCATAGTTCACACGGAAGAATGCTCCCATATAAGCCCATGTCCAACCACCTGCAGAAGGCGCATCAGCAACTCCCTGCATGAGAGAGAACGACGGCTTGCTGGTGGTAATCATATCCATCTGGGAAACAGTAAGTGTCTGATATCTCTTATCCTCCACATTATAGCCTACGAGGACATTAAGATTGTGATTCTCACCGAGATCAGGGTTATATGTCAGATAGATGTTAGACGCCTGATATCTTGTCTTGTACTCGTTCTGAGTAAGAGACTCACCTGCCGAAGCTGACTCAAGCTGGATCTGACCAGGACGGTTTGAATATTCTACAGGAGTCTGAACGTCGATTCTTGTACGTGTAGTATAGTTGAATGAGTAGTCTGCCTGAAGCTTGAGGACATCCTTGACGATATCGATATCTGCAGAGATCTTCTCTCTCAGGTAAACGTAATCGTTGGTTCTGTAAGATGTTCCCTCGCAGAATGAAGCATAACCGGTAACGGCAGCCGCCTCTGTCCATGTTCCGTCAGGGTTCTTCACAGGTGAAAGAGGCATACCTACGTGGTTGAGCGCTCTCTGAACTGCAAAGTTGTTTCTCGGATGCTTTGGCTCATACTGATTGCTTACAGACATTGAGATGTTGTTTGTAATCTTGAACCAAGGTCTTACCTTGAGTGTACCCTTTGCACGGAGGTCATATTTCTTGAAATCCTCATTACCTACCCTATAGATACCGTCCATATTATAGAAGCGTCCTGAAACATAGTAGTCTGCATGCTCATTACCGCCTGAGACTGAGAGATTGTGCTCTGTAGAAAGGTTTACATCCTTGTAGAAGAGGTCATACCAGTTTGTAGATCCGTAGTATGCCCATCCGAATGAACTGTGTCCCTCGAGTGCAGTCACGTCCGCAAGGTTTGGATTGTTTCTGCGGCGAAGGAGTTCCTCATAGATTGCGTCTGTATATGGAACGGTAGAGTCGATGTGGTCAGGCAAAGCCTTGGTTCCGTTATAATATCCATTATACGCATCCTTCCACCAGTTAACGAATGTAAGACCGTCAGTGATGATATCCGGCACGACTGTTCTTCTGTTGACAGAAACCGAACCGCTGTAATTGATGACTGGTCTTCCCTTGTCAGGATTCTTTGTAGTGACGAGGATCACACCGAATGCACCACGCGCACCGTAGACAGCAGTTGAAGACGCATCCTTAAGTACAGACACTGACGCCACATCCTGAGGGTTGATCGAGTTGAGGTCACCCTCGACACCGTCAACGAGCACAAGCGCAGATCCGCCTGAACCGATAGAAGTCTCACCTCTGACATTGAAGCTGGCAGAACGTGATGGCTTAGAGTCGTTGAACTGGATGTTCAAGCCTGGGATCTCACCCTGAAGCGAACGAGCGAGGTTGCCGTTGGAACGGTCACCGATCACCTTACTGTCAACCATGTCAACTGCACCTACGAGATCACGCTTCTTCATGGAAGCATAACCGACTACCACCACATCGTCAAGAACATTTCTTTCCTCATCAAGAATGATTGAAAGCGGCATCGGCTCAGTTCCTGCCAAAGTGATGGACTGGTCTGCAAAACCGATGAATGAAACGTCAAGTCTTGCTGGGAAAGATGTGATTTCAAAAGAAAAATTTCCATCAAGGTCAGTAAGATGACCTATTTTGCCAATCAGAATTGTTGCACCGGCAAGAGGTTCTCCCTTCTGATCGACAACCTGTCCCTTCACAGTTCTTTTCGCCACTGTAACAGGAGCATTCTTTGTTACCGATATCGACTTGCCGTTAATGGTCCAAGTCACATCCTGTCCAGCAAAAATCTGCTCCAGGACCTGCTGAATCTGAGCATTCTCCGCATTGATGGAAATCTTCTGCTTGAGATTCACGTCATCAGCACTGACGATGATCGAGTAACTTTCGTTCTGGTGCAATATTGTGATTGCATCCTGAACAGTCACATTTTTCAGTTTGAGATCGATATTCTGAGCTGAAAGTACCGAAGGCACAATCATCATCAGAGCCACGAGCCAACTGCATAAATTGTTTCTCATGATCAATTGTTTTAGTTGTATTAATAATTAATAGTTATTTGAGGTAAATTACACCTTCTTTCTTACGTATCTTGATTTTTTTATCGGCATTGATTGCATTCAGAATCTCATCCAGAGATTCATTGTTTCCGAAGCATGCGAAATATTTTTTCTTGGCCAGATCCTCATTGAGAATCACTATCTTGGTACAGAACAGCCGCTCAAGATCCTCGGTAATGTCTTCGAGAGTGATATTGAAGAAATGGAGGGAGCGGTTCTTGTAGAATGCACTGTACTTGTCCTTCGGAAAGACATCAAGATCAATCTTGCCCGAGCTCCTGTGATACTGAAGCATATTGCCCGGCCTCATCACCATCTCATTGCGATGTGTATCCTCGAGCACATTAAAGCGGACCGAGCCTTCAAGAAGAATGACCTCCACACACTCTGCATCGCTGAAGGATTTCATATTGAATGTAGTACCCAGCACATCCACAGACACGTCACCGGAGTTGATGATGAAAGGGTGCTCAGGATCCTTGGCGATGTCGGCATAAATTTCTCCATCCACAAAGATCTGACGGGTTTTGCCTTCAAATCTTTCAGGATAAGTGACACGGCTGCCTGAGTTCATGTATAGATGAGAACCATCGGGAAGAAGCAATGATACGATTTCACCATGTTCTACCCGCTTCTCGATCCACTGGACATCCTCAACAAGATACATCCGGTCGTAGAGAAGGAACGCAACGACGAACACAGCAGCAACGGTCGCTATGTTCATAGTCCATCGCAGCACTTTCCTGCCTATACGGAGCCCTCTGATTCCCAAGGTCTTTTCCGCTTTAAGATAGGCTGAGTCTGCCAACTGGACATCATTGTCTTCCATTGAATTGAAGTAATCTTCAAGTTCTTTGTCCAGATTCGGGTCCGGACAATCCTCACCCAGAAGATTACGGAATTCCCTCTCTTCTTCCGGTGACATGTGCCCGTCCAGATAACGTTTTAAATCTGCCATAAAAAAATCAATGCTATTATTAATACAACTGAAACAATATTTACACGTGGATAAAAATGAAAAATTTGCGTAAATCCTAATTCACGGATTTACGCAAATCTTTCAATGCTTCCGAAATATGCCCTTCTACTGTTCTTTTACTGAGTTTCAGCAGTGCGGCTATTTCCTCATTGGACATATTTCGATATCTGCTCAGAACAAACACCCTCCGCCGTTGTTCCGGCATCAAGTTCAAGGATCTGTAAATGTTACGGTCCAGTTCCACCGCGTCCATTATATCCGTCACAGAATTATTGTCGATCACATTTTCAAATAAATCAACCCTTCGCTCTTCTATACGCTTCAGTGATTTGAGAAAATTCAGTGACTCATTCTTCGCCATCACAAACAGAAGACTCTTTATGGAACGCTTGGAGTCCAGGCAATGACGCCCTTTCCATATCTTCAGGAAAATATTCTGCGCGATATCCTCTGCGGTGTCAGAATCCTTGATGAGTTTCTGTATGAAATTGCGGACGACAACATAATAGCGGCGGAACAGCATTCTATACGCTTCCGCATCACTCTTTATGATCCCTTCTATTATCTTGTCGTCACTATACATGATGCCATTTTACAGTTCCACTTCCACATTCCAGCCGAACGGGTCTTCGATTTCCGCGTACTGGATTCCGGTGATGAAGTCATAGAGGCGCTGGCTCTTTGGACCACAGCCTTCCTCTACATATGTATAGCGTGTAACTTCCTCTGATTCAAGGAAAGGCTTGTCATCAAGATGTGAAACAGGAGTGATGACAACCGCAGTACCGCACTCTCCCACCTCGTCAAAAGTCGAAAGCTCTTCGATTGCAACCGGCCTTCTCTCCACGGTCATTCCAAGATATGCCGCAGCCTCCTCAAGAGACTTGTTTGTGATTGAAGGCAGGATAGAACCTGACTTAGGAGTGATGTAGCTGTTGCCCTTGATTGCGAAGAAATTCGATGAATTGAATTCATCAATATGGTCTCTCTGATCCGGAGTCACATAAAGCACCGCCTTATATCCCTGCCTGTGGGCAATGTTGAGGGAGCAAAGAGAGGTCGCATAGTTGCCGCCAACCTTGTGTGATCCTGTTCCATGAGGTGCCGCCCTGTCATAGTTTCTTGCAATTACACAGTTGACAGGTTCCAGATTGCCACCTGTATATGCACCGACTGGGGAACAGAGCACCATGAACATGCTCTCAGCCGAAGACGCCACTCCAAGCTGAGGATTACAACCGATGAGAGTAGGTCTGAGATACAGCGATGCGCGGCTTTCGTATGGAGGAAGAAACTCGATGTTCTCTCTTACCGCCTGTTTGCACAACTCTACGAAGACCTCTACTGAAGGAGCCTCTATACCAAGGAACTCAGCAGACCTGCGGAGACGCAAAGCATTTTCCTCCGGTCTGAAAAGACGGACCTTGCCATCCTTGCCCCTGAAAGCCTTGAGACCTTCGAAGCACTCGATTCCATAATGAAGAGCGCCGGCGAAAGCACTGAGGGCGAGTGTGTCATCTGTGCGGCTTTCCACTGGAGTCCAGGCTCCATTGCGATAGAAAGTGCACAACATCGTATTCGTCTTGGTGTAAGAAAAGGTAAGTGATTTCCAGTCCATATCAGATAAGTATTTCAAACAGTTTATCGTTTTCGTTAATGTATTCGTAATTGACGTTATTTGCATCCAGACGCCTCATCAGAGCCTTGAAATCTTCCTTGGAAGCGACCTCAATACCGATAAGGGCAGGACCCTCCTCCTTGTTTGTCTTCTTGATGTATTGAATGTATACAAGGTCATCTGTAGGTCCGATGATGTCACGTATGAATGAGAGCACTGCACCAGGCTTCTGCGGGAAGTTTACAATGAAGTAATGCTTGAGCCCCTCGTATATCAGGGATTTCTCACGGATCTCCTCCATTCTGGTGATATCATTGTTGCTTCCGCTGACTATGCAGACAACATTCTTGCCCTTTATTTCCTCGGAATAGAACTTAAGGGCAGCTATCGAAAGTGCACCTGCCGGCTCAACTACGATAGCGCTCTTGTTGTAAAGATTGATGATGGATGTACATACTGCACCTTCCGGAACAGTTATGATATCGTCAAGCACGTCCTTGCATATCTCATAAGTAAGCTTTCCGGCCTTCTTCACTGCAGCTCCGTCAACAAACTTGTTTATCTGCTCGAGCTCGATGACCTCACCTTTCTCGATAGCCACCTTCATGCAGGGAGCGCCTGCCGGTTCTACACCGATGACCTTAGTCTGAGGTGAAAGTGTCTTGATGTAGGCGCCGACTCCGGAAGCAAGTCCACCGCCGCCGATAGGGACGAAGACATAATCCGGCGCGACCTTGGCCTGAGAAAGAATCTCATAACCGATGGTTCCCTGGCCTTCGATGATCTTCTGGTCATCAAACGGAGGAATGAATGTCTTGCCGCTCTTCTTTGCATATTCGATTGCCGCAGCATTGGCAGCATCAAAAGTGTCACCGACAAGAACAATGTCAATATATTCCTTACCGAACATCCTTACCTGCTCGATCTTCTGCCTTGGAGTTGTGACAGGCATATAGATCGATCCCATGATATGAAGCTTATTGCAGGAGAATGCGACTCCCTGGGCATGGTTACCGGCACTTGCGCACACGATTCCATACTTCAGCACCCCCGGAGCTATCGAGCGGATCTTGTTGTATGCACCACGTATCTTGTATGAACGGACCATCTGAAGGTCCTCACGCTTGAGGTACACCTGTGCATCATAAACGTCCGACAGATTCGGATTCTTCTGAAGAGGAGTAGGTTCAAGTATCTCCTCGAGGACGCCGGAAGCCTTCTGAATGTCTTCTACGGCTGGAAAATATTTAGTGTTGTCCATAAACTGAGGTTTAGTTCATCATTACAAGTGCGAGAGACCTATGGCTGAATTCCAGCGTCACAGTATCCTGAGATGCCCGGTTCAGAGTGGCTTTCCACCAATTGTCAAAGACTACGTCATCAGTCGGCCACTGCAGACCTTGAGACTTTATTTTCAAGGTAGTGTCGGGGCTGAATACCGAGATCTGCCTGCCCTCTCCACAATCAAGGGATACAGTATCCGTCACAGGAAACATAGTGCCGTGATCCGAGACGGACTCGACAGTAATCTCCTTCTCTTCCAACGGAAACATCCTGGTGTATTCCATCAGCAGACCGGCATTGCCTATAGTGTGCTCCGGACGCCCGCCAGTTGCACCTAATATATATATATGTTCCAGATCAGGAATGTTATTCACTGCCCATCTGACAGCCTTGGTCTGGTCATTATGCTCCTGCTCATCCTCCTTTATTATGATGTCGCGATATTTCTTCTGCATGGATGCAGAAAGAGTGTCCATATCACCTATCACAAGATCCGGAAGTCTGTCTTCACCAAAAACGGACTTCGAGTTACGGAGGAACTTGACAAGGGCTCCGTCACAGCAGATGATAAAGTCCGCATACCTCAGGAGGTATCGCGGATATTCCGTCTTCGGGAATACCCCATCACACAATATGACGATGCTTCTGCCCATATGCTATGCCTTTTTGCCTGTTATCTGAGAAGATGTACCTTGAGTCGTAGTATAGGATGCAGGGTCACGGAATCCGATGAGGAAATCCTTGACGCCCATCTTCTTCTTGCCCGAAAGCTGAAGTTCGGTCACGGATATGGCTCCGTCTGCAGTCGCGAATGCAAGATAAGTCTTGCCGTCCGAGAGCACTGTTCCAGGAGCAGCCTTATCCAGTCCGTTTGCAGCAAGCATTGCAGCATAATCCTCATCTGCAACCTTGACTGTCCTGTAAATCTTCATCTGAAGGACCTTATCATCCTTTACGAGTTCCGTAAAGGCAGCAGGATATGGACTGAGGCCTCGTATAAGATTATATATATGCTTCGTCTTTCCGTTCCAGTCTATATGGCAGAGCTCGCGGGTGAGCTTCGGTGCAGGCCTGAGGATTTCAGAACCCTGGATGAAGCTTCTCTGAACACGATACTCGACACTTCTGTCGATTATTGCCTCCACTGTCTGCACGACAAGTGCAGATCCCAGCTCCATAAGTTTGTCATGAACCTCGCCGACGGTCTCATCCGGACCGATGAGGCACTGCTCCCTGTACATGATCTTTCCGGTATCCATTCCTTCATCAATCATGAAGGTAGTGACACCTGTCGCCTTGTCACCGTTGATCACAGCCCAGTTGATAGGCGCAGCACCACGATACTGAGGAAGGAGAGCAGCATGGAGGTTGAATGTTCCGAGCTTTGGAATCTCCCAAACAACCTTAGGAAGCATTCGGAATGCCACGACAACAAAAAGATCCGGCTTCCATGCCTTAAGCGCATCAAGGAATTCAGGGTCCTTGAGAGAAAGCGGCTGAAGGACTGGGATGTTGTTTTCCACAGCATATTTCTTCACGGCGCTTTCATTTACCTTGAGGCCGCGTCCGCTGGCCTTATCGGCAACGGTAACTATTCCCACGACATCAAAGCCATTCTTTCTGAGAGCATCCAGAGGAGCGACTGCAAACTCCGGAGTACCCATATATACGATTCGAGTCTTCTTGAAAATACCCATTATCTTGATCTTTATCTTTCTGAAAATACTCTTTATTGCATCCATATTGAACACAGAAGAGTCATTGATGGCCTTCCATGTAAGGTAGAGTCCCGTCGGGAAAAGTATGTAAGTCGATATGAACACTCCATGGAAAGGACCTACCGCTCCGTCACGGGCAAGTTTGGTTCCGGAAATGTCGATTACCCAATATGCCACGAAGAAGAGCACCGAAATGATAGCAGGTGTTCCGAGACCTCCCTTCCTGATGAGCGCTCCCAAAGGTGCACCGATGAAGAAGAAGATCAGACACGCCACAGAAAGAGCGAACTTCTTGAGTATCTCGATGTCTATTCTTCGAAGAGTGAATGTATAATGGAAACGTTCACGTGAATATGAACTGAGGATGACCTGCATCTCATCTGCATGCTCCTTTGCCTTGGTCAAGGCATTGATCTCAATGTCCAGATCCTTCCAGTTCTCCCCTTCCTTCATGACGAAAGGAGTCGTCCTGCTTGCAACGACTGCTGAATCAAGCTGGTCGTTGTAACGCAGATTGCGAAGCCTCAACATCGCCTTCACATTATCCGCCATGGCTGCGGAGTTCAGGTTTCCGATGGAATCCTGGCCGTGATAAAGCTGCTTGAGATTCATAGACTTCACCTCATCGTCGAAACGGGCCGAATCCGATTTCTCGAAAGCATAGTTTTCAAGCGGGATATACAGTTCCTGTCTTGTGAAATCTATCTTCTGAAGCTGAAGCGTAGTGTCTCTGTAGCTCTTCTTGTTGGTCTCCTCGTAATTGGCTCCGTCATAGAGCGTAAACGACAGGAAACTCTTGTCCTTCGACATCTTCATCATTGCCGAATCTGCAATGGTGAGGCTGACGTTGCCTTTGTTGGCAGTATGGTTGTAGACCATCACGCCGTGCATTACTCCGGTCTCGTCATTTCTCTCGTTGACACGCAGAATGTAGCCTTCAATTCCGTTGTAGAAGGTTCCCGTAGGAATCTTGATTTCCTCCTTGGTCTTGCCGATGTCATCTCTGAGCGTGTAGATCTTGTTGAACGCCACCGGCATGAGGTCATTCGACACGAAGAAAGCGCCGATGCTGACCACAAGACACGCGGCGCCCAAAGGCATCAGGACTCTCTGGAGCGAAACTCCCGCAGCCTTGATGGCCAGGAGCTCGTTGTTCTGTCCGAGCGTTCCCAGCGTCATCATTGAAGCAAGAAGAGTCGCAAGAGGAAGGGACAGCGGCAGCATAGTGACGCTACCCCAACCCAGGAACTCCAGGATCACCTTGAGACTCAGTCCCTTTCCCACCAGCTCATCAATATAGAGCCAGAGGAACTGCATCACAAGAATGAACACGACGACCAGAAGGATCGCCACGAACGGTCCTATGAATGACTTTAATATGAATCTGTCAAGTTTCTTCATTACTTAGTTGCTGACTCAACGAGCTTTGCAAGAGCATCCTTGAGGCCGTCAGGGTTCTTTCCACCTGCTGTTGCAAGACCTGGCTGTCCGCCGCCGCCACCCTGAATGAGCTTGGCAGCCTCACGTACATCCGCGCCCGCATTGCGACCTGCCTTTACAAGGTCGTCAGAGTACATCATGAGAAGCTGTGGCTTGCCAGCCGCCTCGAATGCAGCCGCAATCACAAAGTTCTCAGTCTCCTTCTGAAGCATGAACGCTGCGTTCTTGAGCATTACAGGATCCATCTCTGTTGCGATCTTGACAACATTCACTCCGTTGATAGCCTCACCCATATTCTTGAGACTGTTCTTGAGAGCGACTGTCTTCTCTTTGGCAATCTCCTCCATCTGCTTCTTGAATGCCTCATTCTCCTCAACCATCTTACGTATCGCACCGGCAAGGTCAGGGACATTGTTGAAGAATGACTTGGCAACGCGGATTGTCTCCTCCATTCCGCTTACAAGCTCCTCTGCAGCGACGCCTGTCACAGCCTCGATACGACGGACACCGGCAGCGATTGCCGACTCACCTGTAATCTTGAAGAATCCGATCTGGCCTGTAGCTGCAGCATGTGTACCGCCGCAAAGCTCACATGACTGACCGAACTTCACCACGCGCACCTTGTCACCGTACTTCTCTCCGAAGAGGGCCATTGCGCCCATCTCCTGAGCCTCCTCCATGGTTGCATTGCGATTCTCATCAAGAGGATAGTTTGCACGGATGAGTGCATTCACTCTGTTCTCCACGAGAGCGATCTGCTCCTGGCTGAGCTTCTCGAAATGCGAGAAGTCGAAACGGAAGTTCCTGTCGCAGACATATGAACCCTTCTGCTCGACATGTGTTCCGAGAATTTCACGGAGAGCCTGGTGAAGAAGGTGGGTTGCAGTATGGTTGTTCTCGATCTGGTTTCTTCTCTCTGCATCAACATGAAGGCTGAAGCTCTCGGTGCAGTCTGCAGGAATACGCTCAGCAACGTGGATTGTAAGATTGTTCTCCTTGATTGTGTTGATGATGCTGATCTTCTCGCCGCTCTCAGAAAGGATGTAGCCGGTATCTCCTACCTGGCCACCCATCTCTGCATAGAACGGGGTACGCTCAAATACGAGCTGATACATTGTCTTGTTCTTAGCCTTCACTGTACGGTGGCGTGTAAGCTGGACACCCTCAAGCTCAGTGCAGTCATAGCCAAGGAACTCGATATTGTCGCAGTGAGTGAACTCAACCCAGTCTCCAGACTCGATTGCTGTTGCGTTACGCGCTCTGTCCTTCTGCTTCTGAAGCTCCGACTGGAATCCTTCAAGATCAATTCTGTAACCCTTCTCCGAAGCGATGAGCTCAGAAAGGTCGATAGGAAAACCGAATGTATCATAAAGCACGAAAGCATCCTCACCTGAAATGAGCTTTGTCTCGGCTGACTTTGCCATAATGTTGTCCATCAGGCGGATACCCCTGTCAAGAGTACGAAGGAAAGCCATCTCCTCCTCCTTGATGACACGCTCGATGAGGGTCTGCTGCTTCACGATCTCAGGATAGAACTCGCCCATGTCATCAACGAGCTGCTGCACAAGACGGCAGATGAAAGGCTCGTTAAAGCCGAGGAATGTATATCCATAGCGTACTGCACGGCGAAGGATACGGCGGATGACATAACCTGCCTTCACGTTTGAAGGAAGCTGTCCGTCAGCGATAGAGAAGCTGATTGCACGGATATGGTCAGCAATCACGCGCATTGCGATATCCTCCTCTACAGTATTGCCGTATTTGTGTCCCGAAAGCTCCTCAATCTTTGAAATCATTCCGGTGAACACGTCTGTATCATAGTTTGACTTCTTTCCCTGAAGCGCCATGCAGAGACGCTCGAAGCCCATTCCTGTATCCACGTTCTTGTTAGGGAGAAGCTCAAGTTCGCCGCTTGCCTTGCGGTTGTACTGCATGAACACGTTGTTCCAGATCTCGATCACGAGATGATGGTCCTTATTCACGAGAGATGCACCTGGCACGGCTGCCCTCTCCTCGTCGCTTCTGAGGTCAATGTGAATCTCCGAGCATGGACCGCATGGGCCTGTATCACCCATTTCCCAGAAATTGTCCTTCTTGTTTCCGAGAAGGATACGATCCTCTGGAAGATGCTTCTTCCAAGCCTCCATAGCCTCTACGTCAAGTGTAGTGCCGTCAGCCTCCGAACCCTCGAACACTGTCGCATAAAGTCTGTCCTTATCAAGCTTGTACACCTCGGTAAGAAGTTCCCATGCCCAGTCGATAGCCTCAACCTTGAAATAATCTCCGAAGCTCCAGTTACCGAGCATCTCGAACATTGTGTGGTGGTAAGTGTCTCGTCCAACCTCCTCGAGGTCATTGTGCTTTCCGCTTACGCGGAGACATTTCTGGCTGTCAGCCACTCTCTTCCATTTTGCAGGGCTGTTGCCGAGGAACCAGTCCTTGAACTGGTTCATACCTGCATTGGTAAACATCAGTGTCGGATCATTCTTTACAACCATCGGTGCAGAAGGCACGATCTGATGGCCCTTTGAAGCAAAGAAATCCAAAAAAGCTTTTCTAATTTCCTTTGAAGTCATATCTGTTGTCATTTTATTCCGATTAAAAAGCCCCGCACACGTGCGGACATAATAGCCTGCAAAAATACATTAAATTTCCGACAATGCCGAACAACGGAGCGCTTTTCTCGCCCTTTTTATTGAAAATAATATTTTTTATAGAAGTATCGCGGATTTTAATTACCTTTGTGCGATTATGGCCAAGAAGAAACGATACATATTCAACCCCAAGACGCTCATCTACGAAGTGGAGAAGGCTTCAAGGAAATCACGCATCCTGAAGTCTTTAGCGTTTTTCGCATGCAGCATCGGGCTTGCGACGCTGTACTTCTGGCTGTACACCTCCGTCCTCGGCCTCGAACTGCCAAAGACGCTTCTGCTTAAGAAGACCAACGCCGAGCTCGTCTCCAGAACCGAGGTCCTTAACAGACAGCTCGACAGATACGACAATGTCCTCTCGACACTTCAGATGAGGGATGACGGCATCTACCGCTCGATTTTCGGTATGAACGAAATCCCTTCCGACGTCCGCAATGCCGGATTCGGAGGTGTGAACCGATACGCACACTACTCCAACGGAATACTCAAGAACACTGCGGTAAGGATCGACGTCCTCACCAAGAAAGCATATATCCAGAGCAAGTCATTTGACGAGATCGCACATCTTTCGAAGCGCGCAGGAGACATGGCTTCCTGCATTCCTGCCATACCGCCGATAACGCCGGACACCAGAATCTACAGGCTTTCGAGCCGCTTCGGATACAGGTCTGACCCGTTTACAGGAAGGACCAGGCAGCACACTGGTGTAGATTTCGCACTCAAGCCGGGAAACCCGGTATATGCGACAGGAGATGGCGTCGTGCTCGACGTGAAGTTCGAGCTGTTCGGCTATGGCAACCAGGTGCTTATCGATCATGGATTCGGATACAAGACCAGATATGCACACTTGAAGACCATCGGTGTGGCCGAGGGCATGAAGATAAAGCGCGGAGAGTGCATCGGAATAAGCGGCAACTCAGGAAGGTCTTCAGGCCCCCACCTGCACTATGAAGTCCTCTACAAGGACCGTCACGTAAATCCTGCCAACTATTTCGACCTCACCATCACTCCGGAAGAATACGCAACAATGGTACAGAACACCGCGGACGCTTCACAGAAGATAACGCTGCATCCGTCACACAGGAAAAGGAACAGGTAATGAGAGGTCAGTACATACTTGATGACAGCTACAAGCTGAAGAAGGCGAAGACATCAGGATGGGTGATACTGCGCAGGATCCTGATCGGTCTTTTGGCGTCATTGTCGATGGCGGTGCTTTACTACATCCTTTTCGCAATGGTATTCAGCACAGATGAAGAGAAGAGGCTGAGGCAGGAGAACAGAGCATATGCGGAAGACCTCCCTATGCTTGAAGAGAAGGAGAGGCTCCTTTCGGATGTAGTGGAAGGCCTCACGATAAAGGACGACAGGATATATGAAGAGATCTTCCACTCTTCGGCACCGAATGTGGATCCGATCAAGTCAATAGATGTCCTTTCGGGACTCGACACCATCCCGGACAGACAGATCGTAAAGGCGACTGAAGAAAGGCTATGCGGACTGGAAGCCAAGGCAGCCCGGATCGAGAAGAACTTCATGGAGATAGCCTCTCTGCTGAAGAACGACACAATCGTCATTCCTCCGATGACCCTTCCTCTGAAGAAGTTCTCCTTCGCTCAGACCGGAGCGTCGACCGGAGACAAGGTGAACCCATTCTACAAAGTGAAGGTAAGGCACAATGGGCTTGATATGATAGGACCGTCAGGAGAACCCGTCCTTGCTTCTGCAAACGGAGTGGTTTCCGAAATCGTAAGATCCAGGAAAGGATTGGGTAACGTGGTTACCATAGACCACAGAAACGGCTACAAGACAAGGTATGCCCACCTTGCAGACATCGAAGTAAGCAAGGGCAGGGTTGTGAAGAAAGGCACAAGAATCGGATATGTGGGAGTCTCAGGCAACTCATTCGCCCCTCACCTTCATTACGAAGTGATTCATAGAGATTCACTCGCCTTGGATCCGGTAAGTCACTTCTTTGCATCCGTGGATCCGGAAGAATATGTAAACATGCTGATAATGTCTTCAATGACAGGTCAGTCAATGGATTAGAATATGGAAAAATATTTGTACACCATCGGCGAAACCGCTGAAATTTTAGGCGAAGCGACTTCCTGCGTACGCTTCTGGTCGGACAACTTCCCGAAGTTCATCCACCCGAAAAGGAACGCAAAAGGCAACCGTCTGTTCACAAAAGAGGACTTAGAGACCTTCAAGCACATCCAGATGCTCCTGAAGGTGGAAGGCCTCACCATTGAGGGAGCGGCAAAGAGGCTCAAGGGTGACAGAAAGGACGTCATCAACAAGGCAAAGGTGCTGGATACACTCAAGGACATACGTCAGCAGCTCGTTGAAATCAGAAGCGAATTGTAATGAAAGTCAAGGATATCATAGCAGTAATCGAGGATTTTGCCCCTCTTTCCATTCAGGAAGGATGGGACAACAGCGGCTTGTGCGTCGGTTCTCCGGAAGACGAAGTGTCATCGATACTCCTCGGTCTGGATTGTACGGAAAAGCTTGTAGATGAGGCTATAGAATGCGGGGCCGACATGATTGTCACCCACCATCCCCTCATCTTTTCCGGACTCAAGAAGATCAGTCCTGACGACCCTATCGGAGCTGCTGTGATCAAAGCCGTCAGGAACGGCATCAGCATCTACGCGGCGCACACAAACGCCGACAAGGTGATCGCCGGAGTGAGCGGAGCAATGGCAGCAAGGCTCGGGCTCACTGATGTGGAGATACTTGAGGAGGATGGAGAAGGGACCGGACTGGGAGTTGTCGGCAACCTTCCTTCACCTCTTTCCGCAAAGGAGGCAATAGCCTTGGTAAAGGACAGGTTCTCACTCAAGATGATGAAGACATCCGCCCCTGCAGAATGCCCGGTGACACGCATTGCGATGTGCGGAGGATCTGGAGGCTCACTCATCAGAAGCGCACAGAAGGCAGGCGCACAGCTGTACATCAGCGGAGACATTTCATATCACAATTTCTTCACTCCGGAAGGCTTCATGATAATGGACATCGGCCATTATGAGAGTGAAATAGAGATAGTTGATATTTTATTTTCTTTGATAAAGAAAAATTTTCCTACCTTTGCGGTTCGCATTACGCAGAATATAAATAGTAACCCGATATATTATTTTTAAGCGATATGGCTAAAAAGACAAAGAAAATCGAAACGCCTATTGACCAGAGAGAGACATTCGTTTCCATTCAGAAGAACTTTGCAGACTCTGATCTGAGCGTTGCCGAGAAGCTCAAGACCCTTTACGTACTTCAGCAGGCAGACACTGCAATCGACAAGATCCACCAGCTCAGAGGAGAGCTTCCTATCGAAGTCGAGAATCTCGAGAACGAGCTTGCAGACCTCAAGGCTAAGGCTACACGTATTTCTGACCTTATCGACGAGTACACCAAGTCAATTTCAGACAACAAGATCGGCATTGCAGAGTGCGATGCACAGATCGAGAAGTACAAGTCACAGATCGAGAACGTATCGAACAGCCGCGAGTACGATTCACTCAACAAGGAGATCGAGAACCAGGGTCTCCTGAGACAGATTGCTGAAAAGAACATCAACGAGACAAAGGAGCGCATCCTTGACAAGAAGACCGAACTTGAAGTAGTCAAGGAGAAGATCGCTGTAAGAAACGAGGACCTCAATGCAAAGAAAGAGGAACTCGCTACAATCGTTGAGTCTACTGCTGTCGAGGAAGAGAAGCTTACTGCAAACAGAGAGGCTTGCGCCGCAAAGATCGACGCAAGAACAATGAGTGCATACGACCGAATCAGAAAGAGCAACAACAATCATCTTGCTGTCGTTTCTGTATTCAACGGTGACTCTTGCGGAGGCTGCTTCAACACAATCGCACCTCAGAGACTTATCGACATCGCTTCAAACAAGAAGATGATCATCTGCGAATACTGCGGAAGAATACTTGTAAACCCTGATTTCGAATAATCCGTCTTATGGCTGAAGAAGGAAAGAGAAAATCAGTCAGGAGAAAGAATCAGACAGTCAATCTTGACACCTTAGGGCTTGAGATGGGAAACAAACCGCCTCAAGCTCTTGATGTTGAAGAAGCTGTCCTCGGAGCCCTCCTGATAGAGCCCAATTGTCTCGACGAAGCTATGGAAGAGCTTACGCCGAGCTGCTTCTATTCAGAGAAGCACAGGATGATATTCGAGGCCATGAGGTCGCTCAACAACGAGCACGTGGCCCTCGATCTGCTTTCCGTCTCCCAGAAACTCAAGGCTCAGGGAAATCTTGAAAACATCGGAGGAACCGTAGCCCTCGCACAGCTCACCCAGAAGATCGGTGCAGCTGCCCACATCGAATACTACATAAGGATTCTCAAACAGAAGTTCATCCAGAGGGAGCTCATCACAGCGTCATATGACATCCTCAAGTCATCATATGACGAGTCCATCAACGTAGACGACCTTATCGATACAGCCCAGACTAAGATCTTTTCAGCAATCCAGAACAATGTGAAGAAGGATGTCGAGGAGATCGGAAAGGTGATCAACGACGCTATGGCTGACATCCAGAAGTTCCAGAACCTCGAAGGCGGACTCAGCGGAGTACCTTCCGGTTTCCCTTCTGTCGACAAGATCACTCTCGGATGGCAGGCATCTGACCTCATCATCCTTGCGGCACGTCCATCTGTCGGAAAGACTGCATTCGTGCTCAATCTTGCGCGAAACGCTGCCGTAGACTTCAACATGCCGGTAGCCATCTTCTCTCTTGAAATGCCGTCCATACAGCTTGCAAAGCGTATGATGGTGTCAGAGACAAGACTCAGTGCAGACAAGATCAAGGGTGGAGTCAAGATGGAGATGCACGAGTGGGTTCAGCTCGAGGAACAGATCAAGAGACTTTCAAAGGCTCCTTTATATATAGATGACACTCCGTCACTTCCGGTAATGGAGTTCCGTTCAAAGGTAAAGAAGCTCGTGAAGCAGAAGGGCGTAAGACTGGTTGTCGTCGACTACCTCCAGCTCATGCAGGGCCCTGCAGAGCTCCGTGGAATGCGTGAACAGGAAGTAGCTGCGATTTCCAGAACCCTGAAGGCTACCGCAAAGGAGCTCAATGTGCCGATCATCGCACTGTCTCAGCTGTCACGTCAGTCAGAGAACCGTCAGGGCAGCAACCGCAGGCCACAGCTCAGTGACCTTCGCGAATCCGGTTCAATCGAGCAGGATGCCGACATGGTAATCTTCATCCACCGATATGACTATCAGGGACTTTCTGACAATCCTGATGATATCGGAAGGACACAGATCATCATTGCAAAACACAGAAACGGTGCAATCGCTGACGTGGACATGAGGTTCCGCGCAGACGAGGTACGATTCGTGGATGAGCAGGACAGCATAATCAGCCAGGCAGCCGCAATGGATGCATCATCTGTTCCGCCAGGATATATTCCGATCGGTTCAATAGGAGGAGCAGACGACTTCGGCAGCAACCCTGAATTTATGTAACCCGAAACTGATGAAAATAATTGCAGGAATACTGATCCTCCTGTGTACGCTTGTGGATGCATCTGCAATGCGCACACAGGAGGATTCTGCAAAGAAGGCAACATCATGTGTCCCGATCAAGGATATTGCAGAGACCGGAGTCGCATATCAGGCAGGCGAAAAGATGAGTTTCACTATGCACTACAATTGGGGCATGATCGACTCAGACATCGGTAGTGCGACTGTCAGCCTGGATACTGTAAGGTTGAACGGCCAGAACGCATTCCTCTGCTCGGTCAACGGCAGGACAACGCGACTGTATGACATGTTCTTCAAGGTCCGGGAAGACTTCAAGTCATGGTTCACGGTAGACGGACTCAGGCCCTTGAAATTCACCCGAGACACTTTCGAGGGGAAATATGTCGCCAAGAACACATACATCTACGACTGGAATGCTGCAGAGCCGCACATAATAGCTGATGTCTATTCATCGAGCAGAGGACAACGCTATCTTGATCTTCCGCTGACACCATGCACATATGACCTCCCTGCCCTGTTCTTCTTCGCCAGGAACATAGACATGGAAAAGGTAGAGCCGGGTAAACGCTATCCGATGACCTTCGCTATCGATGACGACATATACAATGTATATTTCATATTTTATGGTCCTGAGACCATCAAGGTCAAAGGTCTTGGAACCGTAAAGACCATCCGGTTCGCAGCAAAACTGCTTGCAGGAGAAGTATTTACCGGCGAAGAGGATATGATGATATGGATTTCTGACGACGAGAACCGAGTCCCGGTTTATTTTGAAGCTCCGATTCTGGTGGGCACTGCTTCGGGTCGCATGAGTAGCTGCTCTGGACTGAAATATCCGTTCTCAGCCCTGATCGGAGGATAGATTGCCGGTCGAGCCGGCAATGACGACAAGGGAGTCGGCAGCAACGTCATTCCCGACGTGATCGGGAATCTAGAACAAGAATTATGAAGAAAAACGAAATAACTCATAGGGGAAAGATTATAGATATCACCCCTGATTTCACAACGATTGAAATAATAGCATCTTCCGCATGTTCCTCATGCCACGCCAAAAATCTGTGCGGAATGTCGGAAGA
>JBGUTV010000043.1:0-47273 GCA_045133255.1 Candidatus Cryptobacteroides sp.
ATGTAGCTGTCACCGTGATACTTAGCAACGATTCTATTGAACTTGCTACGGTTCAAGAACGATGTTAATTGAGCAAAAACGTATGATTTGTTATGCATAACCAGCTGATTTGCTGGCAAATATAGAAATCAAAACCGTTCGGCCCTAAAACTACCCCTAACTATCTAATTATCAGTATTTTCAATGAGCTATTTATAAATTTTTAGTGGACACTAATGAACTAATTTTAAAGACTTCGATAATTTTGGGGAGGGACTAGTGTCTGTTCTAGTAGGTGCAGGGGCAGGTGCATTATCTGCAGCCACAGGAAATATCGCTTTGATTACGTTAGGCGGGGCCCTTAATAGTGGTGTTAATAATGTTGTAAAACAATTGAATCCTGAGAAACAATGGGGTGATATTGACTGGAAAACCGTTGGTGGTCAGGTAATTTGGGGTGGCTCGATAAGTTTAGTAGGTGCTGGAATTAGCACAGGTATTGATAAGACAAGTTGGGTTTCAGAATTATTGGATATAATGAATATAAATAAAAATTTTGCACGAAATGTTGCAGGCTCTACGATCAAAGGTATGATGGTTGGAGGTGGAACCGGTGTTGTCGCAGGAGAATTTAGGGCTAATGTTACAAAAGATTGGAGAGATATTTTTGGTGGAATGCTAAACGGTATGGCCTATGGTGCAGGGGCTGGTTTAGCATCATCGCTGATAACAGAAGCAGGATATCAGTTGCAACTCAAAAATAGCAAATCACCAGCAATCTCTGCTGACATGGCAGAGGTAATATCATCTAACACTAACGATATAGTTCGTAGCCTTGACGTGTCATATATGGATTATAATTATTGGGATTCTTCTGTGCCTAGTATGTTTAAAGATTACATACAGTATTTTAATGACATTTGGAGTTCCAACGTGTCATCTTCACCAACACCTAATGTACCCTCGTCAACAGTAATAAATCCTGTTTTCTTCCCGTATTAATTATTGTATTTGTGAAAATAATAGGCTTATGAATAAAAAAATAGAGAAGATTTTAAACTGGTCATTAGCAATTGTGCTAATCAGTGGGGTCTTTTGGTTTCAATGTAGTATATCAGAAGAATACAGAGACACAGCAGAGAATGGAATCGACACTGTTGGAATAGTCGTGAGTAGAGGTCGAACGGGCTCCGTAAAACCAGGAACAGGCAGTAAAGGAATCAAATTCGTGTTTTTTCAAGATGGATGTTATGTCATGACTGATATAACAGGAATGGACGAAGAGGGGTATGAGACGGCTATCGTTGGTATGAAATATAGGGTTAGATATATCCCAAGTAATTCAAAGTTAGATAGTGTCGATCATCGTGGCGTAAATCATTGGGCTATCATATATCTAAATAATCCTATATACGAGGAATATAAAAATATTGATAGCACTCGTAGATGGATTCATAAGTCCTTTTACTCACATAAGAATGAGATTCCAGGTGCACGAGCATACAAAGATATTTTGTATTTAATACCAGATGAATTTAAATAATAAAACACATTATGAGATTACTAAGAATACTAATTGTGATATATGCGGTTGTATTTGATAGTGAAAAGTATAAGGAGACAGATTGGTCTACAATACGTGATCAATATTCGTTCTTGCTGCGATACGATTTAACAAAAGCAGAGTTAAATGTTCTGGGATGGCGAATTGCATATCCTCCAACCCCATAAATGAAAGACATCAAGATGTGGCCACCATACGAAGAGGCAATCAAGAACGCAGAGTCATTAAAACCTTAGAAATGATGAAGCCAATAGTACTTTTTACGTATTTTACGTCTTTATTGATAAAACCAACCTGTTATGAAAAGAATAATATATTTGATTTTTGTAGGAACGGTGATCTTCAGCTGCTCGCCTAAGGTGGCATCAAAGATTTCGTCAAGCTACCAGCCGTTGACTCAAAGTCAGGAGATAGCTGTCATTGAGATGAGTCAGCCGCATCCTGAGAATGCAGCGGTTCTGGGTACCATTAAAATCGGTGATTCTGGCTTCACGACCAAGAACGGCACTTACGAAGCGGTGCTGAATATTGCCAAGGAACAAGCTCGTCAGGCAGGAGGAAATGTGGTGAAGATTACAGAGCATAAGTCTCCGGATATGTTCAGTACGATTCATCGCATCAAGGCGGACATCCTGCGTGTTGACAACATCAATGATATACTTGCCGCTGAACCGGAAAATGAAAACCTCGTATATTCACATCCGGATTATGCTGTAATATATTTCTACAGACAACCGGGTTCGGCACCGTTAGTGGTTTACGATGTATATATTGGAGAGGTCAAGGTGTTTGAATCGAGATCAAGGAATTACGCAGAGGTTAAGGTTTATGATGAGGGTGAAATCACGATTTGGGCCAAGACTGAATCAAAGGAAGAGATACCATTGACGGTAAAGAATGGAGGAGAGTATTATGTGCGTTGCGGCACGAGCATAGGTGTGTTTATCGGACGTCCTAAACTGGAAAAGATTTCCAATATGTCCGGTAGAAAGGAGTATGAATCATTAAAGGAAAAATAGATATGAAAAAACTGCTCATCGTCATACTGTCATCATTTGCGGTGATGTCGCTTTCTGCACAGAATGTGCAGACCTCGGATACTGTCGTTACAAAGAAGGCACCTTCATGGAGGATCGCCCTTCATGGAGGATATGCATTTCAGACAGGAAAGGTCGATAAGAATCAGGAGCAGGTGGTTGTTGACCATGCGAAGAAGCTCAGGCATTGTGTTTCATATGGGGCTGACGTAACATGGTATCTTGTCAAGTCATTCGGAGTCGGACTCAAGTACAGCAACATTCACACGGCAAACAGTGAGAACGTAACATTGAAATATACCGATGGTACTCATAGGTCAGGTCTGATGGAAGACAAGATAGATATAAGTTTTGTCGGTCCTATGGCATCTTACCGTCTTCTGAGCAGGAATATGCGCAGTGCTTTTATCGTGAATTTCGGTTTGGGATATATGAGGTACAGGAACAATTTTGTGCTGATAGATCCTTATGTAATGAAAGGGGGCACCATGGGTTACGTATGGGATGTCGGTTATGATTTCGGAATTACAGATAATATAGCTATCGGAGCAATGTTATCCTTGGCATCCGGCGTATTGACCAACTACAAGACGAATCTTAATGGTGCAATGGAGAATGTGTCCCTAGAGGAGAACAGCTATATTGGGCTCGGTCATTTGACCGCTTCCATAGGTCTTAGATTCAATCTGTAGCCAGGCCATTACGGAACTGAGCCAGTCGGCGTCGATCCGAGAGAATCCGTCGGCTGTTCTGTCCACAGAAACACCTGATTTTCTGGATGAGCCCATTATGGAGTGGGGTCATCCATGAAAACTCCCTTTTTCAAGGATGAGAATTCAGATGACCTTGTAGATTGATGACTAAGGCAAGAATTAAAGAGGTAATCTGACCAATCAGTGCAGCGATCAGAATGAGAGAGGTCATAGATTTTGCCAACAATAATAGTGTGACAGCTATTCCCTGAATTGAAAAAATCATCCAAAGAAATTTACCTTGTATGGGCTTTACTTTCTTTAATGTCAACAGTATGTCCCATACTATTGAAAATACTGCCAGCAAGGCTCCCATGCCAATGCAAGTCCATTGCACAGCAGCAGGTATTTGACAAATGGCAGCAACGCAGCACAAGAACACGGCAATCTCCCTTGAGGCAAAGCATATTATATCGTTTCTGGAACGATTATGCAGTTCAATGTCGGATTGAGATGGTGTTCTTGAGCGTTTCATAAAGGTTATTAAGGATTAGGCCATTACGGAACTGAGCCAGTCGGCGTCGATTCTTGAGAATCCTTCGGCCGGCTTTATCTGTGGGTTGCGCGAGAGGATGCCGGCGCAGTCCTGGTAGACGTTCCATCCGATGTTCACTCCGAGCATCTGTCCGTCAAAGCCGTACATGAATGTGATCAGACGCTCGTCGCCTTCTCCTTCCGATCTGTAGAAGTGGAAGGTGCTTGCCATGAATTCTTCTCTCTTTTCCTGACCCACGCTTTTCTGTACCATCTCCATCTTTGTGACGAACTTGCACATTTCGAGCACCACGTCGTCAAGTCCTGCATCTGCAATCAGAACCTTTTCCATCAGTGATCCCATGTCGTTCACTCGGCGCAGCGTATAGCCTCCCATTGCCTTTGTATGCATTGTGATGGCCTGCATCTGGGTCTCCGAGATTTCCCCTGACGGAATAAGCCACACCATGAGCTTCTTCACCGGATCGTGGTAGAGGGTCTCGTACTTGGCGAGGTTAACCTGTCCGCAGTGAGGGCATTCCCACAGGAAGAGAGAGCCGTCCTTCACCTTGTCCTTAAGTTCAGGGTTGTCGGCTATGTTGATGCTTTTGTAGATTGTTATCTGGTGCTGCTGGCCGCATTTGCTGCAGGGGGCGATGGCTTGGTTGATGATTGACATATTATTTGTTTTTAGATGCCCGATCAGGTCGGGCATGACGTTAAATCAGGTCTGGTATGACGTTAAATCAGGTCGGGCATGACGTTAAATCGGGTCGGGCATGACGTTAAATCGGGTCGGGTTAGAATGAGATGTTGAATATAGGACCGACAAAGTGTCTGTCCATTGTTTCTTTATTGAACATGTTGTTGAATCCGCCGTTGCACGAATAGGTTACTCCGACAGAGACAGGGAATACCAGGGTCACGATGCTTTCAAAATCAAAGACCACATCCAGGCTTGTGGACCACAGTCCGGCTTTCTTTCCGAAGAATGTGCAGTCAAATGATGGTGTGAGCACCAGACGCTTGATTGCAAACACGTTTCTTCCAAGCACGAGATTACCTATGAAGACCGGAGCAGCATAATCGATTCCGACCTTTGTCATTTCAGGATTCTTTATCGAGAGCGAACTGAGCAATGCGGTGTTCTTCTGCAGACCTCTTGGAAGGACATTTACTACAGACTGTCCGAAAGGAGCAGTTGAAGACAACTTCTGCTGATGAAGCACAGTAAGCTTGACTCCCTGTTCTCTTGTGAATCCCGGAACATATCCGTATGCGTATGCATATCCTGCCGGAGAGATGTATTTTCCGAGACCGAGGTTGAGGTAGGTTCCGAGTTCGAGTCCTGCACCCCATCTTGGATAGACGGCTGAATTAGGCGTAGAGAGCCAGGTGTAGCCTCTTACGGATACGCTCAGATACTGTCTGAATATGTTTCTTCCGTCCACGCTTCCGATGAATGTCGGTTTACCAGCTATTCCTCCGTGTTCGTTACTCATCTGTATGAGTGTCTTGTTGAACCTGTCATTCGTGAAGATGTAGGATACTTTCGGAATGAATCCGCTGTACCACCCTCCATTGGAGAACTTGAACGGAATGTATACTGCGAGATTGCCCTGGAAGTTAGGGGCATTGAGTTCGCGGGATGCCATCTCCACATATCCTCCTTTGTCCTCTTTATATGTAGTGATGTTGTATTGTCTGAGTGCCCTGTCGTTGAAGTCTATTGATGCCTCAATCACAGGATAAAGTCCTGAATATGTAAATTTGATGTGGCCTGAATGTCTCCATTTCGCCTTATTGTAAGGGTCTTTATGGGCGGAGTAACCAAATTCTCCTACTGCTGTCGAAAGGTCATTCTGTATGATGCCGCTTGCTCCGAGTGAAAGAGCCTGATAGAACTTGTCGGAGGACATGTTCATTATGTTGTCAACGCTCACATATGCAGGTGCCCACGAATGGATGTTGAATGCGTTCGGGAACTTGCGGTATTTCTTCGGCTCGGAGAATGTGGACATGCTGTCTGTAGGGAACAATGCTTCTCCAGCCTGAGCGGCAAGTTCCTTTTCCTGCCTTGTGAGTTCCTCTGCAATAGCGTATCTGTGATATGTCGAAAAATCTGTCTCCTTGTCGAAAAGGTCTTCTGTACGTGTGCGGAACAAAAGCTTTCCCTTCATTGTCGGAGACGTGTAGTAGAGATATTCTCCATCCGGACTGTAGCAGAAGCTTTCTCCTCCGTGTCTTGTTGATGTCTTCTGTCTGAGATCCCCCGTCGTAGGGTTGAGATGGTACAGCTCGTTCACTCCTGTCCTGTCGGACACGAAAGTCAGCACTTCTCCATATGTGCGGAGATCCTTGATCATTACAGGCTGAGGGTGCAGGATACATTCCCAAGATATATAATAATCTACCCCATATCCTTTTCTGAAGAATGTATGGATACTACTCTTATAAATACCATATCCATTATTAGATATCCCTGTAGTATAAATGTTGTTTCCAATAATAGCAGACTCGACAAATTGAACACTATCTGGTGCCGGATATGAAATAAGAGTTCTGCCTGAAGATTCATTCAGAATACACACTTCTGATGTGCCGACCGTATTATATTTAATTGTAGATAGGTGGTGTTTGGATATTTGTATGGGATTATATAAAAGATGTTTTTTGCGTAATGTGCGTATCTTGTTTTTGTCGTTAATATGCCTGACTGCAGATCCGGTCTCCAGACTCCATCTTTCATCATTCCTGTTCTCGCTCCACCATAGTCCGCCTTCTGCGTCCGCCCTTAGTTCGGAGCTCTGAGGAGACATATATGCCAGGAATCTTTCTCTGCCATCCGGACTGATCTTCACAAGTGTCGGAGTGTGTACGAATCCGTTCTTTACGGCATACATTCCATCTCCGGCAAATATCACGGAAGAATAGTTGGTGTAAAGTTTTGGTTCCGGAGTGACCTGTTCCCTTGGTATATATGGTGCTCTGGAATCCGCTTCTGCTTTCCATATCTTTCCCAGAGTATCGCAGACTTCCATGAATGCGTCCTGGAACTTCTTGCCTGAAGCCTCTTCTATCTTATCGTATACGGAGCTTAATTTCAAAGGATTTCTGGCTGATATCTGCAGTGCATCGCCCATGAGGGTCGGGGAGCCGTGGAGATATCTGATGCCGCCGAGGCAGAGATAACCGAGAGCATAGTGGTTTGGCATATAGTCTCTCTGAGACACGAATCTCCAGTGACCCCATTTACGGTAGTCTCCGTTGTCGAATGCTACTCTGTAGTAGTTCAGAAAGTCTGATGTCCTGCCTCGTCCGGACTTTGTGAATACGGTTTCCGCTATTACCGCATCACCTTCCATGAATTCTGAACCCGGATAGAGAATCGCCGCAAGTCCGTTCCACATCTGTCCGAATATGTAGTTTCCCGGCTTGAGGGTCTTTGTGAGACCGAACTGCATCTGAGAAACGTGTCGCAGTTCATGCACGGCAAGATGCTCGTTCCACGGTGACGGTTCAGGGGAGTATGCTCCCGGAATCGCATAGAGATCCATTCTCTTGGGTGCCCATGCTACAGAGCCGTTGTTGCCGTAATAAGTATGCAGAACAATCTCCATCTTGCGGTTGAACGGATTGTCCGGTCCGCAAGGAAGGTAACGCATTGATCTTGAAACCGGTATGCGGAATCTTTCCAGATTCCTGCCGTAAAGGTATGCAAGAGAGTCGTTTCCTTCAGGGTAGATTATCTTGAAGTTTTCGGATTCAATTGTTGACCATTTCAGTTTTCCGGGGTCGTCTCCAGTCACGAAGAACTGTGCTGATGCCATTTGAGGAATCAGCAGAAGGATTGCTATTATATGACGTATCGTTTTCATTATATTAGACAAATATAGGGTGTTAATCTAAATATTTTTTATATTTTTGTCCCTAATATGCAAAAAATCGTTATTTCGATAATTAAAATTATATGACAACTATTCTGAATGTGCTTTCTGTGCTCGGAGGACTTGCGATGTTCCTCTATGGAATGGCACTCATGAGTGATGGTCTCCAGAAATCTGCAGGAGACAGGCTCAGAGCCTTCATGGCTAAAATGACTTCCAATGCATTCAAGCGCGTACTTACAGGAACAGTAGTAACCTGCCTTGTGCAGTCTTCTTCTGCAACAACCATCATGGTGGTAAGTTTCGTAAATGCCGGCCTCCTTACTCTTGGCAATGCCATCGGAGTGATTATGGGAGCAAATATCGGTACCACCCTTACAGCATGGATCACATCACTCGGATTCTCGGTGAATATTGCTCTTTTTGCTGTGCCGATGATGGCGTTCGGTTATCTGATGTACTGTTCAAAGAAGGCATCACTCAAGAATGTCGGCCAGTTCCTTATGGGATTCGCTGTGATGTATGTGGGTCTTACCTTCATGAAGGACTGTGCTAATGCAGTGTTGGGAGAGTATCAGACAGGAATGATGGGTTTCTTCGGAAGCATCAATGGCTTCGGTTTCGGATCTATTCTTCTCTTCCTCATTGCCGGTGCGGTACTTACAATCGTTCTTCAGGCATCAAGCGCGACAATGGCAATCACAATGCTCCTTGCGGCATCCGGCCTTATCGACTTCAAGCTTGCAGTTGCAATGGTGCTTGGTGAGAATATAGGTACGACAATCACAGCAAACATAGCTGCAGCCGTTGCGAATACATCTGCTAAGAGAGCTGCACGCGCCCATACAATCTTCAACATCGTCGGCGTAATCTGGGTTCTTGCTGTATTCAGGCCTATCGTGAAGCTTATCTGCCTCATTATGGTGAACCTTGGATTCCAGGATCCGATGGCTGCCAGCTCACAGCTTGCGTATATCGCAAACAATGGCATTACAGCAGATCCTTCAGAAATCGAGATGTACAAGAACTCTCTCCTCTATGGAATCGCGATGCTCCATACTCTTTTCAATGTAACAAATACTCTTGTACTTATATGGTTCACTCCTCTTATCGAGAAGGCTGTGGTCTGGCTTGTGAAGGAGCCTAAGGGAGAGGCAGAGGTGTTCAGACTCAAATATATTTCAGGTGGCCCTCTCAGCACTGCAGAGCTTTCAATCAGCGAGGCACAGCAGGAAATCGTTCATTTTGCGGAAATATGCAGCAACGGTTTCGGATATATCCGTCAGGCGATCAACGAGACAGATCCTGAGGCATTCGACAAGCTTAATGACAAGCTCATCAAGTACGAGGAGATTACCGACAGGATAGAATACGAGATCGCAACATACCTCAACGACGTTTCCAAGAATGAAATCAGTGACGAGGTGAAGGATAAGATCAAGGCTATGTATAAGATCGTGGGTGAGCTTGAGTCTTTGGGAGACAGCGGCGAGGCTATCGGACGCATCCTCAAGAGAAAGAATGCTCACGGAAAAGTCTTCGACAAGTCTATTCTCGACCGCCTCAACAAGATGATGGATCTTGTTCAGAAGGGATATGACGTGATGATTGAGAACCTCAAGGAAGACAATCTTAAGGATATCTCTAATGCGGAGAACTGCGAGTATAATATCAACGAGTGCAGAAACCACCTCAGAGAGGAGCACATCGTGAATATCGAGAGCAACAGCTACAACTACCTTACAGGTGTATACTTTATGGACGTTCTTTCGGAGCTTGAGAAGATCGGAGACTTCCTCATCAATGTCTCTCAGGCTGTTGTAGGAAAGTATGAATATGAAAATTAATCATATTATTCTATCAGCTCTGGCAATCCTTGCCGTGAGCTGTGGAACAAGGAAGGCAGAGCAGTTTCAGGCTCTGCCTTTTCCTGATGTAGCTCCTCCGGGAATGCTTGAAACAGTCCAGGACAGAGCTGCGTATATGGTGGAACACTGGTGGGACAGGATTACCGAAGAGGATCGTGCATATCCGTGTGATACTGTTCTTGTCAGCGGTGTCTCTAAGGATGTTGTGGAACAGAAGTTCGCCAATTGGGTCGATGTCATGTCCATCGTTGATTACCCTACGGCATCAAAGGCAGTGGTGAGGCTGTATGACAGAGCAGTCAGATGTGAGCGTCGCGACACCTCGTCAAATGTGTTTGAGACCTTCACTCATCTGATGGAGAAATATCTGTATGATCCGAACTCTCCTTTAAGGAATGAGGACCTTTATGGACCATATGCCGAGCGTCTTGCCGGATGCGAATTCATTGATGAAGGAAAGAAAACGGCATATTCTTATGATGCCAGGATGAGCGCATTGAACAGGGTGGGGACAAAGGCTACTGATTTCAGGTTTGAAGATAAGAGCGGACGCGTCAGAAGACTTCATGACATAAAGGCAGACCATGTGATCCTCTTTTTCAGCAATCCGGGATGCGAAGCATGCATGGAGATCATTAATGCCCTCAAGAATACTCCGCAAGTATCTTCTCTTGTTTCTTCCGGCAAGGTTGCCGTGTTGAATATCTATATTGACGAGGATCTGGAGGCCTGGAGGTCATATATGCCGATATATCCGGATGAGTGGTACAATGGCTTTGATCCGGACTTTGTGATCCGTACGGACATATTGTACAATGTGAGGGCCATTCCGTCCCTTTATCTGCTGGATAAGGACAAGACCGTCCTGATGAAGGATGCTGTTACTGACAGGGTTCTGAATTACCTTGCGAATATCAATTAATCGGCGTATATTTATAAATTGAATTTACAACTTGATATACTATGGAAATCACTAAGGAACTTTGGGGCAAGTCTGCCTGCGGAAAAGAGATTTTCCTTTATACACTGAAAAATGAGGCAGGTGCGTATGTGCAGCTTTCGAGCGTTGGTGCAGGCATCGTGTCTGCTGTTGTTCCGGACAAGGAAGGAAAACTTGCTGATGTCGTTCTCGGGTATCCTGAACCGGAAAGCTATTTCGGCGATGGTCCTTGTGCTGGAAAGATTCCCGGCAGATATGCAAACCGCATTGCTCTCGGAAAGTTTTCTCTTGACGGAGTCGAATATACTCTTCCTGTAAACAACGGCCCGAACCATCTTCACGGAGGTCCGGACGGATTCCAGAACAAGGTATGGGAGAGCCGCGAAAACGAGGGCGGAGTAGAGTTCCTTTATTATTCTGAGGACGGTGAGATGGGTTATCCCGGTGCATTGAAGGCAGTTGCACGCTATGAGTGGACAGAGGAGAACGAGTTGCGCCTCACTCTTACTGCAGAGGCTGATGCTCCGACAGTGGTAAACCTTACCAATCACGCATATTTCAACCTCAACGGAGAAGGAAACGGCAATATTCTTGGCCATGTGCTTCGTCTGAATGCTTCGGAATATCTTCCGACCACAGATTCCCTTATTCCTCTTGGCGAGAGCGCTCCTGTTGCCGGAACGCCTATGGATTTTGTGAATGAAAAGGTTATCGGTGCAGAGATCAAGGCTGATTTTCCGGCATTGAACTATGGAAAGGGCTATGACAACTGCTGGGTAATCGATGGTGCCGAGCCTGGACAGATCCAGGAGGCGGCATATCTATATGCTCCGGAGAGCGGCAGAACCCTTACAATGTACACAACTCAGCCGGGAGTTCAGGTTTATACCGGAAACTGGCTTTCCGGATGTCCTGCAGGAAAGAACGGTCACACTTATGAGGACTATGAGGGAGTGGCGATCGAGTGCCAGAACTATCCTGACGCACCTAACCAGCCTGATTATCCGTCTGCAGTGCTTCGTCCAGGCGAGGTTTACGAGCAGGCCATCATCTTTGCTTTCGGAATCCGTTAAATCCTAAGACTATGAAACAATACTTAGATCTCCTTCGTCATATCCGTGAAAACGGAACAATGAAAAGCGACCGTACCGGCACCGGTACCCAGAGCATATTCGGTCACCAGATGCGTTTTGACCTGAGCAAGGGATTCCCTCTTCTCACAACCAAGAAGGTGCACCTCAAGTCCATCATTTACGAACTTCTCTGGTTCATAGCGGGTGATACAAACATTAAGTACCTCAAGGACCACGGTGTGTCTATCTGGGATGAGTGGGCAGATGAGAACGGTGACCTCGGACCGGTGTACGGTCATCAGTGGCGCAGCTGGCCGACTCCTGACGGCAGGACCATAGACCAGCTTTCCAATGTGATAAACCAGATAAAGAACAGTCCGGATTCACGTCGAATGATCGTGTCTGCCTGGAATGTTGCAGAGGTGGAGAAAATGGCGCTTCCTCCATGTCATTCGCTTTTCCAGTTCTATGTTGCAGACGGAAAACTGTCATGCCAGCTCTATCAGCGCAGTGCGGACGTGTTCCTCGGAGTGCCTTTCAATATTGCTTCCTATGCCCTTCTGACAATGATGATTGCTCAGGTTTGCGGTCTTGAGCCAGGTGAATTCGTACACACTACAGGTGACACTCATATTTATACCAACCATTTCGAGCAGGTTGAGCTTCAGCTTTCCCGTGAGCCTCGCGCTCTTCCTGTAATGAAGATAAACCCTGATGTGAAGGATATCTTTGATTTCAAGTATGAGGATTTTGAACTTGTAGGTTACGATCCTCATCCTCGCATTTCTGCTCCTGTGGCGGTGTAGGATTGCCGGTCAGAGCCGGCAATGACGTTCAGTCATGCCCGGTCTGATCCAACCGTCATGCCCGACCTGATCCAACCGTCATGCCCGACCTGATCGGGCATCAAAAACCGATTTTTATGGAAAAATGTATAATAGTAGCAATATCGGACAATAATGCCATAGGACGAGACAACGCTCTCCTATGGCATATTTCCGAAGACCTGAAATTCTTCCGCAGGACAACTTTAGGCTGCCCTGTGATAATGGGCCGAAAGACATATGAATCCATCGGACGTCCTCTTCCCAAAAGGACTAATATCGTGGTTTCACGAGGCTCTGAGGCGCCTGAAGGCACACTTCCGGCACATTCTCTTGAAGAGGCTTTCGCTTTGGCAGAATCGAGTCCGGAGGCACCTGAACGCTGTTTTGTCATCGGAGGAGGACAGGTATATGCGCAGGCTCTCGATATGGCAGACAGGCTTATTGTAACTCACGTTCATACTGTGATTGATGATGCCGATACATTCTTTCCTCAGATAGACTCGCAGATATGGAAGGCAGACACCCGCTCGGAGATCATGACAGATCCTGAGACTGGATGGGACTTCGAATTTGTCGAATACATTAACTCCCTGAATAAATAAAACGGACAGACATTATATGGCACGAGAGAAATTTGGCAGCCGCTTCGGCGTACTGATGGCGATGGTGGGATCTGCGGTCGGATTGGGAAACATGTGGCGTTTCCCATATATGGTCGGCGAGTACGGCGGTGCAGCCTTCATATTTGTATATATACTTTGTGTATTCTTCCTCTGCCTTCCGATATTCTTCGCTGAGTTCATAATCGGACGCAGAAGTCAGGCGAATGCATTCAGAGCATTTGAAAGACTTGCTCCCGGTACTCCGTGGAAATGGGTCGGTCTGGCGGCTGTGACCGCTCCTGTGGTCATACTTTCATATTACAGCGTCATCGGAGGATGGTCGATTCAGTATTTCTTCAAGTCATGTACTTTCGGATTTACAGAAAGAGTGACTCAGGAGTATCTGGATACTATGTTTGCAGGATTCATATCCTCTACATGGGCACCTATTCTTGGTCACACCTTCTTCCTCATAGTGACTTCTCTGGTTATTCTGGGTGGAGTAAAGAGTGGTATCGAGCGATTCGGAAAGGTTATGATGCCGCTTCTCTATTTCATTGTGCTGATAATTGCCGTTTGGACAGCGACTCTTCCTGGTGCATCGGAGGGCCTTTCTTTCCTCTTTAATCCGGACTTCTCAAAAATAGATGCATCCGTGTGTGCTGCAGCTCTGGGTCAGGCTTTCTTCTCCCTGTCTCTAGGTTATGGCACAATGCTCACATATGCGTCATATGTCAGCAAGAAGGAGGATATCGCAAAGGCTTCCACAACCATAGCTTTTTCCGACCTCCTGTTCTCACTGATAGCCAGCTGCGCCATCATGCCAGCTGTCTTTGCATTCGGTCTAAACACTCAGGGTGGTCCGGGACTTGTATTCCAGACCCTTCCTTATATCTTCTCGCAGATGCCGTTAGGCGGCCTGGTCGCAATCCTGTTCTTCCTGTCGCTTATCGTTGCTGCCTTGACTTCTTCGATCTCACTCTTTGAAGTAGGCGTTGCATATCTCTCAGAAGAGAAGAAGATGTCGCGAAAAAAGGCTGTAGGGGTTCTGCTTGTCCTGATATGGCCGGTCGGCGTACTTTGTTCGCTTTCATTCGGTCCTCTCGCGGACGTCAAGATATTCGGCAATACGATCTTTGACTTCCTCGACAAGCTCTCCGCAAACTTCCTTATGACAATCGGAAGCCTTCTGGTAGTTCTCTTTGTCGGCTGGAAGATGAAGAAGCCGGATGTGTTGGACGAATTCACAAACGGAGGAACAATCAACAGGAATGCAAAGCTTTTCCGCATAGTATGGCCTATCATCAGATATGTCGCACCGTTGGTGATTCTTGTGATATTCCTCTCGAATATTCTGAAACTTTCATAATTCTGCGGGCGAATGAAACGTGTCCTTATCATATCCTACTATTGGCCGCCGACAGGTGGTTCCGGTGTTCAGCGCTGGGTGAAGTTTGCCAAATATCTTCCATCGGAAGGATGGCAGCCGGTCATCTATACGCCAGAGAATCCGGAGCAGCTTGCTGTGGACCACTCACTTGAAACGGAGATTCCTGCAGAGGCAGAGGTGATAAAGACGCACATTACCGAGCCCTATGAACTGTATAAGAAATTTCTCAGGAAGTCAGGTCATAGTTCGGAAGCGGTTGAGGTCAATCCTGTGAACGCTCAGAACAAGTCCTTTCTCCAGAAGGCGGCAATGTGGGTGCGCGGCAACCTGTTCCGCCCTGATCCTCGTTGCCTTTGGATCGGACCTTCAGTGAGATTCCTGAAGAAGTATCTGGAAGAACATCCTGTAGATCTGATAGTAAGTACCGGTCCCCCTCAGTCGATGCATCTTATCGGTCGTCGTCTTGCATTGGAGACAGGTCTGCCTTGGATTGCGGATTTCCGCGACCCTTGGACTAAGATATTCTATTTCAAGCATCTTTCGATGACTCGTGCCACAGAGAGATGGCACAGGAAGATGGAGAAGAAGGTGCTTGATGATGCTTCTGTGGTGGTGGCGGTTTCTCCTCTCGTGCAGCAGGAGTTTCAGGCCATGACTCAGACTCCGGTGGAACTTATCACCAACGGATTTGACACATGTGATTTTCCTTCTGAAAGATATGTGGAGGCAGATGGCGGTCCTGACAAGGATTTTGTCATCACCCACACTGGGCTTTTTGCAGCAGACGGCAATCCTACTGTTTTATGGAAGGTTCTTGCCGACAAATGTGCCTCAGATGCGGAATTTGCGAAATTGTTGAAAATCAAGCTTGTAGGAAAGACAGACAGGCAGATTGTAGAGTCGGTCATCTCTGCTGGTCTGGGAGCAAATCTTATAGATATGGGCTATAAGCCACATGCTGAGGCCATTGAACAGCAGCGTCGTGCATCGCTTCTGATTCTACCTCTAAGGAAGGAGCCGGAATACAAGGCTGTGCTTCCGGGCAAACTTTTCGAGTATCTTGCTTCGTGGAGGCCGGTGCTGGGAATAGGTCAGCCGGATGGAGCAATGTCGATGATTCTGAATTCTACCAAGACGGGTGTGGTCCTGGATTGGAATGATGAGGCTTCTGTTTCACGCTTTATAGAACTTTCCTGGAAGAACCATTTGGCGGGTCGCCTTACGGTGGACGATGCGGACATCTCTCAGTTCACCCGCAAGGATCTGACCCGAAGAATGGCGGCTTTGTTTGATAAAACCGTTAAATCTGCCTTGAAATGAAAGTGAAGGTAATGTGGTTGATGGTTGCGGCCATGATGGTCGCCTGTTCTTTTCAGGCTGGTGCGCAGACGCTGAGCATGGAGGATGATGCCTATTATGAATGGACTGAGACGGCATCGCAGCGTCTGCACAAAGGAGCGACATACACTGCATATTCATGGGTCAATGTTCCGCGCAGGATGCATGTGCTGGAGATAGATCTCACGACACGAGGCCTGGATATTGTTCCGGTTGTGGCCGATGACATCATCCCGAATCCGAACGGAAACAGGAACAGGCTCAATGGCTACTGCATAAGGGAGACCTTGAGTCAGATATGTTCACGATACAATTCTGAGGGTATTGGTATTGTGGCCGGGGTCAATGGCTGCGGATTCGATTCGCACCTGGGTTATGCCAGGGGACTTATAGTCAGCGACGGGGAACTGATATATCAGAATTATCCTAAGATGCGCGACGAAAACTATGGCTATAAGCATACATGGTCTTTTGCGGTGTTCCAGGACAGGACTGCCGCTGCGGGTCAGAAGGAGTTTGAAGGACGCATCAGGATGGGTAAGGAGGAAATCGCATATGATGCGGTCAACGACTACATACTGCGCGGTGATGAGGTGGGCTCTCCTGTGAATATCTACACTTCGCGATACAGGGAGGTTCCGCATGACGGACTTGTGAATCCTCTTCTGGATTCTGCTGTGGTATATGTTGTTGCAGAATATGTTCATGGCCCGATGAAGGTAAATTGCGGATACAGCAAGGCTCGTGTGCGCGCTGTCTATGACGGAAGGTATGCCAGACAGGACAAGGCTCCGTACCTTGATTCTCCTGATCAGGTCGGCATCCAGCTTCGCGGAGAGGCAGCTGACAGGGCTGTTGAGGTTCTGGAGACAGGCGATATGATTGCTCTCAGGGCTGATGTGACAGTCGGAGGAATCAGGAAACCGATAAAGGCGATGATAAGCACTATGAATAAGTTCCTTGAAGATGGCGTCGACAGAAGCAAGGAACACATGAAGCCTAACGACAGCAATCTCACTACGCATAATCCCATGACTTTTGTGACGATCAGCAAGGATGGCAGAAAGGTGTGGCTTATCGAGGTGGACGGCAGAAGAAAGGAGTCCCTCGGACTGAAGAGCAGAGAGATGGTTGGAATTGCCAAGAAGTTGGGAGGATGGAATCTGACGCGCTTTGATGGTGGCGGGTCTTCATCTATGTGGGTCAGGGATTGCGGCGGCCTTGTGTCGATGCCGTCTGACAAAAAAGGAGAGCGCAGCTGTCTGAACTACCTTCTGCTGAGAGTCGGCAGATAATTTGGGGTGGATTGTCCACAGAATGGCGCCCTCTGGTGGACAGAAAATATACAGAATCATCCATAAAAAGGGGCATTTTTATGGATAAGCGAAGCAGAAACGGTGGGTTATCCATAGAAACCGGTGTTTTCATGGATGAGTCGGTCAGAATTGGGACATTGTCCATGGAAAGTGGCGTTTTCGTGGATAAGTCTGCCGAAAACAGTGAGTTGTCCATGAAAACCGGTGTTTTTATGGACAAGTATGACAAAAATAGCGAGTTGTCCATGAAAAGAGGTGTTTTTATGGACAGAAGAATAGAAATAATATAGTATGCAATATATGAACAAGACATTGATCAGGAATATTGGAATATATGCGGGCATAGTGCTGCTTTTTGCAGTTCTGGCCTACGGGTTCGTACCTCAGGTCCTTGAGGGAAAGATTGTGAACCAGAGCGACATCTCTGCGTGGAAGGGAATGGCGAATGAGGCTATCACCCATAACAAGGCGTGTCCGGATGACCCTACCGCCTGGACCAACTCTATGTTCGGAGGAATGCCTACCACAGCGTTCATCGACGACTTTGACGGAGACTGGACCAAAAAGATATATGAGTTCCTGATGATAGGCCGCAGACCGGCGAGCTATCTGTTCGTTGCCCTTCTCGGAGCCTTCCTGCTGATGCTTTCCTTGGGAACAAGCAAGGTCATTGCCGTGGCCGGTGCTATTGCAATGGCATTCTGTTCGTATAATATGCAGATCATCCAGGTGGGTCACAACACCAAGATGCAGGCAATCGCCTTCTTCCCGTGGGTGCTTGCCGGAGTAATCTTCACCTATCGCTCGGCAATGAGATTGTCGGTCGGGGCCGGCAATGACGGCGTGGGCGGAAACGGTTTGTCGTCTTCTTCTGTCATTTCGAGCGAAACCGAAGGTAGAGTCGAGAAATCTTCATGGAAAGAGTGGCTCCCGAAAACAATCCTCGGAGCAGTCCTTTTCGCACTTGCCCTCAGCATGCAGATAAAGGCGAACCATGTCCAGATCACATATTACCTTGCAATCGTCATATTCATATATGCCATAGGCCTGTTCATCAGCCTTTGCGTAGACAAGACAAAGCGCGCGCTGATCAAACGTTTCTTTGCCGCATCCGCTCTTCTTCTTGTGATCGGCTGCATCGGTATTGCTACCAATGCCAACAAACTTATTCCGACATACGAATATACTCCTTACACAATGCGAGGCGGCTCGGAACTTTCTTCCGACAGTGACACGCATAACGACAAGGGACTCGATCTGGAATATGCTACAGCCTGGTCGTACGGCATAGAGGAAATCCCTAACCTTCTCATTCCGAACTTCAACGGAGGATCCTCATCAGGGGCGCTTGACACGGATTCGGAGACAGGAAAGCTTTTGAAACGGGCAGGTCAGCCGAATCTTCGCCAGACCCTCAAGCACATGCCTCTCTACTGGGGTCCTCAGCCATTTACCGCAGGCCCAATGTATATGGGAGCAATATCCATCTTCCTTTTCGTTCTCGGACTTATCCTTTGCCGCGGACGTGAAAAATGGTGGGTTCTTGCAGCAACAGTGGTGGCAATCCTCCTCTCTTGGGGCAACCATTTCATGTGGTTCACAAGGCTCTGGTTCGAATATGCACCGATGTACAATAAGTTCAGAACAGTATCAATGGCCCTGATCATTCTTCAGGTGACCGTTCCTATGCTTGGCTTCTATGTGCTTGACAAGGTGCTTAAGGAGAAATATTCATTCAAGGAATTCATCAAGGCCGGCGGCATAGCATGGGCGGTCACTGCCGGTTTCTGTCTTGTTGCAACTTTGATCCCGGGCCTTGCGGGTGCTTTCACCGGAGCCGTGGATGCGGGTCAGCCGGACATTCTTGTAGATGCACTCGTGGCTGACAGACAGGCACTTCTCAAGGCAGATGCAATGAGGTCGTTTGTTCTGATTTCAATATGCTTTGCGCTTATCGTGTGGGCTGTTCGTGGTGGAAAAGGATATAAGTCACTGGCCGATTCCCAGTCTCGATTCAAGATGACAGCCGTCGGTGTTGCTGTGGTTCTCATTGTCATGTTCGACCTTTTCAGTGTCGGAAAGAGATATCTGAACAAAGAGCATTTCATAACTCCGAAGGATTTCTCTGCAGCCTATGAACCACGTCCGGTGGACGAGATCCTTTTCGAGGACGAAGATCCGGATTTCCGTGTCCTGGACATCAGCGTGAACACTTTCAACGATGCCATCACCAGCTATCACCATAAGACCATCGGAGGTTACAGCCCAGTCAAGATGCAGAGATACCAGGACCTTATCGAAAGATATATCACTGACGAAATCAAACAGCTGTTTGGAGTGATTGGGAAGGCTGAGACTATTCAGGAGGTTGAAGAGAACATGCCTTATCTCAAGATGGTGTCTGCACTGAACGGAAAATATGTCATCATTGGCGGAGAGTATCCTCCGGTTGCAAACAGATATGCAATGGGCAACTGCTGGTTTGTGGATTCCGTTGAGGTCGCTCCGACTCCGGACGATGAAATCGCGCTTCTTGCCGCCACCGACCTTCAGACTACAGCAGTTGTCGGCGATGACTTTGCATGGGCACGTGAGGCAGATGCCTTCTCAGGAAAGAAATCAGTGTCTGCCTTCCCTGAAAGGGGAGAGGGCTTCCGCCAGGATCTCATCTATCTGGACTACTATGCTCCAAACGAGCTCCGCTACATGTTCAGCACAGCAAGAGAGCGTGCTGCTGTCTTCAGTGAAATATATTATCCAAAGGGTTGGAAGGCCTGGATTGAGCCTGCTGGTGCCTACGGAGAAGTTAAGAACGGTCATTATCAGCCGACATCTGACGCTGTTGAGGTTGAGCTCTTTCGCGCAGACTGGATCCTCAGGGCGGCAATCATTCCTGAAGGTGAGGGCCAGCTGATCATGCGTTTCGAGCCGGATTCATATCAGCTTGGAGAGAACATCTCCCGCGCAAGCTCAATCACTCTCATCCTTCTGCTCCTTCTCTCGCTTGGTGCTGCACTGATCCGCTTATAGCAACGAGACCTAGTGCATTTTGCCCCCAAAACTGCACTAGGTCCCCCGAAAAAAGAGGAGACCACGAGCACTTTCCCTATGTTTTTGCACTAGGTCCCCACATGCCATGCCCGACATTGCCGGATGCGATCGGCAATCTAAATTAAATTTTCGCATATCGTCGGATTTTGATAAATTTGCAGGATACGCGCGCGGGTGTGCGTATGCATGTAAAAGCAGATTGAAATGGCAGAAAAGAAACCGACCGAGACCCCGATGATGAAGCAGTATTTCGCCTTCAAGGCGGAACACCCTGAGGCTGTGCTTCTGTTCAGGTGCGGCGATTTTTACGAAACATACGGAGACGATGCCCTTATAGCCAGCAAGGTTCTGGGAATCGTCCTCACAAAGCGTTCCAGTGCAACTCCTGGCGCAATCCTTATGGCGGGATTTCCTCACCATTCCCTTGAAACCTATCTTCCCAAGCTTGTACGTTCAGGCTATAAAGTTGCTGTCTGTGACCAGCTTGAAGACCCTAAACTCACAAAGAATATCGTCAAGAGAGGCGTGACGGAACTTGTGACCCCGGGTATTGCATTCAACGAGCAGCTTCTTGAGCAGAAGGAACACAACTATATAGCCGGCCTGTGCTTCCATAAGGACAAATGCGGAGCAGCTTTCCTTGATGTGTCTACAGGAACATTCCAGGTGGCAGAAGGTTCGCTTGACTATATAGGAACCCTCCTCAGCTCATTTTCACCAAAGGAACTCCTTGTTCCGAGGGGTTACGAAAAAGGAGTGCGCGAACGTTATGGAGACAGCTTCTACATCTCCACACTCGAAGAGTGGGCGTTTGTGTACGAAAGCTCAGTGGAAAGACTCAAGAGGCAGCTTAGAGTGGATTCTCTCAAGGGATTCGCAATAGACAGCTTCCCTCTGGGAATCACTTCTGCAGGAGCTCTTCTGGTCTATCTGGACCAGACTCATCACACCGAACTCTCGAACATATGTTCGATCTCGCGAATCGATGAAGGTTCATTTGTGTGGATGGACCGCTTTACCTTCCGTAATCTTGAAATCTTCGCTTCCACAGCAGGCAAGGAAGGTACATCGCTTATCGAGGTGATGGACAAGTGCTCTTCACCTATGGGTGCAAGAATGCTGCGCAACTGGCTTGCGATGCCGGTCATGGATCTTCAGGAACTGGAAGACAGATATTCTGTAGTGCAGTGTTTTGTTGATTCTCAGGATGATCTCGCGCGCCTCCAGGCAATGATAGGAGACATCGGAGATCTCGAGAGAATCATTTCAAGAGCAGCGGCGGGCAAGATTGTGCCGCGTGAGGTCATGCAGCTTCGCAGAGGACTCGGTCAGACCAAGCCTATTACTGATCTTTGCAGAAGACAGGGTATTGCGGCGCTTGATGATATGATTTCCCGAATGGGTGATTGCGCAGAGCTTCTTGATTATCTCGGACGCACGATGCATCCCGAAACAGCGGCGGCACTCGGCAAGGGTGATGTGATCGCTCCCGGCGTCAACGAGGAACTTGATGAGCTCAGAAAGATAGCGCGCCATGGAAAGGATTATCTCCTTGAAGTTCAGCAGAGAGAAATCGAGCGTACAGGAATATCATCCCTCAAGATAGGCTTCAACAATGTATTCGGATATTATCTCGAAGTCCGCAATACTCATAAGGATTCCGTTCCTGCGGAATGGATAAGAAAGCAGACTCTGGTCAATGCCGAGAGATATATTACAGAGGAGCTCAAGGAATATGAGCAGAAGATTCTCGGTGCAGAAGAAAGAATATATGCGCTTGAGGCGCAAATATACTCGGAGCTCGTACGTAAGATTCAGGAAAACATATCACTTATTCAGAACAATTGCCGTATCCTGGCTCGTCTTGACGTTCTTTCCGGTTTTGCTGAGCTTGCTGTAAGCAACAGGTATTGCCGTCCTCAGATGAACGACAGCAAGGTTGTGGACATTAAGCAGGGTCGTCATCCTGTCATTGAGACAATGATGCAGGCCGGAGAGGAGTTTGTTCCGAACGACATATATCTCGATAATGAAAACCAGCAGCTTATTATCCTCACAGGTCCGAATATGGCCGGTAAGTCCGCTCTTTTGAGACAGACGGCCCTTATCGTCCTGATGGCTCAGGTAGGCTCCTTTGTTCCGGCTTCATCTGCGACAATCGGTTATTGTGACAAGATATTTACCCGTGTGGGCGCCTCAGACAATATTTCGCGTGGTGAGTCGACCTTCATGGTGGAGATGCTGGAGACTTCGATGATCCTTCATAATCTTTCGGCGCGTTCATTGGTACTCCTTGATGAAATCGGCCGTGGAACTTCGACCTATGACGGAATGTCCATCGCACGTGCGATAGTTGAATATATCCACGAATATGGTGACGGAGCCAAGACCCTTTTCGCCACTCATTATCATGAACTCAACGATCTTGAAGAAATCTATCCTCGCGTAAAGAATTTCCATATTGCGGTGAAGGAAGTGGGTAAGAATGTCATCTTCCTGCGCAAACTGATGGAAGGCGGTGTGGCTCACAGCTTCGGTCTTCATGTTGCCAGAATGGCCGGTATGCCTAAGCAGGTGCTTGAGTCGGCGGAGAAGACTTTGGCGGCGCTGGAGAATGGTGGGATCCCCGATCAGGTCGGGGATGACACAAGAATACATGATCGTCATTGCCGACTCGATCGGCAATCTAAGAAAAATACCATCAAGCCGTACAACGTACGTGAAGGCAGGGTCGAGAGCGACGGTTCTCTTCAGCTCTCGTTCTTCCAGCTCGAAGACCCTCTGCTTTCGTCACTAAAGGACGAACTTGACAAGGCAGATCTTAATAATATGACCCCACTGCAGGCATTCGACCTGCTCAGAAGCATGAAGGAGCAGCTGGGAATATGATGAAGAAGCTATATATATTGATTGCGGCTATTTTGCTGATTTTGCCGTCTTCTGCTGCGTCCGCGCAGAATCAGGAGGATGCCATTATGATCTGGAGCACGACGACCATTCATAAGTCATTCGGAAAAGACAATGATTGGACTGTGGGAGTCCTCAGCGAGTACAGACATAACTTTCATGAAGGTGTCGCGAAGATGTCTCAGTATTTCGTTCGTCCTTCAGTGGCGTACAAGGTGCTTCCGTGGATGAAGCTTCAGTATCAGATGGACTTTGCGGCCCATGGATCGAAGGGATTTCAGTGGAGATTCATTCCTGAAATCACATTTTCTCACAAAGTCGGGGATTTTACATTCGCCTACAGACAGAGGGCAATGACTACATGGAATGTCAAAGGCGGCACAAACTCCACCGTGCTTCGTTCCCGCGCAAAGATTGATTACAGGATACCGAAGTCTCCGGTGACTGCCCATTTTGCATTCGAGCCATATTGGTGCGACTTCGGCAGTGCTGTCAACAATGGTTTTGCATGGTTCCAGAAGGCAAGATGGTATGCCGGAGTGAACATAAAGCTGGCGGATCATCTTTATTTCATGCCGCAGTACATATGCCAGGCCTATCATAACCACAAAGGCAGGTATGCGCGCAGAACCTATGACGATCATGTGATATATATGACACTCAGCGTTAAATTGTAAAAACAACATAGAATAACACTATCATGAAAAAGATCATTTCAGTTGCTTTGGCAACAGTTGCTGCCATCAGTGCCTCTGCGCAGATGACTTATCCGGATGCGGTAAATAAGGATATCAACCGCCACTCAATGCGTTACAGCAGGGGAGCGAGAACAGAAATCGTACTTCCTCAGGTTAATGGCTATAACATCTATAAGGCTGACCTTCACACGCACTCTGCCTTTTCTGACGGAAGTGTTCTGCCGGAATACAGAGTCAAGGAAGCATGGGTTGACGGACTTGATGTAATGGCAGTGACAGAGCATATCGAATATAGAAGACAGGAGTCCAAGATGTTGGAATATCTTCAGGATTATGCCAAGAAGGGTGAGGAAATCGATAACTGGGACATCATCAATAAGCCTGCAGACAAGAAAGGCATCAGAGTAGATCTCAATTATGCCGTGACTCTATCACAGAAGGCAGCAGAGCAGTATGGTCTCCTTATAATCCCAGGTACTGAAATTACCCGTAATCCGCAGCAGATAGGCCATTATAACGCCCTTTTCACTACAGACAACAACGCGATTTATGATGCTGATCCTCTCCAGTCATTCCGCAATGCAAAGGCTCAGGGAGCGCTTATTCAGCACAATCATCCGGGTTGGCAGAGAAAGAGCATTGATATGCCGGAGTTTGAAGTGAAGGCATATGCTGAGGGATTGATTGACGGCATCGAAATAATGAACGGCTCGGATTTCTATCCGGGAGCCATTGACCGTGCAAAGGAACTCGGACTTTTCATGTCGGCAAATACTGATATCCACGGAACGACAGCAATGGATTATGCCAATGTTGAGGTAGGCCGCAACATGACTCTCATATTTGCAAAGGAGAAGACTCTTGAGGCTATGCGTGAGGCTTTAGAGGCACGCAGAACACTTGCCTATGCATTCGGAAACGTAGCCGGTGACGAGCAGCTTCTTAAGGATTTCTTCCTTGCCTGCGTTAAGTTCGAGCCGGTGATGAAGGACTACAAGAACCGCCAGATCTTCACCATCACCAACACATCTTCCATTCCTTTCGCTTTCCGTATCGGAGGTGGCAATGTAGTGTGGCTTGATCCATTCTCAACAATCAGCGCCAAGACAAACAACATCAAGATTACAGTCGAGAACATGTGGTATGGTGTTGACAAGCACCCCGTATTAGAAATCAATCTCTAATATACATGTACGCTGGACTGGGCGGCGGGGAGGAAATTTATTCCCCACCAGCACATCTGCAGGAGGATGAAGTTGAAGATCAGCAAGGCGAAAGTGTAGTCGTGGTCTTTCATATGAGGCCTTAGATGCATATACAGGAGGTATCCCAGCCAGGTGGCTGCCGCCCAGGTCTCCTTCGGATCCCAGGTCCAGTAATCTCCCCAGGCTTCCTTTGCCCAGAGGGAACCCATCACCATTCCGAGAGTGAGGAATGCCCATCCTATCTTGACAAGAGTATCGCAGGCCGTCATTTCGTCGGCCTGTATTTTTCTGCGTGATGACTGCCACCAGAGATAGATGGCAAACAGTGTTGCCGCTCCCATCATTGCATAGGCAAACATATAGACCGCCACGTGAGGCACGAACCACACGCTCTGCAGGGCGGGCATCAGACTTTTGCTGTGGATTTCCGGCTTAAAGATGTTTATGCACGTGAAGACAATTGCCATCATGGTGCTGAAGCTCAGAATCCACCTGAATCTCCATCTGCTGTAGACAAGGATTCCTATAAATGATATGAACAGAGAGTACCAGAGCCTGGTCTCTCCCTGGGTCCGCATCGGAGGTCGTTCAAGAGATATCCAAAGCGCAATGATAAAGCCAAGGAAAATCGCGGTTCCGGCCAATGATACGGCAATGGCTTTCCTGCTGTTCTTCCAGCCGAGAAACGCTCCAAATATCCAGCACAGGACTGCGCCCAGCGCAAACCATATGAAATCATTCCACCCTATCATATCTTATTCTCTTTTCTGCGTTTATATCCGGCAGTCAGAGCCATCAGGATTCCTGAGGCCAGAATTATCCAGAGCCCTGTCTTGATTACAGGATACCATCCGTCCCTTACACACTCGAGAACACTGTAGCTGCTGTCTGTGCCCATGGTCTTGTCGTATCCCACCTGATAGATTCTCCATGATCCGACACGGGCCGGATGATTCACTTCTATATCAAAATCCTTCATGCCTTTTCTGTTCTCCACCTTTACCCGGGAAAGAAAGGTTTTAGGTGCTCCGTCCGGGTATTCCTCCATTATGAACTCCTCCAGAGTCAATGTGAATGGAAGTATGACGGTCTTGCCGGTCTGAGCAGAGATGCCTACATGCAGAGGCTTGCCTATGTGGGCCATCACTCGTGCCTTTTCCTTGTCCGGACTGCTGAAGATTGCTGCTGCCAGGACCACAAAGACAGTGGTGTGAATCATCATGGCCATTTTAGGGCTTCTCTTCCAATTCCTGAGTTCTTCTATTGCACGAAGTCCCAGTACTGTGGTGAAGTAGAACAGCAGGGTGCAGAAAGGCCATGTCGAAGGTCCGCATTTTCCGGTAAGTCCAAATAGGATAGTAACAGCCAGCATACACGCAAGTGCAGACACCGAGGCATGATGACTTGTAAGCCTGTTGACCCATTGCCATTTGTCGGACTTGGCAATGAGTACTATAAGAAGATATATATAGTTGATGGCGAGCACCAGAGATACAGGATGTTTCAGCCACGTCGGGTTCACATCGCCGCATAAAAACTGCAACACTGTGCCTGCTCCGAATAGCAAGACACAGCGTGCAAAAGCTCTTTTATAGCCTGATTTCATATTTATGCGAGTTTCCACTGTGAGCGGAGAAGTTCTACCGCAGCAGGAACTGTCACATTGCGGTCCCCGTTGGTTCCGCACTCGAAGCTGACGTATTTGTCATACTTCATTTCCTTGAGCGCGCGCATTCCGTCGATATAGTTGTCGAGTTCACCATCTTCACCCGGCATCTTGCGGTTGCCGCGGCTGGCTACATGAACGTGCTGGAGGTACTGTCCGGCAGCGATGAATGCCGCATAGTCAGACGTTTCCTCCTGCATGTGCCAGAAGTCTCCCATGCACATCACTCCTGCGCTGTCAGCGTCACGGCATATTGCAGCCGCATCAGCCACCTGACGGAGATAGTGTGCTTCCTTGCGGTTCAGAGGCTCGAGGATCACTGTCGTGTTGTGCTTCAACGCAAACTCACCAAGCTCGTGCATCTGCTCGCAGAGATATTCGCGGGTCTCGAGAGTGTGTGGCTTTACCGGTTTCTGCGCATTGAATGCCGGTACCATGATCACACCTGTCGAACCAAGCTCTCCGGCAGCTGCGATGATCTCGCGCATAGACGAGTCGAACTCTGCCTTCACTGCAGGGTCTTCAGCAAGGATGAATCCCTTGAATCCCGCACAGATCGCACTTACCTTGATGTTGCGTCCTCTGAGTGCCTGCTGGATCTCGTTCATGCGCTCGGTCAGATTGCGGCCGTTCGGCTCAAAACCAACGATACCGAGGTTTTCCATATAGTCGAACTTTTCGTTGAGGTTCTCGCCTGGGGCGATCCTTTCCTGAAACGAAAGCTTCAGCTCTACATCTGCAGCCTTTGGTGCACACGATGTGAATGCAGCAATTGGGGATGCTGCCAGAGTCAGTCCGGCAGCGCCCAATATATTACTCTTCAAGAAGTCTCTTCTGTCCATGATTATTTAGCTTTTCCCGGAGTCTTTACTGTGTAGTCAGACATATCCATAGGACCTATTTCAAGTTTAGCCGGCATATAATCGAGGTCAGACTGGCTCATTTCATCCCAAGTCACAGTCGCTCCTGAATATGCAGCCTCGCGGCCCATAACGCCGGCAAGTGTCGATATTGCACAGGCTGTCGCCTCGTCAAGGCCCTCGCCTTTGCGGATATGGTTGATTGCGTCAACATGCTCAAGAACATATGGATTGTGCTGCTGGAACAGAGCATTCTGCTCCTCCTCGTTGTATTTCCAGATCACATTGCCGGCGAGGTCCTTGATTTCATGGTCGAAGCTGTTCCATGAACCCTTGGTACCGTATACGATTTCGCCTACAGCATTGCTGCAGCCGTCGATCTGGCGGCACATGCTGTGGAGGTGAACTCCGTTCTCCATCTCGAAATCGATGCTGAACATATCGTACTGGTCACCTGTCATACGACGATGACGGGCTCCGAAGCCTGTAGCCTTGGCAATCTTGAGGCCTGACATCCAGAGGAATACATCAATGTTGTGGACATGCTGCTCCACGATATGGTCTCCTGAGAGCCATTTCCAGTTCACCCAGTCGCGGATCATCCACTCCATGTCGCTCCAGCCCTTCTCGCGGTTCTTGTACCAGAGCATACCCTGATTCCAGTAAACGTTTCCGGCAGTGATCTCACCGATCATTCCCTCTGAAATCTTCTGGAACGCCTCAACGTAAGGACGCTGATGATGACGCTGTGTACCGCAGATAACCACGAGGTTCTTTGCCTTTGCCTGCTTTGCTGTCGCCATGCATGTTCTGTAACCCTTAGGGTCAACGGCGATCGGCTTCTCGAGGAAAGAGTGGACACCCTTCTCTGTCGCATATTTGAAATGGTCCGGACGGAACACCGGCGGTGCTGTACAGATCACATAGTCAACGCCTGAATCAATCACCTGCTTATAAGAGTCAAAGCCTATGAAGCACTTATCCTCAGGAACTTCCTGGCCGTAATTCTCCTTGATTTTGTCACGAAGATTGTTGAGCCTGTCAGGGAACACGTCTCCAAGAGCTGTAATCTTGATTCCGTTTGCTGCTTCAAACACATTCTTGACTGCTCCTGATCCGCGTCCGCCGCATCCGATCACTCCAACCTTGATCTCCCTGCCGTCCGTTGCCTTGTCAGGAAGCTCAGGAATATAGTATGTTCCTGCCTGTCTGAGTGGAGTGTTCTTTGACTTTCCGCAAGACGAAAGCAGTGCAGATCCTCCGATGAGTCCTGCTCCAAGCAGTGTCGATGCCTGAAGAAAGTCCCTTCTGTTCATTTCTTTCTTACTCATAGTTTATGTTATTTTTATATTATTGTTTCAAATGGTCCGGAACTTCGCAGACAACTCGGAAACCTATGCCCTTGACATCTGAGTACCACCAGATGCTTTTAGGGTTCTGTGGGTCCGTCTTGAGCCACTTATCATTCTCGGTGTGAGCTCTTGCTGCGCTTCTGAGGTCGGCTGCATCGCTGTTGTAGTGACCTCCGCGCACTACGTGCTCTGTTCCTTCGGCCGGGCCTTTCGGATCAAGCTCTCCGTCTGCTATCGCCTTATATGCATCCTCGGCATACCAGTCCTCGCAGTACTCCATAACATTTCCGAGCATATTCTTGAGTCCGAACGGATTAGGCTTTGCCTCAGACGGCTCCTGAGTGCGGTTGCCGCTGTTGTTCACATAAACGGCATGGCTGTAGATGCCGGTTGTGTCAGGCTTGAAGATACCCTTAAGGAAACCTTCATTGGACAGCTTCTTAGGATTGCCTTCGAAGAAGTAAGGAGTGTCTGTACCTCCTCTGGCAGCATATTCCCACTCGGCCTCTGTCGGGAGGCGGTACTTTCTGCCTGTCTTGAGTGAAAGCCACTGGCAGAAGGTCTGAGCTGAGTAGTGCGTCATTGTAATGGCAGGACGGCTTCCCATTCCCCAGCCCTGGTCCGGAAGACCGAATGGAGGGGTTGGTCCACTGACTGCATCTATGTCTTCGCGGGAGTTGTTGGCATATATTACAGCAGGCGGAGTTCTTCCTTCCGACATTGTCTCTGAATAGAATGCCCAGAACTGATCCCATGTCACCTCTACCTCACCCATGAAGAAAGGCGACACCTTCACCTTTCGCTGCGGCCCCTCGTTCTCTTTTCTGAAAGGTTCGTCCGAAGGGCTTCCCATGGTGAACTCCCCTCCGGGAACGGCTATCATATTGATTGAAGCGGCTGTGCCGGGGATTGTCTCTGTGAAATTCTCAAAAGCAGTCACCTCGGCAGCTGTTTCGTAAATCTTTCCGCTCGGCTTGAACACCTCCTTGAGGGTTCCGTGCTTGTAGTTAGGGTTGTAATGGCCGGCATCGAGATGGCAGCTGATGCACTGCAGGTTCAGTTTCTGCTCGTTGTCATCATAGTACAGGTGGGCTGTGATTCCGTCGTCTGTGATGCCTTCCGGATATAGATTTATGTGGCAGTCCTTGCAGGATTCGTTGAACACGATGTTCTGTGCGTATTCGAGTTCTCCCTTTCTGTCCCAGTTGATTGACTCCGGGTCCTTTGTAAGATGTGACCACACATCCTTGATGCCCATTCTTGCTTTTGTGTAAGCGTGTCTGAACGTTCCCTTCGGAGGGAGGTGGCATTGCGCACAGTCAGTCTTTGTGCCGCTACCGTTGATGTAGTGGTATGACTGCTTGTAGCTTATGTCTGATTCAGGATGTGCGTGGCACGACATACATGAGTCGTTCGACGAGCTTCTCACCCAGAAAGAGTTGAATACTACCATCAGCGACAGGCCCATCACAAGGCCGCCAAGACCGGCAAGCAGATATTTCTTCTTATGCTTTCCCATTGTTAAGCTTCGGCTAATTTCTTTGCTATTTCAATGAAGGCCAGACCATCCGGGCGGCTTGAAAGAGCGGCAGGCTCTCCCGTGTCTCCACCTTCTCGAATGCTCTGGACGATCGGAATCTGTCCCAGCAGTGGAATCTGATATTTCTCGGCCATTCTCAGACCGCCTTCCTTTCCGAAAAGATAATATTTCTCGTCCGGATGTTCTGCCGGAGTGAACCATGCCATATTCTCCACCAATCCAAGGATAGGCTTGTTCACGCTCTCGTTGCGGAACATGTTCACACCTTTCTCAACGTCTGCGAGCGCCACATCCTGTGGGGTGCTGACAATGACAGCGCCCTCCATAGGAATATCATGCACAAGGCTGATATGTATGTCTCCTGTTCCCGGAGGCATATCGATGAGGAGGAAGTCAAGTTCTCCCCAACGAACCTGAAGAATCATCTGCTTGAGTGCATTGCATGCCATGGGACCTCTCCAGATGAGAGCCTGTTCAGGCTTGGCGAAATATCCGATTGACATCCACTTCACTCCGTATTTTTCGAGAGGTACGATGACCTCTTTCTCTCCTTCCTGGAATGCGTCCGGCATCTGGCCTTCCGTTGCGGTCATCTTTGGTACCGACGGGCCATATACGTCAGCATCTGCGAGTCCGACCTTGTAACCAAGGCGCGCAAGTGCGATGGCGAGGTTCACTGCTACTGTTGATTTTCCTACTCCGCCCTTGCCTGATGCTATACCGATGATATGCTTTATGTCTTCCACTTCCTCGAAACCGAGGTCCAGACCCGGCTTCTTCTTTGGCGCCGCTTCCTTTATGATGGTCTTCACCTCAACCTGAGTGCCTGCCGGGGCATTCCTGATGATAGATGCCTTGGCGCTGCCGATAAGGTATTCTGCAAGCGGATCACGGTGTTTCGGGAAACTGAGGGTCACGGTCACCTTGCCTTCAGTTGCCTCAATCTTCTCCACCATTCCCAGTTCCACGATATTCTTGTCTCCCTTTGCAGGGTGCTCCACTTCCTGGAGCCATGTGATTATCTGATTTTCCATTACTTTACAATAGTCATTTCATCCAACAGCCAGCCGGCTCCACCGAACTTGTCAACGATGAAGAGGACATAGCGGATATCAACGTTTATACATCTCTGGAGATCCGGCTCGAACATCACGTCGCTGCTCATTGACTCCCAGTTGCCGTCGAAAGCGAGGCCGATGAGCTCGCCGTTGGCATTAAGTACCGGACTTCCCGAATTTCCGCCTGTGATGTCGTTGTTGCTGAGGAAAGCAACCGGCATCTTGCCGTCTGCCATCGCATACTGGCCGAAGTCCTGCTCCTTCCAGAGCTGCTTGAGCTTGGCAGGAACAACGAACTCCCAGTTGTTCGGATCTTCCTTCTCCATCACGCCATCAAGGGTGGTATAATGTCTGTAGATCACGGCATCCTTAGGCGAATATCCCTTCACGGTGCCGTAGGTCAGTCTCATTGTGAAGTTGGCGTCAGGATATGAAGGCTCGCCCTTCTTCCACTCCAGAAGTCCTGCAGTGTATGCCTTTCTTGCCTGTCTTACCTGACCGTCAGCCTTCTGAACAGATGCATAAGGTCCGAATACGGCAGCGGAGAATGACATGAATGTCTTGAGTGTCTGCTCGTCGAAGATGCCTGCACCTTTGGTCGCTATTGCATTCTTGAGCGTTTCCTCTGACTTGAAGCTGCTGCTGTCGAACATTTCGTCAACGAATGCGTCGATATCCATTGTAGCGAAGTCTGCAGGAAGGTTCTTGAGGTAGTTCTCTTTCTTGGCGTTGTCGCGATAGAACTTCATCATGGCCTTCGCCACCTTTCTGTCTGTCTCGAAAGAGTAGTCCTTGTAGTGAGGCGCGAGCACGTCATATGCGCCTGCGAGCGCAGCTGTGGTATCCTTTCCTTCTCCCAGAGCCTTCTGGAAAGCTGATTTCATTCTGCCGGCAAAGGTTGTGATCTCGATGCTGTAGACAGATTCATATGCAAGAGTGAACGCAAGAGAAGGGTCCTTGATTGCCTCTACGCAGTTCCTGATGTCGCTTACCGCCGTACCGTATTTCTCCACTCTCTTAGGGTTGGCGTTCACCCACTCGTTGAACTCCCTTTCCTCGGCCTCGGCCCTCTCGATGATTCCAAGCTTCTCGAAAGCCAGCTTCATTCCCTGCCACTTCTTCCATCCGTTAGATGATCCCGAATACTTGCTTGCGTACTGGATCTTGATCTTAGGATCGGCAAGCATATCCTCGAGGAGGACATTCTGACGCACGGTGCGTGCCGCTATGCGGATGTCGTTCTGCTCGATCTGGAACTTGAGCTCAGGAGAAGTCTGGAAACGGGTTGTGCGTCCCGGATATCCCATGATCATGGTATAGTCTCCCGGCTCGATTCCCTTCAACGAGATGTTGAGGTGCTGCTTAGGAGTATATGGGACATTGTCAATAGAGTAGTCTGCAGGGTTATTGTCCTTGTCTGCATACACTCGGAACATAGAGAAGTCTCCGGTGTGGCGTGGCCACATCCAGTTGTCGGTGTCGGCTCCGAACTTTCCGATTGATGAAGGTGGAGCTCCGACGAAACGGATGTCCCTGTAGGTCTTGTAAACGATGAGGTAATGCACGTTGGTGTCGTAGAAGCTCTCGATCTCGACATCGCAGTGAGGATGATCCTTGCCGGCATCCTCTATGAGCTTGGCCTTTGCCTTCTCCACTGCTTCCTCTCCCTTCTTTGCCGCCTTGTCGAGAACCGCTGTCACATCCTGCATATATTCGAGGAATGTCACGGTGAGTCCTTCGCAAGGAAGTTCTTCTGCGCGGTTCATTGCCCAGTATCCGTCCTTGAGGTAGTCATGCTCCACGCTGCTGAGCTTCTGGATGTTCCTGTATCCGCAATGATGGTTGGTCACGAGCAGGCCCTGGCCTGAGATGATCTCTCCAGTACATCCTCCGCCGAACTGCACGATCGCGTCCTTGAGTGATGTATGGTTGATGTCATAGATCTGCTTTGGTGTAAGTCTGCATCCGAGGTCCTTCATGGCCTTTCCGTTCATCTTCTGGATGAGCGGAAGCATCCACATTCCTTCGTCTGCCCTCAGGTTCGAGGCAAACACTGCAACTGCAGTCAAAATACATAGAATCTTCTTCATATATCTGTAATTTTTATCTTTATCTGTAATATTCCTCTTTCACGTCATTCCCGACCTGATCGGGAATCTAAAACAATGTCGGCTCCAACTGCTTGAGATGGAAACTCTTTCGGTGATGAGGCGTGTATCCGTGCCTGATGATGGCATCGACATGCTCCTTTGTAGGATATCCCATATTCCTGTCCCAGCCATATTCCGGATATTCTGCAGCAAGCTTGCGCATATAGTCGTCCCTGTAGGTCTTGGCAAGCACGGATGCAGCGGCAATGTTTGTGAACTTTGCGTCACCCTTCACGATGCACTGATAAGCATATCCGTCAAACGGCTTGAACCGGTTCCCGTCGATAAGCAGGAAATCCGGCTTCACGCTGAGCCTCCTGACAGCCCTCTGCATGCCCGTAATAGATGCGTTGAGGATGTTTATGCTGTCAATCTCTTCTGCGCTTACTTCCTCTACAGCCCATGCAACGGCCTCCGCTTCTATTATAGGGCGGAGGATTTCGCGGGCCTTTTCCGTCATCTTCTTCGAGTCGTTCAGAAGAGGATGGTGAAAATCCTTGGGCAGAATCACGGCTGCGGCAAACACAGGACCTGCAAGCGGACCTCTTCCGGCTTCATCACAACCGGCTTCAATCCTCTCTGCATCAAGGTAATTCAAAAGATGGGGTTCTTCGCGCATTCTGCAAAAATACACAATCTATTTTTGCTCGGCAAGCATTTTTTTAAGCATCGATATTATTTCGTTCTTGCTGGCGACTGTTTCTTCGAGAGAAGAGACCAGTTTCTCGAGATTCCGGACCTTGTTTTCCAGATTTTCCACCTTGTTTCCGAACTGTATCTGCACTTCTTCGAGCCGGTTGTCTTCGGATTCTGCAGGGAGGTAGCCGAGTACCAGTTCCTCTGTGGTGGTGTTCATCAGATCCGCCATTCTGACGATATTAGGATTGACTATGGAAGTCTCGCCCCGTTCCAGTTCACGGTAGGCCGTCACGGAGATGCCCAGCATATTCGCTACATCCCCTTGTGTATACTTGCGCTTCTTTCTGAAGTTGTGGATGTTTTGCTTTATTGAACGGTCGTCCATAGTTCCTTATTGATTTTTCGGGAGCAAAATTATCGGTTATGGAACGATGTGAAAAGCAAGAAAAACTTATGAAAAGCAAGCACAGATTATAAAAAAGATTAAAAGATTATAAAAAAAAGAAAAAACTTGCCGTGTTGAGACCTCAAATCCACGGCTTTTCTTGCGTTTTTGCTGTCGAACCGCCAGCTTTGTCTGTGAATCAAAGCCGGAGGATTTTCAATATGGATGAAAAATTTGAATTGATATGTATGGAACTGCTTGAAGAGACAGCAGGACAATGCGGGACATTCGGGGAGCTATGTGCCCGGATGAAGACAGACGAAAGACGTATGAACAATCTTTTTTATGAGAATTTCGGGGTATCTGGGGAAGATGTTTTCTGTAAATTCCTTATCGATTCTATTGTTATTGCTGTTTAATTTTCTTAGATTTGCGAGGATGCGTCTTTTCAGACGCCGGACAGCTACAAAATAAACACAATAACACAAAAACTGATGAAAGCTTATTCAACCCAAAACATCCGTAATGTGGTTCTGCTTGGTAGCACCAAGTCAGGTAAGACCACATTGTCTGAAGCCATGCTTTATGAAGGTAAGGTTATCGACAGAAGAGGTACAGTAGAAGCAAAGAACACCGTATCAGACAATGCTGAGATCGAGCAGTTGAACCAGAGATCGATCTATGCCACTCCGCTTTACGCAGAGTTCATGGATACAAAGTTCAACATCATCGACACTCCGGGTGCAGACGATTTCGTAGGTGGCGCAGTTTCTGCCTTCAAGGTATGCGACACTGGAGTTCTTGTTGTGAATGCACAGCAGGGTGTTGAAGTCGGCACACAGATATATTCACGTTATGCAAGAGAGTACGGAATTCCTCTTATCGTGGCTGTAAACCAGCTCGATGGCGAGAAGGCATCATGGGAGACTACTCTTGAATCAATGAAGGAGGCGTTTGGAAACAAGCCGGTTGTAATCCAGTACCCTGTGACTACAGGTCCTGACTTCGACGGTTTCATTGACGTCCTCAAGATGAAATATTACCGCTTTGCCGGTGACACCGGAAAGCGTGAGGACCTTGAGATTCCTGCAGACCGCCTTGAGGAGGCTGAGGAGCTCAGAAATGCCCTCATCGAGCGCGCTGCCGAATATGATGACACTCTTATGGAGACATTCTTCGAGCAGGGCTCACTCTCAGAGGATGAGATCAGAAAGGGTCTCGGAATCGGTATCCGTGAAGGCGCTGTAATGCCTATCTTCTGCCTTTCTGCAAAGAAGGACATCGGAGTAAAGCGTCTTATGGAGTTCACAATCCGCGTGGCAGCTTCTCCAGCAGAGCGTCCTTGCGTGACTAAGGAAGGAAAAGTATATGAGTGCAAGCAGGATGCTCCTGTATCACTCTTTATATATAAGACAGCTGTCGAGCAGCACCTTGGTGAGGTCGCTTACTTCAAGGTGATGACAGGAGAACTCACAGAGGGTGTTGACCTCGAGAATCCTGAGACAGGTGACAAGGAAAGAATCACAGCCATCTACGCTGTTGCAGGTAAGAAGAAGGAGAAGGTTACTGACCTTAAGGCCGGCGACATCGGATGTACAGTGAAGCTTCGTGCAGCCAAGACTAACGTGACACTCTGCGCTCCAGGCGCTGACATCGCATACAAGGAGATTGAGTTCCCTCACTACAAGTATCGTTGTGCCGTTAAGGCAAAGGACGCCAAGGATGAGGAGAAGGTAAGCGAGGCTATGGCTAAGATCGCTGCCGAGGATCCTACATACATCATCGAGTACCACAAGGAGCAGAAGCAGACTATCCTGAAGGGTCAGGGTGAGCAGCACGTGAACACTCTCAAGTGGAGACTCCAGAACGAGAACAAGCTTGAAATCGAGTTCTCGGCTCCTAAGATTTCTTACCGCGAGACCATCACAAAGGTTGCTTGTGCAGACTATCGTCACAAGAAGCAGTCAGGTGGTGCAGGTCAGTTCGGTGAGGTTCATCTCCTTATCGCTCCTTATCAGGAGGGTGTTGACCCAGGTAACAGATTCAAGGTTGACGGAAAGGAAGTTGTCCTCAACATCAAGGGTAAGGAAGAGTATGACCTTCCTTGGGGCGGTAAGCTCGAGTACTACAACTGTATCGTGGGTGGTGCCATCGATGCACGCTTCATGCCTGCTATCCTTAAGGGTATCAACGAGAAGATGAGCGAAGGTCCTCTTACAGGTTCGCTTGCCCGCGACATCCGCGTTTACGTTTACGACGGTAAGATGCATCCGGTAGATTCAAATGAAATCTCATTCGTTCTTGCAGCCCGTAACGCATTCAAGGAGGCATTCCGCGCAGCTGGTCCGAAGATCATGGAGCCAATCTACAATGTTGAGGTTCTCACTCCGACCGAATACATGGGTGCTTGTATGTCTGATCTCCAGAACCGCCGTGCTCTCATCGAGGGTATGGGTACTGACAAGGGATTCGATACCATCAAGGCACGTGTTCCGCTCGCAGAGCTCTACCGTTACTCTACAACTCTCAGCTCCCTCTCATCAGGTAGCGCAACATTCACAATGGACTTCGCTGACTACCAGCCAGTTCCAGGTGATGTTCAGGAGAAGCTTCTCAAGGCTTACCTCGAGGAGGAGAAGGAAGACTAATCTTCGTTCCATATACAGAAGGAGGACAACTTTTCAGGTTGTCCTCTTTTTTTCACCCGCTTTTCTCCTTCCGAGAATCTCTTCCGGCCATCTGTGCCGATATGTCCCTATTTGTGCCGATGTGCCCGCGCAACACAGCCCATAACACCAGAAATGCGCACGAAAATCCGTTTTTCGTGCGCATTTTGTGTATTTTATCAACATTTTGACACGAAATCGCCCAAAACGTGTCTGCCTGATGTTCAGGTTGTCAGTGATTTGGGAGATCCCTCAAGGTGTGGATTAAAGCAGAAGATCTAGAAAGCGATCTTCGCTTTGGTTTCCTTGAGCTCGCCTTTGTTTGATATTGTCCAGGTGTCTCTTGCGAGGAGCTCCTTGATCTTGTCTTCGGTCATCGGGTCGACATAGCGGATCCTGATGGTTGGGACAAGGTCTGCGTTCAGTTCGAGATAGACGCCGAGGATGCTGCTCTGCTGTGTCAGGTAGTTGCTGAGGAACGGCATGGCGTTGTCGATGTTGTCGAAGCTGAGGTCGGACACCTCGTACCAGTTCTGCTTCCAGTTGCCGTATTTCTCGATGCGGCTCTGTATCTCCACCTTGAATGGCTTGAAACTCTTGCTTATATATTCGGAAGCGTTTGTGCGGATCACCTCGTCTTCCATCTTCACGAAGTCATATTCCTTTTCGACAATCTCTTCAAACCAATCCTCGTCAAGGTTCTCGCCGGCGTCCATGATGACGCGTACGATCAGAGGACAAGCAAACTCGCTTTCGAGCCAGTAGATTTTTCTGCCGGTTTCCTTGAGCATTGCTCCAAGGTTGTCGAGGTCGCCTTTCTCATACATTCCTTCTGTGCGGATCACTACTGTCTTGAGCGACGTCGTTACCGATGGGTCAAGCTGCTGGACCTTGCATCTTGAAGGGATGTATATTGCCTCGCGAATCTTCTCAGGACTTGTTGCTTCAGCGTTATAGAGAATGTCCGCAGACTGCCTTGTGACAAATACCTTCACTCCGTGAACTCCCGGAACCTTTTCCATCTTTGCCTTGAACGTCATGGCGCTGCCATAGCACTTCAGGGTGCGCAGATTGTCGAAAGTCGTGGTCTGGAGATTCTCTGAAGCGACATCTTCAGTATTCCATTTCATGTCGATTGTCGGAAGTTCGATCTTGCCGCCAGCCCAGATTCCGAACAGGGTCAAGGCAACGGCAAGCAGTGCCGGAACGACTTTTCTGAATTTGCCTACCTTATTCTCCTTGATGCCCACGTTGAGAGCCTTGTTTGCGCATGCGGCAACACATTCGCCGCAAAGGGTGCAGTCCACGTGGTTGATCTTGCCGTTGTGGAAGGTCCTGAGGTCAATGTGGTAAGGACACATCTTCTGGCAGAGTCCGCAGTTGTTGCAGGCGCTTTCGTTCTTCAGGACATGAAGAATCTGGTACTTGGGCTTTGCGTTGAATACTTCCAGAAGGTAGCCGATGATGCAGAATGCTCCAAGAAGGACAGCCCATGGAATGCCGGCTCCTATTACGTTGGCTGCGAAATAAACACCGAAAAGAACGCCGATCCATACCCAGAACTTCAGTGAGTTAGAGATTGCTCCGAGCGGGCAAAGATAGCGGCACCAGAACATGTCCACTGTGAGACTTCCGATCACGAGAACGCAGATTGAAACAATTGACATCCAGAGTGTTATCTCGCCCTGGAATCCTGTCGCAACAGCATAATACGGGTCAAGATTCTTGCAGAACAGCTCGCTTTCCTCAACTGTCATGTAGAATATGAGGAAGAGAAGGGCATATTTGATTATGCGCAGGATCTTGTCTATTGCAGAGCCGTTGGCGATCTTTACGCTCTTGATTCTGAACTTTACGCGAAGCCTCTTGATGATGTCCTGGACTGTGCCGAGCGGACAAAGGTAACCGCAGAACAGCTTGCTGAAAAGAACTACGGCTGCCACAAGGGCGAGTCCCATCATCACCTGAAGTGATGACATGCTGCATGGAAGACTGTTCTGGGCAAGGTATGTGGCGAAAGCCTGCAGACCTCCCATCGGGCAATATGCTTCAGGGTCTGCTGCCGTTTCTCCTGGTATGAGTCCGGTCAGAAAGAGTATCAAAGCCACAAGTACGCCCCACTGGAGGACGTACTTGGGCCAATTGCTTATGATGCTGGATCTTTTAGCCATTCTATTTCTCCATTATGACTTCACCATGATCCTTTGCTACAGCCTCCTTCCACTTTGCTGTGTAGCCAGGCTGTTTGATGCCGCTAGGAATGCAGTCGGTGTGCTCGTTGGTCACGAACGTACCGTCCTCATTCTGAGCCTTCACGTTTCCGTCAATGTATTTTACAAGGAGGAGAACCTCGAGGTCAACCCACTTGTTGAAGATCTTCTGCGCATTACCTACAGAGAACTCGGTGAGGTAGTTACGCACTGATGCATATGGATCAACCACCTTCTGAGCCTTGTCGTTTCTCTTGATCTGCTTGCGAGGCTTCTTGCCGGCCTCGTTATACATCTTGAGAGCTTCTGCGTCAGCCTTGGCTACGGCAGCAATCATCTCGTTCTCCCAAGAATCAATGGCTTCGCGAACAGTAGGGGCCATCATGTCGTAAGCTTTATAGCAAGCATTAGCAACACGGTTTGTCACCCAGAACGCAGATGTAGGGGAGTAGGTGATCATGTCGCCGTTACCCACTCTGAAACATTCAGGGACGTCGTAAGTTGTTGTGTAGATCGGGGTAAGGTACGATGTTGCGGCGTCGTCACATCCGAACCAGTTCACGCCTCCGATTGTGTCAGGAAGCCATCCGCGTGACTGTCCCACGAACCAGAAGCCGGTCTGTTGTGTAGCGATGGCTCTCTCGTTGATGTACTTCTTGCCTTCGTACTCGAAGCCCATAGGTCTCCAGCGATATGGAAGAGCGTTTCCGCCGGCTCCGATATCCTGAGTCATGTCCATTGGAGTGCCCTCGTAGTGGTCACGCATCACGTCAGCCACATCCTTTACGCTGATCTTGCGTGAAGGCTTCACGAAGAGAGGGAATCTCTTTGTCTTGTCATAACCCATGGCGTAGTCGATGTAGTCGTATGAGTCTTTAGTCACGATGTTGCCGTTCTCGTCCTCGAAAGTGAACTTGCCGTCGCAGAGGATGTTGAATGCTGACCATGCACGAGCCTCGCATGCCCTCATTCCGCTGAAATCGAGCGGTGCATATGCGTCGCAGAAGCTGAAATCCTTGTCCTCACCGTCGAAATATCCCTTTTCGCGTGCAAAAGTGATTACATCAGGAGCATACATGCAGTTCTCTGGGTCGTTGAGAGGGAAGGTGCTGATGCGTGCCTGATTTGCGTGTGCGCAGATGTATCCGTCAGGAACTCTTCTTGCAACCCACACGATGCCCTTGTTGTCCGGACCCTTTCCGATAAGTTCCATGATCCAGACTTCCTCTTTGTCTGCAAGTGAGAATGATTCTCCGTTTGAGAAATATCCGTAAGTGTTTGCGAGGTCAACAATGATTGAGATGGCTTCTCTGGCTGTCTTCGCTCTTTCAAGTGCGATGTAGATGAGCGAGCCATAGTCCATGATTCCCTTAGGGTCTTCGAGTTCCGGGCGGCCGCCATAAGTGGTTTCCGCAATGATGAGCTGGTGCTCGTTCATATTGCCGACTCTCTGGTATGTGTTCGCGATTTCCGGAATATATCCCAGATGCTTTCCGCTGTCCCAGTCGTCTACACGGCGCATGTCGCCAGGTTTCCAGGCTGCAGCTTTCCTGAAATAAAGCTCACCGTAGAGCAGGTGCGAGTCCGCTGCATAAGAGATGATGTTCGAACCGTCGGCGCTTGCGCCCTTGGTTACAAGAACATTTGAGCAGGCTTTGCTGTCAATGCTTGACAATGTAAGCGCAGCAAGTACAGCAAGGATGATAGAGGTAGTAAGTCTTCTCATTTTGTACTTTTATTATAATTATCTATTTTTGTGTCGTTTTGGCAAAATGCAAAAATAAGAAAATTGTATGAATATGAAACTATTTATAGTTGCTGCATTCCTTTTCTTGGGTTCGTTTGTTGCGTCGGCTCAGGAGCAGAAACAGCCCGATATCTACCAGCAGGCAGAGACAGAGGCCGACAGGCTTCAGAAGCTTCTGGATCTTGAGGACTGGCAGGTTTTCTATGTGGATTCTACACTCAAGCACGACTGGCCGGCAATGATTGCGGAATATGATGACCTTCGCATGAAGAAGGTATCCAACAGTTCAATGTATCAGGCTGTCCAGGATAAGTGGATGGAACAGATAGACAAGACATACGAGAAGATATTCAATCCGGAGCAGTGGGCTGCATATCTCAAGACCGGAGCGGCCAAGCTGCAGAAGGCCCGCGAAAAACGCAAGGCCAAGGCGGCTCAGCAGCAGTAGGGATTGCCGGTCGTTGCCGGCAATGACGTCCCCTCCCGGCAATGACGTCCCTTCCCGGCAAAGACGTCCCTTCCCGGCAATGACGTCCCTTCCCCTTGATACCGTCATTCCCGACCTGATCGGGAATCTAAATAAAAGACTATGGATTTTTTGGAAGTAATAGAAAAGCGTCACAGCGTAAGGAAGTATTCCGACAAGCCTGTTGACAGAGAGATTCTTGATGCAATCGTCAGGGTTGCCCAGACAGCGCCGTCATCAAGGAACAGCAAGAGTTCGGCATTCATGATTGTAGAGGACAAGGATACTCTGGTTGCCCTTTCACAGATGCGCGACTATGGTTCAACCCTTCTTGCAGGCGCCCAGGCGGCAATAGTAGTGATGGGTGACGAGAGCAAGACAGACCTTTGGGTCGACAACTGTGCCATCTCTGCGACATTTGTCCAGCTTGCAGTTACCGCAATGGATCTTGCCAGCTGCTGGGTTCACTGCAACGGAAGAACCCGTGTCCATGAGGAGCAGAATGGTGCCCTGGCGGAGGATTATGTCCGCGACCTTCTTGGCGTCAAGGACGGATATCGCATCTATTGTGTGATAGCCATCGGATATCCGCAGGAAGAAGAATAGAAAAATTGATTACCTTTGCAGAAAAGTTAATATTCGATATGAGAGAAAGAATAGAGGCCCTGATGGCTGAAATCGCAGGTCTGACCTGCAAGACAGAGCAGGAGATCGAGCAGGCGCGCGTGCGTCTTCTTGGAAAGAAGGGAGAGATTACTGCTCTTTTCGATGAATTCAGAACAGTAGCTCCTGAACTCAAGAGAGAGTTCGGACAGAAGCTCAATGTACTTAAGAATACTGCTGCGGCAAAGATCGAGGAACTCAAGGAGGCGGCAGCCGAGTCTCCGGCTTCTTCGGCAGCTGCATTTGATTATACCATGCCGGGAGACCCTGTTGCTCTCGGGTCCCGTCATCCGGTTTCAATCGCACGCGAGGAAATTGTGAATATTTTCCGCAAGTTCGGTTATGATGTTGCTGAAGGTCCTGAGGTTGAGGATGACTGGCACGTGTTTGAGGCACTCAACTTCCCTCCTGAGCATCCGGCTCGCGAGATGCAGGATACATTCTTCATCAATGACAGTGATAATCCTGTTCTTCTTCGTACCCATACTTCGTCTGTACAGGTACGTGCTATGGAAAAGATGCCTCTCCCGATCCGAATCGTATGTCCGGGACGTGTGTTCAGAAACGAGGCCATCTCTGCCCGTGCCCACTGTATCTTCCATCAGGTAGAGGGACTTTACATTGACGAGAATGTGACATTCGCTGACATGAAGCAGGCAATTCTCCTCTTTGCACGCGAGATGTTTGGTGCTCAGACTCAGATCCGTATGCGTCCGTCATACTTCCCGTTCACCGAGCCTTCTGCTGAGATCGATGTGAGCTGCAACATATGTGGCGGAAAGGGCTGTAACGTCTGCAAGGGTACAGGCTGGCTTGAGATCATGGGATGCGGAATGGTAGACCCTAATGTCCTTGAGGCATCAGGCATCGACAGCAAGAAGTACAGCGGTTTTGCATTCGGAATGGGTGTTGAGAGAATCGCGATGCTCAAGTGGCAGGTTCGCGACCTCCGCAACTACTTCGAAAACGACCTCCGTTTCCTTAAGGAATTCGAGACTTCGCTTTAATTATAGAAAGGAGCTATAAGACTGTAGCCGTCTTTGTTGGGATGGAGGCCGTCTTTGAATAAAGACTCATCGATTTTGCCGTTCTTGAGAAGAAGAGTTCTTCCGGGATCGGCAAAATCTGTTTTTATGTCTTTCGCAAGAGCCTTCAGCTCTTTGTTCAGTTCTTTGATCTGGGCTTCTCTGTTGCGGCGCGGAAGAATTCCCATAAGCGTTATCTTCGCCTCCGGACGGCGGGTCCTGATGGCATTGATGACATATGTCAGACCCTCTTTGATCTCCTCTGCGGTGTTGCCGGCCGATACATTATTTGTTCCGATAGCCAGATAGATGTTGTCTGCTGTGAGACCGTCAAGTTCTCCGTGATATATTCTCCAAAGGACATTCTCGATTCTGTCATATCCATATCCCAGATTCAGCGATGCTCCTTCAAACTTTTTCCAGACTTCTTCGCCTCTTTTTGACGGAGCGTCATCTGCGCCGCCCCAGAAATGGATGATGGAGTCGCCGATTATAACCCTCCTGAAATGTTTTCCGTTGCCTGCAGCCACATTGTTGATGTGTCTCGCCATCCAGTTGTACGGGTCGCGCTGCTGGGTGACAGGGGTGGTTATAGGGGTCTTTCCTTTCGGTGTATTCAGAACTTCTCTCAAGACCTTTTCGTAAGCATCTGCATATGCAATCATGCCATAGTCCGTTGGATGTGTGCCGTCTACTGTTCCGTCCTGAGGCAGGGCGATTTCTTCATGAGTGATGTGGTAGAGTTTGTCCATGCCCTCGTTCTTCAGCATGTCGTACACCTCCTTCTGGACAGTCCATGCGTTGTTTGTCCTGTCTCGTCTTACCTTGAAGGCTTTTCCGTCGGGATATCCGAGGTGGTCGGCAAGGATTATCGGCGCATCCGGACGTTTCTCCCTGAGCTGTCTCACTGCTTTTGTCAGGGTGTCGCGAAGCTGTTCTGCCTCCATCGCACAGGTGTTTGGCATTGCGTCAATGATATAGGCTGCGGCGTCTATCTCTGCGACAAGATCGATCATAGGGGCCTCCAGCATTGCATTGCCTGAGAATCCTATGTTCACGACCTCATGTCCGAGGCGACGCTGAAGCATGTTTGTCCAAGCCATTCCCGGGCGGGATGCGCAGGCTCCCTGGCAGATGGATGTTCCGTAGGCCACGATAGGCTTGGATGACGGTGTCGGCTCAAAACGGAAGGCTGCACCCTCTTCGGTGCCGATTTCCAGCCATTTCAACTCATTGTACAGCGGCAGGTAGAGAGTATATCTATGATATTTCCTGGCCTTGTTTACTATGTCGATATCGTTGTATCTGAACGTAACGGTGTCCTTGAAAGAATACTTTCCGGCCACCCAGATCTCGTTTCCATCCCCGTCAGTTGTGTAGAGGTCTACTCCGCTCACACCTGTGGACGGCATGTGGGGCATCGCGTGACGGAGGGCGACTGTGTAGCGCACGGTTATATTTTTCGCATCTGTCATGAACACGATGCTTTCCCCTGCGTTCTGCCTGGAGAGGTTCCATACGCTCTTGCGCACCTTGTCCTTTGCTCTTGCCGGAAAACGGTTGTAGAATCCTTCGCGTTCTTCTCCCTGGTATTTCTGACCCTGTATTACGGGGAACGGTGCGTTTTCCGGGTTGTGCCATTTTGTCTGGGCTGTGGCGCCGGAGCTTGCGGCAATTGCGATGATTATTACTGCAATTTCTCTCAGGAATCTCTTCATGTCGGTTGGTGCTTTAGTTATGGTAGACACCAAAGTTACGCTATTTTTCCATATTGACGAAATGTCATAAAATAAAAAAGCCGACCTTGTGCACAAGGACGACTGACATATGATTGAACCCCGTCGGGTGAATATTCTTTGATCCGAAGCTCTTTTTCAAAATTTAAGGTCATCCGAAGATGACCTGTTTTGGAGCGGAAAACGAGACTCGAACTCGCGACCCTAACCTTGGCAAGGTTATGCTCTACCAACTGAGCTATTTCCGCATATTTCCCGAATGGGATTGCAAAGGTACGCATTTTTTGATTACTTCCAAATTTTTCTGCAAAAATTTTTCAAAAATATGTCTTTTTTGTTCTTTTTCGCCTGTTTGCATAAATTTTGTTACCTTTATAGGGATGTAAATCCATAAAAAGCAGAGAATATGAACAAGGGTAAATTTTTCAGCGGCCTCTTTATTATGATAGGTCTGATTGTTCTTGGTTCGATGATTCCAAGAGCCGTGGAGAAATACAGGTCATACGACAGGACTGTGAATGTCAAGGGTCTGTGCGAGAAGGAAGTCAAGGCGGACAAGGTTATATGGCCGGTAGTATATAAGGTAATGGCAAATGATGTGCAGACCATATATAATGAGACAGATGCATATAATGAAGCCATTATAGCTTTCCTTAAGTCGGGCGGAATCAGTCAGGATGAAATCACTGTGTCGGTTCCTGTCATTTCCGACAAGTTTGCGGAGGAGTACGGAAGCAACAACAGAACATATCGATACATCTCAAAGATCGTAGTGACTGTCTGCACTTCAGATGTGGATGCTGTGCTGGCCCTTATGGCAAGGCAGTCGGAGCTTCTCAAGAAAGGCATAGTCGTGGGTTCCGGCAACGAGTGGGAGAATCGTGTGGAGTTCAGGTATGAGGGTCTGAACGAGATCAAGCCGGTGATGATTGAAGAGGCGACTCAGAATGCCCGCGAGGCTGCAAAGAAGTTTGCCAAGGATTCCGGCAGCAGGCTGGGTAAGATCAGGACTGCGAACCAAGGAACCTTTACAATCGAGAACCGCGACAGCAATACACCTTATATAAAGAAGGTAAGGGTCGTGACTTCGGTTACATATTATCTTAAGAATTGATTTTGGCACACCCTTTGCAAAACACTAAGTCACGGTTAGTTTAGTTGTTAATAATAGGGTTATGGTTTTTCCGGCTGGTCTTGTGAAAGGTCAGCCGGATTTTCATTTGAGGTCGTGCATGATGAGCATTCTCTTCAGTTCCTTTCCCTGAGCGTATTCTCCGAAGTCGATGGCAGTGTCGGAAAGGATGCTGTCCAGACATAGGTCTTCACCTTTGAATATAGTGGATTCGGCGCGGCGCTGGATCTCGCGGATTTTGTCGATGGATTCCTTGGGTACCACAAGGTGGCAGGGGATTATTACGGAAACCGGATTGAGGCCTATGGCATGTGCGACCGCCCTGACTCCTGCCTTGTTGTTGCAGAGTTCGGCGAAGTCACTGTAGCTGAGGAGGGTGCCCTTCGGGCATTCCCATAGTTTCTTCCACACTTTTTTCTGAAAGTCGGTTCCGAACAGGAGCATGTCATCCCACTGGGTTTCCTGCCGGATTCGCAGTACCTCTTCAAGGGTTACGGCAGTGGCCGTGATGTTGCTGTACAGCGTGCAGTTCTCATGTGCCTTTCTTCCTTTCTTTTTTCCGGCAGCCGGCTTCGAAGCGCTGCCGTTCCTGTGTGTCTGTGCGAGCTGTGACGATATTGCCGCCAGCTGTCTGTAGTCGGTGGAGATTGCTGCAATCTTTCCGTCAATCCGTACCACGATCCATTTCTGCTCAGTCTGCATGGTGTCTGCCTTTCTAAGGTTAGTGATTCACAACTCCCAAATATACAAAAACTTACGGACATTACCTATGTTGGCCCTGCTTTTAGTCTCTCGTGCCGTCTTCTTTTGCCGTATATAGTAGGCCTCGACCAAGTTATCAACAGATAAAGTGCTGAAAAACAGGATTTTTGTTGATAAATAAAAAATTATTCGTATATTTGCAGCCCCCAAAATATGGGGTAATGAACATAAATTATTTATTTACAAACATTTATGCCTACAATTCAACAATTAGTTCGCAAAGGACGCGAGGTCATTGTCGAGAAGAGCAAGTCTCGCGCGTTGGATGCTTGTCCTCAGAGAAGAGGAGTATGCGTACGTGTGTACAC
>JBGUTV010000044.1:0-10660 GCA_045133255.1 Candidatus Cryptobacteroides sp.
TGATGTTATTCTATATAGTAGCAAGGTGGAGCCACAGAACAGAATGCTAGGACATCACTATGAATGTTTAATTGAGTTTAGAGGGGTCGAGTTTTATGGAGTAGAACAGATGCATTCCGCACTTAAGTTCAATGAACGACCATATATCCTCAACGACATTATGACAGCAACTAACGGAGTACAGGCAAAACGAAGAAGCCATAAGTATTCTGACTTGTCGCTGTATGATAGTGATTACAGCATTAAGGATGCCCGTATTACAGCACTATGTTTCCTGTTCAAGTATCTGTCAGTCAAGGAGTACAGAGATAGGATGCGTGAGTTGAGGGGAAAGGTCTTATATGAGCATAAGGGAGAGTACGAGGGTGGCAATCGTATGAATGCAGATAAGACGATGCTAGTAGGAAACAATTTAGATGGTCGTCTTATGATGGCTGTTCGAGATATGATGCTTAAGTATGAAGATGAGGCATTGTTGTTAGCAGAAGAAAAGAAAGGAGGTACACTTAATAGCATTGAGAGGGAACAGGTGCTTAATGAAGTCCTGAGTAATGTAAGGCGTACATTTGAAAATGATAAACAGGTCAAGAAAGATACAGACAATGTCATCAAATACATAAAGGAGCATACTGAGATTATCCCATTAAAGCGATATTGGCCAGGGGACGATGTCAAAGCAATACTTATTGAGTTTGATAATTGTGTGTTCAACACATCTGCTGATAATGAAGTAAGGAAGGCTAAGGGAGCGAAGATAACCAACTGGAAGAAGTTTTATAAGGAGTATATTCCGCAATACGAACTACACGAAGGATGGAACGAAGTTTTCAAATGGGCTGACGAAAATGGGATACTAATTGGAGTCATAGGTAAGGCAAAGAAAGAGCTTGTTGAGGAGACATTTAATCAATATGGATTAAGGTATAATGCCATTGTATATGCTGGTAATGCTAGCAGACAGCACGGGTATGATATAATTGATAATCTTAAGATTAAACCACAACAAGTAATAGGATATATAAGCGGAACTAAGCAAGGTCAAAAGCAGGCTGAGGCAAATGGATTCCGCTTCTATGGAGCGACTTGGGATACAAGCGACCTCAATGTATTGAGTACGGGAACGACTATATCTAAGCCCACTGAGATAATAGACATATTAGAGAGAGTCTAATTCTAAGATTGAAAAAATCTGGAAAAATTATCGTAAGGCACAATAGGGGCTATCTGCGTATAGGGGTACGCACCTCGTGGTTAAGGTGGATAACACTTAGAAAATTGAAACCCACCCTACCCCATAATGGTCATACCAATCTGTATGTATGGAGACCTCAACTGGGTATGCACACCTAATAATTACATTAGATTCACAGATGAAAATTAAACCATAGAAGTGGTGTAATATATTGAATATTAACATACTATATCATATAGAGACAACAAGGTTGTATTGAAAATAACTGAGGTTTAATTTCAGGTCAACTAATCATAGATAATAAAAGAAATCTGCCCCTAAAAATCACATATATGTATGTCGATTCTGTCCATGATCGGACCTGAGAGGCGTGAAATGTAGGCTATGCGTCTGGAAGGAGTGCAGGTACATCTGTCCCCTTCTCCATAGTAACCGCAAGGGCAGGGGTTGGTGGCGGCGACCAGCATGAAGTCTGCCGGATATTCAACCTTTGATTTAAGGCGTGAAATGGTTACTTTCCTGTCTTCCATCGGTGCCCTGAGCATCTCCATCACTCGTTTTGGCGTTTCGCAGAATTCGTCAGCGAATAGGATTCCATTGTGTGCCAGCGATATCTCCCCAGGCATTATGTTGTCTGAACCTCCACCTATCAGGGCAGCAACTGAAGCGCTGTAATGAGGTGAACGGAATGGTCGTTTTCTCATCAGCCCGCCTGAGCTGTTGCCGATTCCGGCCACAGAATATATCTTGCTTGTCTGAAGTGCCTGTTCAAGGCACATGGGAGGAAGAATACCTGCCATAGCTCTTGCCAGTGAACTCTTTCCCGAGCCAGGACTGCCTATGAGAATCACATTGTGGTTCCCAGCCGCCGCTATCTCTACGCCTCTTTTTGCACCTTCCTGACCGATTATTTCAGAGAAATCCATATAATCTACGCCTGTTTCTGTTTCCTCCGTGATCTTCCTCTCTACAATAAGGTCAGTGCAGTCTTCCTCTCCAGCCAGAATCTTCAGCACCTGCTCGAGATCGGTTACCCCATAGATCTCAATTCCTTCGTATTCAGATGCCTCCATTGCAGAGGCCGCGGGCAATATGCACCCTTTAAGTCCGCTTCGAGATGCGAGTTCCGCAATAGGAAGTGCTCCTGATATGTCCCTCACCGAGCCGTCCAGGCCAAGCTCTCCCATTATGATGAAGTCTTCCAGAAGGGGCAGCTCTCTCTGCCTTGATGCAGCAATGATTCCCAAGGCTATAGGAACATCGTATCCGCTGCCTTTCTTATGCATGTCGGCAGGTGCCAGATTTATCACGATCTTTTTTCCGGGGATTCTGAATCCCATGGATTGCAGAGAGGTTATGGTCCTGAGCAGACTTTCCTTTACTGCTGCATCTGCAAGTCCCACAAGATGGATTCCTATTCCGGTCGCAATGTCGACCTCGACTGTAACCGGCACGGCATCGATTCCGATGCACTTTGCGCAATGAATGTTTATAAGCATGACATATCTGATTCCGGTTCAGGAATGGTATGTCTGAACCGGGCCTCAAATATTGCCATCAATGTCGAATTCGATTATAAAATAAGGAAAAATGTGGTGAAGCACGATTATAAAATAAATCTTATAATGCTAAAATAAATTTTATAAGGCATGTTGAGTGCTTTCAGACTCGTTTTTGATATAACTGTTATTATGAACGGAAAATTGTAATAACTTTGCATGTATAAAAACAAGTACGGATGATAAGAAATTTCCTCGCGGCCATAGGTGAATATGCTCTTTTCCTGAAGACTGTCTTCAGGAAACCTGAGAAGTGGAAGATATTCTGGAAACAGCTGATCATCGAATCCGATAAGCTCATACTTTCATCAATCCTTCTTGTGGGAGTCATCTCACTTTTCATAGGTGGTGTTCTGGTCATTCAGACAGCTTCAAACCTTGAGAATCCGATAATCGACAAGATGTATATCGGTTATATGGTCAGAGAAAGCCTTATCCTGGAGTTCTGTTCAACGATGGTGGCTCTTATTCTTGCAGGAAAGATGGGGTCGAACATCGCTTCGGAGATAGGCAGTATGAGGATTACCGAGCAGATCGATGCGATGGAGATGATGGGTGTCAATTCTGCGGGATTTCTTGTACTTCCAAAGATTGTCGCTACAACTGTTCTCAGTCCGCTTCTTATGCTGTTGAGCCTTGCTTTGGGTCTTCTCGGAGGATGGATTGTCGTCGAATCGACATATATAATTCCGCCACCTTCGTATATCACGGGCATCAAGGCTTTCTATAATGGATTCTACATTTTCTACAGCTGCTTCAAGATGTCTCTGTTCTGCTTCATGATTTCGTCGATTGCGGCATTCAACGGCTATTATGCAAAAGGCGGATCTCTTGGAGTCGGCCGTTCAAGCACAAAATCGATAGTCATCACCAGCATTCTGATTCTCTTCGCCGACCTTGTAGTAACCCAGCTTATGCTGTATTAAAAGACAGATTGTCATGATTAAGGTAGAACATCTATATAAAGGGTTTGACGGAACTCCGGTTCTGAAAGACATATCAGTGGAATACGAACCTGGCAAATGCAATATGATTATCGGTGCCAGCGGTTCGGGAAAGACTGTCCTTCTGAAGAATCTTATAGGTCTGATGCAGCCTGACAGCGGTGACATCTGGTACGGTGATGCAAGAATGTCGGATATGACATCAAAGGAGAAGATGAAGCTCAGACAGAGGATAGGCATTCTCTTTCAGGGTAGTGCACTATTCGATTTTGCTACGGTAATTGAAAATGTCATGTTTCCGATGGACTTCTTCACAGACTGGTCAGCCGCGCAGAAAAAGGAAAGAGCGCAGTACTGCCTTGAAAAGGTGAATGTCATAGGTTCTGACGGAAAATATCCTAATGAACTCAGTGGAGGCATGCAGAAGCGAGTAGGAATCGCGCGTGCGATAGCTTTGAATCCGGAGTTCCTGTTCTGCGATGAGCCAAACTCAGGTCTTGATCCATATACATCTATCCTGATTGACCGTCTTATCAGCGATCTTACCAAGGAGTTCAATATGACGACGGTAGTCAATACTCATGACATGAATTCTATCCTTGAGATAGGAGACAAGATTGGCTTCATATCGAAAGGAACCCTGTTGTGGCAGGGAGACAGGCATTCCATCCTTGAGACGGATTGTAAGGAACTGAAGGATTTTGTATGCGCCAATACTCTGGCAAGAAACATAATAGAGGGACGATGATCAGAGTCTGACTCTAAGTCCCATTTCAAATCCCAGCATCAGCGGCTGCGCTGTTCTGATGCTCTTAGGCTGATTGCAGTTGAAATAATATCTGGCACTAGGATCAACATAGAGTCCGATGTGCTTGCCGAGCATGAATTCCACACCGATACCGAGGTTTGCGGAGGCCTGTACGCCTTTCACGCTTTCCTTGTGCAGGATATCCTTGGAAATGACGCGGTATTCGTCTGAAACACATTTTTCAACAGTTCCTCCGGCATAGGCATAGAAATTCACGAATCTGTTTTCCACGATGTTGTAGTATGCATTTATCGGAATTCCGATGTAGTGCTGTGTGTTTCTGATGTCAGATTTTATGCTTTCAACGATCCTGTCTTCCTCCACCCTGGTGTAGTCTCCGAAGAACTTTCTGTTAAGAAGCGTGTAATTTACACCCACTCCAAGTGACCATTTCGAGTTGAAACCTATCTTTGTTCCCACTCCAAACGAAAGTGGAATGCTGTAAATGTCTCCAGGCTCGGTCTGGGTGACTGCAGTCTTTGCGGGCGCAGCCGACAATGTCGGTCTTCTGATTGCAGCAGTTGCTGTCCTGTTCTGTGCTGAGTTGGTGCCAGCCACTCCGGATAGAACCAAAGATGCTGAAGTCTTTCTGTGCTTGATTTCCTTGTCGTCCTCTACCCAGCTGCCGGTTTCTGCAGATTCCTTCTTTTCAGTGTGGGTCTGCTCTGCAGCAGGTGCAGCGGTCTGCTGACAGCTGCTCTTGACTGTCTGGTCCTGCTCCTGGGCGCTGTGGGCTGCGGTGTTGTCAGCCGCTGACGGAGTTTCTGTCGTGGCCTTTGAGGCTGAAGGGAGAATTCCCCTGAACTTCGGCTTGATGACCGGTTCCGGAGCCATGGCAGTGAGTGTCTCTGATCCATCCTCCTGATCTACAACAGAAACAGCTGACTCATCTACAGGATTGACAATTTCGGCAACTGTGCCGACATTTACCTCTCCTGAATCGTGGCTGAGGAAAAGTCCGAAAGCCAGAGCGGCTGCTGCGGACAGGCCTATTGCTGCACGTCTGAAGAAGACTACTGCCTTCCTGCGTCGCGCCAGTGCATCAAGTCCTGATGAAACACCATCCCAGATGTGGGCAGGAACTTCTTCCTGTCCGCTTTCAAGGATGGATCTCATCTGGAGATCCCATTCATTATTATTCTGTCCGTCAAACATTTTCTACTTTTCTATCTTGTTCTGCAGCCAGGCTCTTGCCCTGCTGAACTGTGTTCTTGATGTCGTTTCCGTTATTCCAAGCATTTCTGCAATCTCCTTATGGGAATATCCCTCAATCGCATACATGTTGAATACTGTTCTGAATCCCGGAGGAAGTGACATCACAAGCTTCATCAGTTCCTTGTAGCCTATGTTCTGCATCTGAGATGTCGTTTCGGTCTTCATCCCCCTCACACTGTCCAGCTCATCACTCATCTTGAGTGCATCCTTCTTTCTCAGGCTCATAAGGGCGGTGGTCACGAATATTCGTCTTGCCCATCCTTCGAATGATCCTTCTCCCTTGTAGCTGTCGAGTCTTGTGAACAGGGTTATGAATCCGTCCTGAAGCACATCCTCTGCCGCTGTCCTGTCACCGATATAGCGCATGCAGACGGGGAACATCCGGGATGCCAGTCGATCGTATAGGATCTTCTGAGCCGCCCGATCTCCCTTTCTGCAGGATTCAATCAGTTTGAGGTCAAAGGTTTCAGTCACGTTCTTTCAAGCTGTGTCCGAGTGCTCGTCCTTTTTTACTGAGCCCCCAAAAGATGCACTTCGGACATTAAATGTTGCATATGGGGCAATTTTTTCCAAAGATGTATATTTTTTCCGGATTTTGAGTATTATTTTTGTACGATTTCTTCACCCCACAGTGAAACTATGATGCAATTGAAAAATATAGCTTTGAGCCTTCTTGTACTGCTTCTGATGCCTGTTGAGAGTGTTTTTGCGCAGGCGGACCTGAAGGCCCAGCAGGAAAATTGGATAACGTTGGCAGCCTCGATGTATGACAGGAGAGACTTTGATGGAGCAGTCACTTTGCTCAAGTCTGTCATAGAGCAGGCTCCTGACAATGATGCCGCATATTATTATTTGGCTCTGTCTTCTCTCGGGAAAGGTGAAGCAGAAGCAGCGGAGGCATATCTGAGGCAGGCTGTTGAGCTTGATGGCGGAAATTTCTGGTATAGACAGAGGCTTGCCGCACTCTATGCTGCAACCAGCCAGCCTGAACTTGCAATCGATATCTATGAGGGATTGCTCAAGGATTTCCCGAAGAAGAGCGACCTTTACATCAAGCTTGTAGAATTATATGCCGCCAGAGAGGATTTCGAGAAGGCGCTTTCCACATTGGATGAAATAGAGACCGTTTTCGGAAAATCCGAGTCAACAGCTGTATACAGATTCAATTTCCTTCGTGGAATGGGCCGTGCTGAGGAAGCATTCGCGTCTTTGGAGGAATATAACAAGGAATATTCTTCTCCGTATGTGTTGACTGCCCTGGCGGACTGGCAGATTTCAATGTACAATGATTCTACTGCGCTCGCCTATTATAATGAAGCTCTTGACATAGCACCCGATTATGCGCCGGCACTCCTTGGCAAGGCAGAGACCTTGAGGATGACGCGCAAGTACAATGACTATTTCACGGTGCTTGAAAAGTTTGTTGAAGACCCTCTTACTCCAGTTGAAGGAAAAAGCGACTATCTTACAGCAATAATCCAAAGGACAGACCCTAAATTCATGAGGTCCTTTCTTCCTCAGATGGATAGCGTAATCAGCAAGACTATCCAGGCACATCCTTCAGACAGCACCATCATGGGACTGGCCGGAATATGGTACTATTCCACAGATCGCAGGCAAGAGGCCGGCAAATGGTTTGCGCTCAATGCCGATACTTATCCGGAAAGTGTCTCTGCCAGGGCTTCGCTTGTCGAGTTTCTGATGTATGCCGAGATGTGGGACGAACTGTCCAGAGAAGGCCGCAAGGCCTTTGACAGTTTCCCTCAGGAATGCGCATTTCTTGAGATGGCAAGCGTAGGTGACTTCAATCTGGGCCGCTACGAGGAGGTTCTTGAGATCTGCGACAAGGTGCTTGACGTAGCTCCAAGTGACAGTTCCAAGACTCTCCGTGCGTTATCTACAAAAGGCGATATCTATCATAGGCTTGGAGATTCCAAAAAAGCGTACAAGGCATATGATAAGGCCTTGAAGATAAATCCGGACTATGTCTATGTCCTCAACAATTATGCATATTACCTCAGCGAAGAGGGCAGGAATCTGAAGAAGGCCTATCAGATGAGTAAGCGCACGGTCGAGGCGGATCCTGATAATGCCACATATCTCGACACGTTCGGATGGATACTTTTCCTTCAGGGAAAGGCATTGGAGGCAAAGCCATTCTTCAAGAAGGCAATGCTCTATGGTGGTAAGGAAAGTGCCGTGATCATGGATCATTATGCGGAAGTCCTATATGAACTGAAGGAATATGATCTGGCCTTTGTGTATTGGAATCTGGCTAGGAAGAAGAATGTTGACGGTGAGGTGCCCGGTCTTGATGAGAAGATAGCTGCACGCAAGAGAGATATGAAGAAATGAGATGGTTCCTGGTCATATTAATGTCGTTGTCACTGGCGCTGAGCGTCCAGGGACAGAATGTCAAGGCTCAGGAGGAGAAAAGAGCAAGGCTTGAGAGGGAGATAGAGATACTTGACAGGCAGCTTTCCGAGAATGCGTCCAAGAGCAGCAGCATGCTCTCGAACCTCACGCTTATTCGCAAGAAGGTGTCCAACAGAAAGGCGTTGGTCTCCGAGAGTGAACGTCAGGTCAGACAATACTCGGACAAGATATACCTCAAGCAGCGTTCAATCAACCGCATGCAGGCGAGAATCGATACGCTTTCCCAGCACTACTCGAAGCTGGTGTTGAGTGCCTACAAGAATAGGGATGCGCGTCTGTGGTATATGTACATGCTTGCAAGCGATAATCTCGGGCAGGCATTCCGCAGAATGGCATACTTCAAGAATCTCTCGTCCCAGATGAACCAGGAAGCCAGAAGGATAAAGGAGGCTAAGCTGGAGCTGGAAAAGGAGAAGGAGGAACTGCAGGTGCTCAAGAAGGAGGCGGAGTCGGTAAAGGCTGTAAGGACTGCGGAACTCAAGAAACTTCAGGGAGAGGAAAAGCAGTCAGACAAGATTGTAAGGCAGCTTCAGAGCAATCGTAAGAAATATCAGTCCCAGCTTGCAGCCAAGAAGAGGCAGGTCGATGCCCTCAACAGGGAGATTGAAAGGCTTGTGTCATCTGCGATGGGCGGAAGCTCATCAAAAACATCTTCAGGAAAGACTGAATATGACAGGAAGCTTGCTGCCGAATTCTCAAGAAACAAGGGTAATCTTCCATGGCCTGCAGACGGTCCCGTGGTTGATAAGTTCGGACAGAAATATCACCCGGTCTACAAGAATCTCAAGCTTCCGCCAAACAACGGTGTCGACATCGCTCTTGCGAAAGGTTCGAAGGTCCGTGCCGTCTTTGACGGCGTGGTCAAGCAGATTGTTGTGATGCCGGGATATAATAAGTGCATATTGGTGCAGCACGGAAATTATTTCACATTCTACTGCAAGCTCGGAAGTACATCCGTCAAGGCCGGTGACAAGATCAAGACGGGTGATCTGCTTGGAACAGTGGATGTCATCAATGATCAGATTCTGCTGCACTTCCAGGTATGGCAGGGCAACAAGCCTCAGAATCCGGAGCATTGGCTCAGGTAAGGCAGGCTTGTCTAAAACTTAAGGAGAATGAAAAAGACTACAGTATTTCTGACAGGCGGCACCGGCAATATGGGCTGGGCCGGTTTCCAGGAGCTATACAGGAGAAAGGACAGATTCAATATACGGCTTCTGGCACGTGACAGCAAGAAGAATCACAAGAAGCTTGACCGCTATGCAGGTGATCCTTCTGTCACAGTCATATGGGGTGATCTGACGCGTTATGAGGACGTGCTGGCAGGGGTGACAGGCTCGGACTATGTTCTTCATGTCGGGGGAATGGTGTCTCCGGCGGCTGACTACTACCCGGAGAAGACCCTCAAGGTCAATGTCCTCGCTGCGGAGAATGTAGTCAAGGCTGTTCAGGCACAGCCGAATATGGATGACATCAAGGTGGTGTACATAGGTTCTGTGGCCCAGTATGGTGACAGGAATCCTCCGTATCACTGGGGTGATGTCAATGAACCGCAGACTCCAGCGAAGTTCGACATGTATGCTCTTTCAAAGATACGTTCAGAAGAAATATTTGCTGCAGCGGGCTTCCGTAACTGGGTTTCCCTGCGTCAGAGCGGCATCCTCTATCCGGGAATTCTCAAGGTAGTGAATCCTACTGCGTTTCATGTTCCTGTGGGTGGAGTTCTGGAGTGGGCTACCATTGAAGATTCGGGACGCCTCTTGGCTCAGGTCTGCGAGGGCTGGGTGCCGGCGGAGTTCTGGAATCATGCCTATAATATCAGCAGTGGGGAGCAGTACAGGATGACCAACTACGAGTTTGAGACCCGCCTGCTCAATGCCCTCGGCCTTCCTGGTCCGGAGAAAGTCTTTGAGCCACAGTGGTTTGCCTTGAAGAATTTTCATGGAATGTGGTATAAGGATGGCGATAAGCTTGAAGAATTTCTTCATTTCCGTGCCAATCTTCCTGTTGACGAATACTTTGACACGATGAAGTCCAAACTTCCATGGTTCTATTCTCTTGCATTCCTCGCTCCCGCATGGGCTGTCAAGATGTTCATGAAGCCTTATGCCTTCGAGAAGGGGATGGGTACTCAGTGGTGGAAGGATAATGATCAGGAGAAGTTCCTTGCTTATTATGGTTCCCGTGAGGCATATGATGCAATCAAGTCGTGGGATGATGTGCGTCCTGCACCTCTGGAAAAGAATATGGAAAAAGCTCTCGGCAAATGAAAATAAGAGTCTTGGACATAGCTTACGAAACAATGGCCGACGGTCCCGGTCTGCGCACCTCAATATATTGCGCAGGCTGCGCTCATCATTGCCCCGGATGTCACAATCCTCAGTCCTGGGATTTCACCGGAGGTCAGGAGATGACAGTCCAGCAGCTGCTTGATATAGTCAAGGATGATGAGTTTGCCAATGTGACTTTTTCCGGAGGCGACCCGTTCTATCAAGTCGAAGCATTC
>JBGUTV010000045.1:0-92589 GCA_045133255.1 Candidatus Cryptobacteroides sp.
TGAAGAAAAACGAAATAACTCATAGGGGAAAGATTATAGATATCACCCCTGATTTCACAACGATTGAAATAATAGCATCTTCCGCATGTTCCTCATGCCACGCCAAAAATCTGTGCGGAATGTCGGAAGATCAGGAAAAGCTGATCATGCTTCCGACCGATCCCTATGCCACCCACCAGGCAGGCGATGAAGTGCAGGTATGCACCAAGATGACCATGGGCCTGAAGGCTGTATGGATATCATATGTGATTCCTTTGGCCGTTTTGATGATTTTAATATTATCTTTGTCAGGCGTATTCGAAAACGAGGCATACAGAGGCCTCGCAGGAATTGCCGGAGTAGGCATCTACTACTTCATCATCTGGCTCTTCAGGGACAGATTAAAGAACGAATTCACATTTTATATAAAATAAGACTATGACACAAACTATTATCTGGACTATTGCAATCCTCACCATTCTCGGTGCGGCCCTCGCTGTTGTCCTTTACATTGTGGCTGAAAAGTTCAAGGTGGAGGAAGACCCGAGGATCGACGATGTGGAAAAGGAATTGCCAGGAGCGAACTGCGGTGGCTGTGGACAGGCTGGATGCCGTGCATTTGCGCAGTTCTGCGTCGAGTCCGAAGATCTGGACAAATGCTTCTGCCCCGTCGGAGGTAATGACGTGATGCAGAAAGTGGCAGCTGTTCTGGGACGTGAAGTTGCCGCAAAGGAGCCGATGGTTGCAGTTGTGCGCTGTAACGGAAACTGCGAAAACCGTCCTAAGACCAACGAGTACGGCGGATATCAGTCATGCCGTGTCAAGGCTGCGTTATACAGTGGCGACACCGGATGTTCATTCGGCTGCCTCGGTTGTGGAGACTGCGTTTCTGCGTGCCAGTTCGGCGCGATTGAAATGGACCCGGCGACAGGTCTTCCTGTGGTAGACGAGGAAAAATGTACTGCCTGCGGTGCATGCGTGAAGGCATGTCCTAAAGCTGTCATTGAACTCCGCAACAAGGGAAGAAGGAATATGAGAGTATTCGTATCCTGCATCAACAAGGACAAGGGAGCTGCAGCAAGAAAGGCCTGCAAGGCTGCCTGCATCGGATGCAGCAAGTGTGCAAAGGTCTGTCCTTTCGAAGCCATTACAGTAGAGAACAATGTTGCCTACATTGATTACACCAAGTGCAAGCTCTGCAAGAAGTGCGTAGCTGAGTGCCCTACCGGTGCTATCCATGCAGTGAATTTCCCTGTAGTAAAGCCAAAGCCTGAGGCTGCACCTGAAACCGTAAAGAAGGAGGAATAGGACTATGATGAAGACATTTTCAATAGGTGGTATCCACCCAAGCGATAAGAAGATCTCAAAGGACTGCCAGATCGAAGTACTTCCTCTGCCGTCAAAGGTGTTCGTATCCATGGCCCAGCATCTCGGTGCCCCTGCGACACCTGTCGTAAAGGCCGGTGATGCAGTAAAGACAGGACAGGTGATCGCGGAACCTGCCGGCTTCATTTCAGCATATGTACACTCTCCGGTTTCCGGAACCGTAAAGTCTGTAGGTCCGCGCAAAGACCTTGCAGGCAACAATATGGTTCATGTCGAGATTGATGTTGAAGGAGACGAGTGGGCTGAAGGAATCGATCTTTCTGAAGACATCGTGACCGCAATTCCAGAAGACAACAAGGAGATTCTCGATAAGATCAAGATGAACGGCGTAGTAGGTCTCGGAGGTGCAACCTTCCCTACCCACGTCAAGCTCTGCCCTCCTCCGGGAAAGAAGGCTGACTGCCTTATCCTTAATGGAGCGGAGTGCGAGCCATATCTCACATCTGACTATAGGATCATGCTTGAGAGAAGCAAGGAGATCATCATCGGAGCTGCCATCATGAAGCAGGTTCTCGGAGGATGTCCTGCAGTAATAGGCATCGAAGAGAACAAGCCGGAGGCCATCAAGGTCATGAATGCCTCTCTCGCTGAACTTAAGGCATCTGCAAAGGGATATGACGGAATCTCTGTCATGCCTCTCAAGAAGAAGTACCCTCAGGGTGGTGAGAAGCAGCTTATTGACGCCGTCATGAAGCGCCAGGTGAAGTCTATGGGACTTCCTATTGACGTGGGAGCTGTCGTACAGAACGTTGCCACTTCACTTGCAGTATATGAGGCGGTCCAGAAGAATATGCCGCTCATCACAAACGTGATGACAATCACAGGTGACTGTCTCCCTATGGATAAGCAGCACAACTACAAGTTCCGCATCGGTATGCCGCTCTCATACATTGCAGAGGTTGCCGGCGGAGTTCCTGAGCAGGCTGCAAAGATCATCAGCGGCGGCCCTATGATGGGTAAGGCAATTGCAAACCTTGAGGCATCAACCGTAAAGGGCTCGTCATCGCTCCTTTACCTTACTGCCGAACAGACTGTGCGTGGCGTTGAGTCTGCCTGCATCCGTTGCGGCAAATGCGCAGAGGCATGTCCTATGGGACTTGAGCCTTTCCTGCTTCAGAAGTATGCACGCAACTCCATGATGGACGAACTTGAGGAGAATGCAATCCAGGACTGCATCGAGTGCGGCTGCTGTCTCTACAGCTGTCCTGCCAACATCCCGCTACTGGACATCATACGCATTGCCAAGGGCGACGTCATCAGGATTATAAGAGGCAGGGGACAAAGGTAAAACTGAATCCCTCCCATTCACGAGGCCACGGGCTGCCACGGTTTTTACCTTTGCCCCGCCTCTAAAATTGATAACTAAAAAACTCAAAAATGGATAAATTATTAGTTTCACCGTCACCGCATCTTCATACAAAGACATCTACGAAGTCTTTGATGCGCGACGTCGTGATAGCTCTGCTCCCGGCAGTGCTCGTATCTGTCCTGTTCTACGGATGGTCTGAGCTACTTGTGCTTGGAGTCAGCGTGGCTTCCTGCGTATTGCTGGAATTCCTTATCACAAAATATCTCCTTAAGGGTGCCTGCACAATAGGAGACTGGTCCGCAGTCATCACAGGCGTGCTGCTTGCACTCAACCTTCCTGCCACCACACCTTGGTGGGTTGTGTTCATCGGCGCTGTCGTTGCAATCGGAGTTGCAAAGATGACTTTCGGCGGCCTCGGACAGAACCTTTTCAACCCTGCAATCGTGGGACGTGTCTTCCTTCTGATCTCGTTCCCGACCTATATGACAGACTGGACCAAGCCTCAGGGCTTCATCTGCAACGCTCTTGCTGACGGCTACACCGGAGCTACACCTCTGGGCATCGCCAAGGAAGGCGGAGTCGCAGCAGTTGAAGGCCTTGACTATATGGATATGCTCTTCTTCAACATCGGAGGTTCAGCCGGAGAGCTCTCGGCGATTGCACTCCTGATCGGATTTGCATACCTTCTTATCCGCAGGGTGATCAGACCATACATCACACTTTCGATCCTGGCTACTGTCGCCGTATTCTCAGGAATATTCTGGGCAATCAACCCGGCAGAATATACAGACCCTCTCTTCAATCTTCTCACAGGTGGTCTTCTTCTCGGTTCCATCTTTATGGCAACTGACTATGTGACTTCACCAATGAGCAACTGGGGCGGAGTGATCTTCGGTGTGGGAATCGGTCTCATCACAATGCTCATCCGCTACTTCGGTGCGTATCCGGAGGGCGTATCATTCGCAATCCTTATCATGAACTCAGTGGTTCCGCTCATCAACAAGTGGTGCCATGCCAAGAAATACGGGAGGTAGGATATGGCTGTAGAATCAACATTCAAGAACATGACAATCTGCCTTCTGGCGATCTGTCTGGTCTGCTCAGGGCTGCTCGCAGGAGTATATGCTCTCACCAAGGAGCCTATCGATGCAGCAGCTAAGGCAAAGAACGAAGCAGCCATCAAGGAAGTACTTCCTGAGACTGCCGTAGCAATCGAAGAGGAAAGAACCGTTGAGTACAACGGCGGCACCTATACATATAACCTTGCCTACGATGAGAAGGGCGAAGTGGTCGGATGTGCAATCAACGTCATCCCTGTAGGTTTCGGTGGCCCTATCATCATCAAGGTCGGCTTCAACAAGGAAGGCATTATCTGGAACACCAAGGTCCTCTCGCAGGCAGAGACCCCTGGTCTCGGAGCAAAGTGCGTAGAGCCAGCCTTCTCAGAACAGTTCAAGGGATGGAATCCGGCAGAAAAGAAGCTGTCAGTAAAGAAAGACGGCGGAGACGTGGATGCAATCACTGCTTCAACCATCACCTCACGTGCATACGCAGAGGGTCTTGCAGTAGCAACCAATGTCCTCAGCACCATCGCGGGAACTCCTATGCTTCTTGACAGCGCAACCGGAGCGTCCCCTGCAAAGGAGAATGCTCCTGCTGAGTCAAGCGAAGTCGAGACATCTAAATAATGGAGGAACAGAAAATGGGAAAATTTCAACTTATAACTAAAGGACTCATCAAGGAGAACCCTACTTTCGTTCTCCTCCTCGGTATGTGTCCTACATTGGCTACCACAACATCGGCCATCAACGGTATGAGTATGGGACTCGCTACCCTGTTCGTCCTCGTACTATCAAACATGGCGATCTCACTGATTGCTCCTTATATCCCTGCCAAGGTTCGCATACCTTCGTATATCGTTGTCATCGCAACATTCGTGACCTTGCTCCAGTTTGTGATGCAGGCATATGTTCCGGACATCTATGAGACTCTCGGACTGTTCATCCCTCTGATCGTCGTGAACTGTATCGTTCTCGGACGTGCCGAGGCATTCGCCAACAAGAATGGTGTCGTCGACTCTGCACTTGACGGTCTTGGAATCGGACTTGGATTCACATGCTCTCTCACTGTCCTCGGTCTCGTACGCGAGATCCTCGGAAGCGGTTCTGCATTCGGATTCAAATTCATTGAGGGCGACGGCATTCTTGCATTCGTCCTTGCACCCGGAGCCTTCATAGCACTTGGCTACCTCATCGTGCTTTTCAGAAAAGTAACATCTAAAAAGGCTGAATAATTATGGAATATATACTTATCATCATTTCAGCGATATTCGTAAACAATATCCTGCTCTCGCAGTTCCTCGGCATCTGCCCGTTCCTCGGTGTATCGAACAAGCTGAGCACAGCTGCCGGAATGTCAATGGCCGTATGTTTCGTAATTACTCTTGCGACTGTTGTAACCTACCTTCTGAACCTCCTCCTGGCCGCTTTCGGTCTTGAGTTCCTTCAGACAATATCATTCATTCTTGTCATCGCAGCACTTGTACAGATGGTGGAGATCGTGCTCAAGAAGATCAGTCCGTCGCTCTACTCTGCGCTCGGAATCTTCCTTCCGCTCATCACCACAAACTGTGCGGTTCTCGGAGTCGCTCTCACAGTAGTGCAGAAGTCATCTCCATTCGCTGCTGCAGCTGACGGAATGTTCAACCTTGGTGAAGCTACAGTGTATGCATTTGCGACTTCCCTCGGATTCGGCCTCGCAATGGTCCTCTTCGCAGGTCTGCGCGAACAGCTTTCGCTGAACAATGTCCCTAAGGCATTCAAAGGCATCCCGATCGCTCTCGTGACTGCCGGCATCCTTGCCATGGCCTTCATGGGATTCTCCGGACTGGTATAAGACATTGCAAATATTACTGAAGCCTGTCGGTTTCTGAGATTCTCCCCACTTCGGGAGTCAATTTCTCAGAAGCCGACAGGCTTTATCATGTCATATTGGTACTGGATTATATTCCGGCGGATGGGCTGATGATGTGGCCCTCGTATTACATTTATTTTGATTTTTATTCGCGAGAGAGTTTGTATATATGTTTAGCTAGTTTTATACTTGAGTTTATAACACTCTCTTTTGATCTGTCTGCTAAAGAACCTCCATCTCCGCCATCTCCATTAATATAGATCTGTACTTGGCACTCATTGCCTTCATAGATGGAAAGTATTCCATAGGTTTCTCCATCATCGTCAACCTTCAATATCTCCCATACACCTCTCACCCCTGAACTATGTGAAGGGTCCAGCGACATTGACATGTTTAATTTATACTTTGCCATCTTCTCGTTGAAATTATTGACAATCAATGGAAGATAAGTACTTGCAAGCGTTGATTCGGTGAGTGATGGCGCTGATTTACAATAGGTATCTAATACATAGTCATTAAACACCATTGACATTTGAATATTCTTCCACGCTATTAAGTTTAGCTCTCCGAGTATTCCGGATGGGGTTGATCTGATTTCATTTAAGCGTTTTTGAGCTTCATCCTTATCATCTGTATTCTCTTCCTGTACTACGGCCTTCTTTGTTATCTGAGGTGGGAGAGCCCATCTGTATGGACTTTCATTTACTGTTGCCTCTTGTTCTTCCCAATCAGAACAGCTAGTGCACTGCACAAAGTAAACATACCCCTTTAAGGTCTTCACCATACTTGTCATATCGCTTGTTTCTATTGAATTTTTAGAATTTAACAGAAAATCGAGAGAGTTGTTTCTGATTAAATCTACTAAATAAGAGGCTTTAATTGAATATGACACATTCTCTAATGAAGGGACACCACTGCTTAATATGCCAATAACATCACCTTTTGTATTGAATGTCGGGCCGCCACTGTTTCCTCCGGTTGCAGGTGCAGAAATCTGATAAGTTGACACATTTCCCTCAAATCCAGACCAAGCACTGATAGTTCCATCATTATATTTGATTTCATGCCCTAACATAGTAGGTCTAGGATATCCTAAAATAAAACACTCGCTTGCTACATCCTGCAAAGTTTCATCAAGCGCGTATGGAATACTATTGTTTCCACTGAAATCAGGATCATCAACCTTCATTATTGCTAAGTCGTTTCTCGAATCGCTGGCAATTAATTTTGCATGGAAATATTTCTGTTTTATATTATCAAATATCTTGATTAGATTAGCTTTACCTGCAACGTGATAATTAGTTGCAATATATCCCATTCCAAGAGAGAAACTAGACCCCATCCAAGAAGTAATGTTGGGATTGGCTTGTCGTGTATACTCATCTGGGAAGATTTTAATACCTGATAGCTCTACAGATCGTATTTGGTCATAGAATTGCACGTTTTCACTGACTACTGTGAATTCTCCACTTTCTTTTAAGTAAAAGCGTTCTCTAATGTTTAAGTCAAAGTCTGTAAGATAGTAATAATTAGTATGACCTACTTTTTCGAAATAGACATTCAAATGCTTTCCTGACGCGGAAAACGCCTTAAATAGATTTCCAGAAATTCTAGCTATAACAATATGATAATCAGATGGATAGAATGGAACATTATTTAAGCCTATTTTTCTTTGGATGTCATATATTCCTTCGATTGGATCCAGAATATTCAATCGTTCAGCAAAATAACCTTGCCACCCCTCAAGACTTCTACAATATTCTCTTCCCAAGGTGGGGAGTCCTAACAGGAATAATATCAATAAGGATAATAAAATTTTTCTCATAAGGTTAGTGTGATTTATTTAGGGTTGGTTATTAAATATATAGCTGTTACGTTCGAATACAAATATAGTAAATAATGCGTTTTTAACTGTTGAACAATAAGGCAAATTATAACTAACGACACAAAAAAAGAGAATGACATTAGACTCATCCTCTTTATTTTGCATTTACATTGCTAGAGCACGTAGGCTTTGACGTCGGAGGCGGTGATGCGGTCTCCGGAGAGGATGAGCAGACGCTCGACTACATTGCGGAGCTCGCGGATGTTTCCTGTCCATGATTTCTCGACAAGAAGCGTCATGGCATCAGGATCGATTTCACGCTGATGCATTCCTGTTTCCGAACATATCTGGCCGATGAAGTGTTCCACGAGAAGAGGAATGTCTGTCTTACGGTCATCCAATGATGGGACAGGGATTACAATCACGCTGAGTCGGTGATAAAGGTCCTCTCTGAAATTACCTTTCTCGATCTCTTCCTTCAGATTCTTGTTTGTCGCTGCTAGAACCCGCACATCCACATTGATGTCTTTGTCACTGCCTACACGTGAAAGCTTCTTCTCCTGAAGCACTCGCAGAACCTTTGCCTGCGCTGCGAGAGACATGTCTCCGATCTCATCAAGAAAGAGAGTTCCGCCATCTGCCTGCTCGAACTTTCCCTTATGCTGCTTGATTGCAGATGTGAAGGAGCCCTTCTCATGTCCGAAGAGCTCGCTCTCGATGAGTTCGGAAGGAATCGCCGCACAGTTCACCTCAATGTAAGGCATTGATGATCGGTTGCTTTTCTGGTGAAGATTGCGGGCCACCAGTTCCTTTCCGGTACCGTTTGAGCCGACAATCAGGACTCTTGCATCTGTTGGAGCGACCTTGTCGATCATATCGCGGATATGACCGATGGCAGGAGACTCGCCTATCATCTCCTGACCGTACACCTTCTTCTTGAGAATTCTTGTTTCCTTGACAAGAGAAACCTTGTCAGTAGCATTCTTTATCGTAATGAGAATTCGGTTGAGATCCAGAGGCTTCTCGATGAAATCAAAGGCACCCTTCTTGATGCATTCTACTGCAGTTGTAATGTCCGCATGACCTGAAATCATGACCACAGCTGAATCGATTCCCATTTCAGTAAGCTTGTCCAGGACCTCGGTTCCATCCATTTCAGGCATCTTGATGTCACAGAAAATCACGCTGTACTTTTCCTTGTCAGCCATAGTGCAGCCGATTACGCCGTTTTCTGCCACATCAACATCATAACCTTCATCTGCGAGAATTTCTTTCAGGGAATTCCTGATGGATCTTTCGTCATCAATAATAAGAATCTTCATATATCAAGAGTATTAATATGTTGCTCCCGGACTGACCGGGAACTCATTACAAATATCGACATTTTTGGGAGTTTACACAATATTTTATAATTTTGTCTCCCTTTTATAACAACACATTTCTGATGCAGATTCCAGATATAATCATAGCCATTGACGGCTACTCTTCCACAGGGAAAAGCTCCTTTGCAAAAATCATAGCAAACGAGTTTTCATTCCTGTATCTTGACTCCGGAGCATTGTATCGTGGCGTTACATTATACGCGATCGAGAACTCTTACATAGATGATGCCAATGTCATCGATGCAGCAGGCCTGGATGCCGCTCTTGCGAATGTTGACCTCCACTTCGGACCTGAAGGAACCTATATCGGAGAGAGATGCATCGAAAAGGAAATCCGCTCAATGGCGGTCGCATCCAAGGTAAGCCCAATAGCAACCGTGCCTGAAGTAAGGAACTACGTCGACAGAAAGCTCAGGGAATTCGGAGAGAAGAAGAGAGTCGTCATGGACGGACGCGACATAGGCACCACTGTGTTTCCGAATGCAGAGTTGAAGATATTCATGACAGCCGATCCTATGGTACGTGCTCAGAGAAGAGCGGACGAGATGAATGCAAAGGGTGAGAAGGCTGACATCGAGGATGTACTCCAGAACCTTCAGGAAAGAGACTATATTGATTCACACAGAGAAGCATCTCCTCTCAGCAAGGCGGATGACGCGATTGTCCTGGACAATTCCAACATGACTATGGAAGATCAGCTTGACTGGCTGAAAAATATCATTTCCGAGCGATTCGGATGCTAAAACCAACATTTATATGCTCACAGTAGATATAGATACCAATTCCGGATTCTGCGCCGGCGTCATCAGGGCAATCGGAAAAGCTGAGGAATTCCTCGGCAAAAATGAGAGACTCTACTCTCTCGGAGCTATAGTACACAATGACGCAGAGCTTTCGCGCCTGACTCAGATGGGTCTGGTGACAATCGACAAGGATGACCTCGGAGAAATGGTGAACGCTGCAGGTGAGACCCTGCTCATCAGAGCTCACGGAGAGCCACCTCAGACCTACACTCTTGCAGAAGGTCTTGGCTTCAAGATCATTGACTGCACCTGTCCGGTAGTGCTTCAGCTTCAGAAGAAGATCAAGGATGCATACGAGATATGCAAGGCTGGTGAAGGAAGGGGACAGATCATCATCTTCGGCAAGACCGGACATGCAGAAGTCCTGGGACTCGTAGGACAGACCGAGGGAACAGCCATCGTCGTGGAGAACTTCATCATGATGGAGGAACTGATTGAAGACGGCACCATCAGGCTGGACGCTCCGACAATGGTGTTCAGTCAGACGACAAAGAGTCCTGCTGAATATGCACGCGTCTGCGCAAGCCTCCTTGAAAGAATGGCGAAATTCAATGGAATGAGCGTGGAGAACTTCAAGAACAGCGGAAGACTTCTGATCCACAACACCATCTGCTCACAGGTGGCATCAAGACATCAGAAGCTCACTAAATTTGCTCTCCAGCACGATATCATCATCTTCGTATCAGGCAAGGCAAGCTCAAACGGCAAGGTACTTTGCGATCTCTGCAAATCACTGAATATCAGGACATACCATATCACCTCGGCTTCTGAAATCAAAAGAGATTGGTTCAGGGCCGACGACACCGTAGGAGTATGTGGAGCGACCTCAACTCCGAAATGGCTGCTTGAGGAAGTCGCAAACGAGATACTCGCACTTAACAGGTACGTACCTGACTGGGAGAAGACTTACGGGGAGAAAAACGCTGATAATCAGTAAAAATTTGGTAGGGAACCGACATTTTTATATTTTTGCACCCGATTTTGAAAAAACGCATAAAACCGCGTATTGAATTGATTACAAACAACAAACATTTATATTTTTATGGCAACAACAGCTGATTTCAAAAACGGACTTTACCTTAACTATAACGGCAAGCCATGCCAGATCGTATGGTTCCAGCACGTTAAGCCAGGCAAGGGTCCTGCATTCGTAAAGACCAAGCTCAGAAACCTTGAGAACGGACGTATCCTCGAGAACACCTTCACAGCAGGTGCAAAGATCGATACCATCAATGTAGAGAGAAGACCTTATCAGTTCCTTTACAAGGATGAGGACGGATTCAACTTCATGCACGAGGAGACTTACGAGCAGATCCACCTCGATACTGACCTCGTAGACAACGCTGACCTCATGAAGGAGGGCCAGCACGTTGAGATGATGTTCCTTGCTGACGAGGAGCGCTGCCTCACTTGCGAGCTTCCTACATATGTAGAGCTTGAGGTTACTTACACAGAGCCTGCAGTAAAGGGTGACACTGCTTCAACAAACGCTCAGAAAGAGATCACTCTCGAGACTGGTGCAATCATTATGGCACCTCTCTTCATCAACATCGGAGAGAAGATCCGCGTGAACACAACTGACCGTTCATACGGAGAGCGTGTTAAATAAACAGTTCCCTAAGGACTTTAAGTGAATTTATTGTGAGGGTGGACTCCAGATGGTATTCGATATACCGGAGGACACCCTCACATATTTCATTTCGGAGAGATCCGGACAAGGGCATGAGCATCGATTCCGCAAAGGAGATGCTCATGAATTTTTCTATAATGGACTGGTTGTCACCCAGGAACGGGCGCAGGTCCTCAACCTTGGGACTGAAGCCCAATTCAATTGTCAGTTCGAGAAGAAAGCGTATGTGAAAATTGCTGAAATCAGACTCCATGGCATCCAGCAGAAGCATCTGCCTTTCGCACCATTCATAAAGCCCCGGCTCGGATACACCTTCCTTCACAACACGATAGAGCACCTCGCTGAGGAACATCGTCATGGTGTTCTTGTAGAGATTGTTGCGGATGCCCATCAGGGGGCTGCCTATCGTAAGATTCCTGACAGGAAGCAGACCGGACTTGCCGGAATCCGCGATATCAGCCTCGAGAATATTCAGCGGCAGAAGCAGCGACATCATCTTCTTGTTCACGGAACGGACGACAAAGCCCTTTCTTCCATATTCCTTGCTCAGAGTATGAAGGACTATGGAATTCTCACCGAACTTAGTAGTGTGAAGAAGTATCAGGGACGTGCTGCCTGTCATATCTATCTACGGCTGTGAAGCCACTGGGACATTGCTCTGAGCGCCTTTCCTCTGTGCGAGATGTCGTTCTTCTGTTCTTCGGATATGTCGGCAAGTGTAAGACCGGGATACTCGTCGGCAATGAAGATAGGATCGTAGCCGAAACCTCCGTTTCCAGATTTCTCAAGAGCGATCACGCCTTCAAGCGTTCCTTCAAAGAAATGTGGCTCACCGTCCACCATCAGGGTTATGACGCTTTTGAAACGCGCTCTTCTGGCTTCACCTTCCAGACCCTCCAGCTCATGAAGCACCTTGTCCATATTCTTGTTGAAATCCTTGTCATCTCCGGCATAACGGGCAGTATATACTCCAGGAGCTCCACCAAGAGCATCCACTTCAAGACCGGTGTCATCCGCAAAACAGTCGCAACCGCAATGTTCAAGTACATACTGAGCCTTCTGAAGGGAGTTCTCGCGCAAAGTCTCCCCTGTTTCCGGTATGTCTTCAGTGATGCCGACTTCTGTCAACGGAACAAGTTCAAATCCTTCTCCGAGAATTTCCGATGCCTCGCGCAGCTTGCCGAGGTTGCCTGTTGCAAATACTATCTTCATATTGTCAAGATTTCCCGACCTCGCTCAGAATTACAACGCGGCCGTTTCATTAAAAAGTCAATAAAGTTATGTGCAAAGGTATAAAATTTTCTAAATTTGTATTCTTTAATCATTACAGACAGACAATATGAAGATAAGCCGATATATAGCAGTCCTCATCCTTGCGGCACTCGTGTCCGCATCATCACTCTCAGGCCAGTCAAAGGGCTTCAAACTGGGCCAATGGACTGAGATTCATCACGGAATAGTACGGGAACTAAACCGCTCTTATGTAGATTCTCTGCCGGTTGACAGAATCATGCGCGCCGGCATCGATGCCATGCTTGAAGAGCTCGACCCTTACACCATCTACATTCCGGAAGAGGAGAATGAGGACCTGGAGATGCTGATGTCAAAGACATACGGAGGAATCGGAGCTATCATCCACAAGAAGAAGGGAGAGAATGTCATAATCAACGAACCTTACGCGAATTCCCCTGCCCAGAAATACGGGCTGCAATGCGGAGACGAGATCATTGCGATTGACGGAATCCCGACAAAGGGAGAAGAGTCGAAAGAGAGCAGCGACAGGATGAAAGGCAAGCCAGGCACCACTGTAGTATTCAAAGTGAAGAAGGTTCGCACCGGCGACACTCTGGACATACCTGTAGTACGCGAGCGCATCCACTTCCCCGACATCGAGTACGCAGGAATGCTCAATGACACTACCGGATACATCCTCCAGTCAGGATTCACACAGAACGTATCCTCAGAGATGAGGCAGAAGATAACCGAGCTCAAGGCAAAGGGAATGAAGCGCCTTGTACTTGACCTTAGAGGAAACGGCGGAGGACTGATGAGCGAGGCGATAAACATCGTATCACTCTTTGTGCCTAAAGGATCACTCATAGTTTCAGCTAAGGGGAACACTCCGGAGGCGACAAGGGAATACAGGACCAGCACAGAGCCGGTGGACACAAAGCTTCCTCTCATCGTAATGATTGACTCAGGATCAGCCTCTTCTTCAGAGATCGTGGCCGGTGCCCTTCAGGACCTTGACAGGGCAACGATCATGGGAAAGAGAAGCTATGGAAAAGGACTGGTGCAGTCCATCAGGCCACTTCCTTATAACGGTCAGATGAAAGTCACTACTGCCAAATATTACACTCCTAGCGGACGCTGCGTGCAGGCAATCGATTACAGCAGCCGAAACGAAGACGGAAGCGTAGGCCATATCCCGGACTCACTTACCAAAGAGTTCAGAACCGCTTCCGGACGCATCGTAAGGGACGGTGGCGGAATCACTCCGGACATTGAAATCGACGTACCTTCATACAGCAGACTGGTTTACTCACTCGTACTCGGAGGCGTGATCGACCAGTATGCAATAGACTTCGCCCGCAGACATGAGAGCATCCCGGCTGTCGACGATTTCCATTTCAACGATGAGGATTTTGAAGATTTCATAAGGTTTGCAAAGACTCAGGATTTTGACTACAGAAGCAGTGCGAAGACCTACTATGACAGGATGAAGGAAGAGCTTGAAGAGGATGGTCTGGCAGAAGCAATGAGCGAGGAGCTCAAGGCTCTGGAAAAGGCTTTGGAGATGGACAAGGAAAGGTTCATCCGCCTGAAGAAGGAAGAGATCATACCGTTCATCGAAGAGGAGATTGCAACCCGCTACTGGTTCCAGGAAGCAGGTGTGAAGGTCAGACTCAGATATGACGATCAGCTTGATGCTGCACTTGAAAAGGAATTGATTAAGATAAATTAAATATAACTCAATTATGGCAAACAAGATTACCGTATCAGTAATGTGCTCGGATCTCATGAATCTCGAGCGCGACATCAAGGAGCTGGAGCGCAATGGCGTGGACTGGCTTCACATAGACATTATGGATGCTCACTTCGTACCGAACCTCACATTCGGTCCGGACTTCCCTAACGCAATGCACCGCGTTACAAATATGCCTCTTGACATCCACCTTATGTGTGAAGATCCTGAATTCATCTGTTCTAAGATTGACGTTCACGCAGGCGACATCATCTCTACACACGTTGAACTCAAGAAGGACTTCACAGATTTCGCTGCAAAAATCCATGAGAAGGGTGCAATGTTCGGAGTAGTGGTGAATCCTGACACTCCTGTTGATTCAGTAGCCCCTCACATGGCATATAGCGACATGGTTACCCTTATGCTTGTGCACCCTGGCTTTGCAGGCGCAAAGCTTGTTGAAGGAATCCTTGGCAAGGTTGCAGAGATGCGCCAGTGGCTCGATTCAAACGGCTACGAGAACGTGCTCATCAGCGTTGACGGAAGCGTAAGCTGCGAGCGTGCCGAGCTTATGGCAGGAATGGGTGCTAACGTTTTCGTAGGAGGCACAGCAGGCGTTTACCGCAAAGGAATGGAGCTCAGCGAGTCTATTCCTCTTCTTCGTGCAGCTATCTCGAAATAGTAATCACATCCATAGATCAGACAAGGCCAGGTTCTTAAGCAGAACCTGGCCTTGTCTGTATGACTTATTCTATCCTTCTAGTCCTCCTCAGGTACCTCGTCACGAACCACCTGGATTGAGAGTTCGTATAAGGCATAGAGAGGAAGGAAGACGATAGACAATGTGAACGGATCGCCAGTCGGAGTGATAGCTGCAGCAAGGACAAGAAGCACAGCTACCGCAACCTTTCTGTATTTCTTCAGGAATGACTTGCTTATAAGACCTAGCTTGGACATAAGCCATGCCAGAAGCGGGAGTTCGAAGACAAGTCCCATGATGAACACCATACCCATAAATGTGCTCATATACGAGTTCAGACTGATCTGATTTGCCACTTCTGCGCTGATCTGGTATTCTGCAAGAAAGCGGAACGTGAACGGGAACACAAAGGTATAGCCCACGGCACATCCAAGATAAAACATCACGGTTCCGAAAAGGAAGGCTGTCATCACGCTCAGCTTTTCATTGTCATACAACGCAGGCGCGATGAATCTCCAGACCTCAAAGACAAGGTACGGAAATGCAACAATCAGGGAAAACCAGAAAGATGTGCTGATATGGGTGAGGAACTGTGAGGCGACATTGATGTTTATTATGTCGACCTTGAAGTCTCCAGCCGAAAAATCCGGCATAAGCGGCAGAGAGCCCAAAGAACCCAGCCACCTGTAAAGGAAGAATTCAGACGTAGTAGGACCGAGGACAAAGGTGGTGAAGATATGAGGCATGGCAATAAAAATCACGATCATAGCCAGCAAGACTACAATCGCGACTCTGAATATTGACCATCTCAGGACTTCGAGATGTTCCCAAAAAGTCAGGGAACCTTCCTGCGCCTTGATATCTTCAGCCATTATTATTCCTCCGTATTGGCCGAATCGTTCTTCTTCTGAGGTTCAGCGTTGATTTCCTTCTCGATGTCGTTGATGCCATCCTTGAAGCTTTTCACGCCCTTACCTAGTCCTTTCATAAGTTCAGGAATCTTCTTGCCTCCGAAGAGAAGAAGGATTACCAATGCCACGATGATGATCTCACCGGCGCCTATATTGCCTAAGAATAAAAGTGTTTTCATATCTAGAAGTTTACTGTCTTACAAAAATGGGTATTTTTTGCGGTACTTGCAAATTTATCGTCTCTTATACGGATCCTTGTATTTAGGAGCCTTGATGGAATTGAGGACCTCAAGCTTGCCATTGTCGATCAGATGGACAATCAGCTCACCGAAAAGGGAATTCTGCCAGGCAAACCACTCACGGGTGAAATCATCGGCATTGTCCTTATGGAATGACTCATGCATGAATCCTGTGTTTGCGTCTGTATTCATCAGCATCTCCACGCACTTCTTGATCTCCTTGTCACTCTGAGCCGTGAACGCTCTCATCATTATGCTCATCGGCCATATCATATCGTGATCGATATGAGGGCTGCCCACGCCTTCTGCAACCTTTCCCTTGTGGAAATATGGATTATACTCACTGAGGATGAACTTACGGGTCTTCTTGTATACCGGATCCTTGATGTCGACAGCCTCGAGATAAGGAAGCGAGAGAAGGCTTGGAATGTTGGCATCATCCATCATCAAGGCATTTCCGAATCCGTCAACCTCGTAGGCATAGATCTTTCCATATTTAGGATGCTTGACGACAGCATGTTTCTTAAGAGCCTTCTCAACCTCGTCCGCAAGAGATGTACATTCCCTGGCAAGTCTGCCCTGATGATTCACCGTCTCAAGAATCTCAGCCGCCTGACGGAGAGACTTCACGGCAAAGAAGTTTGCAGGAACAAGGAATTCGAAAGTGGTGGCATCGTCTGAAGGACGGAAGGAAGAAGCGATAAGTCCGCAAGGCTTTACAGGATTACCCTTGCCGACACAGCATTTCGTATCAAACTGACGGTCAGTCTCCCTAAGGAAGAAATAATCTCCGTGGCCCTTCTTTCTCTGCTGATCCTTGAATACCTTGAGGGTAAGTTCGATGGCATCCAGCCATTCTTCATCAAAGACCGAGGTGTCCCCTGTTGTCTTCCAGTATGCATATGCAAGACGGATAGGATAGCAATGCGAGTCTATCTCCCACTTGCGTTCAAAGACATTCTTGTTCGGTCTTTCTCCAGTCTTGTCGTCTGTATGGCCTTCGCCTGTAGGACCGTCGTTGAATGCATTGGCATACGGGTCCATGCAGATAAGCTTGAACTGTCTGATGATGGTGCCGGCTATCATCTTGCGCATATTGGGATCAACTGCCGCATATCTCACATACGGCCACACCTGCGCGCCTGAATCTCTCAGCCACATTGCAGGAATGTCACCGGTGTATATGAAAGTGTCACCTCTGCCGGCATTGCCGCCCTCGTCGAAATGAACAGTAGTATCAAGCGTATTCGGATAGCAGTTCTCAAACATCCAGGCTATCTTTGGATTGACCAGCATTGCCTTAATGTCCTGTATCTTGAGTTCCACGACCTCAGAAGTGAAGAGTCTGTTGCCCTCTGACGGTCTTTCCGAGCGATAGTTCTGAGCAGCAAGGTTCAATGCCATTGCAAGACCGATTGTCAGCGCGATAATCTTTTTCATAGTGCAGTGCTTTTATAGCTGAACTCGCATCCGCAGTACAGCTGATTGTAAAAATCGTATTCCTTTATTATCTGGAGGCGTCTTTCCTGAAGGCCTCCCTTTCTCCAGTTCCTGTCCCACCAGACCACGCCGGAGACCTGGGCACAGGCCCATTCACCGGCCTCATTTATCTGTTCCAGGGACTTCCACCTCGATGAAGCCAGAGTGGTTGTGATGACCCTGAATCCATTATCCCTTGCATATTCAGCAGTACGGAGCAGTCTGAGCTTGAAGCATCTGAGGCATCTCCCTCCCCTCTCCGGCTCATTTTCCAGCCCCTTTACGGCCTCCAGCCATGCCTCATGATCATAGTCATCGTCTATGATATCCAGACCGAGAGCCTTGGCATATCTGGTACATTCTTCCTTTCTGACAAGATACTCTTCCAACGGATATATATTAGGATTGCAGTAATATATCACAGGACGTATTCCGTTGTTCAGAAGACATTCTATTATGGCGGAAGAGCATGGTGCACAACAAGTATGGAGCAGAACTTCCGTCTGCCCCATAGGTACGTTTAATGATTCCGCGTCTTTCTTCATTAAAGTGAGGCCAGATTCATCCTGTTGACCACGTTCTTTCCTTCAGGAGTATAGGCGTATTCCATATTTGCCTTATACGCTTCCTCCACTCTTCCGCGAACAACCTTCATTGAACTGTTCAGGAAATGATTCTGCTCTGTCCAAGGCTCAGGAAGGACGCAGACTGCAGCAGGAAGCCATCTGTCAGGGAACATTCCTCCAAGTCTTCCACCTGTCCTGTAAGCATTGATCTCCTCCTGAATCTTTTCCAGCATCTTTGCCTTTGCCTCTTCTGTCGAAGGATCAAGTCCAAGTTCCTTGGCATATGCCTTCAAGGCCTCCTTATTAGGAGTAACAAGAGCGATTGTATAAGGATCCTGACTGTTGTGAAGGAGGGCACCGTCAATATACTTTGAATTCTCCACCAGATTCTCCTCGATTCCTTCAGGTGAATACTTCTCACCGTCAGCGGCAATGAGGAGCGACTTGAATCGTCCTACTACATAGAGCATCTCCTCGTCACGCATATAGCCCATGTCGCCTGTGTGAAGCCATCCGTCCACGATGGTATCTGCTGTCGACTTAGGGTTCTTCCAGTAACCTGCCATCACATTCTCGCCTTTGATGCAGATCTCTCCCTTCACTCCGAAAGGCTGCTCTACTCCGTCTGCGTCAAGGATCTTGATCTCCATCGGAGACACCACCTTTCCGGATGAGCCGAAGATATGCTTTTCAGGTGAGTTCGCAGAAATGATCGGAGTCGCCTCAGAAAGACCGTATCCCTGATACATAGGGATTCCGATTGCATAGTAATATCTCTGAAGATCTATATCGAGAAGGGCGCCTCCACCTACAAAGAACTTCATCTGGCCTCCAAGACCTTCACGGACCTTCTTGAAGATGACCTTGTCAAAGATGGCCATCAGAGGCTTGCGGAAGATGTCCACAAACTCTGTTCCCTTGTTGTAGCCTTCCTTATTATATGCTATGGCGTTCTTAAGTGCGAATCTGTAAAGCTTCTCCACAACAGGACCGCTCTTGCTGATGGTGGTCTCGATATTCTTCTTGAAACTCTTTGCAAGAGTAGGCACAGAAAGCATCACGTTAGGTTTGAATTCCTTGATGCTTGTCGGGATGTTTCTCAACGCCTCTTTGCCGCTCTTTCCGGAAGGGACCATACCGAGCGATGCTCCGTATGACATCATTGTATAGAAACCTGCCACGTGAGCGAAGCAGTGATCGAGCGGAAGGATGATGAGCATCTTGTCTTCCGGAGCCACGCCGATTACAGAATGTGCCTGCTCGACATTAGCCGTGTAGTTCCTGTGGGTAAGAAGGATACCCTTTGGATCGGCTGTCGTGCCGGAAGTATAGCTGATGTTAGCGTAATCATCCGGACCGATTGAAGAATATCTCTTGACGAACTGATCCTCATTGGCTGCGAGGAACTCGTCTCCCATCTTCATGATTTCGCCGATATACATCTCGTTCTCACGCATATCATCGACCTCATCAAAGATGATGACCTTCTCCACCATAGGACATTCCGGAAGGATCGCCCTTACCTTAGGAAGCTGGAACTTCGATGTGATCACATATTTCGAATCAGAGTGCTTTACTCTGAAGACCAGGTCGTTTGTTTCTCCGAGCTTGATAGAAAGCGGCACATTTACAGCACCCGCATACAGCACTCCCAGCTCGCCGATGACCCACATATCACGTCCCTCGCTAAGATACGATACCTTCTCCCCTTTCTGCACACCGAGAGCCATAAGGCCGGCAGCAATGCGCTTTGCCTTCTTCAGCGCCTCGGCATATGTGGTCGGCTCCCATACGTTGGTATCAAGATTCTTCTCCCAAAGAAACGGGCTTGAAGAAAATTGCGACACGTATTTTTCAACGAAGTCAATTATAGTAAGTCTCTCTGCCATAATCTTAAGTTTATTCGTTCTTGAACAATCCGAAAAGTTCTGCATCAATCTTGTCTGTAACTTCCTGGAAATCCTCAGGACGGTTTTCAAACTTGATGCGGTCCACATCAAGGATGAGAAGCTTGTGCGGATAGTTGTTTATCCAATTCTCATACCTCTCGTTAAGACCAGTGATATAATCGATCCTGATGCTCTTCTCGTACTCGCGGCCACGCTTCTGAATCTGGCTTACAAGATTCGGAATCGAGCTTCTGAGATAGATGAGGAGATCAGGCGGATTCACGAGGGACATCATAAGGTCGAAGAGATCCGAGTAGTTCTCGAAATCTCTTGTGCTCATAAGACCCATTCCGTGAAGGTTAGGAGCAAAGATTCTTGCATCCTCATATATTGTGCGGTCCTGGATGATCACCTCGTCAAGCTTGGAGATATCCACGACATCCTTGAATCTCTTATTAAGAAAGTAGACCTGAAGATTGAATGACCATCTCTCCATATCCTCATAGAAATCAGCAAGATAAGGGTTATAGTCAACAGACTCGAACTTCGGGGTCCAACCATAATGCGCAGCGAGCATCTTTGTAAGTGTTGTCTTTCCGCTGCCGATATTACCAGCTATCGCAATATGCATATTCTTCGTTTTAATTTATGTACATCAATTAGCAAATTTAATAACTCTTTTTGTATTTTTGTATGATTAACGGATTTTTTGAATGATACACATAGAATATTTCACTTTCAATGCCTTTATGGAGCGTTGCAGCGTGGTCTGGGATGACGACTTGAATTGCGCAATAATTGACCCTGGATTCTACACTGTCGGCGAGCGGGACAGACTCTACGGATTCATTGAGGACAGGAAACTGTGCGTAAAGGCCCTCCTTCTCACACACGGACATTTCGACCACATCTTTGGCGTGGCCGAGGCTTCAGCACATTTCAACGTACCCGTATATATGCATACAGCCGACAAGGTAATCATTGACGAAGCCAATCCGGCACTTTGCTCAGCTTTCGGGCTGAAGGTTCCGGCTGCAGTCGCGCAGGACATCATCCCAGCCAGAGAGGGAAACAAAATTGAAATCGGCTCAATGAAATTCGAGGTAATCGAGACTCCCGGCCACACTCCCGGAGGTGTATGCTACCTCGAGCGCGAGCAGAAGATCATGTTCAGCGGTGACACACTCTTTGCAGGAAGCATCGGGCGAACAGACAATCAATGGGCTGATTATGACGCACTTATGGCAGGAATATTCGGAAAGCTCATGGAACTGGACGGCGACATCGCTGTAGTTCCCGGACATGGCCCTGCCACATCAATTGCAGACGAGCGCATGACAAACCCATTCCTTATGCCCTTCAACGAGCCATTTGAAGATTAACCGGACCGGGATCCTGAGTGAAATGGAAAAGAAGAACGATTACATAGAAATAAAAGGAGCAAAGGCTCACAACCTCAAGGGAGCATCATTGTCAATTCCACGAGGACAGTTCGTTGTTGTGACAGGCCTGAGCGGAAGCGGAAAGTCATCCCTTGCCTTCGACACCATATATGCAGAAGGGCAAAGGAGGTACATGGACACCCTCTCAACATACGCCAAGCACTTCATGGGAATCCTCGAAAAGCCTGAGGTTGAATCCATTACAGGACTCAGTCCTATCATCGCAATTGAGCAGAAGACTACAGGAAACAACCCACGTTCGACAGTGGGCACAATCACCGAGATCTATGACTTCCTCCGTCTCCTGTTTGCAAGGGCTTCCACAGCATATTCTCCACAGACCGGCAAAGAAATGGTCAGATACACCGATGAGCAGATCGTTTCCCTCATCATGGAGAACTACGCAGGACGCAAATGTTATCTGCTCGCACCTATAGTCAGAGGCCGAAAGGGACACTACAAGGAGCTCCTTGAACAGATGCGCAAGCGAGGCTATACTCAGGTCAGAGTGGACGGAGAACTGATGGAACTCAATGAAATCACTTCCCTAGACCGTTACAAAGCCCATTTCGTGGAACTTGTCATCGACCGTCTCAAACCATCTGTCAAGGATGAAAAGAGGATAAAGGACTCTGTGATGTCAGCCCTGAATCAGGGAAAAGGTTCACTTGCGATAATGGACATGGAGACATCGGAGATAACTCACTACTCCAAGCATCTGGTCTGTCCTGACACAGGCATATCGCTGGCTGAGCCGGCCCCGCACTCATTCTCATTCAACTCGCCACAAGGATATTGTCCTCACTGCAAAGGACTTGGAATCATCGTGGATGTGAACATGGAGTCCATAATTCCGGACAGAAGCATTTCAATCGCTGACGGTGGCATCGTCCCATTGGGTAAGATCAGAGAGACCAAGAAGTTCGACATCATCAGGTCCATCGCCAGAAAATACGCATTCTCGCTATATGACCCTATCGAGGAACTTCCGGACGAAGTGATTTCACTCATCGTATTCGGATCTGACGAGCTGTTCAGAGTCGGCGAAGGTACATCTTCGGAGATGGTAGCATTTTCCGGTATTGTCAGTGACATAAACGAAAAGATAGTCTGCCCTGAGTGCGGAGGAACCAGACTGAACAAGGAAACGACATACTTCAAGATAGACGGAAAGACCATTTCTGAAGTTGCTGCAATGGAAATAAGCCAACTGAACACATGGCTGCATTCTCTTGAAGGTAATTTCGGGAAAAGAGAGAACATTATCGCCCGAGACATCCTCAAAGAACTCAAGGACAGAGTCGGCTTTCTTCTTGATGTCGGTCTCGACTACCTCTCGCTTGATCGCGCGACCTCATCGCTTTCAGGCGGCGAGAGCCAGAGAATCAGACTTGCCACTCAGATAGGATCCAAACTCGTGAATGTGCTTTACATCCTTGATGAGCCAAGCATCGGTCTCCATCAGAGGGACAACAGAAAGCTCATTGCATCGCTCAAGAAACTTCGTGACGAAGGCAATTCGGTAATGGTGGTAGAGCACGATGCCGAGACGATGATGGCAGCGGACTGGCTTGTCGACGTAGGTCCTGGAGCAGGCAAGGAAGGTGGAGAAATATGCCTGAGCGCGCCGCTGTCAGCACTGCTAGCGGCCGGACATCATGCAACTGCTCCGCATGAACACCCGGCATCCGACACTGATCCGATCATAATAGGCCCGTCAACTACTCTGGAGTATCTGTTGGGCGAAAGGAAGATCGAAGTGCCGACCCAGCGCCGGACAGGCAACGGACTTACTCTCGGGATACGCGGAGCAAGAGGCAACAACCTGAAGAATGTGGACATCGACTTCCCTCTCGGAATGTTCGTAGGCATAAGCGGAGTAAGCGGAAGCGGAAAATCATCGCTGATCAACGAAACCCTGATGCCCTTCCTCAAGAATAAGTTCTACAATGCAAAGCTCCAGCCGCTTCCATATGATGAAGTGGTCGGAATAGAGAACATTGATAAGCTGATAGAGATTGACCAGAGTCCTATCGGCCGTACACCTCGAAGCAATCCGGCAACATTCACAGGCGTATTCAACGACATCAGGACTCTTTTCGAAGCCACTCCTGACGCTAAGGTTCGCGGATTCAAAGCCGGAAGATTCTCATTCAACGTTCCAGGAGGAAGATGCGAAGAGTGCAAGGGTGCAGGAATCAAGGTAATTGAGATGAACTTCCTTCCATCCGTGAATGTTGTCTGTCCTGAATGCCGTGGACGCAGATACAAGAATGACACTCTGGCAGTGAAATATAAGGGGAAAAGCATCAATGATGTTCTGGAGATGCCGATAAGCGAAGCTTACACATTCTTCGAGAACATTCCTTCAATCGCTCAGAAGCTTAAGGCCCTGGTGGATGTCGGACTTGGATATGTACAGCTCGGACAGTCTGCAGTGACACTTTCCGGAGGAGAAAGCCAGAGAATGAAGCTTGCCACTGAACTCGCCCGCAAAGGCACAGGAAACACTCTATACATTCTGGACGAGCCTACCACTGGACTTCATTTCGATGACATAAAGATACTCCTGGGAGTCCTGCAGCAGCTTGTGGAGCAAGGCAATACAGTAATAATCATCGAGCACAACCTGGATGTCCTCAAGAGCGTGGACTACATTTTCGACATGGGTCCGGAGGGAGGAAAGGCCGGAGGAATGATAGTTGCAGCAGGCACACCGGAAGAACTGTCACACAACCCGGACTCCGTAACCGGGCCATTCCTTAAAGAAATCCTATAAATATGGAAGATATCAGAATCTACTGCGAAAATGACGGAAGGCACCACACTTTCCCGATGGGTACAGACCTCAAGACGATTTCAGACAGCATATGTCCCTCTGTAGCCTGTAAAAGGGCAGAAGGCGAGACAGACGTCCTTGCCGCTCTTGTGGACAATCAACTCAAAGAGCTGAGTTTCAAGGCTTTGACAACACACAACGTGCGTTTCATCGGATATGACCATCCTGACGGACGAAGAACCTACATCAGGTCTCTCTGCTTCGTCCTGCAGAACGTGATACGCGAGATGTATCCGGACAAGGTGCTGGTCATCGATTACTCACTCCCGAGCGGACTCTATTGCGAGATCAGAGAGAAGGAGGAACTGTTTGACGGAAGGCCTAAGGTATATTTCGCCACAGACGAGGAGATAGAGAAGATACAGAACAGAATGAATGAGATCATCCTGGCAGACCTTCCTTTCAAGAAGACCAAGCAGACTCTTGAAGATGCAGTAAAGCTGTTTGACTCAAACGGTCAGAAAGAGAAAGTCAACCTCGCACGATCACTTGGAAGAATGACATACAGCGTCTATTTCCTTGATGGACAAGCTGATACATTCCACGGTCCTCTTACCCCCTCAACAGGCTATCTGAAGACCTTTGACCTGTCCGGATTCAACAACGGATTCTGCCTTCAGTACCCTATGGACGGCAGCTACGGCAAAGTGCTTCCGATGAAGAGGCAGTCGAAGCTTGCCGGTGCGCTGAAGGAACACTCCGACTGGTGCGCGATCATGGACGTAAAGGGAGTCGGAAGCCTGAACCAGACGGTAAGAGACGGTAAGATCATCGACCTGATCAACCTTTCGGAGGCACTTCATGAAAGGAAATACGCCGACATCGCAGATCAGATTTATGCAAGAAGAGGCAGCGTCAAGATAGTATTCATTGCAGGCCCATCTTCAAGCGGAAAGACTTCCACATCCAAAAGACTTGCCCTACAGTGCCGGATCCTCGGACTGAACCCGAAAGTGATCGAACTTGACAACTACTTCGTTGACAGGGAGTTCACCCCTCGCGATGAAAACGGCGAATACGACTTCGAAGCTCTCGAAGCCATGGATCTGGACTTCCTCGGAAAGCAGCTTAACGAACTGCTGGAAGGAAGAGAGGTGGAGATTCCGAAATTCGATTTCAAGGAAGGCCGCAGATATTTCAACGGCAACTTCATGAGACTGGAAGACAAGGACATCCTAATCATGGAGGGCATCCACGCTCTGAATCCGGCAATGATTCCGGGAGTGGACAATTCCAAGGTATTCCGCGTCTATGCTTCCGCTCTGACATCTCTGGCGATTGATGAGAACAACAACATCTCCACATCAGATAACAGGATGCTGCGCAGAATGATACGTGACAACCGCACACGCGGAATCGTTCCTGAGGACACAATCCTCAGATGGCAGAGTGTCCGCAGAGGAGAGAACCGCAACATCTTCCCGTTCCAGGAGAATTCCGATGCAATCTTCAACTCGGCACACATCTTCGAGCTGCCGGTACTGAAATATTATGCAGAACCTCTTCTCAGACGCATTGCGCCTAATTCTCCGGCCTACACAGAGGCAACGCGCATCCTGAAGTTCCTGAGCTATATCGTGGAGCTCTCCCCTCAGGAAATCGCGGCAATTCCGCCGACTTCGATTCTCCGTGAGTTTATAGCTGGTCAGACGCTGTAAAGATTCTATCATACATAAAAAGCCCGAAGATGATCTTCGGGCTTTTGAATTTGCTATAGCGTGAGAACTATTTCACTGACCAGGTTCCGCCACCTTTATCCCAAGTACTAGCCTTTACGGTATAAAGATTCTTACCATCTGTAGGAGTCTTGAGGTCTGATGTCTGGTTCCACTTATTGTTCCAGTTGTTAGCTGATGTTGAAGGATTCATTCGACAGAAGATAATGTTACATCCGTAATCATATCCTTCTGGGAGATGTGCCTCATAGATGCCATCCTTATCAGCATCTGTCATACTTACCCACTTCTCACCTGGAGCGCCACCCCAGAAATAAGCAGCGAAGCGCGCATTAGACTGAGTCCAGTTTGAGTTAGGCTTCAGATATACTACCTTATCAGTAACCTCTGGTTCTTCCTGCTCTGGCTCCTGACCTTCTGTCTTCTGCTGTGGAGCTGCTGTATAATCTGCACCAGTAGCCACTACATAAAGTTTCTTACCGTTATAGTCGAAATAGAAGTCATATGTACCAGCCTTTGTTATAGAGATGTCTGTACCACCTGAATAAACAGTCATCCAGTTGCCTGGGTTGAAGTAAACGATGCCACCGCCGAACTTAACAGACCAGCTTGAATCTCCAAACTTCTTGATGAGCATGCTTGTATAGTCAGCAGGAACAACAACATTCTTTGCTACAAAGAGATCTGGTGTTGATGTTGTAACCATCTGTATCTCCTTCCAGTTAGAATCGCCCTGTACAAAAGCACCTACAAGAGCCCACTCAGATGGTTGGTCAGGAGTAGTCTCAACAGGAAGATCTGCAACCTTGACAAGCTTCATCTTGTCAGCGTTGTAAGAAAGGAATACATCATAGAATGCAGAAGCAGCAACCTTGATATTGCCTGAACCAGCAGCTACAGCAACTTCTTTTCCTTCTGAAACAGTGCCCGCGAATGTTCTTTCTGTTCCCCATGTACCGTTGGTCCTGAACTTGAACTCATCAGTTGTAGTAATCTTGACATTCTTGGCAACATACCAGCCATCCTCATATGTCATAGGGAGGTCTGCCTTGTCTGCCCAGTTGGTCATTGAACCCACAATGCCCCAGTTCTGAAGCTTAAGCGGCTTTGCAAGCTCGCCAAGGCTGTACACTGTGTTGGCTGCAAGAGTCTTTGCTGCTGCTGACTCCTTCACAACCTCACCGTCGAGAGCGATCTTGATGCTTGTGTAAGCAGCAGGAGCCACAGCGATGTAGTAAGTGGTTCCGGGAACGAAACCTGCTGCACAGTTGAGAGTCACGGTGTTTGTACCTGAAGCTGTGAGAACACCGCCGGTGAATACAGGCTTCTTTGTTGCGTCAAGAGCAAGCTGAACCTTTGCGGTACCAGCGATGAACTCATTCTCACCTGTTGTAACGGTAACCTTCTTTACACCTGAATCCTTTACAGTGAACTTGAGAAGGCTGTAGAGGTTGTTGAAAGTAAGGTTATCCTTTGTAGACTGGGTTCCGATCGCAAGAGCGAATGTTGCAGCAGGATCAAAGCTGCCGGCAACTGCTGTCTGAGCAGCAGGAACCTCAATACCGGTGATATAGTTTCTGTCATAGTAGAAGAAGTCACAGTATGCGTCTGCCTGATAAGGGTAGAGAGCAACTACTGTAGGATCCTCCTGGCCGTTCTGAGGCATTACAAACTCACCGTCATAAGTGAATGTAGCCTTCTTTGCAGGGAACTCAGTCGCTGCAATTGTGAAGCAGCGGTTATTTGCACCCTTGTTGGAATCGAAGACACTGATCTTGTCGCCCTCTGCCCAATAAGTTGAAAGGCCGTCAAGAGTGGTCTTGCCTTCTGCATCGATGGTTGCTGTAACTGTCATTGCACCAGCCTGTGGAGCCTCAGTCTCAGGGCCGGCGATTTCTTTCTGACACGATGATGCTGCGAACAATGCTGTTGCTGCAAACAAAATAGAATAGATCTTTTTCATAACTGCATTTACATTAATTGTTGCACATTAGAAGAGGTCACCGCCATCTTCAAGATCACCGAAACCACCTTCACTTCCATCTGTAAGTGAACTGCAGAGTACACCCTCTGTCGCAATCTCGACAACACTCATTGCCGGAGATTCATAGCTGCCTGCTCCGAGGGCTGAGCTTACAGCTGTCATTGATTCTTTAATCATAACCTAAAAAATTATAATTGTTAACGTTAAGTTATTTTTCAATGAAGGAAATAGCGAAACCGCCGCCACGTGCCATAGTCATGGAAAGCACGTCTGATGCTGCAACATCCTTCCTTGTGATGCTGTACGCCTGCGGATTCTCCTTATAATCAGCATTTTCAGCATCTGCATAGATGGTAGCCTCGTAAGTCTTGCCAGGCTCGAGGAAATTCATAGGAACCTCGAGAGTGCGCTTGTTGTCGTCGGTCACACCGCCGCAGAACCACTGTCCCTTCTTCTTTCCCTGACGAGCCACAACGACATATTCACCTGGCTCTGCAAGGAGATACTTCGACTGAATCCAGTCGATGTCCACATCCTTGATGAACTGGAAGGCATCCATGAACTGCGCATAGTGCTCAGGAAGGTCGGCAGCCATCTGGAGAGGTGAAGACATTGTCACGTAAAGTGCCAGCTGGTTGGCAAGTGTCGCATTCACCCAAGAGTCGTTTCTGCCGTCAGTCACTGATGCAAGATCCATGAAGAAGATGCCCGGAGTATAGTCCATAGGGCCTCCGTTGAGACGGGTGAACGGAAGGATTGTCACATGATGAGGCATTGTACCGCCGAACGCCTGATACTCTGTACCGCGCGCAGACTCGCTGCCGATAAGGTTAGGGTATGTACGGCAGAGACCGGTAGGACGCACCATCTCGTGGCCGTTAAGCATGATCTTATGCTCTGCAGCCTTCTTTACCACATACATATAGTGGTTGATGAGCGACTGGCTGTAGTGATGCTCTCCGATCGGAAGGATGTCACCCACGTAACCGCTCTTGATCGAGTTATAGCCATACTTGTCCATAAGGTCAAGAGCCTGATCGAGGTGACGCTCGTAGTTGCGCACTGATGACGATGTCTCATGGTGCATCATCAGTTTCACACCCTTTGAATGAGCATACTTGTTAAGAGCTGCAATGTCAAAGTCCGGATATGGAGTGACAAAGTCGAAGACATAGTCCTTGTTGCAGTTTGCCCAGTCTTCCCAACCTTCGTTCCATCCCTCTACAAGGACCTGGTCGAAACCGTGTTCGGCTGCAAAGTCGATGTAGCGGCGGACCTTCTCGTTATTGGCAGAGTGACGGTGATATGGAGTAGCGGATGCATAATCGGTCTTGCCGAGCTGCACTGAATTATAGTCCTTGGTGTACTGCCAAGAGCCCTTTCCTGAAATCATTTCCCACCAGATGCCGATATATTTAACCGGCTTGATCCAGTCTGTATTCTCATATACACAAGGATCATTGAGATTTAGGATAAGTCGTGATGCAAGCTGGGCTGTTGCACTTGGAGCCACCTGTACAGTTCTCCAAGGGGTGTTACAAGGGGCCTGCATGCGGCCCTTCCAGCCCTGTGCATCAGGAGTAAGATGTGAAGTGAATGTGAATGTCTTCGGATCAAGTTCGAGGTGCATGCAAGGATAGTCAAGCAGAGCTGCCTCATGGATATTGATATAAAGACCCTCATCTGTACGCATCTGAAGCGAGGTCTGCACACCGTTCACAGAGAACGGAGTCTGCGAGTCATTGCCGCATATTGCCTCCTTCATACGTCCTGCAATCTCGGAGAGACGGCACTCTGTGAAGTTATACTCCTGAGTGTCGTAGTCTCCAGGAAGCCACCATGCTGTGTGGTCGCCTGCAAGAGCAAACTGAGTAAGTTCCTCCTTGATTACGAAATAGCTGAGGTTCTTCTGGTAAGGGAACTCATAACGGAAGCCAAGACCGTCATTGTAGAGACGGAAACGGATCGCCATCTTCTTCTCTGATGAAGTCTGGACGAGATTTACCAGAAGCTCGTTATAGTTATTGCGGATTTCCTTTTCCTCACCCCAAACTGGTTCCCATGTCTCATCGAAAGAAGCAGTCTCTACACTCTCTACGGCAAATCCGTCATGGAAAGAATAGACAGGCTGTCTATCCTCTTTCGAGATGGTTCCATCTGCATTGTAAACAAGCTGCTGGGCCTTAAGAACACCACGGAAATCAAAGCCAAGATTTGAAGGGAGAATCACCTTCTGATCACCATAATTGAGGGCATACTGTGGAGTTCCTTCAGATGTAAGCTGAAAGGTCATTTCCATGTTTCCGTCAGGAGACTGAATCTTCTGGACGTCTGTAACTGGTCCCTGCTTTGGAGCACATGATGCAATCAGGACCGCCATTGCCAGTGCTGTCAGTATTTTCTTCATATCTGTTGTTTTGTGGTTTAGATCCCCGATCGGAGTCGGGGATGACGAAAAAAGAGTCGGGGACGACGAGGAAAGAGTCGGGGATGACGAAAAAAGAGTCGGGGATGACGGAGGGGCGTCATTGCCGGCTTGACCGGCAATCCCCTATCGCTTATATTCTACAATGAGGATAGACTGAGAAGGAACGACAGTTGCGTCAGAAACGTCGCAAGGCTCGCCTGTAACTACGTTCACTCCACCTTTGAGGCCCTCTGAAATCTCAGAATAGTATGTCCAAGGGACATTCTTCGGCTCCGGAGAGTTATTCACATAAACAAAGACGACATCAGTGTCATTGTAACGGAAATATCCATAGGTGTTGTCACGTGTGATGAAGTGCATGGTCTTTCCGTTGTGGATGACATCCTTGGTCTTTCTCCACTGGAAGAGATGGCTCACATAATCATAAAGATCTGCAGCCTGTCCCTGAGGAACTGTAAGACCGTCGGTATTCTTTGTTGCCTTTGCACGGCCTTCAGCCGAGAAGAGATCCATCTCGTCGCCTGGCCAGCCGCCCGGAAAGTCCACACGGAGACCGCCATGACCCATTGAAAGGTCACATGAAGTGAACATAAGCTCGTCACCTGCAAAGATCTGAGGATATCCACGCATTGTAGCCATCATTGCCATAGCGATCTTCACTCTCTTAGGGTTCTTGCGGAGCACGTCGCCGAGACGGTCTGTGTCGTGATTACCAGGGAAGATCATCATATTCGAAAGATCGTGGTAGACGAAGTCATGTGAGAGAATGTCGTACACGCGGACCATTCCCTGGCCCCATCCGCCCCAGTCCTCATTGAGACCTGCGCGAAGAGCATCATGAAGCGGGAAGTCCATTACAGACTTGAGGTGAGAATCGAAACCATCCTTGTTTGCGTTGCCGCCCTGCCAGTATGCAAGCTGAGGGATAGACGCTGTCCAGACCTCGCCCACGATATTGAAGTTCGGATACTCGTTCATCACCGCTGCGCACCACTCTGCCATAGGATCCTTCTCATTGTAAGGATAAGTATCCACGCGGAATCCGTCAAGGCCAGACCATTCGATCCACCAGACAGCCCACTGCTTGAAGTAGTTGAGCACATAAGGATTGTCGAGATTCATGTCCACCATAGACTTGTCGAACCAGCCGCTCTCCTGGATATAGAGATCCTTCTTTGAAGCATTCGGGTCCATGTTGGTAGAGAAGGCGATATTTGAACCTGTGTAGGTGTCGAACACATGATACCAGTCCTTGAAAGGAGTGTCCTTCATCCACCAGTGTGCCGAGCCTGCATGGTTAGGCACGATGTCCATTATAATCTTGAGATCCTTCTCGTGAGCCTTCTGCACATACTCCTTGAAAAGGTCATTTGTGCCGAAGCGGGAATCGATATGATAATAGTCTGTACATGCATATCCGTGATATGAATGCTCTGGCTGGTTATCCTCAAGAAGAGGTGTACACCAGATGGCTGTAGCACCGAGACCGCTGATGTAATCAAGGTGGTCGATGATACCCTTGAGGTCACCGCCATGGCGTCCGAAGAGCTCATGACGTGCATATTTGTCTGCCGTATCCTCTGTAGAGTCATTGCTTGTGTCGCCGTTCGCGAAACGGTCAGGCATGATGAGGTAGATCATGTCGGCAGTTGTAAAGCTCTTGCGTTCTGCAGATCCTTCTTCGCGTGCAGCGATCTCATATGGATACTTGAAAGACTGTCCGTCCTTTGAGAACACGATGTAATAAGTACCCGGCTGCGCATTTGCTGCAACCTTAACATCCACGAAGATATAGTTAGGGCTGTCTGCCTTGTTGATCTTCTCCACGGCTATGCCATTACCTCCCTCGATTGCTACCTCATATTCAGAAATATTCTCACCCTGAACGAGGAGCTGAAGAGGCGTCTTCATTCCTGTCCACCAGGAAAGAGGCTCTACTCGTGTCACCTGCTCAGATGTCGCATCTGCAACTGTCGCAGGATCGAATGCAGGGCCAGAACATGCTGCCAAGGCAGCTACGGCCAATGCTAGGATTATTCTTTTCATAATTTATCGGTATAGATTCCCGGTCAAGCCGGGAATGACGTTATTATATAGTGATGACGTTATTCTGCGGTTATTTCATATGACCAAGGAGCCTTTAGCTCTGCCTTTACGGTCACCTTGTTGCCAGGAAGGGTGCGGGTGAACACGAGTACGCTGTCCTGTGCAGACACAACCTCGAACCTGCCGCCCTTGTCACCTGCAGCAAGAGCAGGATTTGCGTGACGGATAGAGATCAGTTCCTTGTAGAAATCAAAGTACTCATTCTTCTCCCATGCAGGAATCGGATCCTTTTCGAAGAACTGGAATCTGTGGTTCCAGCCCATTTCCTGACCGGTGTAGATCAGAGGCTGACCGCTTGGAAGAGTGAATGTAAGCACCGCCATAAGCTTTGCCGCGTCACCCATTCTCTCGAACTCGGTACCGGCCCATGAATTCTCATCATGATTCGATGTGAACATAAGGCGGGATGCATCTGCTGGCTGTCTCTCCGCATCCTTTGCGATATACTCGAGAAGTTCAGGAATATTCTTTTCGCCACGGGCAATGGAGTTCATAAGGTGATGAAGTTCCCAAGCATATGAGGCATTGAAGTCTGAAAGAGAATGAAGCTTAGGCTCCTCGCCCTCGGCAAGCATGTACATTCCAGGATAGTCTGCACGAAGTCCTGCGATGGTCTCCTGCCAGAACTCGAGGGGAACCTCGCATGCCATATCGCAACGGAATCCGTCGATTCCTTTCTCCATCCAGAATCTCATTGCGTCCGCCATTCCTTTCCACACGTCCTTGTTCCCGTAATTGAGGTTTGCGGTGTCGGACCAGTCTGCTGTAAAGGTAGTCTTGCCTTCTGCATTTCTCTCATACCACTCCGGTGCGCGTTCTGTTGTCCAGACAGCATCAGGTGAAGTATGATTTGCAACACAGTCAATCACTACGCGAAGTCCCAGTCTGTGAGCCTCGGCAAGAAAGGCCTCGAAATCAGCCATTGTACCGAACTCTGGGTTGATGTCGCAATAGTTCCTGATCGCATAGTATGAACCGAGTGTTCCCTTACGTCCGTCGATTCCGATAGGATGAATCGGCATGAGCCAGAGGATGTCGATTCCAAGTTCCTGAAGACGCGGGAGCTCTTTCTGAGCTGCCGCAAATGTTCCCTCCGGAGTATACTGACGTACGTTCATCTCGTATACAACGCAATTCTCAAGAGGCTGCTGGACAGTCTCCTGAGCGCATGATGCTGCGAGAAGGATGATGGTTGTTAAAGCAACTAATACTTTTTTCATATTCAGTTTTTATTATTCTTTTGGTTTAGATTCCCGGTCAAGCCGGGAATGACGGTGGGCACCTAGTATTCTGCGAGGATGGTTGCTGAGGTAGGGGCAGCAGTGATGGTCCTGCCGGAGAATGCTCCGAGTCCATCCGGATCTGCCACGCCGTTCTGAGCAAGCGGCACATAGTTACCTGCCGGAATGTCAAGCTTTACAGGCTTCTTTGAACCATTAAGAACGACTGTCAGGGATCTCGAAGGATCTATACCACTGAGATCGTTGATTCTAAATGCCACAACGCACGGATCATCCACTTCAATGAACTGAAGCTTCTCACGCACAAGCTCAGCATCTGCCAAGCAGAAGCCAGGATGCTCGTGACGGATGGCTGCCAACGCAGCATAATAGTCCACAAGATCCTTATATCTGGTCTTATATGTCCAGTCTATTGCATTGATGCTGTCCGGCCTGTTATAACTGTTCTTCACACCCTGCTTGTGACGGTAAAGCTCCTCTCCATTGAAGATGAACGGAATGCCCTGAGATGTGTAGACAGCAGTCTGGGCAAGCTTGACCATTGCCAGACGCTCCTGCTCGGATGCATCAGTCGCCTCTTCAAGACGGTCACGGAGACAGTGGTCATCATGACAGCTCACGTAGCTTACGTGCTGAAGAGGGTTGTTTGTCCAGAACGGAACACTTACCTGCGGATGCTCTACTCCTCCGGCAATTCCGAACTCGACATTCGCCTTATTGCCTTCAACTCCATCCATGAAGCCGGCATTTTCACAGCCGAGAGGTCCACGGATGGCATCACGGATATTGTCGCTGAAGGCACCGACCTTATCCATAAGATGTGTATTGATCTTCAGTGCAATCTTATCCTCCGGTAATGCCGGCGCAGAAGCCGCCCATCCCTCACCGTAGATCACTACATCAGGGTCGATTGCATGAAGTCTTTCGCTGATCTCGTTCATCGTGTCGAGGTCATGGATTGCCATAAGGTCGAAACGGAAACCGTCGATATGGTATTCCTTCATCCACCACTCGAGCGACTCGATCATGAATTTGCGGAACATGGCCTGTTCCGAAGCTGTCTCATTACCGCAGCCGGAGCCATCATAGTAGGTTCCATCCGGGCGCATACGGTAGAAATATCCAGGCATTGTGCGTTCGAAACCAGTGTTCGAAGCATTGGTGGTGTGATTGTACACAACATCAAGAATGACCCTTATTCCAGCCTTGTGAAGAGCCTGAACCATCTGCTTGAACTCGCGGATACGGGTTACAGGATTGAACGGATCTGTAGAATATGAGCCTTCAACCGCATTGTAGTTGAACGGATCATAACCCCAGTTATACTGATTGTTCTCCAGATGCTCTTCATCGACTGTGATGAAGTCAGTAGAAGGAAGCAGCTGAACATATGTGACACCCAGTTCCTTAAGATGGTCGATACCGGTTGCCAGACCATCAGGATTCTTTGTTCCCGGCTCAGTAAGGGCAAGATATTTACCTTTATTGCTGACACCTGAAGTATGATGTATCGAGAAGTCACGGTGGTGCATCTCATATACGATGATATCGGACGGCTTGATGACCGGCTTCACATCATTATCCCAACCTTCAGGATCTGTATCATCCCAATCAACCACAGCACCACGCCAGCCGTTTACTCCGACGGCTTTTGCTGCAATGCCGGCAGTCTCCGGCAACCACTCTCCGTTTCTCTTGATCTGGAATGTGTAGAATGCACCTTTAAGATTCCTGCGCACAGTAACCTTCCAAAGTCCGTCCTTTGAAAGATCCATATCAAATGTCCCGAAAGCAGACTCGTCTGCTGCAGAATGATAAAGACGCAACTGCGCGGCCTCCGCATCCGGAGACCACACAGAAAACGTCGATTTATATCGTCCATAGACACATTCCTCAAGCGGAGCAGCCGGAATGGCATCTGCACTGCGGCTGACGCACGAAGAAATCATTGCTGCAGACATTGCTGACATTATGATCAGTTTTAATATTTTCATCATGTATATGGTTTTGCTGCAAAGGATTACTTCCAGTCTACAAGGAATACGAATTCACCTTCCTTGAGAGTCGGAGTGTGGTTGGCACCTGTCCAGACCTCGTCTTTCCTGAAGTAGTTGTACCAGGTACCTCCATGCGGAAGTTCCACGCTGATCACCTGATCACCCTTTCCGAAATTCGCAAAAATCGCCATATTCTTTCCGTCAACCTTGTTGAAAAGATACTTGCCAGGGAAATTTGATGTACCGGCATACCAACGGAATTCTGCATCTGAATCAAAGAAACGAGGATTTTCCTTACGGAATTTAAGCAGAGCTGCATAAGTGTCATACAGACCTTTTCGTGCAGGGACAGCTACATACTCGTCAGTCAGTACAGGCTTCTCTCCTGTTCGTCCATTCTCCTCAATTGAAATGTCATATCCGATCTCACCGAACTGCCAGATCATCTTAGGGCCAGGTACAGCCAGGAAGAAGGCAGCATTCGCACCAGCGCGACGCATTGCAACTGCAAGAGGGTCTTCTGTATTTCCGCTCGCGCTGCCGCTGCCAGCACCTGCCGGTGCAGCAGGACGTGCGCTGCCTGCAGTCATCAGCCACACTTTCTGTACATCTGGAGAGAAGTATATATCATATGTTCCTGCTGCAGGAACCGCCATATCCTGTGAACCTGATCCAAGTGTAAGTGTATAAGGTGAATTAAGCGGAAGCTTATAACCCTTGCTGGATGCACCATAGTTATAGGCATCGTTCCACACATTATTGCCACGGATCTTGAACATGTCATCAGCCTTGAATGTAACATTCTTGGCAGAGAAGAATGCACCATCTGCAGTCATTGCAATGTCCGGTGCAGAACCCCAGTTTGTCAAAGTACCGCAGATTCCCCATTTAAGAGATGAGGCATCATTAATGGCTCCGTACATGGTACGCTCCTCATCATGGCTCTCCATGTAGCTCACCCATCCGCCATATCTGCCAGACTGATAAGATCCTGAGAAATCACCGTTTCCACCGGCCATAGATGTACGGTAAGAACCGTTCATGTTTCTCCAGAGCTGGATTCCATGATCTGCAAGAACCGACTCCTCGCTCCAGTCCGCAAGATGCTCGAAAATGACTACTGCATTATCGTTAACAGACCAGACATGATCCGCATACCCCTTGAGGATGGCAATACGGCTGTCGTCCTTGTTACCCCAGGCACCAGTATTTCCAAGAGTATTCTTCTGTGTGAAACCTTTGGTAAGGTCAAAACGGAATCCATCCACATCATACTCCTCAAGCAGGAACTCAAGACTCCTCTTGACATGTTCCTTCACCATCGGATTCTCATGGTTCATGTCATGGAAGACGTTGAAGTCATGCTTGGCAGTCACATTGAACCAAGGGTTATTTGCAGCAGTACAGTTAGTCGGAGCATCCCACCACATCTTCGCCCATGGGTGAGAACCTGTCGCATGGTTGTATACAACGTCGACAATGACAGCGATTCCACGGCCGTGGCACTCATCAATGAACTCCTTATACTGCTCACGGGTACCATACTGCTTGTCAAGGGCGAACCAATGGTTAGGATCATATCCCCAGCTGAGATTGCCGTCAAACTCCTGGATAGGCATAAGCTCTACAGCCGTAACACCCAGATTCTGGATATAGTCAAGCTGGGACATGGCACCGGCGATATCCTGCGTCTTGGAGAAATCACGGAAGTGCATCTCATAGATTACAAGGTCATTCTTGTCCTCAACCTTGAAGTTCTTGTTCTTCCATGCATATTCCGGTCTGTTGATCTGGAATGCGGAAACAAGCTGCCTTGCTCCTTCCGGAAACTCCGGAACCCATGAAATATATTTGTCATTCCACTGATCGTAGACAACCTCAGTGTATGGATCGCTGACATAAGTATCCGTTCCGGATGAATTGCCAAGACGGTACTGGAATCGATATTCCTTATCAGCATCGAATCCGCTGAGAGTGATCCACCAGCATCCTGCTCTATGGTCGCGGTACATCGCTCCCTCGGAAACTCTTTCCCAATTGTTCCAGTCACCTACGATATAACAATAGTCATGGGATTTACCGTCAGTATCCTTGTCATAGAATACGAAGGTCACGGAATTGTCGGAATTATAATTTATACCGTACTGTACTCCATCCGGCATCACCTTCTCAACAATAGGATCCGGATCAAATGGAACAAATACATTCTTATTGTCAATCACCGAACAGAACTGGTCTTCCGGATGACTCTTTATCTCTCCGTCAGCACTTCTTACGATCAAGGCAATCTTCACGACAGGAGTGTCTCCGCTCTGGAAATACTCTCTGACAGACGGCTCCATCCTGAACTCCCATGAATTGTCGCCTACCTTCTTGAAATGAGTCTTTTCCTCAGTTGTAGCCCAGTCTGTCGGAACGAACATCCAGTCACCCTCAACGACAACTCCAAAATGTCCGTACAGCTCACCGGTGTGTCCATACAGCGGATTATCCGGGGTCGGATTGAACTTGATTGTACATGGCTTGTCTGCATCAGGACATACAGGATCCACCTCTATTCCAGAAGCCGCGACAGGATAGAATTCACCTTTTTCCACAGTTACTTCAGCTGTACCCGGAGCCTGATTTACTGTCAGGACTATAGGCTGCTGACCTGAGCTGGAAACGGTTATTTCCGCAGAGCGCGGGGTCGGCGAGTTAGCAGTAACCGACACGGTCACAGTGGCAGACGATGTGCCATATGTACGAGATGTCGACAGCCAGGAATTTCCAGGCGCCACCTTGAGTGTCCAACCGGCACCTGCAGTTATGACAATGTCCTGACTTCCGGCTTCACCTGAAAACTCCAGAACAGTCGGGGTGACGCTAAACGGCTCGAGCGCTGGTTTACAGCCTGCGATGACAGCGGACACCACAACCAATATGTAAAGTAATTTCTTCATGTTGTTTGTAAAATTTGTATCTGGAAGCCAGCGGTCCGGTCAGGGGCCGCTGGCCTTATTGAATTACTTCGCCTCAGTTATAGGCTTGTCTGGAGTCATGATATAAACCTTGGAATTCTTAAGGTCAAACCAGATGTCATATGTACCTGCTGCAAGCGTCATATTACCTGATCCACCTGAACAAACGAGATCGTAAACATGATCAACCTCTACCGGGCCTGCGGTCGCAAGACCATAGTTGGCAGCATCGTTCCATACACCGTTTGCACGGATCTTGAAATTACCTGCAGGCATAGTCACCTTGTAAGCCACGAAAAGTCCCTCAGTTGCCGATGCTTCAAGAGTGATATCCGGAGCAGCCCAACCGTTAACATCACCCACGATGCCCCATACATTCTCAGAAGGATCCGGTGCAACGGCCGAACCACCCTCTGCTTCTGTGATAGGCTTTCCAGGGGTCATGATGTAAACCTTGGAGTTTTTAAGGTCAAACCAGATGTCATATGTACCTGCTGCGATTGTCATGTTCTGCGAACCGCCTCCACAGATCAGGTCGTATGCATGGTCAACCTCAACTGAACCGGCAGATGCAAGACCATAATTCTTGGCATCATTCCATTCGTTATTGGCACGGATCTTAATGCCACCAGCTGTCATCTGAGCATTGTAAGCTACGAAAAGGCCTTCGGTTGCAGTCTTGTACATTGCAATGTCAGGAGAAGATCCCCAGCCGTTTACGTCTCCTACTACACCCCACTCGGAAGCCTCAGGAGCGGCGCCGCCACCAGGATATGAACCATCAGTGATGAACCATGCCTTGCCGTTCACGTCATCGAGGTATACATCATAAGTACCGGCTGTCACAAGAATATTGGCACCGTTTCCTACAACTGCAAGCTCTGTATTTGCTGCAAATGAAACACCTTCAGCAAGACCGAAGTTAGTCTGGATCTCATTTCCTGCATCATCCTTGTAGTTCCACTGGCCATCCTTGCGGAACTTGAGTTCACCCTCAAGTTCTACACCCTTGACAACGTGATATGTTCCGTCTGAAGTGAGCATAAGGTCACCTGCCCATGAGTTGAATGCACCGATAAGGCTCCATCCTACAACAGCAACAGGAGTATCAGGCTCCTCAGGAACAACAGGCGCACCAGCTTCAGGCTCATCCTTGCCGAACATCTTCTCATTGAGCTCATAAGTCATCTCACCGGAGTTGTTCATGTTGAGATAAACACGATAGTTACCTGCAGTTACAGGAATATTGTCACCGCTGTCAAGAATACCAGGAGTCTTGGAACCATATGAAACAGCCCAGTCTGCGTCAAGGCGGAACTTGAATCCACCATCCTGAGCAACCTCTATGTCGGCATAGAACTTCTGCTTAGTCGCGTTGAACGACATCACGACATCAGAACCCCATCCGTTGAAATCACCGACAACACCGATCTGGTCGAATCCTATGGTCTTGGTCAAAAGAAGTGTACCCTTATCAAATGAGAAATGATAGAAACGCTTGCTATAGTGCTTGAGGTCCTTTGAACCACCGCCGTTGATAAGCTGAGTCTTTTCAGCCTCCGGCTCATAAGCAATAGACTCGTCACCACCCCAGTTGCAAGTGTCATCCCACTTACCTACACCGGTAACCTTCCAACCGTTGGCAGCCTTCTCACCGAAATCAACAACACCCTGATAAACCTTGTCATCACCGGCAAAGTCAAAAAGGAACTGAGACTGGTCATGAGACCATCCGCAGTAGTCTCCGATAACCCACACCTTAGGATATACCTTCTCAGCTGCAGTCACGGTGCAAAGAACCTTGATTACATTCGAGTAGACTTTTGCACTGTTTCCAACCTTTGCGCTTACCGAGAACGCAACCTCTTCCTCAAGACCGCTTTCAAGCATAAGGTCATTGAAAAGAATCTGATTCAGCGCATCATAAGTCACAGTCGCATTAATGTGGCTGGATACTGTAGTAGTGTCATTGATGCCTGACACGATCACTACCTTTGTGCCGGCAGCCTCTGCCTCAATAGAGTAGTTTACCTCTGTAGCAACACCATAATCTGCGGGTGTCCAAGAGAATGTAACCTTCTCCAGACCCATATTGGTAGGCGTGATCGAAATAGGGCCGTCAAGAGCCTCAAGTACCGGAGCCACCACATCCTCTGCAGAAGGAAGCATAACCATATCCTCCTTCATTGAGCAGGAAGCCATTCCGAACACAGCCGCAAGAGCTATAAAATATTTTGTAAATTTCATATCTTTCTGATTTTAAGTATTTGGGCATTATTCCTCATATCCAGGATTCTGCTTGAGATCAGGATTTGAAGCACGCTCGGTTGCCGGAATGGCAAAGAGGTTTCTTGTCGCATCCAGACCCTTGCCTGCATAGTCGTCACCACCCTTGTAAGGCCAAAGGAAGTCTTTTGAAGTATATTTGCCATAACGTACAAGGTCTGTACGACGATGACCTTCCCACATAAGCTCACGTGCGCGCTCAGCAACAAGCCAATCTATTGTCACGTTAGTCTCTGCCTTGATTCCAGCACGGTCAGCAAGAGCCTTGATCTGCTCTGCGGCGCTTCCGCCGGCAGTCATACAAGCCTCTGCATAGATGAGGTGAATCTCACCGAGACGGATCATAGGGAAGTCAACATCAGCATTTGTTGCTGTTCCTGCAACTGATGCATACTCCTCGATAGTCTTGTCATGAGGAACACTGTTGAACTTGAGGCAAGTCCATCCGTAGAGGAAGTCATAAAGATGATCCTTCATTGACTGCTCACGCTTTAAGATATAGAACATCGAACCTCTCTTGTCAGCTACCTTATAACCGTTGTTACGGGTATAGAGTTCCTGAGTTGTGGTTGCATAACCAGGATCATAAGTGTAGTCGATGTCTGTAGGAGCGAAATACTTCTCTACATATTCATATGGTACACGGATACCACCCCATCCGCCATTCACACCGTTAAGACGCCAAGGCTGCTTGCCACAGTCGTCAGATGCAGTAGAGGCGAGTGTAAGGAATGTTGTTCCGCCATAAGACTTAGTCTTGATTCCATCATATGCCACAGCAAAGAGGAACTCGTTTCTTGCCTGAACATTCTCACCGTTGTCACCTCTGAAGAGAGCTGCATAGTCAGGGCAGATAGAATATTTGCCGAGACCATAGATGCGCTCACATGTATCCTTTGCAAGCTGGCTCCAAGTCTTTCCGGCAGCGTTTGACCCAGTTCCTGTATAAACCTTACCATTAATATAAAGACGTGCAAGAAGACCAAGGCATGAACCCTTGTCTGCGCGTGGATAATTTGCCTGTGCTGCAGGCATATCGCTGCCTTCTGCAGCAAGAGCCTCAAGCTCCTCTACGCAGAAATTGAAGATATCCGCACGGCTTGCCTGTGGAGGGTTGTATCCGCCACCGAATGGTGAATTCTCGGTAGAGAACGGAACTGATCCGAATGTATCAAGTGCCATCCAATAGAAATAAGCTCTGAGGAAACGTGTCTCGGCACGGAATCCTGCAATCTTTGCCTTAAGGTCATCAGATACACCTCTAAGCTCAAGTCTGCTGTCCTCAGTCTGACGAAGATACTCGTTTGCATATGCTACACCCTGGAGAGTACGCACATATACAGAGTAGATCATATGATTGTGCTGAGCTGTCCATGTGTTACGGTTAAGGTCCTGAGCCCATGAGTCATTACCCCAGCCCACCTTGCAGGCATCAGTAGTAATCTCCTGAGTAGACCAGAATGTACGGATGAGCTCTGACGAACCACCGTCATCTACAATAAGGTCCTTGGTGTTGTTCGAAGCGAACTGAGCATACACCTTGGTGAGACCCTGAACATAACCAGCCTCATCTGCGCCATATGCAGACTCAGAAGTAACTGTCCTGTCATCCAGCGGGGTTGTATCCAGGTCTCCGATACAGGCTGTAGCCATCACTGAAACAACTACAGCAGAAAATATATACTTGAAATTCATTTTCATATCAATCTCGCATTAGAAATTAACGTTCAGACGGAGAGAATAAGTGCGTGGTCTTGGCCAGAATGTTCTTGCCACACCATCATCACTGTTGACCTCTGGATCAATACCGCTGAAGCCGGTAAGAACGAACACATTCTGGCAGCTTGCCGCAATACGGATGTTGCCACCCCAGTTGCGGATTTCCTTGAATGTATAGCCAAGGTTGATGTCGTCCATACGGAAGAATGATGCATTCTCGATGAAGAGGTCTGACATCCACTGGTTACCGTTGTTTGCCTCTGTGAATCCTGTCTTCTTGACAACAGTAGCGTAGTTTGAGATAGCTCCAGTATTGATGTCAAGATATGCAGTAGAGTTTGCTGAAGCAAAGTCGTTGAACACTGTATATCCTACAGAACCGTGTCCGTTGAAACCGAAGTCCCAGTTCTTATAAGAAAGCTTGAGGTTGATACCGTAATAGAAATCAGGATTAGGGTCACCTGCACAGTATCTGTCGCCATCTGTGATCTTACCATCACCGTCTCGGTCTACGAATGCATTCTGAACCGGCTGTCCGTTGTTGTCATAAAGCTGCTGGAATACATAGAAGCTATATGGAGCATATCCGACCTGATGACGGCTGAGAAGAGTACCTGTACCCTTTGAGATACCTGTCTTCTGGATGTAGTATGTAGGATCGTTGGTAGCATTGAGCTTAGTGAACTTGGTATCCTGGAAAGTTCCGTTCACACCGATAGAGAGATGCCAGTCATTTGTCTGGACAGGGATTACGTTGAGTGAGAACTCAAGACCCTTGTTCTGGAGAGATCCGATGTTTGTGAGAACTGAGTTACCGAAGTTTGAACCCATTGGAGTATTCACGACATTCAGGAGATCGTTGGTGTTGCGGAGGTAAGCATCAACTGTACCTGTGATTCTGTCACCGATGAAACCGAAGTCGACTCCGACGTTGTAAGTTGTAGTGGTCTCCCACTTGATGTTAGGATCGTATGCCTCTGGAGTATACATGTGCTGGTATCCGATGCCACCCATGTTGTACACAAAGTACTGGTCATTTGAAAGACCGTATCTTGCAAGATGAGCATACTCATTGATCTTGTCCTGCTGACCGGTCATACCGGCAGAGAGACGAAGCTTGAGCTGTGACACAGGCTTCACATTCTTAAGGAAGCCTTCCTCCTTGATGTTCCATGCGAATGCTCCTGATGGGAACACACCCCAGCGTGTAGCAGGCGAGAACTTAGAAGAACCGTCTGTACGGATAGAAGCGGTGAAGAGATATCTCGATGCGATCGAATAGTTCACACGGGCATAGAATGAAACAAGGTAGCTCTCAGATGCACCGTAAGGATAACGCTGGTCGATTGTCTGACCCTCATTAAGTTTAGGCTCATCTGTGATGTTGAAATATGAAATCGAACGGCCACCATTGTACATGTGCTGCCAAGAGTAACCTGCCATCACGTCAAGTCTGTGCTGACCGAACTCCTCATTGTAGTTGGCATAAGCCTCAAGCACTTCACTCTTGCTCTCGCTCTGAGAAATAGAGTACTGACCGATACGTGGACTCTCAGAGTCTCCGGCTGCCTGATATGAACCAGGGTTTACACCGTCGTACTTCTTACCGAAAGAGTAGTCCATACCGAGGCTTACATTGAATCTCAATGCCTCGAATCCATGAACCTTATAGTCGATTGCCGCATTACCGATGAAACGGAGACCACGCTCGTTCATCACCTTGTCATAAAGCTGCGAAAGTGGAGAGATTCCCATGAGAGTACTCTGGGTAAACTGCTCGCCGCGTCCTCCACCATAATTCCAGAAACCGTTGGTTGTAGTATAGTCTACAGTACCATCCTCGTTTCTCCAGTATGGATCGATAGTAGGGTTGAAGAAAGCTCCGTTTCCTACAACACCACTGTCAACATAATTCGAATAAGTGTACACGCCCTTACCATTAAGGTTGATTGTAAGGTGCTTGTCAAAGAAGTTTGGAGAAAGGCTGAGGTCGAGTGTTCCTCTGTCATAAGAAGAGCCCTTGAGGGTACCCTGCTGGTCTGTATAACCGATTGATGCTCTGTAAGGCATTCTCTCCTTGACATTTCCTGTAAGGCTGACGTTGTGGTCATGTGAGACTGCAGTGCGGAAGATGATGTCCTGATAGTTGATGTTCTCAGGACCGAGGTTCTTCTGTACAGCCTCTGCCTGCTTTGAACCTGCAGGGAATGCTGCAGCAAGGAACTCACGGAGTTCACCAGGAGTAAATACCGGAAGCGGCTTAGAGTTCTGCTGAACGCTCACGCTACCATTGTATGAAACCTGAGGTCTGCTGCCCTTACCCTTCTTGGTGGTGATCATGATGACACCGTTCGATGCACGTGAACCGTAAATAGCGGCAGAAGATGCATCCTTGAGAACTGTGAACGACTCAATGTCGTTAGGATTGATCATATCAAGCGGATTCGACATACCCGCACCGGCGCCATATGCTACAGGAACACCGTCGATGATGATGAGAGGGTCATTTGACGCCTCGAGAGAAGCTGCACCACGGATACGGATTGTAGAACCTGCACCAGGACCACCGTCTCCAGGGATAACATGAAGGCCAGGAACCTTACCCTTGAGCATATCCTGAGTAGAGACCATTGCTCCACGGTTGAGCTCTTCGCTCTTGATTGCAGTCACCGAACCGGTCATGTCTTCCTTCTTCACGGTACCGTAACCGATTACGACTACCTCGTCAAGGAACTGAGTATCCTCGGAAAGAGTAACTGTTGGAGGCACCTGAGATGCCACGAAAGTCTGGCTCGCATAACCAATGCAGCTGATCTCTACAACTGCGTCGGCGCTTGAGACAGTAAGGACGTAGTCACCGTCAAGACCGGTAGAGACACCATTGGTTGTACCCTGCTCGATGACAGTTGCACCGATTACAGGACCAAGTGGATCGACAACTACTCCTTTAACCTCGTACTTGCCTTGAGCAAATACGTTTGCCCCTCCCAGAAGAGAAATCATAAGAAAGGCTGCACAAAGCGACATTATTCTATTCATAAAGAATTTTGTTTGGTTAGTAGATAGTTTGTATTTGTAAATATGTAAGTTCCAATAACTTAACTTCTATTTTTCTCTTTCACGAAATATACGGCCACCGCTCCGAGCGCCAGAAGGACACCGGCTACGATGAACATGCTGACCTGAGCACCGCCGACCATCTTGAGTATGAATCCTCCGCAAGCGGCAGCAACGATCTGCGGAAGGCAGATTGTGCCGTTGAAGAGACCGAGATAGGTGCCGATGTGCTCACCTGAAAGCGAGTTGGTAAGAAGAGTGAAAGGCACTGCAAGCATAGCTGCCCACGCCACTCCGATGAGGAGGAACGAGATGAAGAGCAGATACTGGTCGTGGATGAAGAATACGGATGCGAATCCGGCAGCACCGATAAGGAGGCTGACCACATAAGCAGTCTTGATGTTCCTGAACTTAGGGATGATGAGGGCCCAGAGGACAGAACCTACTGACTGTACGGCAAAGAGGATTCCCACCCAGTTTCCTGCAGTCTGATAACCTTCAGACTTCACATCGGTTGTTCCCCATACGGTATCGGCGATTGCACCGTTGGTGTATGTCCACATGTAGAGGAAAGCCGCCCAGCAGAAGAACTGCACGAGGCCTACTGTCCAGAATGCGCTTGGAGCCTTCTTCAGAAGGGTCAGCATGCCCGGAGCCTTCTCTTCAGTCTTGTCAGGGTCGATTCCATGGAACTGAGCATATTCCTTCGGTGGCATCTCCTTCACCTTGAGGGTTGTGAAGAGAACGCAGAGGATGAGGATTGCCGCTCCGATGTAGAACGAATACTTCACCGTATCGGGAACCTGTCCCTCAGGTGCAGTGTTTGCAATACCGAACCACGCGAAGAGGAACGGGAACATGAAGCCCACGAGTCCGCCTGCATTCACGAGGAAACTCTGGATCGAATAGGCCTTGCTCTTCTGCTCTTCACCCACCATGTCTCCTACAAGCATCTTGAACGGCTGCATGGCCATGTTGATCGATGTGTCAAGAAGCATGAGTGCGATGAGTCCGAAGATCATGGCTCCTGCAAATGTGAAGCTGAAGTTTCCTGCATTCGGAAGAAGGCACATCACTGCGATGGCGATCAGCGAACCGAGGAAAAGATAAGGGATTCGGCGTCCGAAACGGCACCATGTCCTGTCGCTGTACTTGCCCACGAGAGGCTGTACGATCATTCCCATAAGAGGGGGAAGGATCCAGAAGAAGCTCAGGCTGTGCGGATCTGCACCGAGAGTCGCAAAGATGCGGCTGATATTGGCACTCTGAAGGGAATACGCAATCTGGACTCCGAAGAATCCGAAGCTTATGTTCCACAGCTGCCAGAATGTTAGTTGAGTTTTTTGCATCATTAACTGTTTTGGTTATTTGGTTTCAGTCTAATCAAATCACGTAAATTTACACATTATTAATAATAGAATTTCAGTCCTCCGGACGAGTTGCTTGAAGATTGGGACGAACGGTCGTATTTTTATGATGAATCGTAACGAAAAATTGCATATTCAGAGCAAAATCCGTAACTTCGGCGTATAAAACTCATGTTTATGAAGATATTTCAACAGGCGCAACCCGTCTGGATAATACATATTTTCGCAGCCCTTCATCTCATCACAGCCCTATGCTGCAGACTCGCAGGAATAGATGACGAACTCCTGCTGACCATACTGACAATGGCGATGATTCTCATTGTCTGCCTAAAGAAGAATCTTTCCATCGAATTCACAGCATCCATTGTAATTGTGGGCAATATCCTGGGCTACCTGCTGGGAACCCTGGGAGCCAATATCCTTAGTCTGGTGTTCACTTCCCCATATGTAATACAGCCTTTATCGACATTTGTCACCACCGAACTTCTAGGTTGGGGAATCGTGGCGATTGCCGGCATATTCAGATTAGGAAAAACAGACGAAGACGACAGTTCCCTCGCGTCACCATACCTCAAATGGCTGCTTCTTGCTGCCGGATTCATCTTCATACTGAGACTTGGAGTAGTCTTCATCTTCTCAGAAGTCAGCGTAGACTCCACCAGCGTCTACAACATAACCAAAGATGTCCTCACCAATTCAGTCGGTCTTCTGATCCTCATCTGCCTCAACATCCTGTATGTCAGGTATTCATCCCGACTCAGCAAAACGGCAGGACTGAAGAAGGCCCTCTTTCTCATACTCTTCACAACTGCCGCCGCCCTGGCGGAAACCGTCATCATCGGATTCGGATTCCCGTTCACGATCTTCCAAGGATTCAACGGAAGCTTCATCCTTATCTTCATGATATCTCTCCTGACGGAAATAACCATATACTGCATGATCTTCATCATCAACTATGCCCTAACGGCAAGAAAGGACATGCAGACGCAGAGGGAAAGGGCACACCTGGCGCAATACAGATACATGAAGCTGAAAGGACAGGTCAATCCACATTTCCTCTTCAATTCCCTTAACATTCTCGACTGCCTGGTCTGTGAAGAAAAGACAGAACAGGCCAGCACCTACATCCACAAGCTGGCCGGAATCTACAGATACATGATCAAGAGCGAAGACGAGGAACTGGTCAAGCTCAGTGATGAGCTCGTATTCATCGAGAAATACACAGACCTCCTCAAGGTCCGCTTCACAGAAGGTCTCCAGATTGAAACGGATATTGACGACGGCTGCCTCAACCGCCTGATACTCCCCTGCTCACTCCAGCTCCTGATCGAGAACGCAACGAAACACAATGCGGTAAGCGCTGACAACCCGCTGAAAATCAAGATAGAAGCATCTGACGGAACCATACGGGTAAAAAACAACATCATACCTAAGATTACAAGAAGCCAGTCCACCGGACTCGGGCACAAATATATCAGCAGACAGTACCTGGATCTGTGCGGAAAGAGCATAGATATTGATATTACTGAAAACGACTATTGTGTAACATTGCCACTATTGTAAAGATATGAGAGTCCTTATCGTTGAAGATGAAATAATGGCTCAGAAGAGCCTGATACGCATCTTGTCACAGAATTTTCCGGAACTGAACGTGGTCGGAACGGCAACCTCGGTAAAGGGAGCCGTTTCATGGCTCAAGGATCCGGACAACAAGGCTGACATCATATTCATGGACGTTGAACTTTCGGACGGAGTATGCTTTGAGATATTCCGACAGGTGGAAGTTACATCCAAGGTTATAATGACGACTGCATACGACAGCTACGCACTGAAGGCATTTGAAGCCGGAAGTGTAGACTATCTTCTTAAACCTGTCGAAATCGCGGACCTCAGAAGGGCTGTCGCAAGATGCCGCGCAAGCGGCGGAACATTTGATTATGCCGCACTCGCGAAGGCCCTGGGCATGGGAGAAGCCAAGAAGGAGTACAAAGAGAAATACATAGTACGCATTAACGACCGTATCATTCCTCTCCAGACAGCAAACATAGCATTCATCTATTCCGAAGAGAAGACCAACTGGCTTACAACCTTCGATGGAGACAAATACATAATAGACTCATCTCTTGATGTTATAAGCGAGGAGCTGAATCCGGACACATTCTTCAGGATCTCCCGCAGCTGCATCGTAAACACCAGAGCCATCCTCAGCATAATAAAACAAGCTGGCGGACGACTTCTGATCAAGTCCAACCCACCAGCTTCCTTCGAAATGACAGTCAGCCGTTCACGCGTCGAAGATTTCCTCGACTGGCTTGAACGCTGATCCCCAAAAACATAAAAAACTTGGCGCCCCATAAAGTTATGAGACGCCAGATTCAAATCATTTGATTGAGGAACTATCTGCGGCCGCTGTCTGCAATCATTGCAGTGAGAGTGTCGTTGAATTCCTTCTGGGATGCAAGATCCTCAAGAGTGAGATGCATGCGGTAGCGCCAGTAATGGCGTGGGTTAGCAGGAACGTTTATACGCTCGTCATTCGGATTCTCGCGTCTGAGAGCACCATCCATAGAGAGCCAGTCCTGAAGCGGAAGCACTGTAAGCATCGCTGGAGACCATAGGTGCTGCTCAAGAATCTGACGGCAGATCCATGGCTCACAGAACTGCGGAGCATCGCCTCCATTTCCAAGAAGCATATTCCAGAACTGCTGCGTAACTTCCCTATCCTCTTCCCACCATGCACGTACAGGATTCATGTCGTGAGTCGATGTGGTGCATACTGAGAGATACGGATAATTTGAAGGATGCGCGAATGTCTCTTCCACCGACTTAGGCATTCTCTGGATCTCAAGAGAAAGGATCCTGAGGTCAGACATAACCTGAGGCACTGTCGCAGGAATCATTCCAAGATCCTCTCCGCAAGCAAGCATTCCCGTCGAGTCGAGAAGGGCAGGAAGCTTCTTCATTGCCGTCTCCTTCCAGAACTCATTGTGACGATAGTAGAAGAAGTCATTGTATATACGCTCGAAAGAGCCGCGACGATACGCATCGAGAATGCTGAACGCACGAGTCTTCATTGCACCGATCTTAGGATGATAATAGCCAGGCTTATGCGGATCCTCGATAAAGAGTTCCTTATCCTCGACATTGAATCCCAGATTCTGAAGCTCCTCAGCAGGATATGGAAGAGCCGGGCTGAAATAGCCGTCAAGTCCGCTCTTTGACCAAAGAGGAATCTGCCATATACGGAAGAATCCGAGGATATGGTCGATACGGAATGCATCGAAATATTCCGACATCTTTCTCAGACGGGCCTTCCACCATGCATAGTCATCCTCAGCCATCTTCTCCCAGTTGTATGTAGGGAATCCCCAGTTCTGACCGTCTTCGGCAAATGCATCAGGCGGGGCTCCAGCCTGTGAATCCATATGGAAGAGTTCAGGATAAAGCCATGCATCCACACTGGTGCGGCTGATACCGATAGGAAGGTCACCCTTGAGGACCACGCCCTTCGAATGAGCATACTTGCAGACCTCCGAGAGCTGGGCATCAAGATGATATTGTACAAAGCACCAGAAATCCACATCCTTTCTATTCTCTTCGCAGAACGCTACGATCTTCTTCGCATTGTATTTCTTGTTTGTCTTCCACTTTGAGAAATCAGGAGTTCCGTTCATGTCACGCAATACACAGAACGCAGCATATGGCATAAGCCAATCCTCATTGGCAGCGATGAATGCCTTGTATGCCTTTGATGCAGAAAGCTTTGCAAAAGTCTTGTCATAGGCTTTGCGAAGAAGTTCAAGCTTGGTGTTGTTGACCTTCTCATAGTCAATCTGATCAAGCGCATTAAGCTCAGCCTGAAGTTCCTTGTAAGCCTTGGTTACAGGCACTCCTGCAGCAGGAAGATTGATGAACTGCGGATGAAGTGCAAATGTAGAATTGGCATTATATGGATATGAATCCTCCCATGTTCCGGTCATGGTAGTGTCGTTGATCGGAAGAAGCTGAAGCACGCTCTGACCTGTAGCAGCAGCCCAGTCCACCATCTTCTTAAGATCAAGGAACTCACCTACACCGAAATCATCCTCGCTTCTGAGTGAGAACACAGGAATCGCTGTACCGGCTCCCTTCCACTGTCTTCCGGAGAAACGAGGCTCCAAAGAAGCCTCCACATAGCAGACATTCTTCTCAGAAATCACTGCCATCACTCTGTTCTCTCCGTCTTCCCACACCTTTGGCTGAAGTGTCTCTCTGTCAGCAATGAGGAGTTTGTACATAAACGGCTCAGCCGCCTCAAGAGAAAGAGTCCATACAGGGAACATACCGTCTTCGAACGGCACAATGCGGTTCCAGTTGTCAAGTGTCTTTCCGCTTCCTGCGATTGCAAGAACTTCATCAGGTCTCACTACAGGCGCATTCACCACAATGCATATGCCATTGGCTGGAGCAGACTGTCTGGAATCAACCCTTCCGAATATACCCTTTGTGAAGGCAGAAGAGTAGAACGGCGCATCAGCCGGACGGTCCTGCCAACGGTCGTTGATATTTACAGTCTTTGCAGACAGTCCTTTCGGAAGCACATGCTTTCCCCACTCCTTTCGCACGGTAACTCCATCACGGACAACCTCATAGCCATACTCAAGGGCTTCTTTGAGAGCTGGACGCGACACCTCACCCTGCCACAAGCCGTCTGCCACATATTCGAGACCGTGGCGCTTGCCGTCAAGACAGAGGACGATCTCCTCGCCCCACGCTGTCCTGTATTCAATGCTAAAGTTCAGTTTCATTAATATAATACGTTTATTGATTATTTTTCATTTTCTTCCAGTTCAGCACCGGCAGGATGAACGACACAAGTGCCGCAGCCAGCCAGAAATAAGATACAGGTCCGAAATCATATACATCCATGCCGTCAACACGGACCGTGTTATATTGGATAAGGTAACCGCTTGTGATGTCCTGAAGTCCTGCAGCGACATAGCTTGATATACCCACTATGCCCAATGCGGCACCGGTAGCCTTTCTCGGCACGATATCTACAGCCATGAGGCCCGCTACAATGCAATAGAGGACTCCTATCGAAAGGCTGAACACAGATACATACAGGACATTCATCACATATCCCCCTCCTGCAAAAAGGAAGAGTGCAAGGGCAACGAAACTCACTGCACCTGAGAGAATCGCAGGACGGATACGGTCACTGCGGAAGACTCGGTCAGACAGCCAGCCTGCCAGAACCGTACCCAGCACACCGAATACTGCCGAAAACGCAATAATCTGCGTCGCCTGTTCCAATGAAAAGGCCCTCTCCTTCTGAAGGAAAAGGACTCCCCATCCGGCAATGGCGTATTTGGTTATATAGATGAATGCGCTTGATAGGGCTATGACCCATATTCCCGGATGCTTGAATATCATCTTCTGAAGTTCTCGCGTCGGCATCTTATCAACAGGCTTCACGTCCTCTCCAGAAAGCTGCTGAATCGACGGAAGACCCTGGCTCTCAGGAGTATCCGAAACCGTAAGCAGGATCAGCAATGCTCCTGCACCTCCGGCAGCCGCAGCTACGACAAAGCCCCACTGCCAGCCGAAAGCCCCCACGATAAGACCAGTCAGAATAAAGGAAATGAACTCACCAAGATACGGACTCGCGCTGAAGATGCTGTAGAATGTGCCTCTCCGGGACTGAGGGAACCATCTGGACAGACTTATGACTCCCGGAGGAGAACCCATGGACTGCATCCAGCCGTTCAGGCCCCACAGTACAGCAAAGAGGATGAATATGACGGACAACGGGATTGCCGTATATCCGTTTACTATTCCGAGAATTCCCATAAGGAGATTGATGGCAGCAGAAACCGCAAGGCCGGTGAACATGAAACGGCGGATATTGCAATAATCCGCAATGAAGCCGTTCAGGAACTTGCCCACCGCATAGACAAACAACAGAGCGGAGCCTATGACACCCAGCTGACCTGCCGTAAGGAACCCTTCATCAATAAGAGGCTGCTTGACCACACTCAGGCTCATCCTGCAGACATAGTACAGGCTATACGCAACAGTAACCCCCCAGAAAGTCCTGTTTCTGATGGAAAGATACCTTGGGCGTATTTCATTCTCGGGAACGGTCTCCCCGGAAGGCTTGCTTATCCTGTAGAATGAGTAGAGACTCATACGCGATCGTCAAAAGTTCAGGTCAATTGCACCTCTATGGTTACAAAGTTATAAATTTAAGACATTTTTTTATAAATTCGCATCGCATTTCCGACGGAATGCAAGGATTTGATGACGAAATGAAGAAATAAACCGATTAATAATAACATTATGAAACGCTATCTTTTAATCCTTGGGCTGATCCTCTGCTCTCTTGCAGCATTGGCACAGACTCCAAAAGATGTGAAGTATGTCTTCACAGAGGCTTCCGACCTCAACCTCATCGGAAAGATCCATAAGGAAACACCTAATCCTTACCACAGGGTCGACACCGTGAAATATAAAGGTTTCACAACAGGAGAAAACCGTCAGGTACGCTGCCCGACCGGACTCGCAGTCCTTTTCAAGACCAACTCTACCGTCATCACAGTCCAGACCGACTGGGGATGGGAATACAGTTCAGTAGCTACCATGCCTATCGCATACAGAGGTTATGACCTCTATATCAAGAAGGACGGAAAATGGCTCTGGGCTGCTGCAAATGCACAGAAGCATGGTGCAGACAGTGAGAAGAACATGATCCTGATCAACAACATGGACAATTCAGAGAAGGAGTGTCTTCTTTACCTCCCTATATACTCAGAGATCTACTCATGCAAGATCGGTACTCAGGAAGGATCATACATCGAGCCTATCGAGAGTCCGTTCCGTCACAGAATCGGTATCTTCGGCTCATCATACACACACGGTATCAGCACAAGCCGTGCAGGTATGAGCTACCCTATGCAGCTCATGCGCAGCACCGGTCTTCAGTTCCTCAGCCTCGGCTGCAGCGGAAACAGCAAGCTCCAGCCTTATTTTGCTGATGTTCTCTGCGACGCAGAGGTTGATGCCCTCGTATTCGACTCATTCTCGAATCCTGATGCGAAGATGATCAATGAGAGACTCTTCCCATTCATCGAGAAGATCCAGACCGCTCATCCTGACATTCCTCTCATTTTCCAGCAGACTATCTATCGCGAGAAGAGAAACTTCTGTCTTTCTGAAGAGGAAAAGGAAAGCGCGAAGCAGGAAATGGCAGCAAAGCTCATGGCAGAAGCATGCAAGAAGTACAAGAACGTATACTTCATCCAGACAAACGCATCTGTCCCTTCACACGAGACAACTGTCGATGGTATCCATCCTGACAATCATGGCTACACTCTCTGGGCTCAGTCAATCGAGAAGCCGATCCTTGAGATTCTTGCCAAGTATGGTATAACTTGCGAGAAGTCACCTAAGCCTGACACTAAGAAAGACTGGATTGAGGCATCCTCTCTCACTCTCTGTGGCAAGCTTATGGACACTCCTAACCCATACCATAGAGTAGACACCGTGAAGTACAAGGGATTCACAAAGAGCGAGAACGGTCAGGTGAGAATGTCATCAGGCATCTCTGTCGCCTTCAAGACCAACTCTTCAGAAATTCATGTAAAGACAAAATATGGAACTGTCGTTTCATTCCCTACCAACACTAACGGAATCTCCGCAAGAGGTTATGACCTTTACATCAAGAAAGATGGCAGATGGCTGTTCGCCGGCGCAAGTGCACCTTCAGACAAGAATCTGGAAGCTCCTGTAAGACTTGTAAGCAACATGGATGACACCATGAAGGAGTGCCTTCTTTATCTTCCTCTTTACAGCGAGGAGTACTCCGTACAGATCGGCGTGGACAAGGGAAGCGTGATCGAGGCTATAGACAATCCTTTCCGTTATCGCGTGGGAATCTTCGGTTCTTCATACACTCATGGATCAAGCACAAGCCGTGGCGGTATGACATATCCTGCACAGTTCTCAAGAAATACCGGTATCCAGATGCTCAGCCTCGGCTGCAGCGGCAACAGCAAGCTCCAGCAGTATTTTGCTGACGTCCTTTGCGACGCCAAGGTAGATGCTCTCGTGTTCGATGCATTCTCTAACCCGGATGCAAAGATGATCAAGGCAAGACTTTTCCCATTCATCGAAAAGCTCAGAGCAGCCCATCCTGAGATTCCGCTCATTTTCCAGCAGACCATCTATCGCGAAAGAAGAAACTTCGATCAGGCACACGAAAAGCACGAAGCTGATAAGCTTGAGATGGCAGAGAAGCTCATGAAGGAGGCGTGCAAGAAGTATAAGAATGTCTACTACATCCAGACAACAAATGCTACTTCAGACGACAACAACTCTACTGTTGACGGTGTTCATCCTGACAACTACGGCTACACTCTCTGGGCCAAGTCCATCGAGAAGCCGCTTCTCAAGATTCTCAAGAAGCATGGTGTGAAGTAATATTCACCTGAACATAAGAAGTGCGGAAAGATTCCATGACGGACTTTCCGCATTTTTTCGTTTACGGAATCAACGTGACATTTTTGACGTCAAAAAGTGTCACGATTGTTTCACGCAATCATAAACAAGAGGAGATTTGACCGTAAGATAGACGGTGCGGGCAAGAAGATGTGCGAAATAGGCTCCCATCAGGATGTGCATGGCAGCAATACCGTATGAGGTTGGAGCTGAAATATTCAGGAAAGCGATGCCAACGATCCAGACAGCGGCAAAGGCAACCACAGACCATAACATGGAATTGCGCATTTCCTTAGATCCGGTTGCACCTATGAATATTCCGTCCCATGTGAAGGCGGCACATCCGACGACAGGCATGAGGACAAGCCATGGCAGAAATGCTTTGGAGGCTTCGACCACAACGTCATCCGAGGTCATCATCTTAAGAAGAAGCACTCCACCGAAATGATAAATTGCCACGAAAGCAGCAGCCAGCCCCATGCTCCATACGAAGGTCCATTTGACTGTCTTCCTGAGGTTCGGGAGGTCGCGTGCGCCGATATATCTGCCGGTCATAGCCTCTCCTGCATATGCGAATCCGTCCGTGAAGTATGAGAATATCATCAGAATCTTCATCATTATCGAGCTGACTGCCAGAAGCACATCTCCATAACGTGCTGAGATCACGGTAAACCCGATATATATTGCAATAAAACAGAGCGAACGTACGAAGAGGTCGGCATTCATGACAAAGAAGCGACGGGTCTCACCGCCCTTGAACACACCCTTGAGATCTGCTGAAGAGAATTCCTCAAACACCTTGCTGCGATATTTGACTGCTATCAGCAGCAGGGCAACGATCAGTCCGGAATACTGTGCGGCCACTGTTCCCGCCGCAATACCGGAAAATCCCATGCCTTTGACGAGCACGCCGGCAGACGGAAGAGTGATGCCCAACGCCAGCACTACGCTCATAAGGATATTCATTCCATTGACCACGAAATCTGTAATCATCGCACTGACACTGTCCTGCATGCCTATGAACCAGCCTTTAAGGGCCATCAGACTCAAGGTCGCCGGAGCAGCCCATATCCTTATGAAGAAATATCTTGAGGCCAGTTCGCGCACCTGGGGTGTGCAGTCAACAACAAGAAAAGCCGCCTTGACGAAAATCCACTGGATAAGAATCAGACAGAATGCTATTCCAAGAGAGATGCCCAACGCCCTGGTCAGAATCCTTGCACATTCCTTCCAATCCTGCTTTCCAAATGCCTGAGCTGTCAGTCCGCCTGTTCCCACGCGCAGGAATCCGAAGTTCCAGTAGAGAAGATCGAAGAGCATTGAACCGATGGCGATTCCTCCGATCATTGTGGCCGCATTGGTATCAAGATGTCCGGCAACGGCGATATCCACCATTCCCACCAAAGGGACGGTGATGTTTGCCAGAATGCTTGGCAAAGCCAATTTCAATATATCCTGATTGATCTGACGCATACAGATTCTTTGTGCCCGGGAAGAATCCTATCTGTATTTACCTTCCTCGTCAAGCATTCCGAGATAGGACGAATAGCGGTCATAGCTGATCTCACCTTCCTCGACTGCCTCCTTCACTGCACAACCGGGCTCATGAGTGTGCGTACACGGTGCAAAACGGCAATTCTCCGAAGCCTTGAGCATTTCAGGAAAATAGAGCGCGATCTCCTCCTTCTTCAGATCGACAAGACCAAATCCTCGAAGACCAGGGGTATCCACTATGAAACCACCTGTGGAAAGAGCATACATTTCATAGAAAGTAGTAGTGTGGCGTCCCTGTTCATGTGCATCAGAAATCTCACCCACACGCGGCTCCAAGGCCGGATCCAAAGCCTTTATAAGCGACGATTTTCCCACTCCGGAAACTCCCGAAAAGAGAGAAACAACAGGCCTGGAGGCATCGAAATCATCATTGCGTGAACCGTCCGGCAGAACCCTGCCTGAGACCATATCCCTAAGCACTTCCACTCCTTCACCGGTGCGCGCAGAGACCTCGATCACAGGGTATCCGGCACCTTCATAGATCTCATGGAAGGCCGCTCTCATTTCTTCATGCTCCGGACCATACAGGTCGCACTTGTTCAACACGATAGCCGCAGGCACATTGTACACCTCACAGGTCACCAGGAGTCTGTCCAGAAAAGGAAGCTTGACCTGAGGAAAATCCAACGTTATGACAAGAAAGGCTCTGTCCAGATTAGATGCTATTATATGCGACTGGCGGGAAAGATTGGTAGACTTTCTGATGATGTAGTTCCTGCGCGGCTCAACGGATGTGATGACTGCTGAATTTTCCAGAGATACATCCGCAAGCGACTCGGCCTCAGCCTCGAAGTTCACAACATCACCGACAGCGACCGGATTGGTTGCAGTGCTTCCTTTCAGACGGATCTTTCCTCTGAGTACAGCAGGAAAAAGGTTCCATTCAGGGAGCTGGGAGAGCAGATAATGGCTTCCCGTATGCTTAACAACTGTCGCTTGTCCTTTAATCGTCATATACATTGAATTATCTGGACAAAGATATAACTTTTTTGAGTATCTTTGTAAGTTGGGATAAACAAAACTGACCATGATTGAGAATCATATCGAAAATGCCGTAAATGAACTTTTCGCAAACCTGAAGTTCACAGCTGAGCCTGCGGGACTGTATGACCCGCTCAGATACATGATGGAAATCGGAGGAAAGCGCATCCGCCCGAGACTCTGCCTGCTTGCATATTCCCTTTTCAAGGAGGATATGAACCCGTCCATACTCGGTCCGGCAGCAGCACTGGAGGTATTCCACAGCTTCACACTCATCCACGACGACATCATGGACAAGGCGGACGTTCGCCGCGGAGTGCCTACCGTATATCGCAAATGGGACGAGAACACTGCCATACTTTCCGGAGACGTGATGTCCATCGAGAGCTACAAGCTTCTGGCTCAGGCTCCTGCAGAAGTGCTTCCGAAAGCATTGGAGCTCTTCAGCACAACAGCTGCAGAAGTATGCGAGGGACAGCAGTATGACATGGACTTCGAGGACATGGAAAGCGTTCCTATGGAGGACTATCTGAAGATGATAGGCCTCAAGACCGCCGTTCTCATTGCATGCTCTGCAAAGATGGGAGCCCTCATCGGAGGTGCAGACGACAGGACCTGCGACCTTCTGTACAGATTCGGATATGACCTCGGTCTCGCATTCCAGATCGCGGACGACTGGCTCGACACTTATTCGGATCCGAAAGTGTTCGGAAAGGCAATCGGAGGCGACATCCTCAACAACAAGAAGAGCTGGCTCATGACCCGCGCTTTCGAGAAGGCCGGAGAAAGACGATCTGAGCTTCTTGAAGCGATGGCCATGCCTATTGATACTGACGAGCAGAAAGCAGCCAAGATCAGCAAGGTCATCGGAATATATGACAGCTTGGGAATCGGAGAAGATGCAAAGAATGAGATCATCAAGCTTCATGCTCAGGCACTCGCCCACGTGGAAACACTCGACCTTAGACCTGAGGCGGCCGTCGCCCTTGAGAATTATGCTAAGAACCTGATTGGAAGGACAAAGTAACATGGAGAACAAGAAACTGGAAATCATGGCACCTGCAGGCAACTTCGAATGCCTGCACGCAGCAATACAGGGAGGCGCCGACTCCGTATATTTCGGTGTGGAAAAGCTGAACATGCGTTCCCACTCGGCGAACAACTTCAAGATGACCGACCTTGAAGAGATCGTAAGAATCTGTTCTGAGGTAGGAGTAAAGACATATCTTACCCTCAACATCGCGTTGTTTGACAATGATCTTGAGGACATGCGCAAGACTCTCGATGCAGCTAAGGCGGCAGGAATCACGGCCGTCATAGCATCGGACATGGCAGCGATAGCATATGCCCGCCAGATCGGGGTGGAAGTGCACATTTCAACACAGCTCAGCATATCGAATGCCGAAGCCCTCAGATTCTACGCTCAGTTCGCGGATGTGATCGTGCTCGCACGTGAGCTGAACCTCGGACAGGTAAAGGAGATCAAGGCCGTGATAGACAGAGACAACATCTGCGGTCCTTCAGGAAGAAAGGTGGAAATCGAAATGTTTGCACATGGAGCACTCTGCATGGCCATTTCAGGGAAATGCTATCTCAGCCTTCACGAATACGGCGCTTCAGCCAACAGGGGCTCATGCTATCAGCTCTGCAGACGCGCCTACCAGGTACGCGACCGCGAGACAGGAATGGAACTGGAAATCGACAACAAGTACATAATGTCGCCTAAGGACCTCTGCACCATCGAGTTCATGGACAAGATCATTGATGCAGGAGTTACCGTATTCAAGATTGAGGGACGAGCACGATCGGCAGAATACGTAAAGCGTGCAGCATCATGCTACCGCCGTGCAGCAGATGCGGTATGCGAAGGAAGATATACTCAGGAACTCGCAGCTACCTTGAAGGAAGAGCTGAACGAGGTGTTCAACAGAGGATTCTGGGACGGCTACTATCAGGGAGCAAAGCTTGGAGAATGGTGCGAAGTCTACGGCAGCAAGGCAACCCACAAGAAGGTATACTGCGGCAAGATCACCAACTGGTTCGGCAAACTCGGAGTAGCAGAGATTCTGATCGAATCCTACTCACTCAAAGTCGGAGACAAGATTCTCATAATCGGACCGACATCGGGAGTGGTGGAATACGTTGTTCCTGAAATACGCGTAGACCTCAAGCCGGTAGAGGAGGCATCGAAGGGCACATTCTGCTCGATTCCGCTCGACTGGTCTAAAGTCGTACCAGGAGCAAGAGAGGAGGCGATGAGTCTCTGCGGTGACGGATGCAACGAGCAGGCATGCAAGGCAATCGAAGAGAACCGCCTTCGCCGTTCGGACAAAGTATATATATGGAGAAAGGAAGAAAACTGAATTTAAACTGTAATAAATGAAACGAATTTTAGCAATCACACTGACCCTGTCGTCTCTACTGGCCGTATCCTGCAAACAGAGCAGCGACACAGCACAGAAAGGAGAGGCAACCTACAAGACACTGGAGGTATCATTGAAGGACATAACACTGGAAACAGAGTATTCTGCTGCAATCAGCGGTGTCCAGACCGTGGAAATCAGACCTCAGGTCAGCGGTATGATTACCGACATCCTTATCGAGGAAGGTCAGAGCGTAAGGAAAGGCCAGGTTCTCTTCATCATTGACCAGACACCTTACAAGGCTGCATATGAAATTGCCGTGGCAAACGTAAAAAGTGCTGAGGCAGCCCTCTCGACAGCAGAACTGGTCTACGAAAGCAACAAGGACCTCTTCGAGCAGGACGTGGTTTCTGAATTCGACCTGATGACTGCCCAGAACTCCCTCACAGATGCTCAGGCACGCCTGGCACTTTGCAAGGCAGAAGAAGTAAACGCCGGAAACAACCTCTCATACACAGAGGTGCGCTCTCCTGTAAACGGCGTGGCATCTATGATTCCATACCGCGTCGGAGCCCTCGTCAGCAGCAGCATTTCACAGCCTCTCGTAACAGTGTCTGACGACAGCCGCGTCTATGCATATTTCTCAATGGCAGAGAACCAGATGCTTGACATGGTCATGCAGTACGGAACTCTTGACAACGCCATCAGGCAGATGCCGGAAGTGGAGCTCATCATGAGCAATGGCCAGTCATATGAGTACAAGGGTAAGATCAACGCGATAAGCGGTACCATCAGCGAAAGCACCGGTGCCGTCAGCATACGCGCAATGTTCAGCAACCGCAGTCATCTTCTCCGTAACGGAGGAAGCGGCACCATAATCATCCCTGTAGAGCGCAAAAATGCAATCGTCATTCCTCAGACCGCGACCTACGAACTTCAGGACCGCGTATTCGTCTACAAGGTAGTCGACGGCAAGGCATCATCGACAGAAATCCACATCTCTCCACAGAATAACGGCACGGAATACATTGTGGAGAAGGGTCTCAACGTAGGAGACATCATCATTGCTGAAGGCGCAGGCCTGATCAAGGAAGGCACACAGATCACAAGCAAGACAGAGGAGGCCGAATAATGAACGTCAGGACTTTTATCGACCGCCCGATCCTTTCCGGAGTAATTTCGGTGATTGTACTCCTCGTGGGTCTGATCGGTCTATCACAGCTGCCTATCGAGCAGTTCCCTGAAATCGCACCTCCGACAGTCAGCGTATCTGCAGCTTACGCAGGAGCTAACGCCGAGACAGTGCAGAAGAGTGTGCTTGTACCATTGGAGGAAGCCATAAACGGTGTCGAGGACATGATGTATATGGTGTCTTCAGCGACAAACAGCGGCTCGGCCAGCATCCAGATATATTTCCGCCAAGGCACTGACGGTGACATGGCGATGGTCAATGTACAGAACCGTATCGCATCGGCACAGAGCCTTCTCCCCGGAGAGGTGACCCGAAGCGGTGTGACAGTGCGCAAGCGCCAGACAAGCCGAATCAAGTCACTTGCAGTCTACAGTCCGGACAACTCATTCGACAGAAAGTTCATCACCAACTACCTGAAGATCAACATCGAACCGCGCCTCTCACGCGTTACCGGTGTAGGTGAGGTGGATGTACGAGGCGGAGACTATTCTCTCCGTATCTGGCTCGACCCAGGCAAGATGGCGAAATACAATCTCGTACCGAAAGACATCTCTGCCGTCCTTGCGGAACAGAACATGGAGGCACCGACCGGAACCCTCGGAGCAGAGTCAGATAACACATTCAGATATGTTCTCAAATATCGTGGCCGCTACGAAAACGTGGTCGACTACGAGAATATGGTCATCCGAGCAGAAAGCGACGGTACTGTGCTCAGGCTCAAGGATGTAGCATCAATCGAACTCGGAGAAAGATCATATGATTATGTGGGCATGGTGAACGGCCATCCGGGCTCTACCATCAGCATTTCACAGACTTCAGGCTCCAACGCAAACGAGATCATCACCCAGATAGACAAGGTGGTTGAAGAAATCCGCGCCGACCTTCCTAAGGGACTGGAAATCGTGGACCTGATGAGTACCAAGGACTTCCTTGACGCATCCATCAAGAATGTGATCAAGACACTCTTCGAGGCGATTCTCCTTGTGATCCTGGTCGTATTCATCTTCCTTCAGAGCTTCAGGTCAACCATCATCCCTACCATTTCGATCATTGTATCCCTCGTAGGAACATTCGCCTTCCTGATGGTGGCAGGATTCAGTCTGAACATGATTACGCTGTTTGCCCTCGTGCTCGTGATCGGAACCGTAGTGGACGACTCCATCGTCGTGGTAGAGGCCGTGCAGGCAAAATTCGATGCCGGCTACAGATCCCCTTACAAAGCCACGGTCGATGCAATGGGCGGCATCACATCTGCCCTCGTCGCTACAACCTTCGTATTCATGGCTGTGTTCATCCCCGTGAGCTTCATGGGAGGAACAACCGGTACATTCTACACACAGTTCGGTCTTACAATGGCCGTAGCGGTAGGTATATCCCTTCTTAACTCACTGACCACATCACCAGCCCTGTGTGCATTGATAATGACACCTCATGCTGATGTCAGCTCAGGAGAGAAGGCTTCATTCTCTACAAGATTCCACCACGCCTTCGACGCCGCATTCAGCAGGATTGTGAGCAAATACAAGCACGTGGTCCTCTTCATGTTCAAGCGTAAATGGCTGACTGTCATCCTGCTTGTAATCGCCTGCGGTGGTCTGGTCTATCTGATGAACACCACCAAGACAGGTCTCGTGCCTAAGGAGGACATGGGTTCCATCAACATGGATGTCCGCACTCCTCCGGGAACAAACATTGCGGAAACAGACAAGGTACTTGCTGAAATCGACAGAAGAATCAGCAGTATCCCCCAGATAAAGGCTTATTCAAGAACCACCGGATGGGGAATGATGTTCGGCCAGGGTTCTTCTACGGGTAACTTCATGATCAGACTGAAGGACTGGAATGAACGAACCGGCAAAGAAGACGACATTGACTCGATAATTGAGGAAATGTACGCAAGGACTGCCGACATCACTTCTGCCGACATCATGATCTACACCAGAGGTATGATTCCGGGATATGGAGCCAGCTCAGGTTTCGAGATCTATGTACAGGACCAGAAGGGCGGCAAGCTTGAGGATCTTCACAGGATCACCAATGACTTCATCATAGAGCTCAACAAGAGACCGGAAGTGGGTCGTGCAAAGACATCTTTCGACACCAAATATCCTATGTATCTTGTGGAAGTGGATGCTGCGCAGTGCAAGCGAAACGGAACCTCTCCCGGTGATGTGCTTGATGTACTTGCAGGATATGTGGGAGGAAGCTATGCTTCGAACATGAACAGATTCTCGAAGCTCTACCGAGTGATGCTTCAGGCCGCTCCGGAGTTCCGTCTCGACACAAAGTCGCTTCAGAACATGTTCGTAAGGACTTCCAGCGGTGAGATGTCCCCTATCAATCAGTATATCAGGCTCACACGTATCTACGGCCCTCAGTCAATCTCGCGCTTCAACCTCTTCACAGCTATCTCCATCAACGGTCAGGCAGCTGACGGCTACAGTTCCGGCCAGGCTATCCAGGCCGTACGCGAGGTGGCAAAGAAGGTACTCCCTGCCGGATATGGCTACGAGTTCGGTGGAATGTCACGCGAGGAGGCCAACACAGGAAATTCAGTAGCTGTGATTTTCGCAATCTGCGTGATCTTCATCTATCTGATTCTGTGTGCCCTCTACGAAAGCATATTCATCCCGATCGTGATCATCCTTTCTGTGCCGTTCGGACTTGCAGGCAGCTTCCTTTTCGCTAGAATGTTCGGACTGGAGAACAACATCTATCTCCAGATCGGTCTCCTGATGCTTATCGGACTCCTTGCTAAGACAGCGATCCTCCTTACCGAGTACGCATCCCAGAAAAGGGCAGAAGGCATGACAATCACAATGGCGGCAATGGCGGCAGCCAAGGCCCGTCTGCGTCCGATCCTCATGACATCGCTCACCATGATCTTCGGTATGCTTCCGCTCATGTTTGCCAGCGGAGTAGGTGCAAACGGTAATATTTCCATCGGCGTAGGAACCGTCGGAGGTATGCTTATCGGAACCCTTGCCCTCATAGTAATCGTTCCTGCCCTGTTCATCGTGTTCCAGTACATCGAGGAGAAGGTCATGCCGAACAGAAGAAAGGAAATCGAAGAGACTGAAACATTAAGCGAATGACTATGAAGAAGATAATATTGATTGCCTCAGCCATCCTATCCTTGAGCAGCTGCGGCCTGTATACAAAATACGAACGTCCGGATGTAAGCTTCACGGACAGTCTGTACAGAAGGGTTTCAGATGCGGATGACACGACTTCGCTTGCGACCCTGAACTGGGATGAGCTGTTCACAGATCCTGAGCTTCAGAGATGGATCAGAATCGGCATAGAGAACAACACGGACCTCAATCTAGCAAGATTCAAGGTACAGGAGGCACAGGCTGCATTGTTGTCAGCGAAAGGAGCTCTCCTGCCAGGCGTTTCCGCTTCAGTACAAGGAGGCACACCCGGAACCGTCACTGCAGAATTCGATGTTTCCTGGGAGGCGGACATCTTCGGCAGACATAGGAATGCAAAGAAAGCTGCCGCTGCAGCTCTCGAGCAGAGCGAAGCCTACACTCAGGCTGTGCAGACCCAGCTGATTGCAACCATAGCAGGAAGCTACTATTCTCTCCTGATGCTCGACCAGCAGCTGAGCGTAAGCCTCAGGACCCTGGACAACTGGGAAGAGAACATCAGAACGATGGAAGCATTGAAAAGAGCCGGCAAGACCAATGAGGCTGCTGTTCTTCAGGCCAAATCGAACAAACTGAACGTAGAGGCTTCTGTTCTCAATCTCCGCAAACAGATTGTTGAAATGGAGAACTCGTTCGCTGTCCTCCTTGGAATTGTCCCTATGGGCATCATGAGAGGAAGAATAGAGGACCAGGTGTTCCCTTCTGAGCTGTCTGAAGGAATTCCTGCACACCTGCTTTCGAGAAGGCCTGACGTAAGACAGGCAGAGCAGGCTCTCGTCGAGAAGTTCTATATGACCAATTCGGCACGCGCGGCATTCTACCCTAACCTGAGCCTCAGCGGAAGCCTCGGATGGACGAACGGAAACGGTGCAATGGTAGTCGATCCTGCAGGAATCATTGCAGGTGTCATCGGCTCGCTTGTTCAGCCGGTCTTTGCAAAGAACGCCAACAAGGCCCGTCTTGAAGCGTCAAAGGCTCAGCAGGAAGCTGCTGCATACAAGTTCCGCCAGACCATTCTTGATGCCGGAGTCGAAGTGAATGACGCTCTGGTAAACTGGGAGACTGCAAGAGAAAGACTTGATATCCATCGCAAGCAGGTTGTACATCTTCAGGCTGCAGTATGGAACATCAAGCTCCTGATGAAGCACGGCGCAGCAAGCTACCTTGAGGTACTCACTGCCCAGCAGAACCTTCTTCAGGCCGAGCTCAATGAGGTCACCGACAGATACGAAGAGATTCAGGGCGTCATCAGCCTCTACCACGCTCTCGGCGGCGGTTACTGATCTCTGACCTGAACTAAATAAAAAGCGATGCGATGTTGAAGGTGATGAAGGCAGCCACCCATGCCAGGATTATTGTGTAGACTGCCGTGAGGATGGCCCATTTCCAGCCGCCGCCTTCCTGCTTGATGGCGATGAAGGTTGCGATGCAAGGGAAATAGAGAAGGATGAAGACCATATAGGCCAAGGCACCTGCCGGGGTCACGGACTTGACAAGAGCCTTCTGCAGACGTGTTTCCGCAACCTGCTCCGATGCAGACTCAACAGATGAATCACCCACAGATTCCGGAGCCACGGTTACCGGCTGGTCATCTGCATACATCACTCCGAGAGTGCTGACTACAAGCTCTTTGGCTGCCACTCCGGATACGATTCCCACTCCCATCTTCCAGTCAAATCCTAGAGGTTTGAGCACAGGCTCCATGGCCTTGCCGATATATCCGATGAACGAATGCTCCTGCTGTTCCTGGACGGTGTCGTAGGCATTGTGATTAGGGAAATAGCCGAGGAACCAGATGATCATAGAGCAGACCAGAATGATTCCGCTCATCTTCTGGAGATACTGACGGCCCTTTTCCCAGGTATGTCTGAATATTGATTTTGCAGTAGGTATACGATATGGAGGAAGTTCCATAACGAACGGAAGGTCATCCTCCTTGAAGAATGCACTCATGATCTTTGCAGCCACAATCGCAAGCAGGATTCCAAGTGCATAAAGTCCCAGAAGCACCAGACCGGCATTCTTAGGGAAAAAGGCACCGGCTATAAGTATATAGACAGGCATTCTTCCTGCACATGACATCAATGGAATGATGAGCATCGTGATCAGACGGCTCTTCCTGTTCTCAATGGTCCTGGTAGCCATCACAGCCGGCACATTGCAGCCGAATCCCATGATCATAGGGATGAACGATTTGCCGTGCAGACCTATCTTATGCATCAGGCGGTCCATGATGAAGGCTGCTCGCGCCATATATCCGGAATCCTCCAGAAGCGATATGAACAGATACAGGAGCAGAATGTTCGGAAGGAAGACCAGCACGCTTCCCACACCTCCGATGATTCCATCCACCACCAGGTCCTTCAGCCAGCCGTCCTGCATGACAGAGGCGACAAATGACCCGAATGTAGAAACAAGCCACTCGATCCACCTCATAGGATATTCACCCAGGACAAAGGTTCCGTCAAAGACCAGATACAATATGATGAAGAACAACGGAAAAGCAGCCCATCTGTTGGTAACGAAGGCATCTATCTTCTCTGTGACCGTGTTCCTGCGTCTCTTGCCCTGATAAGGCTCCCAGGTCTCGGCAAGGGCACCCTGGACAAAGGCATACTTCGCATCAATCATTGCTGAGCTGATGCTGGAATTAAGAATCTCCTTGATGCGGTTCTGCTCGCGGAAACGTACGGATATGATCTCGTCGCGGTTAGGAAGAGCCTCTACGACACCGTCAATCTCCTTGTCATCTTCAAGATATTTGATGGAAAGGTAACGCGTCGAATACTTATATCTGATGTCCGTATTCTTCTTGAGAAGGTCCTTTATTGCACGGATGCTCTGCTCCAGTTCCGAGCCATGGTTGATGTGGATGTGTCTTGCAAGATGCGGATCCTGATTCTCATAAATTTGGATGACCTTGTCGAAAAGGTCGTTGATTCCCTCTCCTGTCCTGCTGACCGTAGGCACGATCGGCATTCCGAGAAGATATCCCAACTGCTTTATATCCAGCTTGTCCCCCTTGGCAGTCAGCTCGTCATACATATTCAGAGCCATCACTACACGAAGGTCCATATCGATAACCTGAGTGGTCAGATAGAGGTTTCTCTGCAGATTGGATGCGTCCACGACATTGACGACCACATCCGGAGTGTCTTCGACAAGATTCTTCCGGACATACAGTTCTTCCGGACTATAGGCAGACAGCGAATATGTTCCAGGAAGGTCAATGATTCTGAAATGATATCCTCCATATTCGAAAAGGCCCTCCTTGGCATCGACCGTAACGCCGCTGTAGTTACCGACATGTTCGTGGCTGCCGGAGGCCATATTGAAGAGAGATGTCTTTCCGCAGTTCGGATTGCCAACCAGAGCAACACGAATCTCCTTTCTTCTCTCAGCAGCAAGAGATGTCATCTCCCTTTCAAGGTATTCATCATCAGTCTCAAGAGCAGGTAGGGCCTCGCGTTCCGTCAGGAGCTTCTTCGCCTCGCTCTCACTGATGACCTCAATGTTTGAAGCCTCGGCACGACGCAGGGAAATCTTGTATCCGATGATCTCATATTCAATGGGATCCCTCAGAGGAGCATTAAGGATAACCTTGACCTTATTGCCTCTGACAAAGCCCATTTCCCTGATTCTTCTTCGGAAACCTCCGTGACCAGAGACCTTTACGATCACGCCACGCTCACCTGTACCTAACTCTGAAAGCTTCATATCCTACAAATATACGAAATTCACTTGGAAAAAGGATGGAGACTTAGCATTGAATTATAATAACGAGGATCTCCTGTCACTTCCTCTCCAAGCCAGGATGGCTTTTCAAAAGTCTCCTGCTCTTCAGCAAGTTCTATTTCTGCAAGTACCAGGCCCTCATTGGCACCATGAAACACGTCAACTTCATAGGTATGCCTGCCGAACGGCACAAGATAGCGTGTCTTGTCTATGACACCGGAGCCGCACAAAGCCATAAGTTCGACAGCCTCGGAAGCAGGTATCTCCTTCTCCCATTCATATCTGCTCAGCCCGTCCGCGCTGCTCCTTCCCTTGATGGTCAGAAATCCTTTATCCCCTCTGACACGCACGCGCACCGTCCTGTCCGGGTCAGCACAGATATACCCCTGCATTATACGGTAAGATTCCGGCGAATCCTGTCTGAATTCGCCGGAAACCAGAAACTTACGTTCAATTTCCTTTGCCATATCCTAGAGAACGGCTCCCAAGTCCTTGAGAGTTGCAACAAGCTTGGCTGTATCTATTTCCTGGACCGGCTTGCCTTCTGCAATACTCTGGGCCGCTGCGACTCCAGCTGCCTGACCGGTGCCCATACAGCTTGCCATCACACGAAGCGAGGCAAGTGCCGGCCGGTCTGTCGATATGCATCGTCCCGCCACAAGAAGGTTAGGGAAATCTGGAGCTATGAGGGCACGATATGGAACATACGCAGGCTTGGTAAGATCGATTCTTGTCTGGCTTGTTCCCTTGCTTGCGTGTATGTCGATAGGATGAATGCCTCTTGAAATGCTGTCCTCATACTGATATGCCTCGACATATTCTTCACCTGTGACAGTATGGACTCCCACTATACGTCTTGACTCACGGATTCCGGCCTGAGGAGCTGTAGATGAAACGTAGCAGTCCTTGAATTCAGGGAAGGTCTCCTTGAGTACCTGGGTAAACTTAAAGATATCCTCACGAAGCTGGCACTCTACCGAACTGAAGTTACGGTTGTCTGTCGAATCCGCTGCCCTGCGGGTCATATTCACCGCCACGCTGCCCTTGTGCATCACATTGTTGAACCACGGACCTCCGAAGTCAGGAAGATCCACACCAGCCTCCTTCATTGCAAGAAGCTTCTCGCGCACTGGCTTGCACTGGCTCGGGCCGTTGATTCCGTTGTGGTACATACACTTGTTGAGAAGTTCGCTGTCTGTGTCGACACCTGAAAGTATGAAACAGAATGACGACGGCTGAACCTCTCCGTCTGGATTCGGCTGCATAGGGACATTTGCCATATAGGCAAGGTCTGCATCACCGGTGCAGTCAATGAACACTTTGGAAGTAAGGGCTTCGAGGCCGTTCTTGTTTTCGATGATGACAGTATCGATGGAATTGCCCTTCATTTCGCAGCCAACCATAGCCGAATGTGTGTAGATATCCACTCCGGCCTCCAGAATCATCCTCTGGCAGCAGAGCTTGTAAAGCTCTATGTCAAAGTCGATATTTGCCTTAGGCCATTCGATGAATGCGCCACCCATTCCTTCAAGTCTCTTGACGAACTCCCATGGAATACCTCCGATGACAAGTTCATTCTTAAGCGCGAAGACACTGATAGGAGCCACATATCCTATTGTAGCCATTCCACCGAAAAAGCCGTATCTCTCAATGATTGCTGTCTTTGCACCCTGACGTGCCGCAGCAACGGCTGCAATGAATCCTGCAGGACCACCACCCACTACGACAACATCGTATTCTCCAACAACGGGAGCAATGCGTCTGATCTTCTTTGCTTCCTCATCAGTCACAGCACATGATGAAAGAATAGATGGTGAGGCAGCCATGACCGCCAGACCTGCAACAGCCTTTTTAAGGAAAAGTCTTCTGTCTGTACCCATATCTTTATAGTTTTTTTAAATTTTCTGCGATTGCCGAATATATGCCCGGCTTTATCTTATAGTTTACATTTGCGGCATAGCACTCCTGCTGCGCTTTCTGGAACTCCCGCCTTGCCGCTTCCATCAGGTCATATGTCTTTGCCACATAATTGCCGATGCGATGACTTTCAAGCTTGAATCCGGCCCTCTTTCGAAGGTCCTTAAGGGCGCGTCGTCGGGCGAAAACGCCTGAATTCTGCCATATTTCGAAAATATCTTTAGCATAGAGATGGAGACTTTCTGCAGAAGCCGCCTTGAACCTGGCCTCATTCAACGCATCCTCGTAAGACTTCAGATGCTGAGCAGCCTCTTCCTTCAACGCAGCCTCATCATATGCCTCATCCAGATCAGGAGAATACGCCTCCTTGAATTTAAGAGACCATTCCTTAAGGGTCTCGACGCTGCATGAATCAGACAGAATCATGTCAAGGATATCATAAGCCCTGACCTGAGCCTCAAGAGTAAAGCTACGTGTATGTGTCACCAACCGCATATCCTCAATGCACGTGGACGCCAATTCATCAAAAGACACCGCCAGACAAGTCTTCATATCTCATTCGTTAAACCTATGCAAACTTAGCAAATTTTATGTACATTTGTATGATTCAGTTCTGAAAAAGCATACGACATGAAGAATCATATATTTACCTTATTGACCTTACTGATAGCCTTTGGTTGCGAAAAGCCTGAATCTTATGCAGACTATGTCGATACAAGCATCGGCACAGGCGGCCACGGCCACGTCTTTGTCGGAGCCAGCGTTCCTTTCGGAATGGTCCAGCTCGGCCCTACAAGCATTCCTCAGCAATGGGACTGGTGCTCCGGATACCACGAAAGCGATTCCACTGTAATCGGATTCTCGCACACCCATCTCAGCGGAACCGGCATAGGAGACCTGTTCGATATTACGGTAATGCCAGTGACCGGAGAAGTTACATATAACAGAGGCGATGGAGAAGACCCTGAGACAGGACTTTGGTCGTATGCAGACAGAAGCCGCGAGATCAGCCGTCCGGGCTATTACAGCGTGCCTCTGATACGTTACGGCATAACCGCTGAGATGACAGCTAGCGCCAGGGTCGGTTTTCACAGATATACATTTCCTGCATCGGAAGAATCTGCTATTGTGCTCGACCTTGAAAACGGAGGATGCTGGGACAGGACAATGGATGCATTCATGGAAGTATGCGGCAATAATGCAATAAGGGGCTACAGATATTCGAGAGGATGGGCTGATGACCAGAAAGTCTATTTCTACGCGGAGTTTTCCAGACCATTCTCAGAATTTGAGATCATCAGGAAAGAGAAGAAGATATGGAGTGATGAATCAAAGATGATGGACCTGTACGCCCGTGCATCTTTCGAAACAAAAGAGGGTGAGCAGATTCTGATGAAGGTCGGAATATCACCAGTAAGCATGGAAGGAGCCCACGAAAATCTAAAGGCAGAAATTCCTGCATGGGACTTTGACGGCACTGCAGCTCAGGCCTACAAGCTTTGGAACGAGGAACTCAGCCGTATCCGGATCAAGACATCAGACCCGCAGACAAGGAAAATATTCTACACCGCACTTTACCACACCATGATAGCCCCATCTGTCTTCTGTGACGTGGACAGGACTTATCGCGGTGCCGACGGGAAGACACACACTGACCCAGGCTACAATACCCACACTACGTATTCACTTTGGGACACATACAGGGCTGCCATGCCTCTTTACAGCATATTCCAGACAGAGCGATATACTGATATGCTCTGCACAATGATTGCGATCTGCGATGAGCAGGGGAAACTCCCTGTATGGCACCTGCACGGATGCGAGACCAACTGCATGGTGGGAAATCCGGGAATCATCCCTATCGCTGACGCAATCGTAAAAGGACTTCCGGGAATCGACTATGCCAAGGCATTCGAGGCTGTCAAGGTTTCCGCGCTCAGACCGGACAGAGGTCAGGACCTCAGAATGAAACACGGCTACATTCCTTGTGACCTTTTCAACGAGTCCGTAGCCTATGACCTCGAATACGCACTCGCCGACGGAGCAGCCGCCCTCGCCGCAGAGAAGCTTGCTCAGACTGACGGGAGATATGTCAAGGAATATGAATACTTCAATGCCCGAAGCAAGTCGTACAGACACCTTTTCGACCCGTCACTGCGCTTCATCCGCGGCAAGGACAGCAATGGAGAATTCAGAAAGGAATACAGCCCGTTCGCATCAACCCACCGCGAGGATGATTACTGCGAAGGCAACGGATGGCAATATACATGGCTTGTACCTCATGACTTCGAGGGGCTCGTCGAATGCTTCGGCAGCAAGGAGAACTTTGTCTGCAAACTGGACTCCCTGTTTACCATTTCTTCGTCAATAGAAGGAGAAGACTCTTCACCGGACATTTCAGGGCTTATCGGACAATATGCACATGGAAACGAGCCAAGTCATCATATCATATATCTTTACACTATGGCAGGAGAGCCATGGAAGACAGCCGACAAGGTCCGCGAGGTGACAAATACCCTTTACACAAGTGCTTCGGACGGACTTTCCGGAAACGAGGATGTAGGCCAGATGTCAGCATGGTACATTCTCTCGGCCATGGGATTCTATCAGGCTGAGCCGGGTTCAGGACGTTACTGGTTCGGTTCACCGCTGATAGACGAAGCTGAGATACGTACAGCTGGCGGCACATTCAGAATCATTGCTGAAGACAACAGCGAAGAGAACAGATATATCCAGAGTGTGGAGCTGAACGGAAAAACATATGCCAAGGGATATATCGAGCATAAGGACATCGCAGCCGGTGGTACATTGACCATCAAGATGGGACAGGATAAGAAAATATGGTATTGAATATGAAAAACTTATCTACATATATCGCAGCTCTTCTGCTGATTGCTGGCTGCTGCGGTCCTAAAGCGGAATACGCAGAAAATCCGGAAGAATATGTTTCCACTCTTGTAGGTTCTCTTTCCGAGCATTCCTTCTCGACAGGCAACACCTATCCGGCGACAGCTACTCCATGGGGCATGAATTTCTGGACTCCAGTCACAGGAAAAATGGGAGACGGATGGGCTTACAGATACGATCACCGCTGGATCCGAGGCTTCAAGCAGACCCATCAGCCTTCGCCGTGGATCAATGACTACGGCCAGTTTGCCATAATGCCGGTGCGGGAAGTGGACCGCGTGGATCAGAATGGCCGAGCAAGCTGGTTCTCACATAAAAGCGAAACGGCAAAGCCATATTACTATCAGGTATACCTCGCCGATCACGACATAAAAGTGGAGCTCAGTCCTACAGACAGAGCAGCTTCCTTCCTGTTTACCTTCCCTGCCAGCGAGAATGCCGGAGTGATAATTGATGCTTACGACAACGGTTCTTTCATCAAGGTGCTTCCTGAGCAGCAGGCTGTTGTTGGTTATACTACCAAGAACTGCGGCGGAGTTCCGGAGAATTTCCGCAACTGGTTTGTGGTGCAGTTTGACAAGCCGCTGGAAAACATAATGGTGTACGACAGTCCGTCAAAAGGTCTCGGAGAAGCACTTGAGTTCGAGGGAGAGCATGCCCTTGCCGTAGTGGGGTTTCGCACCAGGAGAGGTGAGAAGGTAAATGTACGCACTGCCTCTTCATTCATCTCCCTGGATCAGGCATGGAGAAATCTTGAGGAAATAGGAGACCGCAGCTTTGATGAAGTAAGAGATGAAGCCAAAGATAAATGGAACAAGGTACTCAGCCGCATTCAGGTAGCCGGAGGTTCGGAAGATCAGTACCGCACATTCTATTCATGTCTTTACAGGTCTACCCTCTTCCCTCGTAAATTCTATGAAATCGGCTCCGATGGAAAGCCATATCATTACAGCCCTTACAATGGCGAGGTCTGCGACGGATATCTTTACACTGACACCGGTTTCTGGGACACTTTCAGAGCCTTGTTCCCGCTGCTGAACCTTGTATACCCGTCAGTGAACAAGGAAATTCAGATGGGGCTGGCGAACATAGCCCGGGAGAATGCCTTCCTTCCGGAATGGGCAAGTCCGGGCCACAGGGGCTGCATGGTGGGCAACAATTCCGCTTCGGTGGTTGCCGATGCAGTGTTGAAAGGCATAACGCCGGAGGAAGACTGGCAGGTGCTTTATGACTGCATCGTCCACGGCACAGAGAACGTTCATCCTAAAGTAAGCTCATCAGGACGACTTGGGCATGAGTACTATAATTCCATCGGCTACATACCTTGCAATGTCGGAATCAACGAAAGCGTAGCCCGAACACTTGAATATGCCTACAATGACTGGTGCATCCTACAGATGGCCAAGAAGATGGGACGTCCTCAGGAAGAACTTGACAAATGGGAGGCAAGGTCACAAAACTGGAAGAATGTCTTCGATCCATCCCATAATCTTATGCGCGGACGCAATCTCGACGGCTCATTCCAGGAGCCTTTCAGCCCATACAAATGGGGTGGAGCTTTCACAGAAGGCAATGCGTGGCACTATACCTGGTCGGTGTTCCACGACGTAGAAGGACTGATGGACGCAATGGGAGGACGTGAAGAATTCGTGCAGATGCTCGACTCTGTGTTCGTTGTTCCTCCAATCTACGACGACAGCTATTACGGCTACCGCATACACGAAATCACCGAGATGCAGGTAGCGGACATGGGCAACTACGCTCACGGAAATCAGCCTGCGCAACATATGATTTATCTATATGACTGGGCAGATGAGCAGGATAAGACCCGCAAATGGACACGCGAGGTCATGGACAGGCTCTATAGCGCGGCTCCTGACGGATATTGCGGAGACGAGGACAATGGTCAGACTTCTGCCTGGTATGTATTCTCGGCCCTGGGATTCTATCCTGTATGCCCGGGGTCAGGAGTATATGCTGTGGGAGCTCCTCTGTTTGATAATGCAGTCATCAACCTGGAGAACGGAAAGAAGGTCAGGATCAAAGCTGATGATTCATGCAGCAAAGACGTTCTTTTCATCAAGCATGATGATCTGGTCAAGGGTACCGGACTCAGATTAAAGACAAAATAATAATTAAAACCAAATAATAATGGCAAACTTCAAGACAGATTCACGTATAGTTCTCACACTTGATGCAGGTGGTACAAATATGGTTTTCGGTGCCATGAGAAGCGGCAACTACATAGTAGACCCGATCACCTTACCTTCAAACTCGCACGACCTTGGCCTATGCCTCGGAACAATGGTCAAGGGATTTGAAGCTGTGATAGAAAAACTGACAGACAAGCCTGCCGCCATCAGTTTCGCCTTCCCTGGCCCTGCTGACTATCCTAATGGAATTATTGGGGGATACCTTCCTAATTTCCCTTCATTCAGAGACGGAGTGGCTCTCGGACCTTTCCTTCAGGAAAAGTTCGGAGTGCCGGTATTCATCAATAATGACGGTGACCTTTTCGCCTATGGCGAGGCTTTGGGAGGAACGCTTCCGGAGGTAAATGAAAAGCTTGAGGCTCTGGGAAGTGCAAAGAGATACAGGAATATGCTTGGCTACACTTTCGGCACAGGTTTCGGTGTCGGCATGATAGTCAACGGTGAGCTCAACAGAGGCGACAATTCATGCGTCGAGACTTTCTGCCTGCGTCATAAGAAATATCCTGATGTCATCGTCGAGGATGGCGTCGCAGTACGCGCAGTAAAGAGGGTTTATGCCGAACTCTCCGGCGACAAGGATCATAAGTTCGAGCCTAAGGATATATATGATATTGCCGAGGGAAAGATTCCGGGAGACGCAGAGGCTGCAAAGAAAGCTTTTGCAGAAATGGGTGAGGTTGCCGGCGATGCCATGGCAACTGCAGTTACTCTGACTGACGGCCTGATAGTAATCGGCGGAGGAATCACAGCTGCGCGCAAGTACATTATGCCGGCGCTCCTGAGTGAACTCCGCAGCAAGATGCAGACTCTTGGAGGCGACGAACTGAACAGAGTGCAGATGAAGGTATATGACCTCGATAACGAGACAGAATTTGCTGAGTTTGCACGTGGAGAGCAGAGAGAGCTCAAGGTCTACGGCAGCGACAGGACAGTTGCTTACGACCCGCAGAAACGCATAGGCGTAGCAATCTCAAAGATGGGTGCCAGCAAGGCAATCTCAGTCGGTGCATACACCTTTGCCCTTGATCAGCTCGACCGAATGTAGAAATTTCATTTGACACAATACAACAGTGGCAGTAAGATATCTTACTGCCACTGTTGTATTATATCTATAGGATTACTTCCTGTAGGTAGCCTTTACGAAAGGAGCATTGAGAAGGTAGTCTGCACTTACGCGGATACCGTCAAGAGCCGTCTCGTTGCGGCAACCCTCAACCTCAACCACAAACTCAGTCATACCGGCAGGTTCTGCATTTGCAAACACTGCATCGAAACCTACCATACCGCTCTGACCGATCTCCTTCTTGTCCTTGATGTGAAGAACTTTCCAACGGCCTGGATACTTGTTGAAATACTCAGCAGGAGAAGCGTTGCCATATACTGCCCAGTATACGTCCATCTGGAAGAACACCAGTTCAGGATCAGTATTCTCAAGCATATAGTCCATGATTACAACATCCTCAACCTTCTTGAATTCACGAGAGTGGTTATGGAAACCGAAATCCATTCCTGCAGCCTTGCATCTGCGGCCGATCTCATTGAAATAGTCACAAGTAAGCTTGAGATCCTTGAGAGTCTCCGGCATTGTCATCGAAGGAACGACAACATAACGCATGCCGGCCGCCTTATGAGCAGGAAGCGCAGCATCCCACCATGCAAGAGCCTCAGTAAGGTCTCCGGAAGCGAATTCCTCCGCTGTAAGCTTTCTGTTGGTGTGCGATGAAACCACCTCCATTCCAACTGCCTCGACATCAGCCTTGAACTCCTCCGGAGTCACGCCATAGAAAAGACCGTCCTTGAAACTTGCAGCCTCGACACCAGTATAGCCCATTTCAGCAATAGCCTTGAGGACTTCCTCGTGATTCTGCGCATAAAGCTCAGGCTTTCCGATAAGGTCACGGGCAGAATAAAGCTGAATGACCATATCCTTCTCAGGGGTCTTGTCACAATGACAACAGCCTGCGGAAATCATTCCGCAAGCTGCTATACATATTAATGCAATCTTTTTCATGACAGATTACTCCATTACCTTGATGCGGATATTGCGATACCATACGTCATCGCCATGATCCTGGATACCGATGTAACCCTTGCGCTCCTCGCCACCGCAGTTATTGAGAAGTTCGAAACCGATTGGCCATCTCTCAGCACTGAACTTGCTTGCCTGAAGCATGTCAGTCCACTGTGGAGTCCACAAATGATACTCAACCACGTTTACATCATTCTGAGCGTGAACCACTGTACCCTTGTAGACCATGATTCTTGCCTTGTTCCACTCACCGAAAGGATTCTGATTCTGTGGCTTCGCTGCAATCATATCATAGAGAGATGCAGACTGACGGTTACCGTCGATTCCAAGCATTGCATCTGGATGATTGACATTGTCAAGCACCTGATACTCAGGAGCGGAGATATAGATAGGCTGATACTTGAGAGTACCGTCTTCCTTTCTTACCGCTGTCTCCTTTGCAAGATAGAAGATACCTGAGTTACCACCCTTTGAAACCTTCCACTCGAGTTCAAGAACAAAATTCTGGAACTGATGAGCAAAGATGAGGTCACCACCTTCTGCAACCTGTCCCTCGCCGAGACCGGTACCGCAGAACTTGATGCAACCATCCTCAACAATCCATCTTGAAGGAACGTGATCTTTTCCATATCCTCTCCATCCCTGGAGTTTCTCGTTACCATTGAAGAGAACATGATATCCATCCTTGTCTACAGGGAACGATGCAAGTTCAACCTCAGGATTGTTTACAACTACATATGGAGGGCAGTTAGGAGTTGCAGGTTCTGCAACCTCTGTCATTGTCTGTTCTCCAACAAATACAGGATCACCGATAACAAGTTCCTGCTGATTGTTTCCACAAGCTGTCATAAGCATAAGAGCTGCTGCTCCGTAAATCAATTTTTTCATAATATGATAAGTTTATTCTGTTGGCATGTCTGGAAGTTTGTAGCCGTTCTGGTAAGTATGCTTTACAAGTTCCTTTGCAAACTCGCGAGCATTTACCGGCTCGGTGTAAGTCTTCTTGAATGTCGGATGACCATCCTTGATTGTGAATCCGTCAGAAATCACAGTCTTGATGGTAGCGTTCGCCGGAATGTTTGTGAACTCCATCTTCTCACCATCCCACTCAAGCTCCATATTGAGGCTCTGGAGACGGACTGCAAGAACACCCATTACGACCATTTCGTTGAATGGACCGGCCTCGCTGAAGTCAGATGCAGAAGGAACGCGAACTGACGGATCCTCCTTGCAGGCACGCACCCAGTCCTGCTGATGGTTGAGCTCAACTCTTCTGCAGACCTTAGGAGCATCAGGAACTCGACCTGAAACAAGATAAGGCTTACGTCCGTAGCAACCTACGACCATGATATCCTTGGTTCCATAGAAAATTGCACCGCCACCATTGATATTGAGGTCAACTCCTGCAGGAAGTCCTTCCGGTCTGTCCGGCTTGAGACCACCGTCATACCAGTGAACCTCTACCTCTGGCATAGCGAGCTTAGGCATATTCTCTCGTGCAGGGAATGTGAACTTGATCTTCTGCGCATTAGGGCATGACTCGTTGAGGAGAAGGGTTGAAGTACCCTGTACCTTTGTAGGATAACCGAGCTTGAGACCCTTGTGGACAGCGTGAAGGATATGGCAGGCCATATCACCGAGAGCTCCTGTACCGAAGTCCCACCATCCGCGGAAATTCCATGGAGTGTAGATCTCGTTATATGGTCTCATTGGTGCAGGACCGATGAAGGCTTCCCAGTTAAGTGTAGACGGAACCTCCTGAACCTCCTTCGGACGCTCAAGACCCTGAGGCCAGATCGGACGGTCAGTGAATGCCTCAACTCGGGTAACCTCACCGATCTCACCGTTCCAGAGCCACTCGCATGCAAGGTTCACACCCTCTTCAGATGCACCCTGATTACCCATCTGAGTAGCCACCTTGTGCTTTGCAGCAAGCTTGGTCAAAAGACGCGACTCATAAACTGTGTGAGTGAGCGGCTTCTCAACATAGACATGCTTTCCGGCTGCGATAGCCTCGGCTGCGATGATTGCATGAGTGTGGTCAGCTGTAGCTACCATGACTGCATCAGCCTCGTCAAGCAGTTCCTTGAACATCACTCTATAATCGTTGTATCTCTTTGCATTAGGATAGCGCTCGAAGATATGTGCCGCATATTTCCAGTCTACGTCGCAGAGGCCGATGATCTCCTCTGTTTCAAGACCTTTGAGGACAGACGCACCGCGGCCGCCGATACCGACACCAAGAATCTTCAGCTTTCTGTCAAGCGGCTGAGGAGCAGCCTTCTTGCCCTTTTTCTCCTTACCCATGAGAAGCGAAGGAGACACTGCCATTGCGGCAGCTGCAGTTGTTCCCATCTTGAGGAACGAACGTCTTGAGAATTCCTTTTCCATTGTTTAATGTTTTAGTTATATATGGTTATTATTTCCTTAAAGTCCACGTGCCTTAACTAGAGCTGAAGGATCAGGATCCGCACCACGGAAATTGCGATACAGCGTCATAGGCTCGTCGCTGCCACCTTTCTCAAGAATATTACTGCGGAAAGATGTCGCTGTTGCCGGATCAAAGATACCATTCTGCTTGAACATTTCAAAGGCATCCTTGTCAAGGACTTCAGCCCAAAGATAGCTGTAGTAGCCAGCGCTGTAGCCGCTGTTGAAGATGTGATTGAAATATGTAGTGCGGTAACGTGGGATGATTTCGTCAATGAGGCCCATTGCCTTGCATGCCTCTGCCTCAAATGCGATAGGATCTATTCCCTCCACAGAAGAAAGCATATGCCACTTGAGGTCGAGGATTGAAGCTGCAACAAGCTCGGTTGTCATGAATCCCTGATTGAATGTACCGGCCGCATTGATCTTCTCTACAAGTTCCGCAGGGATGACCTCGCCTGTCTCATAGTGGAACGCATATGTAGCCAGAACCTCAGGCTGGAAAGCCCAGTTCTCCATGATCTGAGAAGGAAGCTCCACGAAATCACGCGCAACTGATGTTCCAGCCACGCTTCCGTAGGTACACTTGCTGAGAAGTCCGTGAAGTGCATGTCCGAACTCATGGAAGAGAGTTCCTACCTGATCAAGTGTAAGAAGCGACGGCTTGTCCGCTGTCGGCTTTGCAAAGTTGCCGACGTTAACGATTACAGGACGGATGTCCACACCGTCAATAACTTCCTGCTCCACGAAGTTGTTCATCCATGCACCACCTCTCTTCGTGCTGCGAGGATAGTAGTCAGTAAGAAGGATACCGATAAGTGAGCCATCAGCATCTGACACCTTGAATGCCTCAACCTCCGGGTGATATACAGGGGCATCCTCAACCTTCTCGAACTGAAGTCCCCAGAGACGGGTCACAGTGTTGAACACACCCTGACGCACATTCTCCATCTTGAAATATGGTCTGAGCTGCTCCTCATCAAGCGCATATTTTGCCTTGCGCACCTTCTCTGCATAATAAGCCCAGTCCCATGCCTCGATCTTGGATCCCTCAGGCAGAACACCGGCCTTGACATCCTCATCCATCATAAGCTGCATGTCTGCAATCTCGCCCTTTGCCTTGATTACAGCAGGAGCCATAAGGTCAGCAAGGAATGTATCAACTGTCTCAGGAGTCTGAGCCATCTTGTCTGAAAGGATGAATGCCGCAGGAGTCTCATATCCAAGAAGTTTGGCCTTCTCTATGCGAAGCGCCATGATCTTGGTAATAATTTCCTTTGTATCATTCTCATTGCCGTTGTTGCCGCGTGAAGCATATGCCTTGAACATCTCCTCGCGACGGGCACGATCCTCTGTAGAAGCCATTGCTCCGGCATATTCAGAGATTGAAAGACCGAACTTGTCGGCGAAAGCGTTGTTCTCTGCAAGAAGATTGTTGCCGAAGGTGAACTCAAGCGAAGAAAGCTCCTTGTTGATTTCACGCATGCGCGCCTGAGCCTCGCCCTCGAGAGCCACACCGTTCTTCACGAACGAATTGTACATCTTCTTGAGGACCATCTTCTGCTCCTGATTCAGACCGAGATTCTCCATGTCGTCATAGAGGACTTTCACCTTTGCGAAGAAGTCCGGATTCATGAAGATATCATTGCTATGCTCCGAAAGCATCGGAAGAACCTGCTCTACAATCTTCTGGAGCGACTCAGTCGCATCAGTCTCGGAAACATTGAAAAGGACTCCGGTAACCCTTGCAAGGATAGAGCCCGACTTCTCGTATGCCACCACCACATTCTCGAATGTAGGAGCATCCTGATTTGCTATGATTTCATCAATCTCAGCCTGCTGCTGAGCGATTCCGACAACTACAGCAGGAAGGTAATGCTTCTCCTTCACTGCATCGAAATCTGGAATTCCATAAGGAGTCTCCCACTCCTTTACGAATGGGTTGTTGCCTATGCATGATACTGCTGCCATAAGTACTACAGCGATTAATAATATTTTTTTCATAATGTAGATTATTTATTTACTACAACTCCGTTCAGATCGAGCAAAATGAATTGTATGCTACCCTGATATAAAGTTAGGATTCCTGTTACATCAATTGTTGCTTTTCCAGAAAGGACATCAGGGTCGAGTTCTGTATCACTGAACTTGCAGTAACCGCTTGTACGGATCTGAATCTCCTTATTTCCCATCTTGAAGTACTGACTCACTGAATACGCTGCCTTCTCGATATCAGGATAAGACACCTCACCTGTTTTCTCATCAACAACCTTTCTGTCACCAACGGTACCGTAGTTCTGATCATTTGCATTGCCAAGTTTGCAATCATCCCACATTCCTGAATGAAGATACTCCTGCATCTTAGACTTAGACATAGCCCAAGTAGTCACTCCCCATGTCTTATCGGAAAGGAAAATCCTGTTCTTCGAGTCCTTCTTGTTCTGATTGGAGTCGAGATACAGCAACGTGAATGTTTCATTCGCATATTTGAGCCCTTTGAGTGTCACAAGAGTACCAAGATATGGATTTGTCTTCTGAGTGTCGTTCGCTCCCGGAAGTTGAGACTCGGTAAGCACTACAGGAGTCAAAGGGTCACCATACGCACCTTTGAGAATATGCATATCAGCAAGAATCTGATGCTCAAGATAAGATGTCTCATACTCTCCTGTAGGGTCTGCATAGCCAACCTGAACCATACCTTGTCCTCCGTAGTTACCTTCCTTGAAACCATACATTCCAAGAGTAAGACCTTCGCACCTCACATATACTGTCTGCCCCAGCTTATACTCATTATAAAGACCGTTTCGACCAACCTTGATTTCCATTCCACCTGTTTCATCCTGAATATAGAAACTCTTGTAGAAGTTTCCTGGTTGGTCAGTTGTCGAAACCTTTCCAGCGATAACGACATCCTTATCAATCACCCAAGGAACACCCTTGTACATTGCAACAAGCTGTGCAATAGTATGTGTAGCCTCGATGCCCTCGCCATCTACAACAACATCCTGCATCGGGGGATTCTCATATTTGCCTGTGAATACCGGCTGAAACTCCTCACATCCGGCAAAGAGTGTCGCCGCAGTCAATATTATTATATAAATTCTTTTCATAACGTATTTAGATTCCTCCACTCACTCCGTTCGGTCGGAATGACAGAGAATTTAGAATCGGAAATAGAGGTTCAACATATAGTTAATACCCTGCATGTAGAAATATTTAGAGTCGAAACGATAATATCTCTCCTTATTCTTGCTGTCTATCAGACGAGTCTGCTCATATCCGCCGGTCTTCACCCACTTGTTGTTGGTGATATTCTGAAGATTAAGCGAGAAACCGAAGTTGTATTTTCGGTCTATGTACCAAGACTTTCCGATGCTTGCATTAAGAAGGAAGACAGGATTGAATTTCTCCTGCGCTGCCATGTATTCGACCTCAGTAGGCGTAAATAGACCATCTGGTCCATTAACCGCCATGTCAGTCCTATAAAGTGGATTCATATCAAGATATGAATTTGCAAAATATTGAGCGTCCAACTCAAAGAACCAATATGAATTTGTACGATAGTTCAAGCCAAGATCTGCAGCAAGCTGCGGAGTTGACGGAATATAATGCTTCTGGTATTTATCCACTATAGGGTTCCCTTCAATATCTGTCTCATATCTCATACTACCAGACTCATCCGCACACTTCTTGTAAATAGGATGGCTTGCCCAATAAGGTACAGGCTGATTATCCACAATCACAAGAGCACTATTATCGATTGTCTGTGTCATGCGTGGAGTTGAAGTATAGATATATTCACCCCAGCTGAGAGCGCCCTCAACAGAGAGACCCTGAAGCGGAAGAGGAACCTTGAATCCGAGCTCGATACCCATATGACGCTGGTCAATACCAGTCATGGCAAAGTTTGTGAACGAGTTCTGCGAATCATCGTAGAAGCTCATCATATCGGTCTGATTCATAATATTAGTATAGAATCCTGTCACTCGAAGATTATATCCGTTGCTGCTGTACTGATAATTGATGTCGCTCGAGAAAGTCTTCATCGTCTCAAGGTTAGGAATAAGAGAATTTCTTGTACGGGGAGAGATGAAAGACTGCGCGAATGTAGGGGCATCATTGAAATAACCTACGTTAGCATAGATTCTGTGACCACCAATGATGTGATACTGAAGTCCGAGCTTAGCAGAATATGTAAAGAAAGCAGAAACAGGCGACTTTCCTTTCGATGTAATAGCGGTCTTCACGCCATTCACCATCTCATACGATGTCAGACTCTTACCGTCAACCATAAACTCCGAGCCATCCGGATTAAGACCAGGGAATAGACCCTTTCTCACAAGTCCATCTCTCCAAAATGACTCATATCCAGCCTTTAGAGCAACATTCGCCTTCAGACCGCCTAAGTCAAAATCTCCATTCGCCCAGAGGCTAGCCTTGCGTACATTTGCATAATAGTCATAGCCATACTTGTCGCCTCTTTTAAGAACCTGAGCCTGACCGTTCTCCAGATAATAATCGAGATCATTCTGGACCATAGCCTGATTAGAAGCAAAGTCACGCTCAGCAAACTGGTCGATGTTCAGATAATATTCGCCGCCAAGGAGGTCATCAAGTTTCTTGTAGTACTCTGTGCGATTCCATTTATAATTAAGGCCACCGGTAAGAGTAAACCACTTTGCCGCATCCCACTTCACATTTCCACCGATGTTAATGTCATTCTGATCCACACGACGCTCTTCTATCACATACTTGGAGCGGAGTTCACCGTTTGCATCAACACTATTGTAGTTTACATTATAAAGTCTGTCCCAGTTAAGATGAGTATACTCAGGATATCCTTGGGTCCACGCATCAAGAGCCCAGTAGTACTTCTGTTCATTGGCCCTGTCATAGTTCTCATCCTCCATCCAGAAATAACTTGGAAGATTTCTATAATAGTCCGGACGCGGGTCAGCGGCATCATACCAGTCAAGTGCCGTGTAGCCATTCTTACCCGTTCTCCAAAGCACTGTTGCAGATGCCTCGAGATTATCAGAAGGAGTAGCTGTATATTTCAGTATAGTCACGGGCTCAAATGTCTTACGTACACGGGCATTGCGAACCTTGCCGTTCTGGTAACCCCAGTTGCTGTTGTACATATTGTCGCCCATAAGGTCGTAAACCTCCTGAGTTGAAGCATTCTGAGCACCGCGCTGTCCAGGAGCTGCGAAAGTCACGAGACTGAGCCTGTGGATGTCACCGAATTTCTTCTCAACACCGGCATAATATGCGAAGTTACGATAGTATACTCCCTTTACCCAGTCGTTTCCACCGATACGTGCAGACACGTTGAATGCATATGACCAACCGTTATCAAGTTCTCCTGAAGCATAGGTAGCCATAAGGCGGAGACGGTAGAGCGCGCTGTTTGTAAGGGCGCTGAAACGCCAGCCTGTGCGCACACTTGATGGCATTGCGTGGATATTGGTCACACCGTTGTATCCGCCATATCCATAGTCTGAAACTTCATTTCCGACAGTTGTCTCCTTGCTTCTCATAGCCTCATTCAGGCCACTCCAGAGAGAGAATGGAGAATAACCGGTAATCGCGTCATTCATTCTGATTCCGCTTAGGTAGACATCCTGAGATTCAGAAGTATAACCTCTGTTCTTGAAACGGATGTTACTGAATCCGAAGCTTGCGATGTTGGTGAATGGGTCGTTGGAACCGAAAAGGATCGAAGGAGCATCTTCAAATCCGGAATCATCCATATCGAACTCAGCAAAGTTTGAATCATCCACTTCCGTAACGACCTGCTCGATGATCATACCGACGAAGATAAGGTCCTTTACATATCCTTCAATGGTTACATTAAGGTTGGCATCCAGAAAACCCGGAGCAGACACCTTGAGGTCATAAATACCGTTTTGCAGGTCTTCAACCAGGAAGTTACCCTCAGAATCAGCCGTTGCAGAAGCAACGGTCTCACCAGCCTGGGAGAGAACCAGCTCTGCACCTGCAATCGGGGTCCTTCCGGCACGGTTCACAACCTTACCCTTGACACCTCCGAAGTCGCCCTGCGCAAACAATGAGAGCGAGCACAGAACCGCAGCAATTGTCAATAATACTTTCTTTATCATTTTCTCTATTTTGTAATTACAATGTAAGTCGGATAATGGTCACTGTATCCACCGATGAACGCTCCGTTGGAGAAGGTCCTGAACGGCGTACCCTTATACTGACCTTTCTGATTGGTAAGAAATGCAGGATTGTAGATGCGTCCATAGTATCCTTTCTTGTGGAGCTGTCTGATTGCAAATGTTCCCTCCGGAGCATTCGCAAGAGCGTTATTCACGAGAAGAAGATCATATATGCTCCACACACCCTGATATGCAAGAGAACCGAAACCGGCCTTGAGCATAGATGTGAACGGCGAGAAGAAATCTGCGTCTGTCACATCAGCCTTGTTCTCCTTTCCATGAAGATAGTATGCCATCGACGGATCGGTAGGATTGTCATTCATATCACCCATGCAGACAATCTTGATTCCAGGATACTTCTCCTGCATCTTCATCGCATGCTCATACATGATCTCGCCGCCACGGTCGCGAAGCTGGTTGCCTCCCTTCTTTCCACCCGCGCGAGATGGAAGGTGGGCAACATAGACAGCGAAATGCTCTCCATCAATGGTTCCATGTACCATAAGGATATCACGGGTCCTGAAATAATCCCTTTCCTCCTTGCTCTGAATCCAGTCTATTGAACTTCCCTCAAATGTGAATGGAATGGACTCGCTGTCAATGAAAGTAAACACCTTGGGATTATACAGAAGAGCCACATCCACACCACGTCTGTCCGGTCCGTCATAGTGGATGATCTGATAATTAGCCTCTGCAATCTGCGGTTCCATCACGAGATCCTCAAGAACAAGACGATTCTCTATCTCGGACACACCCAGCAGGGCATGCCATACGCCATTCTCCTCCTTCATGGACTTGATGACCTTGGCCATATTCTGAAGCTTCTTCTGATACTTCACTTCAGTCCACTGGTTCTTTCCCTCAGGAAGGAACTCCTCGTCATTCTTTGCCGGATCATTATATGTGTCAAAGAGATTCTCAAGGTTGTAGAATCCAATGACATGATTCTGGCTGCCCTTTCCCTGGGCCTTTGCGCCGGAAGCCAGAAGCACCAGCGCCGCAAAAACGATTAGAATTTTTCTCATAATAACATTATTGTCCACTGTCATTTCGACCGAGCGAAGCGAGTGGAGAAATCTACCACCAAACGGATGAACTTGCCGGATCTTGCTTCTCTATATTGAGGGCAGTAGTCTCTCCAACTTTTGCAGGAAGATTTGCAAAAAAATCCATTCCGGTCATTTCCTCAAGTGTATCTATTGACATCGAGTGAGACTTCTGAATTCCACCAGAATATGCCTTATGCTCAAGATAGAAAGCTGCGGCATTCCATGTTCCCAAGGTTGAGCTCTTGCTGTATTTCAATAAAGCTTTGAAATATGCATCCGGCACGGTCACATTATTTCCATACGAGTCTTTTTCAATTCTACTTGACGGACTCACAATAACACCTGTCACGACATACAATGTATCTGCAGAGTCTGACCAAGTCCTCACCCGTCCCTCAAGAGCAGCCCAAATGCCTTCATTATGAGCGTTTAGCTGAGGTGTCATATTTGTTCCATAGAAGGTTTGAGCATTGGCATCATAGCAACACTGCCTATCCGCCGATGGAAGCTGATGACCACGCGCATAGTTTCCGCCATATCCCCCAAAAGGAGCTGAGGATAAATTCCCTAAAATCGGGTCGAGAGCCCAAGCATTTGTTCTTCCCGCGCTACCATTGGTATAGAATCTACAAAGCGGGTAAGCCACCCATAAAGCGACTCTGTCCTTCTGGCTCCAAGCAAACGAGTAGTTTCGATATGCCTTGCCGCCCATTTGAAAGCTATGAGTAAAATACTTCAAGTCCGAATCATCCAAAGCCGGCAGTTCAAGCCACGCATTCTTTGTCAGATCCATTCCATTTAAAGTTGGAGTACCTGGCGTAGGAGTTGTCGGAACATCTTCCTTTGATGACAACTGTACAAAAGTACAATCCGTCCACTTAGAGCCACATGTCAAAACTATACTTAGTTCCCTTGAATGCCCCAAGTCATTCTTATCATATGAGAAGACGATATCCGACTTATTATCAACACCTTCCGTTGCACTGAGTCTGGCCCATGAAACCTCACCCTCATCAGAAACAAGAGAAAGTTCCCATGCACCACTACATCTCACACTAATGAACTGAGAGCTCTTTGCCGAAGACACTTTCGGCTCCCTGACAGACAGCTCCAGCCTCTGTGCCTTATCTGCCTCACCCTTTATGTAATCACATGAGGGCAGTAGAAGAGAGGCTACAAAAAGCATTGATATTGATACTTTCCTTATCATTCCTTTTTAGACCACCAAAAGGGGCTGAACCATAGGTCAGTCCCTTTTAGTTTATTAAAATCTGATTTTACTATTTGTAAGCAATTTTTATGGCCGCAACATAAGCTCGAGTAGTAGAAGTTGTTCCAGTCGCTGTAAAGTTCACTGTATTTGCACTACCAGTCCAAGTTCTAACCGGAGCTTCCGCAGAAAGTTCGCCAGAATCAGCACTCATATAGTACATATTGCTACCATAAGTGAACTCAATCTTTGTGATTGTCTTACCTTCTACAGCTTTAATCTCGAGAGTAGCGCCATTCTGATACATACGCACAGCCTTTCCAGAATCATAGTATGCAGGTGCATTGTTGGCTCCACCCTTAGCAAATGTTGCTGTCACGTTTTCATCAATGTCAATCTTGACACCATCAACAGACTGTCCATTTGTGTAACCTTTGTCAGCAAACACGATAGTCGCGTTCCAATTATCTGCAGGAGCCTCCTTATCAACATGGCTCACATACTGACCGTTAATCATCTGAGGACTTCCATTGTAGTCTCCTCTATTTCCTACTACGGTGATCTCATCATTAACATTCAGACCAAGAGCCTCAATATCTTTGTCGCCAGACTTCATTCTGTACACATAAAGATTACCGCTAGCATCCGACATAGTAAATGTAGCATTCTTATACTGTGAACTGATCTCTTCAATTGCCAAAATGGTTCCAGTCACCTGATAGAGAACATCTGTAGATACCGGTGCAGCAAGGAACTGAGCAACAGTCACGACAGTAGCTCCATCTGGGTTTGGAGTCGGCGTCTCACCACCGCCAGTAGCAGAGAATCTTGCACCTGTAAGACCAGCGAAGTCAGACTCCTGAGCGAAGATGATCTGCATCTTGCCATTATTGATTGAGGAAATACCGCTAATCTTTCCTGATCCCTGAGGAACAGTCTGTTCACCATATGAAGCATATTTTGACGAGAAAACCACAAAAGTTTTTCCATTAGCGTCTTCCATGTTGATGCTTGTATGAGAAGCGTTATCACCTGTACCAGCAACAAACGTCTTAGCAAGATCAGAATCCTTCACCTGAACATTTTCGAGGGTAATATACTGGCCCTCATACTTATTTGCCAGGAAATCATCCATTGTCACTGTCTTTGGATCAATAGTGTTTCCAGTAGAAATCTGCTCTATTTTATCCAAAGAAAGACCATTGACCTGAACAGCACCATTGTAATCACCAATGCTCACACCAGAGAGGTCAATCTTAACCATTGTACCATATGCAAAAGTGTGGTTAGCAGCAAGATAGAACTGAAGGCCACCTGTTGCATCCTGAACATACATTCCCTTCTTTGAAGTAAGGTTATTAAGTGCCATGTTCGAGATTACTACACCCTGGATTGTAGTACCTTGCGGAAGTGCAGCAGTAGAAGCCAACACTTCTGCAATAGGAGTAACACCATCCTCAACAGGAGGCAGAACGTTTCCTCCCTCACCCTTCTGAGTGACCTTAAGGGTCTTGGTAAATGTTCCGATAGAGAAAGTAACATCAGCACTACGATTTCCACCCTCATTCGCAAGAGCTGTAACTGTTACGGTCTGATCAGCAGCAGAAGCCTCACCGACCTCTGGAGAAACAGCAAGCCAAGCAGGTACACCTTTTACCTTCCAGTCGCGTGTTGCATTAAGGATAAGTGTCTGATTTCCACCTGCAACCTCAAATTCCATTGCAGACTGACTGATAGTAATACTAGGAGTTCCCAGGTTCTCCTGTTTCTGTTCGCACGCCGAAAAAGCCAGAACGGCTGCTACGGCAGTAAAAATAAAACCTCTAAGTTTCATAAACATTGCTTATTTTAATATTTTTATTCGTATTAATCACTGTTACTTGCAATCTACAAAAATAGCGATTAATCAACAGATTTACAATAAATTTACTGCCATCCGCCCCCTTTTCTCATGCATAAAAACAAAAAGCGGCCCACTGATGTGAGCCGCTTGATTGATATATGTAGCAGAATTACTTCGCCTGTACTCCGAAGATGATAGCGCGGTAACCTGTCTCTACAGTCTTTACTGTAACCTCAGTAGCTGCATCAAGAGCTGCAGGAAGAGTTACTGTATAGTAATCAGAGTCAGTTACTGTGAGGTTGTATGGAGCCTGGCTTGTTGCTGCATCGTTAGCAGCAATTGCCTGTGTTCCCACAACTGTTCCTGCAACTGAGAACTCCAGCTTAGCAGGATTGTCTTTCCAAGCCACTGCATAGAAGTTAACCTTTGTTGTTCCTGCAGGAAGGGTAACTTTACCCTCGCCATACTTTGACGAAGTACCCAACTTGAGGTTCGCAACATTCTAAACACCATTTACATTGACAACATTGTCAGTGTATGCTGATGACACTGTAGTGAACTCTACGTTGCTTGCATACTTAGCTGCGTCTCCGCTTGGCTGCTCCGGCTCCTCGCCACCTACTGTTCCCTCAACATGAGAGATATAATATGCAGGGCCGCCAACCTGAGCAGTACCATTGTACTCTGCTCTTGTACCAACGATAGTCACAACATCACCCTCCTTAAGGCCAAGGTTAGGGAATGACTGGTCGTTCTTTGCAACAAGAGAAGAAGTAAGACCATAAACGTATACTGTACCAGTCTCGTCTACAAGGTTAAAGTTACCATAATTACCTGTCTTGAGGTTTGTGATAGTACCTGTAAGCTTGTACCACTTGCTTGAAGAAACTGACTGTGTAAGGAAATCTGCAACAGTAGACACAGTCGCAGCCACAACATGCTCTACGAGATAAGCTGTACCACCAACCTGTGCAGTGCCGTTGTAAGATGCTCTTGTACCAACGATTGTGATCACGTCACCCTCGTTGATACCGAGTGAAGCGAACGTCTTATCATTGCTTCCGATAGCACCGTTACCGGTAAGACCGTAAACATATACAGAACCCGTAGCGTCTACAAGGTCGAAGTTACCGTAAGTAGTGTTCTTGAGGTTCTTAACGATACCTGTAAGCGAGTAAAGTGCAGTACCCTCAGCAGCAGCGAGGAAATCAGCAACAGAAACAGCTGCAATTGCACCCTCCTGCTCGATCTCAGCAATAGTAAAGTAATCAACACCCTTTACAGTAGTCTTGAATGTTACAGAAGCAGAACGTGCACCACCCTCGTTAGCAGCAGCTGTAAGCTCAACGCAAGTCATACCGCCAATAGTCGACGGCTTGCCTGCTGTAAGCCATGCTGCATCCTCAGGGATCTCAACTGTAAACTCACCATCCTTTACAGTAAGAAGAACAGTAGCAACACCGCCCTCAAGTGGAAGTGGAGTAGAGAATGTCTTCTCAAGCTTGATGAATGACTTCTCTAGATCTACGATAGTAACGTCATCGAAGTTGCCGTATGAAGTCCAAGGGCCCTCGAATGTGATGATATCACCAACAGCAGGAGCAAACTGAGCTGAGTTCATTGAACCATAAACATACACCTCACCTGTACCATCGTTCACGTAGAAGCAACCATACTTGTCATAATTAGTGAGGTCTGTAACTGTACCCTTGATCTTATAGGACTTACCCACTGCAACGCCTGCAGCATGATCATCCAGAACCTGCTTACATGTAGCAAGAGCAGCTGGAACTCTTTCTGCCATCTGAACAACCTTAACAGTCTGCTGTACACCAGCACAAGCAACATAAAGATTCAACTCACGATTAGCTGTTGCAGCTTCAGCTGAGATAGTTACCTCAGTTTCTCCTGCACCACCTGATACTACATCAATAGCAACCCATGATGGTTTTCTTACTTCCTTTCCATCTTTATCCTTGGTAACCTCCTCCGGCCACAATTTTGTCTCAACAAAAGACCAGTCTGCAGTTGCGTTGACAGTCAACTTTGCCTCTCCACCTTCGATTGGAATAGCTACAATTGACTCCGAAACCTGTACCTCATCAAGGAATCGCTCTTCCTCCTGGCAACCCACGAATGCGAGGGCTGCTGCAGCCAGAGCCGTGAAAATATATCTTAATTTCATATTATTCCTGATAATTTATTAGTTAAACATATACTTGATACCAACAGATGCATACCAGCACTGTCCGATAGATACTGACTTCTTCCAAACA
>JBGUTV010000046.1:0-4659 GCA_045133255.1 Candidatus Cryptobacteroides sp.
TCCCCTCCCTACTCGGGAGCCGAAGTCTACGAGTGGCGAATGCCACTTTTTGTTGTTTATAACAACCGGTTGACGCGGAGATGATTACTCACCGGCAACGATTGCACCCATAGGGCAAGCGTCAGCACATGTACCACAATCAATGCAAGCGTTAGGATCGATCTTGTAGATGTCACCCTCTGAAATTGCGCCTACTGGGCACTCTGGAAGGCAGGTACCGCAAGCTGCGCAGTCTTCTGTAATTCTGTAAGCCATTTTAATTGATATTTAATGTTAGTTAATATTCCCAACTTGATGCCGAAATATTCGGAAATGCAAATTTAATGATAAATTTCAATATTCAAAACACCGGTCATCTGATGTTTTGTACTATCTTTGTGTAGACATCGATGCTAAGAACACTGAAAATGAAGAGACACATCATATTAGTGCTGCTATCCCTGATAAGCCTCGCAGGCTCAGCACAGGAAAAGATAGGCAGCAATCTTGAAATTGACAAGAATATACACGATTTCGGAGACGTGCTTATCGAGAACGGTCCCGTATCCTGTACATTCACAGTGAAGAACATCGGTCAGGCTCCAGCCGTCATATACAATGTCGTGTCATCATGCGGATGTACAGATGTAAAGTGGACAAGAGAGCCTCTAAGACCTGGTGCAGAAGGTAAGATCAGTGTCACATACTCAAATGACGAAGGCCCTTATCCCTTTGACAAATCTCTGACCGTCTATTTCTCTGACGTAAAGAAGCCTTATATACTCAAAGTAAGAGGTATAGCTCATGAGAAGCAGAAATCACTTGAAGAACTCTACGGAATCCGCTTCGGGTCATTGGGAATCAAGGAAACATACATTAAATGCGGCAATCTTGAACAGGGAGGCATGCGGAGTGACTTTGTGAATGTCGCAAATCTTTCTGACAGACCATTGAAAGTAGATTTCAAGGATGTATCCGAGCATCTTACCGTGAATGTGACCCCTAATCCTATTCCCGCCAGAGCAACAGCGGAACTCGAATTTACAATCAAAGCTTCCAGAGATAAATGGGGCAGAAACGATTATTGGGCAGTACCTGTAATTGACGGAGATACACATTCCGCAAATAATGGCGACAAACGTCTGGGATTCTGGGCATTTACAAAGGAGGATTTCAAGGGACTCTCCGAAGAGGAAAAGTCAAAAGGTCCGAGACCACAATTCGAGTCCAGCACCTGGACTTTCGGTAAAATCAAGGCAGGAGAGACTGTCCATGCAACATTTGAGTTCACAAATAAGGGAAGCAAGCCTTTCTGCATATATAAAGTAGATGTCAACTCCTGCAAATGGTCACACAGCACAATTCCGGTTGCGGCACCTGGTGAAACCGTAGGATTCAGAGTTCATCTTGATACAACAGGAATGCCTAAGGGAGAAGTTCTTGCTATCGTGAATCTTACCACGAACTCCCCACTTCGTCCTATAGTAAATCTGTTCATTACCGGCTGGATAGAATAACATGCATCTTCTTATAGACATACTCAGGAATTCCATTCTCATCACAGGGCTCGTAGTTGTCATGATGATGATGATCGAGTCACTCAACATTGAATCGAGAGGACTCTTTTTCAAAGGTCTGAAAAAGACTAAGATCGGACAAGTAGTATTCGGGGCCTTGCTCGGTTCAGTTCCAGGGTGTATGGGAGGTTTTGCAACCGTATCACTCTACACTCACAGGATGTTCAGCTTTGGAGCTCTCGTAGCAATGATGATCGCATCATCAGGAGATGAAGCATTCGTGATGCTTGCAATGATTCCTGAAAAGGCCCTGCTTATCTTTGCAATACTGTTCATTGTAGCGATAGCAGCAGGTATCATTACTGATCTTGTCTACGACAGGATACACAAAAAGAGGTGCAATAAATCAGACCATGCAGAATGTGGAGCTGAAACAGATTGTCACGAAGGATATGCCGTACACGAATCGACCGGAGAATCATGCAGCGACGAAGATGGCACATCATTTCGACATACAAGGGAGGGGGCCCGCCATTACGGATGGAAAAGGATGACAATGCTGATTGGGCTGGCATTCTTTATTGCAGCACTGGCTACAGGTCACCTGGGGCACGATCACAACACACATAGCCACGGAGCAGAAACAGACGCATGTTGTCAAGAGCACTCTCACTGCCATCATGAGCACAGTGATCACTCCCCAACTATAAATCTGCTGGACGAACAATGGATGAATGTCATTTTTGCAGGCTTAAGCATCCTGGTTCTGATTGTACTCCTGTTCGGATCCGATCATTTCATAGAGGAACATCTTTGGAAGCATATAGTGAAAAGGCACCTGTTGACCATATTCCTATGGACATTTGGAGTTCTAATGATAGTGGGAATCGGCATGCAGTATATCAGCATTGACAAGTGGATAAGTGAAAACACAGCCTTGATGATAATTCTTGCGACGCTTATAGGAATAATCCCGGAATCTGGCCCACACATGATTTTCGTCACACTCTATGCAGCTGGAGTGGTTCCGCTGCCAGTATTGCTTGCAAGCAGCATTTCTCAGGATGGACATGCATCACTGCCTCTGATTGCAGAAAGCAGAAAAAGTTTCCTTTGGGCCAAAGCAATTAACTGTATCGTAGCATTAGCAGTCGGCTATAGCGCTATGTTACTCTAAATCAAGCATATATATAAAAACAAAATGAGACTCGCCACTCACGTGGGGTGTCTCATACTAACCACATAATTAATAACACTAAAACTAATAACCAATAGATTGTGAAAAGTATAGAACATACTGTTTCGATCAATCGGGTACAAAGGTAAGAACTATTTTTTATATTCCAAATTTTAAGGAACATTTTTTGCATGTTTTTTCATTTTAGTCTAAAATGCAGGAAATATGAAGATAAAAGATATACACGGAAGAGAGATCCTTGATTCAAGGGGAACGCCTACCATAGAAGCAGAAGTAATACTGGAAAGCGGACATATTGGAACAGCCTCCGTGCCATCAGGTGCATCTACAGGTGAACATGAGGCGATTGAACTGAGAGACGGTAATCCGGCACGTTACTTCGGAAAGGGGGTACTGAAAGCTGTTTCGAACATCAATGAAATCATAGCTCCTGAACTGATCGGAATGAGCGTATTCGAGCAGAGCGCAATAGACAGAAAGATGAGAGTACTAGACGGAACAGAAAACAAGTCAAGACTTGGCGCCAATGCAATTCTGGCTGTCTCTCTCGCTGTAGCCAAAGCTGCAGCTTCCTTTCTGGGAACTCCTCTATACAGATACCTTGGCGCACCAAATTCCAATGTCATGCCCGTTCCGATGATGAATATCATCAATGGGGGTTCACACAGTGACTCTCCTATTGCTTTCCAGGAATTCATGATACGTCCCGTAGGTGCCGGTAGTTTCTGTGAAGGTCTGAGAATGGGTGCTGAAGTATTCCAACGTCTCAAGAAAGTTCTGAAAGAGCGCGGATTAAGCACAGCTGTAGGAGATGAAGGTGGTTTCGCACCAAAACTGTCCGGAACTGAAGAAGCTCTGGAATTGATTATGATGGCCATTGATTCAGCTGGTTATCTTCCAGGCAGAGATATAACCATTGCCTTGGACTGCGCATCATCAGAATTCTATAAGGACGGGATGTATGATTACACGATATTTGAAGGCGAAAAGGGAAAGAGGCTGAACAGGGAGGAGCAGATTGAATACCTTAAAAGTCTTGTCGAAAGATATCCTATTGATTCAATAGAGGATGGTATGTCAGAAAATGACTGGCTTGGATGGGTGCGACTGACGCAGGAACTGGGTGAAAGATGTCAACTTGTCGGTGATGACCTTTTCGTAACAAACATACATTATCTTAAAAAAGGAATAGATATGAATTGTGCGAATGCAATCCTGATAAAACTGAATCAGATAGGAACTCTTACTGAAACACTTGAAGCAATTGCACTAGCACAAAGAAATGGATATAAGACCATCATTTCACACAGGTCAGGTGAGACTGAGGATACTACAATTGCAGATCTTGCTGTGGCTACTGACAGCGGACAAATCAAGACAGGATCGCTCAGCAGAACAGAAAGAATAGCAAAATACAACAGACTGCTCAAGATTGAGGAAGATCTTAAAGGTCAAGCTGTATATGGTCTTCTGACATAGAAAGATGAATAATGAGATATATGAAAATGCGTACAAATCGTGTAGAAAAATTTGGAGAATCCGAAATTTAGTTGCATCTTTGCATCCGCATTCGGGGGTATAGCTCAGTTGGCTAGAGCACCTGCTTTGCAAGCAGGGGGTCGTCGGTTCGACTCCGACTATCTCCACCAAGCAAAAAGCCTTTCCATCAGTTGGAAAGGCTTTTTTTGTATTTATGATAATGCGGTTTTATGAAATGATCAGGGTGGACGAACACTCCTGAGGCTCTCGGCACTTCCGACTATAGGTTCAGAAGCTGAACAAGGTCAGTATGGACATGTGACTGGGGAGGACCGGGATATGCAAAACAAAACACCCCGTCATCGTATGATGACAGGGTGTCGTATAAGAAAGTGGCAGCTACCTACTCTCCCACCTGGTGGGGCAGTACCATCGGCGATGGTGAGCTTAACTTCTCTGTTCGGAATGGGAAGAGGTGGATCCTCA
>JBGUTV010000047.1:0-48967 GCA_045133255.1 Candidatus Cryptobacteroides sp.
AGAATCTTCGTAAAATAAATGTTTAGACGACTTTTGTACGGACAATCAGTCCTCAGTCTAAACAACTTAACACTTTGTCAATCAATAAGTTTTGTAGAATGCTTCACTGTCCACATTCTACAGAGGGTCTAACCGTACAGAGCATGAAACATAATTTATCAACAACAATGATTATTTACACACGCGGCAAAGAGCTGTAATCCTCTGACTTTAAAAAAAACACCGCATCCCTAACACCATTATAAAAAGCCGTCGCCTCTTCTTTCTTTCCAATGAAATAAAAAAAAGAATGTTTGAAAGCTTGAATACCATAGGCATAAGCAATAGCAAGTATGCTCCATACTTTCATCACGCAAGACTTTTCTGGAAGGTAAATGAAACGATGCCAGAATATTAACTTGTTACGATATTCAGAAAATATGAGTTTAAGAGATTTTTCCTTAGGGTTTGCAATCGTGGTGCTCGCATCAAGATGAACTACTCCAGAATCAAATGATGTCAAGATCTTCAGACCCTTCTTGTACATCTTATAAAACATTATCTGATCATCGGGCAAAGCATAGTACGTCTTGTCAAGCCATAACTCCTCATCATACTTGATCTTAAGAAAATCGCTTTTCCTGCAGAAAAAACAAGGACCGGCATTTGATTGTGACTCATAAACATGTTTTGTCGGATTGTTATTATATGAAAAACCTGCTGTGCTTAATACCTTGAAAGCCCACCTATTATCACAAATTCTGAAAACCTCTTTACCAGTCAACATTTTTATGACTTTTGACTTAAACGAGGCCTTATGGTTCTCAAATGTACATGGAGATATAACTTGAGCTTCGTTTTGAATCAGTTCATCATACATTTTTTCCACCGCATCAGGTGGTAAAAACACATCATCATCAAGAAAGAGGCAATATTCTGTCTTAACCTCATCGTATTTAAGCGCTCTTTGAGCTACCATACCTTTGGGTACGTATACATAGTTCTCGACCCCGACTGTCTCTTTAGGCAAAGCACACCCATCAGCAATATATACTATAATATTTTTAGGACGTACTGTTTGGGCACAAATTGAATTCAACGTCATTTGGTATAACGCCCCTGCCCTACCTAAGGTTCGAATTACAACAGAATAATCCATTACTTAGTATCTTCTAATTTCATATATTCTAAGAACACGCATGATCATATATTTAACCCATGTTCTAATTAGCTCAGAAAAGCATCTTGTATATTCTCTAGGATTTTCTTTCAAAAGGATTCCTCCCATATTCCCTATGTGCCACGATTGATAGTGGACAATCATATGCAGAGTATTAATATTAACAACTCTTTTATGCATTAATGACGAGGGTTCTTGATAATAGAGCCTTAATGGTTGATTAAAGCCAATCATGCTATACTTTGCCCCTAATGAATACAACAAATAGCACTCTGTATAGTAGTGAGCTTTTATTTCGGGAAATGGAAACCTCTTCATATAATCTGTTCTAAAAGAATTCCACTTTTCACCACTCACCTTATATTTATTACATAACTCATTATAATCAGATTTGATTCCATCTACGGGATATTGGGAGCCACAGACCTCATTCGTAACAGGATCGGCACATAATGTGTCAATACCATATATAGTGGCATCATCGAAATAAAGATTCCATTTTTGATTCAGAAATTCTAATGCTGTTGGCACACATGCATCATCACAATCAAGAGTAATAAATATCTCCCCTTTTGCAATCTTTGCTGCATAATTCCAAGCTATATGCTTTCCGCTATTCTGTTCCCAACTTATATACGTTATATCCCAATCCACATCACTTATAAAGTGGCGGATAATTTCATCACTATGATCCGTAGAAGCGTCATTAATAATAATCCATTCAAAATTACGATATGTTGATTTCTTCAATGAATCGAATACTCTATGAATAAATTTCTCCCCATTATATACAGGAGTGAAAACTGTAAATAGAAACTCTCTTGCTGCCATTTTAGAAATTTCTTCTAATAAACTTCATTAAAACCATTCGAGCAACTGTCAATATATTATTGAAATACATTGATAATCTCAAAAGGACTAGTTCCAGATACGAGACCTGCGCATAATTCTTCCAATAATAGAACGAACTATCATTCCCACACTTAATTGTAAAAAATGACTTTACTGACATAGAAGTTGATGCTCCGCCAAGATGAATACATTTAAGGTCCTTGCGTATATAATTCTTTCTATTTATCCTTTCAATCTTTTCATATAATATCTGTTCTTCCCAATACAGAAATGTATTAGGATCAAAAGAATCTATTTTCTGAAACAATTCTTTTGTTAATAACATACATGACCCAGAGGGAAGATCTATAGGGAGCAAATTGCCTTCAGATGAATTAAGTAATATATATCGTCGACTCAATTTCTTATCAACATATTTTGGCGTTATCCAATGGAGTATATTGTATGTGATTTCCTCCTGTAACGTACTTTTACGTCTTGCACAAGTATAGTCAATTTCAATCTCATTTTTTTTATAGAGTACAGGGCTAACAATAGCCGCATCAGGAACTGTACTTAATGTTCGCTTTAACTCGGGTATGATATCTTCAACAAATAGAATATCATTATTCAAGATCATCACATTATCAATTGTTGGATCACCATAGGCCATTGTTAATCCAATATTATTTCCACGCGCATAACCCTCATTCTTTTCATTGATCATTAAGGTCATATAGGGCAAGGTAGCTGGAGCGCACCCTTTGTCTTTTATGACCAAATAATTGTCTACAAATCTATTTGCGAAATAGTGTTGCAGCGAATCCACACAATTCGGAGCAGTTGATCCATTATCAACCACAATATATTTAATTGATGACGTGTTGTAACGTTCTACGCTCTCTATACAATTAATCGTATCTTTATAATTATTATAATTTAGTATAATTATAGCTGTCACCATATTGATAAATTAACAATTAATATTTCGCTTTAATACTAAACAAAACATCTGCGATTCGCGGCGGAAATACAAAGGAAATCTTTGTCAGAAATGATAAGTTCTGCAGATTCTTAAAGTCTTTTCCAACTATATTTATATATTTTTTTAATTTATAAAGAGTATCTGACTCTTTTTGCCTATATGAATCAAATAAAGCATTTGTAAACTCCCGTAAATATGACTCATGAATGTGTTCAGTAAAAGGGATCTCTAAATCCAAAACACGAGCATACAATTCCGACAAGGTATAGAAATGATCAATCTCGTCATATTTTCTAATCATATCAGGCACCATATAATAATATCCTCCTTGTGGAATAACTCTAACCCTATCAGCATGGCAACAATACTCCATAACAAAAACTTCATCTTCGCGAAACTTTATAACATTCTTAAAGCGAATATTATGGTCATGAATTATTTTAGCATTAAATAATTTATTACAAACACTGCCAAACATATAAGTATTAAACATCTTAGGTACGCCATCCCTGATTACTCCACAAAAATCCAGTTGCAAAGTCCTATCTGTATCTATATGATTACCAACAGGTATCATCTTCTGGACAACAAAATCAACATCGTGAATATTTTTAACGTACAACTCCAGCCATTCATCTGAAACAGTATCATCTGCATCTATAAATGCAATCCATTCTCCCTTAGCGTTCTCTAGTCCATAATTTCTCGCTGAAGAGGCACCTCCATTTGTGGTCGCAATGACTTTAATTCTATAATCCCGTTCGGAATAGCGTTTGCTTATTATAAGAGACGCATCTGTAGAACCATCATCCACTATAAGTAACTCATAGTTTTTATATGATTGGCCTAATATTGAATCAAGACATTTTGATAAAGTAACTTCAGCATTATATACTGGAAGTATTAGAGAGATTAGAGGCTTTATCTTCATATATACAAACGCACTACAATTTTTGTCCAAGATTTTAATACTTAAAGTTCTTATTCAAGAACATTTTATTAAATACCAGTTTTACAACAAATGATAACCCATAATGTTTCTTCAAGATGGCTAAGGCTCTTAATATTATTCTGTGTTGCTTTATCAGCGACTTGCGACTCGACAATTTAGTAAACTGCGTTAATAAGAATTGGGCCGCCATATCTGATTGTTCAACTTCATAAATTGCCAATATAGACTTATATCCCATCATTAATTTTCTTTCCTGATTTATCCCAGACCATACGCCATTAGAATGTACACGATAAACCCCCATGTCATCTGGCATACAATATCCACCACCTCGTTTTAACAAATTGTACAACAAAATATTATCTATAATTGATGTGTATCTTAATATTTCAGACTCCCACAATGTTTGACTTCTAAACATTAATGTAAGCGGCTGATACAACCATTCGCCTTTCGTAAGTGATTCAAGAGAATAATCCCTTCCGATTGTTTCAACATACGAAACTCGTTTCATCTCATTCATGAAAAAAAAGCTATAGTTGTGAGAGCACATTACATAATCCGGATTGTTCTCCAAAAAATCAACCTGCTTCTGCAATTTCAACGGATCTGTCCAATAGTCATCCCCCTCACAAAAAGCGATATATTTCCCAGCTGATCGTTCAAAAACAAGACTTAAAACATCCACACCTTTTGAATACTGATTCTCTTCTTGTAGAATTACTTTAAACAATTCGGGGTATTTAAGAGCGTACTCTCTTATTATATCGTCAGTTCCATCTGTAGAAGCGTCATCGTGAACAATTATTTCTATAGGGAAATTTGTTTTCTGCAGTAGAAAACCTTCCAAACATTGACGTATATATGGTGCATGATTATATGTTATACATGCAACACTTACTACTATTCCTTTTGATTGCATACTTAACTATTCTTTTATATATGCCATTATACACTGATTATGAAATGTACCACTCTTATAAACAGCACTTCGTTTGACTCCTTCTAAAAAATATCCACACTTTTCGTGCATCCTTATTGACTGCTTATTATCTTCCAAGATCAAAGCCTCAATACGTTGGATTCCCCTTTCATTGACCATAAAGTCTATAGCCATAGATAACGCCTCCGCTGCATAACCTTTTCCCCAACAGTCCTTCTCCCCTACCATTATGTGGCTCACGCACTTTCTATTGACCATGTCAATATCTGTCATATATACATTACCAATATAACGATTACTATCACGCAAGCATATCGCAAGTTTCAAATCTTTAGAAGAAAAGATAGCATCTTCGACCCACTTTTTCTCATATGCTTCTGATACAAAGTACTTAGGGCCACCTAGCATGCTCAAGATTTCATCATCCTTTCTCCAATTTATAGATACCTTATAGTCATCTGGTTCAAGAGCTCTAAGATACACTCTGCTGTTAGTATTCATTTTATAATAATTTAAAGATTTCAATTAATGCTTCTTCTTTATACCTTTGATCTATCGGCAAAGGTATAATAGTTTGTGCTAGTTGGAGTTCAATAGTTCCCCACTCGCACCATTCACTCACATTCGGCCAATAAGTTGCAACAAAAACCTTATTATCAATTAGTCTTTGACGTATACTCTCATCATCTGTCATATATGGATAAACCATCGGACAAGCTATTGATTCCAAGCTGTCTAATTTAAGCTTATTAGAAGAGCCCAAAAGAGAATTAAGTATAGCAAAATTTTCTCTGCGTCTACTTTTTACTTTTTCAAAATCTATTGTTCTCAACAATGCTTGAGTAAGCTTGGACATTTTTCTTATCGGTTGATTTTTCAATAGACTTGAATTGTCTTTAAAATCAGCATATCCAGCACCTGCCCCTAAATCTATTCTCTTTAAAAGGTGTGAGCATCTGTCAAAAGAACAATCCTGCTCATATTCTGAGATATCAATAGGCTTATCCATGTAAGCAATACCGCCATCTGGAATTCCAACAAATTTACGTGGACTATAGAAACACATCGTTGTCGGTTCTGAAAATAGAGCCTGAGCATTGTCTATAATTACTCGATTGGGATACAACTCTACAAGGCGTCTTACATAATTATCCTTTACTCCAAAGTAGTTTGTATAAAGCAGATATTCATCTTGACCAAGCACTATTTCATCAGCGATCTCCAACTGATAGTTGATAGAGTAAAAAGAATATTGTACGCCTAGCTTCTGAAACGGTTCTAGAACGACTTCGCATGTATACTTCGGTATGTGCACTTTTGAATTACTCGGAAGGTTTGACAGGATCAGTTCTAAGGCATTACGTCCCGTATTCACGAGAATACCATCATCATGAATAAACTCCCCCCTATCTACTAGTTCTAATTCAAAGTAACCGCCAATTGATTCCATTACCGAATACAAACTTTAACTAACTGATGAATTTTAGATACAACATTGAATATGGTATCATCATTATCAAACTTCAAAACTAATGTTCCTAATGCATCATTTGCACCTTCAAAGCCACGTACAGAATTACCCGGATTGACCCACAAATCCTCTTCAATCACATGTGGTTTTAACGACGAATCAATCTTCAATTCTTGAAAAATACCACTTCTTTCTGCATGGAGTATTACTTCAGCCCAATATCCATTATATGGCTTCTGCTTGATCTCGCCCGGTTCATCACCAACCATCGCTCTTGTTATAGCTGTTATCAAATCCACTCCAGTAGCATATCTCAACATCTCACAAAGTCGATTTCCTCCACCTCTCGGAGTCAACTCCATGATATACGGCTTGCCGTTCTTTCCAACACGCGTCTCTATATTGAATACCGCTGTCTTCATACCAAGAAGAGTTATCAATCGCTGAATCTCAGAAGTTAAATAAGCCTCTTCATCTCCTGTAAAAGTCGATGGCCAAGAATATGCTGCCGGGGTATATGGATTGATGGCATTGTCATCAAAGCGTTGAGCAGAAAAACTGACAAACTTCAGAACTCCGTCTTCTGCATAACTGTCTGTATCTGACGAACAACCTCTCTTCTCGATAAATTCTTCGACTATGATTTTCCCTCCTATGGAATATTTTATCGCATATTCCAATGCGGATTTAAGAGTACTCTCATCATCAACCCTTGTGCATCCTTTGCTTCCTGCTGAATCAGTCGGTTTCACAATAAGAGGGAATGTGAATTTTGTTCTGTTCAACAATGCATCTTCCACTGAATCAAAACCATACGCCCATGGAACATTAAATCCATTATCTCTCAGAAACGCACGGAATTTATCTTTATTCTGCAATATGACTACACTCTCAAATGGTCCAAAGGATGGTAACCCCATCTGATTCTGAACATAGGAAGCTGCTATCACGCCCGGATCCACTCCAAACGACATAATGCCATCGATCTCTTTTTCCCTGGCAACTTTAAGTACCGCTTCTTTATCGATAATGCTCACATTAACATATTCATCTGAATATTTATGAGCTATATTATCTGGTAGATAATCAGCAGTTATAACATAGTATCCCTGTTCATGCGCTGCCTTTATAACAGGTAAAAGATATCTGATGCCTCCTAACAGCATCAACCTCTTCTGCTTTCCCATTACTTCATTATCAAATCCAAAACCCTATGAATATCCTCTGCACTCAACTCATGGTGCATAGGCAGACAAATAACCGAATCAGCCATCTTATGGGCATTCGGCAAATTCTTAGGAGCAGCAGACTCCAATCCTCGATATGTTGAGAATGTACTGATCAAAGGATAGAAATAACGTCTGCCAAGAACATTATAGCTTCTCATCTTTTCATACAGTTCGTCCCTTGTAATGCCATATTTCTCCGCATCAATAAAGATCGGGAAGTATGAGTAGTTATGCTTCACTCCCGGCATATCATCCATGAAGGTAATACCATCAACAGGACGCAAGGCCTCTCTATATTTTACCGCAACCTGATGGCGAGCCTCTATCGCAGCATCCACCTGACGAAGGTTAAGGATACCGTATGCTGATCTAACCTCATCGACCTTGCTATTGATACCTGGCGCTACAACTTCAGTCTCACCAGCAAATCCAAAATTCTTAAGATAGTCAATCCTCTTCTTAGTCTCCGCATCGTGCATTACCAAAGCACCACCTTCAAGGGTGTTGTAAACCTTTGTAGCATGGAAACTCAAAGTAGACATATCACCGGCGGTAAGAACGCTTTCACCATTGACCTCAACTCCGAATGCATGGGCAGCATCATAAATGACTTTCAAGCCATATTTATCCGCAATCTCCTTGATCCTCTTGGTATCACATGGCTTTCCATAGACATGCACAGGCATGATTGCAGTTGTCTTGTTTGTAATTGCAGCCTCGATCTTATTAGGATCCATATTTCCAGTTGCAGGATCCACATCCACAAACACCGGTTTGCAACCATTCCACCAAATACTATGAGTTGTAGCGACAAAACTGTAAGGAGTAGTGATGACTTCTCCAGTAATACGCAAAGCCTGCAGCGCAGTCAACAAAGGCAAAGTTCCGTTTGTGAACAGACTGATGTATGGAACCTTAAGATACTCTGCAAGTTCCTTTTCCAACTGCTTGTGAAAAGAGCCGTTGTTTGTGACCCATTTACTATCCCATATCTCCTTGAGCAGAGCATGGAACTCCTCCAGATCAGGAAGCAAAGGGGATGTTACTGTTATTTGTTTTTCGTTCATAATGACGAATATTATTTTCGTTTAAGTTTTAAGATTCTCAAGATCTCGTCTACCTCCGGAAACTTCATCAGGAACGCTCCGGCAATATAATATACCATTCCAGACAACACTCCGACTATGAGCTTAAGCCACAAGGTCGGCATAAAATGGACTACCAAAAGAACAAGTACCCACATTACAAATGAATGGATAAATATCGGCATCAAATCCTTCATCTGTGCCCAATATCCATAGCCTATTAGCCTTTTAGTGTAGTAAGTATTCCATATCAAGCTAATCAATGAGCTCACCACCTGACCATAACACATAACTACAATTCCCATTGGAACAGTAATGCAGAGTATTGTAACACCTTGGATCTTCTTAATGATTTCGAGTTTTAAGAAATAGTCCGAACGCCCTTTGACTTCAAGAATATTAAGATTTATTGCGTGGATTGGATACCACATCATTGCAAAACAGATGATCTGCAGAATATAAATCGCGTCTTCCCATTTATCAGTCAGAACTATCCTAATAAATGGATCTGCCACAGATGATAATCCCAATATCAATGGAAAAATCACAAATGCAGATATCTTCAAAAACCTCTTATACGCATCTGCAAGTCGTTCTTCCTCATTCTGAATTGCACTCAGTACCGGGAATGAAACACTTTGAAGCACACTCGTGATATTTGAGGAAGGAAAATCTGCCAATGATCTAGCCTTTCCATATACTCCTAGCACTGACGGAGAAAAGATCCTTCCAATTACTAAAGTATAAATATTATTGTAAACTGTATCCAACAAGCCTGAGGCAAGGAGTTTAGAACCAAAAGTGAACAATTCTTTAAATGATACCCATGAGAAAATCATTTTTGGAAACCACTTGACAATAATCCACAGCATTATAGTTCTAATAGCAGAGGCTAAAACCATCTGCACAACAAGAGCCCAGACACCATATCCAGAATACGCCATCCATAATCCCACGGCACCAGTCAGCATAGTGGATATAATTGAAATCTTTGCCCTAGACTTAAAGTCAATTGCTATTGATAGTTTAGCACTATGGATTCCTGACAATGCTCCAATTGGAAGTCCTAATGCTACTATCCTAGTTACAGGAACAAGCAACGGCGTATCATAAAATCTTGCAATAGCAGGTGCAGCGAAATATAATGCAAGATAGAATAAAATCGCTACGACATTATTGAAATAAAAGACAGTTGAGAAGTCCGTCTCCGTTCTATCAATCTTCCTGACCAGAGCCGTTCCAAATCCACTATCGATAAAAGAATTTGAAACGCCCAAGAATATGCCAATCATTGCAATCACGCCATAATCCTCCGGCACCAGCAACCTAGCTATCAGTATGCTGAACACAAACTGAATTCCCTGTGCCGAGAACCGGTCAACAGCGCTCCATATTACTCCTTTTACTGTCTTGTCCTTAAGTTCACCCATATATTAATGTTAGAGAACCTCATCTTCTACCAGTGACAAGCACTAATATTCTAGGAAAATAACTTTTAAGAATATAATAACTTAGAACAAGTGATAGCACAGTCAATGTCGTGCTTAAAAGATAAGTTCCTGTTACTCCTAAATCACTTGTTGGTTCAAATATTCTCAACACAACTTTAGTGACTCTATGAACCAACAAGCAATGTGTTATATATAGAAAGAACGATGCAGATGACAGAAATTTATTAACCCGACAAATATTTTTCTCCAATAAAAAGGCTGACAAATTAAACAGAAACACCAAACCAACAAAACTCTGAATTAGTTTAATATAAGAAGCCACTGAAGTATCTGGTAAAAAGGAATATAACAATCCACAGATCAAATACACAAATAAAGACACCTGAAAATATGGACGAAATTTCGAAATTATATCTGCTCCATTAAGGCTCATGTATGCTCCCCATGAAAAGAAGAATAATGCACTTATACCTAATACGCCACCATAAACTATCGTCAACATATATACTATTCCTAAAATTATAACATATGCTGATTTAAACCGTTTAATCATCCAGTAAATCAGTGGGCTAAATATCACTACAATCATCAAATCTCTTAGGAACCATAGAGCAGCATTAATAGGAAAAGGTGAAACAGGAACAATCAAACCAGCTTCTGATGGAGGTGGGGACAACATGCCATTGTCTTGCCAAAAACATGATAGTATATTTTTAAATGTAAAATTAAGTTCTGCTCCTTGATAAGATAAGAACGCAGAAAATAAAGGTAGTTGCTTCACTAATACCAATAGTATAGCGACGGTATTCCATATATATATGGAACTAGTAATGTCTTAACACGATTACGCAACTTTCGCAAATAAACTTCTTTGTTAAAGTCTGTGTTAAGAAAAAACACAAAACCAGATATAAAGAAATATATTGGCACCGATATACCACGTAAGAAAGAGTCTATAAAAAGATTTAGACCATGAAATACATTAAAATCTTGACTCCAATAAAGATATTCATTTGGAGCAGCACTCGGTCCAAAAACATGAGCTATTACAACTATTATTGCTAATGGGAAACGCAATAAATCTAAACTATCTTTTCGAAGATCGCTGCTTACCATAACAAGCGAGGAATAAAAATATTAATTATATAACAAGAACTTATTAAACTGAATACAAACTGAATTCCCTGTGCCGAAAATCGGTCAACAGCACTCCATATTACTCCTTTGACTGTCTTATCTTTTAGTGATGACATAAACTATGATTTTCAACATTGAGGGTCAACTCTCTATCTATAATTTGGTAAATCCACCAAACTTGGATAATACAAAATTCCAAGCCATCAACCTCACCTTATCAATAAGAATTGCCACCACAAACCACAGAGCTACCACTGAAATGACTTTCAATGGATATCCGCTATAGTTTGATACGCTTGGAAGATAGGCATAACTATAAACGAAAGGGCTGCAATGCAGCAGGTAAACTGCAAATGAACTCCTTGATACGGAATTGACAAATCCGCTTTTGAACGAGAGTCTGGTAAAATAAAGCAGCAATGACAATGATGACATTATCACCAATGGATTCGAGTAACACAATAACCTTGATGTAACTGGTCCTATGTCTGTTAAAGTACCAACGATAAATATAAACGATAGTATTAACGATAATGTCAGATATGAATACAGATAAAGACGTCTTGATATTCTTGTCAAATCACAGTAGCGCTTAACATATGCTGCCAGCAAGTATAAGCCCATGAATGACAGGGCCGAATATCCTTTTACAAGAAAATCAGCCCCATTTCCGAGAAACGCATACGCTGTCTGAAAAGTAAAGAAGAACAATATTACCGTCAATAATTCACGCTTGTTGGTATTATTTATAAAAGCGTTCAAAACAGGTGCAAAGAAATACAGACAAATATAGGAAAGGATAAACCAATATCCTGGGGCATCTATCAGTGCTAAGCATTTTGCAAATCCTTTTATCGAAATTTCCGAGAAGCCCCAAAGCACCGACACGACATAAGCTCCAATGGAAAAGAACAGCCACTGAAATATAAAAGTGGAGAATCCTTTAACTGATGGCTTGATTGTAAACCATCCTGATATCAACACGAATATATTCACTGCTCCGATTGACATCATCTCCAACAGAACCCTCACAGACGATGATATCGGCTTCGAAACGATCTCAGCCGCACCCGGAGTGCCCAATGCCTGGAAGTCAGCATGAAGAATCAGGACCATCACCATAGCAATGATCCTTAACAATTCAATATTTGAGTCCCTCTGTGATATTTTTTTCATTTAAATTTAGGCTCTACCTCCCACAAATCCTACCCCAAAACCCTTTCTTAGGTTCTTCGAGGGTGCCGAGGTATTCGTAGTACTGGCGCCAGGTCCAGCGGTTGCGGACTATTTCGTAGATGGCGCCCCATTCGGGGAGGCCGCCTACGGCGCGGTCGTCGATGAAGAGGTCGGCGTGGAGCTTGCGGGCTCGGATGCCGGCTTCGTCGACTTCTTCGCCAGGGTAGTTGCTGTTGACGGCGAAGAATTCAACTCCGCGTTCGCCGCAGAAGTCTATGGCTTCCTGGAGGAGCTTGCCTTCGCGGGCAGTCCAGAGGATGAGCCTGTGTCCGTCTTCCTGAAGTTTTCTTAGTGTGGCTGTGGCGAAGGGGATCTCCTTGCCGATGTGAGGATAACGGTGCTCTACGATGGTACCGTCGAAATCTACTGCTATAAGCATCTTGTGTGAGTTAGTCTTTGAGGACCTCGATAAGGTCGCACTTGAGCGAGCATGTGGCAACGACTATGACTCCGGAGACTTCCACGACGACTCTTTTGTCGCGGGCTCCCTTGACCTTTACGAATGTGCCTTCCAGGCCGTTGAACTGGCCTCCGTGGATGCGCACCTTTACGCCTTTGCTGAGGTTTACTTCGTCAGGGGTGAAGAAGAGAAGGCCGTCGCTGAGTGTCTTTGTGACCTTCATGAAGCTGTCCATCTGATCGTCTGTGACGATGACCACGCGCTTCCTTCCGTCCTCCGACGGGATATAAATGTTTCTTAGGGATTCAAACTGCTGCTTGAGGCCGTACATTGTGGCCTGGTCGGTGCGGATGAAGACGAGGTCTCTGACCACTGGTACGAACTTCTTGGTCTTGCGTCCGCGTCTGTCAAGAGAGACCACATACCGCATGGGAACAAAGGACTCGAAACCTGCTTCGTCAAGCTTTTTCTTCACCTCCATATTCCTGCCGTACGTAGCGCGCATTGCAAACCAGACCTTCTGTTCGTTACCGCACATACCTACTTGGCTTTGGTATCCAAGTAAACCCTTGAACACCAATTAGTTACAAAATCGAATTTTTAATTGATACGTATTAAGACTTACCTGGTCCTTTCTCGCATTGCTCCCATTTCCAGATAAATCCTCACAAATATAGAAAACTTTTAGCACAAAAGCCCTATGTTTTGCGCTAAAAATCAGGACATTCGGACTTTATCTGTACAGAGCTCCGCGGTCTGCTGATTGTGGGTCACCATGATCAGGGTTCTTCCTTCAAGTCGGGTGCGGATTCTCTGAAGGAGAAGCTGTTCGGTCTGACCGTCGAGGGCCGAGGTCGGTTCGTCGAGAAGGATCACTCCTCCCGGGCGGAGAAGGGCGCGCGCGATGGCTATTCTCTGGGCCTGGCCTTCGCTGAGTCCTGCTCCTTTTTCGCCGCAGACTGTGTCGAGTCCGTCCGGAAGTTCGTGGACGAATTCTGCGACTGCGGTGTATAGTGCTTCACGCATTTCCTGCTCTGTTGCGTCCGGCTTGCCCATCTGGAGGTTGTCACGGATGGTGCCGCTGATGAGGGTGTTGCCCTGAGGGACGTAGACTATGTTGCAGCGGGTGCGTGGGGATATCTCTACTTCTTGTTCGGCGTTGTAGAAGCTTAGGGTGCCTTTGTCCGGAGACAGGAGTGAGAGCATGAGTCTGATGAGGGTGCTCTTGCCTATTCCGGTCTCGCCTACTACGGCTGTGAGGCTGCCAGGCTGGAAGTCGTGGCTGAATCCTTCGATGGTCTTGCGCTGGGCGTCAGGGTAGGTGAAGTCGACGTCTGTGAGGCGCACGCCTACCTTTCCTTCAAGTTTGACTGGCTCGCCGCGCTGTTCCTGCGGGAGTTCGAGTTCGCAGAGTCGGTCGACTGATGTGACTGTGTGGACAGCTGTGGAGAACTGGCGGGACATCTTGGAGATCGGTCTCTGGATCTGTCCTACGAGCTGGAGGAAGGCCGTCATGGTTCCGAAGGTGATGGCGCCAGATGCTATGCCTGTGACTCCCCACGAGAAGGCGATGACGTAGCCGGCCGAGAAGCCGAGCTGCACTATGCCGCGCGAGAAGAGGTTGTAGTTGTTGCGGGTGATGGTCTGTCTCTGGAGGTCGTCCTGGTAGTCTCCGAGGGAGTCGATCGCATGGCCGGTGTTCTCAAATGAGGTGATGAGGGCTCTGTGCTGGATGTTTTCCTGGAGGTGGGCGTTGATCCTGCTGTCAGTGGTGCGGATGTCGTTGGTCAGTCGGCGCATGCGGTTGACGTATGCCCTGCTGAGCAGGAGGGCCGCAGGCATGATGAGGACCACGACAAGGGCGAGACGCCAGTCCATGGTGCCGAGGAAGAGGAGGGCGGCGGCGAGCTGGATGACTGTGGCGATGACTGCGGGCATCGTGCGGGCGAGGGTGTCCGCTACCTTTGAGACGTCGCCGTCGAGTCTGCTGATCATGTCTCCTGTGTGGAAGACTTCCTTGCCGAGCCAGCGGCTTTCCATGATCTTGGTGAAGTATCTGTGTCTGAGTGCGTTGCGAAGGCTTACTTCGGTCTTTGTCTCGAGCCTGCTGATGATGATCGAGAAGATGATCTGAAGGATGGCGCAGGTTGCGAAGAGGATGATGAAGTGCATGAGGTTGCCTTCGGCGTTGCGGGTCGCTATGTCTATGAGTCTTTTGCTGATCCAGACGTTTGCCATGGCTACCGCGACAGTGAGTGTGCTGACGAGGCCGATGGCGGTTATGCTGAGCCTGTAGCCTTTGGAGGCGTCCCAGAGCCAGCGGAATATATGGGTCAGTTTGATCATAAAGATTCGTATGCGATTAACTCTCAAAGATAAGAATTAAATTTATAGCTGACAACCTAAATACTTTAAGATTATGAGAATCGGCTACATTAGAGTCAGCACTGAGAAGCAGAATCCTGACAATCAGCGCGAAGAGTTCCGACGGTTTGCAGAGGAGAAGTCTTTTGAGATTGACGACTGGATCACTGAGACCGTTAGCGGAAAGACCAGGTACCGGAAACGGAAGCTGGGAAGGGTCTTGAGGAAGTTGAAGGCAGGAGACACTCTAGTGGTGACGGAGATATCCCGCTTGAGCAGGTCCCTGACGGAAATCATGGAGATTATGGGTTACTGCGTCGAAAGAGGGATATGCGTCTACACAACGAAGGAACGGTACACTTTCGACAATTCAATAAACAGCAAAGTGTTGTGTTTCGCCTTCGGGCTGGTGGCTGAGATCGAGAGAAATCTGATCTCGATGCGGACGAAAGAGGCCCTGGCACTGAAGAAGGCAGAAGGAGTGAGGCTGGGGCGGCGGATTGGAAGCGAGGTAAAGATTGAGATGATCCGGCAGAATGAACCTCGAATACGGAAGATGCTCGAACAGGGAATGAGCGTCACGCGGATGTGCCGGAAGATAGGGGTTGCGAGAAGCACATGGTACAAGTACCGGCACCTGAACGAAAACTTAAACAAAAACAAAGGCTATGAATCTTCAATTTACGATTCATAGCCTTTGTTGTATTATGGGCTGTGCCTATTTCTTTGCGAGGGCTGTCCTTACGACCTTGCTGAGTGATGCTGCATCTGAGAATGATGTGGCTGCAAGTCCGTCTGCGCCGATTACATAGGCCGCAGGAAGCTTTGAGATGTTGTATAGAGCAACGTAGGTTGATGCCACTCCGCGGCTGTCGCATACGTTGGTCCATGGGAGGTTCTGCTCCTTTACGACCTTAGCCCAGAGGCCTTTGTCTGCGTCGAGTGACACCTGATAGATCTCGAATCCCTTGTCGTGGAACTCTTTGTAGACCGGTGCGAGGACGTCGAGGTTGAACATCTTCTGTGCTGCATCGGCAGCTGACCAGAAGTAGACAAGGGTCACCTTGTTGTGGGTCTCGCTGAGCTTGATCTTCTTTGCCTGGAGATCAGGGAGTTCGATGTCGAGGTAGTCAACCTGGCCTGCCATGGCGATTCTGTTGGAGAGTTCCATGTAGTCGGTACGGGTCTTTGCCTCGGCACGGAGTGCCTTTACATATTTCGAATCAGGGTATACTGTCTCGAGTGAGTCCGCTGCGTTGGTGAAATGGATGGCGTCGGTCTGCTGTCCGAATACCGGAAGGTTTTCGCCGAGAACCTGGAAGAATACCGGAACCACTGTGAGTGAGTATGGGTTGCTCATCACATATTTCACTCTGCTTCTGTAGTAGTTGACGTACTCCTTCACGAGGTCTGACTGTGAGGCTGCAGCCATTGCTGCCTGTGCTGCCGCGAAGTCAGCTTCTACCTGTGCGAGCTTTGCGCATTCCTCAGAGCCTTCCACTGTCCAGTGGCCGAGGGTGTCGGCGCTTACTGTGACCTTGTCTCCTTCGCTGAGGAGGAGGGATGCGAGCTTGATTCCGTTGCGGTATACGTATACGAATTCAGGCTGGCCTTTTTCGAGGTTCACTTTGTAGGTGAAGCGTCCTGCGGCGTCTGTCGCCACTGTGTCGAGAACCTGGTACTTGTTTACGTCAAGTGCCTTTACTACGAGCTTTGATGACGGTGCATCAGCAACGGTTCCTTCGATCTTTGCTGTACGTCCGCACGATGCCGCCATGATTGCAAGGGCGGCAAACATTGTGATTTTACTGAATCTTGACATATTCGTTCCATATTGCGGTAGCTGTCTCCTTGAATTCTTCAGGGGTGAGCTCCAGTTTCTTCTTTCTGAAATCCATATCTGCCTCGGTGTTGAGCGGCACAAGGTGGATGTGGGTGTGAGGGACTTCCATTCCGAGTACGGCTACGCCTACCCTTTTGCATGGCACGGCTGCTTCGATGGCTTTTGCCACTTTGCGTGCGAATGCGCAGAGGCCTGCGTAGGTATTCTCGTCGAGATTGAAGATGTAGTCGTCCTCTACTTTCTTAGGGATGACGAGGGTGTGGCCCTTTGCCATCGGCGCGATGTCGAGGAATGCGTAATAGTCCTCGTTTTCGGCTACTTTCCACGACGGGATGTCGCCGTTGGCTATTCTGGTGAATATTGTTGGCATGGTTAGAGGGTAATGTCGAGGATTTCGAACTTGATGATGCCGGCAGGTACCTTTGCCTCAACGACTTCTCCTACTCCGTGGCCCATGAGTGCCTGTCCGATAGGGGTCTTTGCTGCAAGCTTGCCTGCCATGAAGTCGGCCTCGTTCTCGCTGACGAGGGTGAAGTTCATGATCTGGTTGGTGTTCAGGTTCTTTACCTTCACCTTATTGAGCATCTGAACCTTGTCTGTTCCGATCTGCGACTCGTCGATCACTCGTGCGTTAGCCACGAGGTTCTGGAGCTTGCCGATCTGGAGCTCAAGGAGGCCCTGCGCTTCACGTGCTGCCTCATACTCTGCATTCTCAGAAAGGTCTCCCTTGTCTCTCGCCTCGGCGATCTGTGCTGAAATCACAGGACGCTGCGCTATCGCCTCTGCAAGCTCTTTCTTGAGCTTGTCAAGACCCTCCTGGGTCATATACTGTAGTGCCATAATTATTTGTTTTTTGTTTTTAATATTTTCTGTTCATAATCTCCGAATAGACAATGAGTTTCTTCGGGTCTATCTTCTCACGGGTCTTCTTTTCCTCTTCCTGCAGAATCGGCTTCCTGACCGGTTTGAGAGGGGCCTTCTTCATTGGCTTCTGGGCCTCTTCAAATGTTATGGTCGGAGCTGGCTCCGGCTTCACTTCCACTGGGGCAGGCTTGACCGGTTCCGGCTGAGGGCCCGGCGACTCCAGCTGGGGTTCCACCTGCCTCAGTTCGCGTTCCATTTCTTCCAGCCATTTAGGCAGGCCACCGGTCTGGTCGGTCACTTCGGGAAAGACCTCTTGGGGCTGTACCTTCGGTGCCGGCTGCTTGGCGGCTTTCTTGAACTTGGCCTCAATCACCTTCAGGACGATTGCTCCAACGACGAATAGAATACCTGTAAGTTCTTCCATGTTCTTATTGTTTAGATTCCCGATCAAGTCGGGAATGACTCATCCATCATTGCCGGCACCGACTCGTCCGTCATTGCCGGGAATGACCCGTCCGTCATTGCCGGGAATGATTCGTCCGTCATTGCCGGGAATGACCCGTCCGTCATTGCCGGGAATGACTCATCCGTCATTGCCGGCACCGACCGGCAATCTCGTTCAGGCAGGCGTCGCGGTCGCATTCAAGCTGATGCTTGAGAGCGTCGAGCGAGTCGAACTTCACCTCATCCCTGATCTTGGATATGAATGTTATATCCATGTCAAGTCCGTATATATCCTCGTCAAAGCCGAAGATATTGGTCTCTATGGTACGGGCATTTCCCACTCCCACAGTCGGCCTGTGACCGATGTTGCACATTCCATAAAGGTCTCGTCCAAGGGTCTTGACCTTCACGAAATATACTCCGTTTCCCGGCACGAGCTTCAACGGCTCATACAGCTGCATGTTCGCTGTGGGAAAGCCTATTGTCCTTCCCAGGCGGTTTCCGGCGACTACCACTCCGTGGAGCGAATAGCCGTATCCGAGCATCTGCGCTGCCGCTTCTACTTCTCCCTCCTCTATCTTTTCGCGGATCTTTGTGGAGCTTACGGCATAGCCCTGCTGCGCAGGTACCATTTCTGTCCTGATGACTTCCAGTCCGAGTTCTTCGGCCTTTCTTGCCACCTGATCCGGGTCGGCGGCGTCGCTTCCCATCCTGTTGTCATAGCCGAGCAGGATGGCTGTGGCGCCATATTCCTTCATTATATGACGAAGATAGTCCTCTATCGTCATTGCACTGAAGTCTTTGGTGAAGCACAGCACTTCGAATCTGTCCACGCCCAGCTGACGGATCATAGCTTCCTTTTCCGCCAGAGTGGAGAGAAGTCTCAGCGAACGCGCTTCCTTTTGCAGAACGTTGCGGGGATGTGGCCAGAATGTTATGACCATGCTTTCATCCCCACGTTCCGCTGCAGCTCTTATGAGCTGGTCTATTACCAGACGGTGTCCGACGTGGACACCGTCGAAGAATCCGGTTGCTACAACCATCTTACGAGTTCGAAGTCCTGTCTGTGAGGGAGGTCGGCGTTCTTTGCGTAGATTCTGCCGGCTACCTGATAGAGACCTGATCTGTCAGGGTTGATTGCTGCCACGTACTTAGCTCTTCCGTCAACAGACTCGACTGGGGTGAAGTCGTATCTCTCCTGGATGTGGAGCTTGCCCTTGTTGTCTGTTGTTGCGAAGAGAAGCTCTACTCCGATCTCCTCTGCTGCGAGGTCACCGATATTGAGTACTACCTCTGCGTTGAAGTCCTGGCCGAGTGATACGGTGTTGTTGCTGTCAGGCATGAGTGCCGATACAACCTCAACGTTCTTCCACTCGCGGCGGAGTCTCTTCTTCCATGCTGCGATCTCGCGTGCCTTTGCGTAGTCATCTGGTACTACTGCGTCGAAGCGTGCAGACTGTGGAACAAAGTACTGGTTGATGTAGTCTGTGAGCATGCGGTTGGTTGTGAAGTTGCATGCAACCTGTGCCACACAGTTCTTGATATACTCGATCCAGTCAGTTGAACGACCGGTTGAGAGGCTCTTGTTGTAGAATGTAGGAGCGATCTCGTTCTCGATGATGTTGTAGATTGTTGCTGCGTCGAGCTCATCCTGGTAGTTCTGGTCGTCGTATGTACGCTCCATAGGGAGTGCCCAGCCGGCGCCCTTCTTGTAACCTTCAACCCACCATCCGTCGAGTACAGAGAAGTGCATTACGCCGTTCATCGCTGCCTTCTCTCCTGATGTTCCTGATGCCTCGAGAGGACGTGTAGGGTTGTTCATCCATACGTCAACACCCTGTACGAGGTACTTCGCTACTGTGATGTCGTAGTTAGGAACGAATACGATCTTACCGATGAAGCGTGGCTGCTTTGAGATGTCCACAATCATCTTGATGAGGTCCTGACCTGCCTTGTCTGCAGGGTGAGCCTTTCCTGCGAAGAGGAACTGTACAGGCTGCTTAGGATCGTTTACGATCTCAGCGAGGCGGTCAAGGTCGCGGAAGAGGAGGTGTGCTCTCTTGTATGTTGCGAAACGACGTGCGAAACCGATTGTGAGTACGTCGTCACGGAGGTTCTCCTTGATTGTCACCACCTGTCTTGGTGAGTAGTGGCTTGCTGCTGCAGGGTCAGAGAGTCTTCTCTTCACCTCGTCGATGAGCTTCTTGCGGAGTGATGTGCGGATGTTCCATACTTCCTCGTCAGAAACCTTGTAGATGCCGTCGAAGCAAGACTTGTCGTAGTGGTGTGTCTTGAACTCTTCGCCGAATACCTTTGCGTGAACTTCCTTCCACTCTGGTGCTGTCCATGTAGGATAGTGTACACCGTTGGTCACGTAGCTTACGTGAAGCTCCTCTGGAAGGTATGCTGGCCACATATGGCCGAGGATGTCGCGGCTTACCTCACCGTGGAGCCATGATACTCCGTTCACTTCCTGTGAGATGTTTGCTGCGAGGATTGACATTGAGAACTTCTCGTTCACGTTTGCGCCGTCGTTCTTTCCGAGACCCATCATTGTCTCCCAGTCGATCTTGAGGCGCTGCGGATAGTGGCCGATGTACTTGCGGAGCATTCCTTCGTCGAATGCGTCGTGTCCTGCAGGCACCGGTGTGTGGGTTGTGAAGAGTGATGATGCTCTTACCACTTCGAGTGCCTCCTGGAACTCGAGGTTCTGCTCTGCGATGAGCTCGCGGAGACGCTCGAGGCCGATGAATGCTGCGTGGCCTTCGTTGCAGTGGTATACCTGAGGGTTGAATCCGAGCTTGCGGATTGCGCGGATACCGCCGACGCCGAGGAGAAGCTCCTGCTTGAGACGGTTCTCCCAATCACCACCGTAGAGGTTGTAGGTGATTGATCTGTCCTCAGGAAGGTTCTCAGGGATGTCTGTGTCGAGGAGGTAGAGCTCTGTGCGGCCTACGTCCACTCTCCAGACTCTTGCATTGAGGTTGCGGCCAGGGAATGCTACGCTGATGCTTACCCAGTTGCCGTTCTCGTCACGTACTGGAGTTGCAGGAATCTTCATGAAGTCCTGTGCAACGTCCTCTGCTACCTGCTCTCCGTGTGCGGTGAGCTTCTGGTTGAAGTAGCCGAATCTGTAGAGGAGACCTACCGCCACGAGGTTGGTGTTCATGTCTGATGTCTCCTTGATGTAGTCACCTGCGAGGATACCGAGACCGCCTGAGTAGATCTTGAGTGATGTGTCAAGTCCGTACTCCATGCAGAAGTATGCTACTGAAGGGTTGGTTCTCTTCTCTTTGAGGGACATATATTCGTTGAACTCGTCCATCACTGCCTTGAGGTCTGCGAGGAACTTGGTGTCCTTCTCAAGCTGCTGATATCTCTTGCGGCTTACCTTGTCGAGCATTGCGATAGGGTTCATTCCTGATGCTTCCCACGCCTGTGGGTCTACTGATGCAAAGAGGTTCTTTGCTGATTCGTTCCAGCACCACCAAAGGTTCTTGGAGAGTATTTCGAGATCTTTAAGAGTCTCAGGGAGTTGACGTGAAACGAAAACGGTGTTCCACGATGGCTGATTTACTTCAAATTTTCTGTATTCCATAGATTTATTGTTCCTGGTCGTCTGGAATGATTCTCCGGACGCCATAAGTTTTTCGAGTGATTTTGAATATGCTTCCTTATAATATATGATGTTGTTCTCCCAAAGGGCAATGTCTGAGACGTCCTTTGCGTTCTTCATATATTTCTTTCTGTCTGCCTTGTGAAGGCTTGCGATTTCCTTTACGCGCTCTGCCACACCGTCCACCACTTCGAAATAGTTGGCGTCATTTCTGTCGAGGACTGTGATGCCAGGGTGCTTCTTGGTGTAGTAGGTTCTTACCCAGAGGCCGAATCCCGCAAGTGATGTGGTGAGGGTCGGAACCCTGAATGCGAGACTCTCGAGCGGGGTGTAGCCCCATGGCTCGTAGTATGATGGGAAGAGGGTGAGGTCGAGACCTACGAGGAGGTCGTAGTAGGACATATTGAAGATTCCGTCGTTACCGTTGAGATATGACGGGATGAAATATACCTTTACCTTGTCTCCGAGTGCGTTGTTGAAGTTGAGTGCATTGAGTCTGCTCATCACTGCATCGTACTCCGGATTCATGAGGTAGTGCGATGTCCTTGTGACATAGCCTGACGGGTTGCCTGCGAGCTTCGAGATGAGCTGCTTGTCAGGTCCGTTATGTCCTGAAGGGATCATGATGAATGCGTGTACGCACTTGCCTTCAAATTCTGTGTGGTTGAGCTTGTCAAGGGCATCGATGAATACGTCGATTCCCTTGTTCTTCCACTCGTAACGTCCTCCGATTCCTACGAGGACTGCATTCTCCGGTACTTCCTCTCCGCACATTGCCGCAGCCACGTCCAGGAGTTTCTTTCTTGCGGCCTCGCGTTTCACGTCGTACTCCTCATCGGTAGCAGGGGTGAAGCTTGGCTCGAATCCGTTAGGGGTCACTACATCTACTGGCCTTCCGAGGAACTGTCTGCATTCCTGGGCCGTAATATCACTTACAGTTGTGAATATGTCACTGTTCTGCGCTGCCTTCTTTTCGAGCGAGTGTCTTGCAACGACGTTGAAGTGTCTTGCCTTCTCGTCTGCATTCCAGTTCATCATTCCGTCGTAGAGAGGGAGGTTGTTGCCTGCAATGCAGCGTCCGATCACTGTCGCGTGAGTCGTGAACACTGTGGAGATAGGGACGTTGACTGACTTCAGGTAGAGAAGTCCTGTTCCTGTCATCCATTCGTGGAACTGAGCCACGACCTTGTCCGAAGAGTCCAGATTGTATCTCCAGAAGCTCTCTATTACCCTTCCGGCTGCGTAGCCGAAGAGGGCTGACTCACGGTAGTCCCAGTTTCCGGTCAGGGAGTCGACACCGAAACGTTTCCAGAACTCTGTAAGTATCTCATTCTGTTTTGTGAGGAACTGTTTGAAATCCACAAGGATAGCGGTTGGCTTTCCTGGCACGTTCCATCGTCCGATGCGCACTCTGAGGCCTTCTGATGCTGCCTGCATCCTCCAAGACCTGTAAAGTGCCGGATCTTCGATGAAATCCGGATTGCTCTCAGTGTCCATCCACACGTCCGGGCCCACCATGATGTGGTGTCTCTTGTACTCGCTCTTGAGATAGAGGGACTTTGTTGCAATCACGGTGTAGATGCCACCGACTTTGTTGCATACTTCCCAGCTCACCTCAAACAGGTAGTCCGGCTTGATAAGTTCTTTTGCCATTTGTCTTAATAAATTTACTTAGTTACCCCGGTCGGAATCCTTTTGGGAAACCGCCCGGGGAAATTATAATGCTCAAGTAGTATTTTATCCTACTTCTTTGTTGTCTTCTTTGCTGCCGGCTTCTTGGCTGGTGCCTTTTTAGCTGCAGGCTTCTTTACTGCAGGCTTCTTTGCAGGAGCCTTCTTTTCTTTTGCGGGTGCAAAGTTAACATCTGAAACGGAAATTGCATCATCAACTCGCAAAATAAAATCACTAAGTACGTTCATATAGTTGATAAACGCCTCATATGGAGTATCATACGGGTTGAAATATTTGTGAACTGCTCCGTCTGAGAAGAACTTTGTACACATATAATAGAAGTGGTCGCTCTCCTGAAGGTGGCCGAAGTCTGACCAGAGTGCCTCGTCATTGAGGATACCGAGCTTCTCTACCTGGTCGTAGAGCTTGTTGAACGCATCGTTCTGGAGCTCGTTTCCGAGCCATGCTGTCACGTCGCGCTCCTCGTCTGCCCATGAGATAGGGTCCATCACGTCAAGCTCGCCTACGCTTCTGTGCTTCTTTGCTGCCTGTGCAGGGGTCACGAATTCGAATTCGCCGTCTGCGAGGACAACCTCAGGAAGGAACTTCATGAAGTCGAAGATTCCGCTCTGTGCCTTCTGGTGCTCACCGAATGTCTCGTAGTCCATGAAGAGGTTCACGATCTCGTCGTTCTGAGCTGAGCTCTTGAGCCATGTGAGGTACTTCTCACCTGTGAGCGGCCAGTCTGACCATCCTCTGTCTGAGAAACGGAATGCGATGTCGTCGCTGAGTGAAGAGTTCTTAAGCAGGAGCTTGAGGTTCTTCGCCATAGCGCAGTTGTATACGAAGTTAGGGCTCTTCCATCCGAGGACGTGCTTTGCACCCTCTGTGAGCATTGCCTTGAAGCCCATTCCGTAGACCATCTCTCCGATTGAGTCAGAGTAGATGAGCTCTGTGTTTCTGAATGTCTTTGGAGTCACTCCGAAGAAGCGCTCGATGGCGTCCTTGTGCTTGAGCACCTGGTGCTTGAACTCTGCCTCTGATGCGAGTGATGCAAGAGAGTGGTAGTAGGTCTCTGAAAGGAACTCTACGCAGCCTGTCTGAGCAAGCTTGCGGAAGCTTTCGATTACCTCCGGAGCGTATCTGTCGAACTGCTCGAGAACTGATCCTGAGATCGAGAATGCCACCTTGAATGCGCCCTTGTGTGCCTCGATGAGCTCAAGGAGGAGGGCATTCATAGGAAGATAGCACTTCTGGGCTACTCTTCTGAGGATGGTTCTGTTGGCGAAGTCATCGTAGTAGTGCGAATCCTTTCCGATGTCAAAGAATCTGTATAATCTCAATCTGTTTGGCTGATGTACCTGAAAATACAGACATATACTCTTTTTCATAATTTTATGTAGTTTTAATTTTTGTCAATTACTTCCTGATAAATACCCTTGATCTTTGCAGCGACGTCATTCCACTTGATGCTGTTCACCTCGTCGTATCCGCAGCGTGCAGCGAGCTGTGCGATTGCAGGATAGTTGAGGAGGCCGTAGATTGCGTCAGACATTGCATCCACATCCCAGAAGTCCACCTTGAGGGCGTAGTTGAGAATCTCCGCGCAGCCTGACTGCTTCGAGATGATTGAAGGAACGTTGGTCTGCATTGCCTCGAGAGGCGAGATTCCGAACGGCTCCGAGATAGACGGCATCACATATACGTCCGAGAGTGCGAACATCTTGTGCACCTCCTTTCCGCGGAGGAAGCCTGTGAAGTGGAATCTGTCCGAGATGCCGAGGCGTGCGACGTGACGGATACATCTGTTGAGCATGTCACCGCTTCCTGCCATTACGAAACGTACGTTGTTGCATCTCTTGAGTACCTTGGCTGCTGCCTCGATGAAGTACTCAGGGCCCTTCTGGTAGGTCACACGGCCGAGGAAGGTAACCACCTTCTCCTTCACGTTGCGCTCCACCTCGAGTTTCTCTCTTCCTGTGAAGTCTACAGCGTTGTGGACTGCCACCACCTTGTCAGGGTCGATGCCGTAACGGTTGATGCAGATGTTTCTTGTGAGCTCAGACACGGCCATTACCTTGTCTGCTGCCATCATACCCTTGGTCTCAAGGTCAACTACGCGTGTATCCACCTGGTCGTCACTTGCACGGTCGTATGATGTTGCGTGCATGTGCACTACGAGCGGCTTGCCGGTGAGCTGCTTTGCAGCGATACCTGCGAGATAGGTGAGCCAGTCGTGTGCGTGGATCACGTCGAACTGATCCTTGTACTGCATTGCGATTGTGGCTCCTACCATTGCGTAGCGTGCTACCTCTTCCATGAGGTTGGCTCCGTATTTACCGGAGAATTTGTATTTCTGTCCGTACTGTACGCGGAAGCTCTTGATCTGGCGCTTGCGCTCCTCCTCGACCATTGTCTTGAAGTCCTGAGGGTCAACGTAAGGGATCATGTTGGTTCCGATATGCACGAACTGAACCTTTCCGAGGAATTCGTCTACTGTGGCGTTGACTACATCCACAGCGACATCACTTGCGTTGATGATCTTCACTGCGCTTTCATCCTCGTCGCCTGAAGCTGAAGGCATCACGAAAAGAACATCGACATCGTTGTAGGCAAGACCCTTGGTCATACCGTAGCAGGCTGTTCCGAGACCTCCTGCAATGTGAGGAGGAAACTCCCATCCAAACATCAAAACTCTCATATCCTATCCTCCTTTTATCTATACTGTTCCATAATATATTCGATAGTAAGCAATGCTGCTGTACTCATTGCTGACGAAATGGCTCCGTGCGGCTCGTGTGGAGGGTCTCCGTCGTAAAGCTCAGAGAATGCGCCCACACCGTGCTTGCTGATGTCCTGGAAGAATCCTTCTGTGAGATACTCGGCTCTCTTGTAGAAGGCGTCGCCCATCATCTTGAAGCAGATGTCAACATACGGCGCGAGGAGTGCAGGGAATGCACATCCCTGGTGGTATGCGAGGTCGCGGTCGATCTGCGAGCCTTCGTAGACACCTCTGTAGGCCTCGTTTCTTGGTGAGAGCGACCTGAGTCCTCTCTTGGTTACGAGCTCGTCATTGATTGTCATAACCACCTCTGAGATCACCTCGTCGTCAACAGGGCTGTACTCGAGGCAGACTGCGAAGAGCTGGTTAGGTCTTACGGCCTGATCCTGAGGTCCGTTGTTCACGTAGTCCACGAGGTAGCCCCAGTCTTCTCTCCAGAATGTCGGCTGGAAATTCTGTCTGACAAGGTCACGTACCGGTGTCCAGCGTGCTACGAAGTCGTTGCTCTTCTTAGGACCGTACTTGTTCTCCATGTCGATTGCGAAGCAGAGGGCGTTGTACCAGAATGCATTTGTCTCCACCTGGTAGCCTGCGCGCTCTGTCACCGGACGTCCATAGACATAGGCGTTCATCCAAGAGAGAGCCACATTGTCCATCTGTGTCCAGAGGAGTCCGTTAGGATGCATTGCGACTTCCTTTCTGCGGCCTGGTGCGTAGCTTTCGATGATTCCCTTGAGGGTCTCGCCGTACTTCTTCCAGATCTGCTTTTCCTTGCCGCTGAAGCGGATGTACTGCTGGATGGTCTCTGTGAGTCGGAGAGGTGCCTCGCACTGGGTTGTGCGGTGGAAGAGTCTTTCCTGCTCCTCTGCGATGAGGGTGTCGAGAATCTTCTCGAATTCCTCGCAGTCTCCGTTTGCGTAGAGGGTGAGGCCCGGAAGAGATACGATTGTCTCTCTGAGAAGACCTGTCTCAAGCCATGAGAATCCTGCATTGATGTATGCCTTGTCGTCCTTGTGCACCTTGAAGAGGTCTGCATTGTGGACGAGGAGGTCGTGTGTGTCGTCGATTGTGCCGAGTTTCTTGAGCGTGTCGGTGAACTTTCTCTTGAGTCCGCGAGGGTTCACCTCGTTCACTGAAGCTGAGAATACTACTGAGTCGCCCGGCTTGAGCTCCATCTGGAACATTCCCGGTACGAGAAGATCTTCGCGGCAGTCGAATCCACGGCGGTACTCGTCTGAGTAGGTGATGCCGTTGTACCAATATGGCTGATGCTTGTAGACTGAAGTTCCCGAAACCTGAAGGTGCAGGTCAGGGAAGCCGTCGTAGAGGCGGTATGACATGCCGCCGTCGATTTCATCTGCTCCTGTGTAGGCGTCGGTGTTCTGGCTGGTCAGGCTGTGCACGCTTCTGAATGCGAGGAACGGCTTGAGCATGAGCGACACCTTTGACGGTGCATCGAGGAGTTCATACTTGATGAGGACCTGATCGTTGTCCGGAACCACCATGATTGTCTTTGAGAAAAGGATTCCACCGACCTTGTAGGTGATTGTAGGGACAGGGTCTGCATCGAAGTCTACGATGTACTTGTGTCCGCGCGGCTCGTAAGTGTCACCATAGCAATGGATGCCGAGGTTGAACTGCTTGCCGTTTAGAACCAGACTTTCATCCAGCGAGGAAAGAAGAACGTACTTTCCACCACCAAGCCCTCCTACAGGAACGGCGAGGAGTCCGTGATAGCGTCTGGTATTGCAGGTCACGATGGACGTGTTGCAGTACGCACCTGACTTATTCGCAGCGATGATCTCACGCTTGAGCGAATACTCCAGGTTTACCAGCTCGGACTTGTTGAATTTAAGAAAAGCCATATATATTCTGTATTAATAATTTAATCAATCTTCTTCAGCACTACAGCGCATCGGCTCGGGAGGTAGAGAGACAGAGTCTCATCATATTTGCCGTTGCCGTTCTCACTCTTGGCAGATACACTGAAATGCACCTCTCCAGTCTTAAGTCTGGAGAAGCCGTCAAATTCGTTTTCGTCTGTATTCAAAACAGCTTCGTATTTTCCAGCCGGAGCGGCGAAGCCGTAATCGGCAAACGAAGCAGTGGGGTTGAAATTGAGTGCAAAGATACAACTTTTTCTTTTGAAAATCAGTATCTTTTTCTCTTCGTCCTGCACAAAAAGTTCCGGTTTTTCATCAAGAATGGCTTCCTGATGCGCCAGATGAATCATTGCCTTGTCGAAATTCCTCAAATATCTGTATCTCAGGTAGTCCGGTTCGGCCAGAGACCACTGCCTCCTGGCGTGCTTGAACGACCAGTTGTTTCCCTCGCGAGGGAAGTCTATCCACTCCGGATGACCGAATTCGTTACCCATGAATGTGAGGTATCCGTTGCCGCAGGTTGCCATGGTGACGAGTCTGATCATCTTGTGGAGGGCCATGCCTCTGTCCACGATGTCCGACTGCGATTCCTTATTCATCGAGAAGTACATTTCCTTGTCCATGAGACGGAATGCTATGGTCTTGTCTCCCACCATTGCCTGATCGTGGCACTCGGCGTAGCTGATGGTCTTTTCGTCGTCGCGCTTGTTGGTGAGCTGCCACCACATTTCGCCCATGCTCCAGTGGTCGTCGGATATTTCCTTGATCCATTTGATCCAGTTGTCTGCGACTCCCATGCTCATTCTGAAGTCGAAGCCTACTCCGCCGACCTCTATCGGAGCCGCGAGTCCGGCCATTCCGCTGACGTCTTCGGCTATGGTGAATGCGTTCTTGTCGAGTTCGTGGATGAGGATGTTGGCGAGGGCAAGGTAGGTTATGGCGTTAGGGTCCACTCCCTGGTTGAAGTAGTTTTCATATCCTACGAAGTCCTTTTCCAGGCCGTGGTCCCAGTAGAGCATGCTTGTGACGCCGTCGAAGCGGAATCCGTCCATGTTGTATTCTTCCATCCAGTACTTGCAGTTGGACAGGAGGAAGTGCTTGGTTTCGTCCTTTCCGTAGTCGAAGCATCTTGAGCCCCATGCAGGATGGTGTCCCTGCCAGCCGTCGTAGAAGTAGAGGGTTTCCTTTCCGTCGAAGAGGCCGAGGCCTTCTGCTTCGTTGTCGACAGAATGCGAGTGAACGATGTCCATTACCACTGCGATGCCGAGTCCGTGGGCGTCATCGACGAGGGCCTTGAATTCTTCCGGTGTGCCGAAGCGGGAGCTGAGTGCAAAGAAGTTGGACACCTGATAGCCGAAGGACCCGTAGTAAGGATGCTCCTGGAGGGCCATTATCTGGATGGTGTCATAGCCGAGGTCTGCTACTTTAGGAAGGACATTAAGCCTGAATTCTTCGAATGTTCCCACTCTTTCCTCTTCGGTGGCCATTCCGATGTGGCATTCGTAGATGAGAGGATGAGGTCTCTTGCCAGGCTTAGGGTTGCGCCACTCATACGGCTTTATCGGGTCCCAGACCTGTGCGCAGAACTGCTTGGTCTGTACGTCCTGGACGGTTCTGGTGACGTAGGCAGGAAGTCTTTCCGCTCCTCCACCCGGCCATTCGATGAAGAGCTTATACAGGGTTCCATGATCCAGGAACATTGCAGGGAGGGTTATTTCCCAGTTTCCTCCGCCGATCGGTCTTAGGGCGTAGGCTTCGCTGCGTTTCCAGTTGTTGAAGTCGCCTATGAGATAGATCTTTGTGGCGTTGGGAGCCCATTCGCGGAATACCCAGTTGCCCTGGGCGTCGTGGTGGAGTCCGTAGTAGATATGGTTGTTCATTCCCTTGCTCAGGGAGCCGTCCACGGAGAGTTTCTCCTTGGCTTCAAGAATCATCTTATGGCGTTTGTCTATGGCATCTTTATACGGCATGAGCCATTTGTCTGTGTCATAGAGCATCTTTTTCTTCTTTGCACACATGTTTTCTATACAAATTATTTGTTTTCAACACTTTACTTTTCTGCGGCATCCAGTGCCTCGCGGGCTCCACGAAGATAGGCGCGGCAGGCCTCAATGAGCTCCTGCGACCTCTTCATGTACTTATCTATGTCTCCGATGCCTGTCGAGGGGTCTTCGACCTTTGCTGCAATCGCTTCGAGTTCTTCGACTGCCTTCTTATAGTCAAATTCTTCTTTCATTTCTTCACTTCGTATCTTTTCTTCACTTCGTATCTTCACCTCGTATAACCGATGCTACACATTTCCTCTATTTCTTGTACCATCGCTACCACATTTCCAACCTTTCCTTCCCTTCTGCGCACCGTTGCTACACATTTCCTCTATTTCTTGTACCAACGCCTCCCTTTTCCCCTCATATCACCCCCATTTCCGCACCGTTGCTACATATTTCCGCCATTTCTCGTACCATCGCTGTCTACTGCGCTTCCGGGCGGGCGACGGCGTCGACTGTACATTTGAGCGTGCCGTCGGCAAACATCATTGTCACCTTATCTCCCGCTTTTCTTCCACGGGCTCCTTTCAGCACCACTCCTTCCGCGTCGGTCGCAAGGACATATCCCCTCTGAAGGATCCTTCTCGGGTCAGCCGCTTCAATGCGGGTCTGAAGCACCTGCAAAGCTGATTCCATCGCGGCAATCTTCAATGAGAATGCGCCTTTGATGCGGGCCGCGAGCGAATCCAGAAGAGCATCTTCACGGTAGAGTCTGTTGGAGACTGCGAGCCTTATGCGCGTCTGGGCAGAGGATATTCTTTCGTCTTCATCTTCATATATTCCGATGATGAAGTCGGCCAGGGCGGTAGGGGTCTTGACATAGGTGTTGGCGACCATGTCGCAGACGTGGAAGTCCTGGTCGTGGCCGATGGCGGTGAGCACCGGAAGCGGATACTGGGCTATGACTGCTGCGAGACTGTAATCGTCATAGCAGGCGAGGTCGAGCTTGGAGCCGCCGCCTCTGAGAATCAGCACGGCATCGTATTCCAGCTGCGATTCCATGACTGCATCCAAGGCTTCGATTATCGATCCAGGGCAGTCTTTTCCCTGCATGAGTGCCGGGAAAAGGTCGAGTTCAACTTTGAATCCGTAAGGATTTTCTTCTATATGACGCACGAAGTCGCGATAGCCGGCTGCATCTTCGGCCGATATCACTGCGAATTTATTAGGGAGATCTGGCATCAGAAGCTCCTGCTGGAGCTCCATGAGGCCTTCTTTCTGCAGTCTTTCGATGGTCTTCTGGCGTTCGAGTTCCTTGAGTCCGAGCGAGAACTCAGGGTCTATATCATTGACCACCAGGGTGAATCCGTAAAGCTGACTGTATGACGGCTGGACTTCTACAAGGATGGACATTCCTTCCTGCAGGGGAGATCCGGTTACAGATTCGAAGTATGGTGCTATGAATCTGTAGCGCGAGCTCCATATTGCTGCGCTTGCCTTTGCTATAAGTCCGCTGTCGTTGCTTTGGGAAAGTTCGAGATAACAATGGCCTCCGTTTCTTGCTTTGATGGCGCTGATTTCTGCCTTGAGCCAGAGGCGTTTAGGAAAAAGCGATTCTACCCCCTCCTTGAGTCTTGTCTGAAATTCAAAAAGGTCAATATATTCTTTCTCCATAAATTTTCCTGTTCATCGTTACAAATTTAGCAAATTTTCCTTCAGATAGACCACTATTTCTATAGAAATAAAATAAATTTAATATCTTTGCGCACGGTTTGAGCATTGCAGCCTATTATGAAAATTTCAGAAGCACTTTTTGCAGGTAGCAGCACCCGCATTTCCGAGAAGCCGAAACAGAAATTCCCTGAGTTCGCCTTCATCGGACGTTCAAACGTCGGCAAGTCATCGCTGATCAATATGCTGTGCCGCAACAAGAAGCTTGCAATGACGTCCAGCAAGCCTGGCAAGACCAGACTTGTAAATCATTTCCTCATCAACCGAGAGTGGTATCTCGTTGACCTTCCGGGCTACGGCTACGCCAAGATGTCGGCGACAGCCAAGCAGAAGCTGGAGCAGGTAATCCGCAACTACATAAACCTTTCTGAAGAGATGGTGATGCTCTTCGTCCTGATCGATTCAAGACATGATATCGGTCAGGTGGACATGGATTTCCTTATCGAGCTCGGTCAGAGCCAGATTCCTTTCGCGATCATCTTTACCAAAGGCGACAAGAACGGCCCTGTGGCGCTTGCAAAGCAGGTGGACAAGATGAAGGCTCAGATCCTGGAGCTCTGGGAGGAGCTTCCTCCGACATTCATAAGCTCGTCGGAGACAGGACTCGGAAGAGATGAGATACTCGGTTACATCGAGTCAGTACTTGAACAAATGAAAGATAATCAATAACCCCTCAATCCTCAACACGATGCACAACGAACACAAAATCAAACTCTTTGCTTGCAGAGCATCCAAGGAATTCGCGACTAAGGTCGCTAAGGCAATGAACCTTGAACTTGGTGCTGCTGACATCCTTACTTTCAGTGACGGCGAATTTCAGCCTTGTCTGAACGAAAGCGTACGTGGAGCTACAGTATTCATCATCCAGTCTACATTCCCGCCATGCGAGAATCTGTTCGAGCTTCTTCAGATGATCGATGCAGCGAAGAGAGCTTCAGCTCACAAGGTAATCGCTGTGATGCCTTACTACGGTTGGGCAAGACAGGACCGCAAGGACAAGCCAAGAGTTTCAATCGGAGCCAAGCTGGTGGCAAATATGCTTAACGCAGCAGGCTGCGACCGCGTGATGACCTGCGATCTTCATGCAGATCAGATACAGGGATTCTTCGACTTCCCTGTTGACCACATCTACGCAAGCGCTGTATTCCTTCCTTACATCAAGGCAAAGAATATTGAGAATCTGGCGATTGCAGCTCCGGACATGGGTGGCGCAAAGAGAGCAAATGCATATGCAAGATATCTTGAGTGCCCTGTGATCATCTGCCACAAGTCTCGCGAGAAGGCTAACGTTGTGGGTTCGATCACTGCTATCGGAGACGTGAAGGGCAAGAACGTAATCATCGTGGATGACATGATCGACACTGCTGGCACACTTGCCAAGGCGGCTAATGTACTTAAGGACATGGGAGCGCTCAGCGTGCGTGCCTGCGCGACTCACCCGGTTCTTTCCGGCCCTGCATATGACAGAATCGCAGAATCAGCACTTGAGGAGGTTATCGTATCAGATACAATTCCGCTCAGCACAGACCCTGCAAAGGATAAGAGCAAGATCACTGTCCTTACTATGACAGACATCTTTGCAAGCATCATTGACAAGGTCTACAACTACGAGCCTATCAGTACCAGCTTCATCAATTAGGAACTGAAATTGACATGAATTCCGCCGGAAGGGTTTTCTTTCCGACGGAATTTATTGATTGATATATGGAAATTTTATTGGCAGCTATCGTCCTTGTAGGACTTTGTGTTTTCGGTCTATGCTTCAACATCATTTTCAGGAAAGACGGAAAGTTCCCTGAGACTGAGATCGAGAACAACAAGGAGATGCGCAAGAGAGGCATCAAATGCGCCAAGGAGGATGAAATGAAACTATGGGGCAAGAAGAACCCGGACGGCACTCCCAAGTGTGATGAGGGAGGTTGTGCGAGCTGCGGTTCGGACTGCAAGTAATAACGGTCCCGGAGAGGGACGAGCAATCATCGCCGTGAGGCGGGATGTAAATTAAAAATCAATTATTATGAGCTTATTAGCAATCGTAGGACGCCCTAATGTGGGCAAGTCCACTCTTTTCAACCGTCTGGTGGGAATGCGCCAGGCAATCGTCGATGAGACAGCAGGTGTAACCCGCGACAGGCACTATGGCAGATGCGAGTGGTGCGGTACTGAGTTTTCGGTGGTTGATACCGGCGGTTACACATCAAATTCCGATGACATCTTTGAGGAGGAGATCCGCAAGCAGGTGGTTCTCGCTATCGAGGAGGCGAATGTGGTTCTTTTCATGGTGGAGGCCGGCACCGGCATCACTGATTATGATGAGGAGATCGCAGGCATTCTCCGACGCAGCGGCAAGCCGGTTATCCTTGCAGTGAACAAGATTGACTCCGGAGAGAAGATGTATGATGCGTTCCAGTTCTATTCTCTCGGTCTTGGCGAGGTGTACAGCATTTCTGCTGCCAACGGTGGCGGTACAGGAGACCTTCTTGATGCTATCGTGAAGGAGCTTCCGGCCGAAGATCCTGACCAGGATGAGCATCCTGAGCTTCCGCACTTCACTATCGTGGGTAAGCCAAATGTGGGCAAGTCTTCTCTTACAAATGCTCTTTTGGGCAAGGAGAGAAACATCGTGACCCCTATCGCCGGCACTACACGCGACTCTATCGCGACTCTCTATAATAAGTTCGGTCATGAGTTCATGCTTGTGGACACTGCCGGAATGAGAAAGAAGACCAAGGTTCATGAGGACCTGGAGTTCTATTCGGTGATGAGGTCCATCCGTGCGATCGAGCATTCTGATGTCTGCATCCTGATGGTTGATGCGCAGACCGGAATCGAGTCCCAGGATATGGCTATCTTCAATCTTATCCAGAGAAACAGAAAGGGTTGCGTGGTGGTTGTGAACAAGTGGGACACTATCGAGAAGGACAGCAACACGATGAAGGAGTATACTATTGCGATCAAGGAGAGACTTGCTCCGTTCAATGATCTTCCTATCATCTTTACTTCTGTGATCAACAAGCAGAGAATCATGGATGTCCTCGATGCTGCGGCTCATGTGTACGATAACTATTCAAGAAAGATTTCGACTTCGAAGCTCAATGAGGTGATGCTTGAGGAGATTGACAATTATCCGCCGCCTGCATGGAAGGGTAAGTATATCAAGATCAAGTATGTGACTCAGCTTCCTACCAAGTCTCCGTCTTTCGCTTTCTTCTGCAACCTTCCGCAGTATATCCGCGAGCCTTACAGACGTTTCCTTGAGAATAAGCTCAGGAGCAATTTCGATTTCCTCGGTTGCCCTGTACAGGTTTATCTCAGACAGAAATAACAACAAGACCTTTCTAAATCGACAGAGGGCTTGGTCATCACGACCAAGCCCTCTATTACTATAACCCTATTATTAACAACTAAACTAACTTTCGTTTTATGCTTTGTTTATTTGCAAAGGGTATGCCAAAAACAAAAAATCCCGGAAATTTTTCCGGGATTTTTGCAAATATTTTTCATTAAAGCTCCCAAGCGAGGGCAGATGCACCAAGAATCGCTGCGTCTGACTCCTTAAGCTGAGAGAATACGATCTTCACTTTGCCCTTCCACAATGGAAGTACGTTTGCGTTCATTGCGTCTTCGATAGGCTTGAGGAGGAACTCCTTCGCTCTTGCGAGACCGCCGAAGAGGACGATCGCCTCTGGTGCGCTGAATGCGATGAAGTCTGCGAATGAGCGTCCGAGGATGTTTCCTGTGAACTCGAAGATCTTGAGGGCGAGTGCGTCACCTTCCTGTGCTGCCTCATATACGTCTTTTGATGAGATGTTGTCGAGGTTTCTGAGGACAGATGGCTCATTGCTGAGTTCAAGCCATTCGCGCGCTGTGCGTGCAACACCTGTTGCTGATGCGTAAGTTTCGAGACATCCTGTCTTTCCGCAGTTGCATGTGCGGCCGTTGTTGCGTACTGCTGCCACGTGGCCGAGCTCGCCTGCGAATCCGTCGTGTCCGTAAACAACGTCACCGTTGATTACGATTCCTGAGCCGACACCTGTTCCGAGGGTGATCATGATGAAGTTCTTCATCCCTCTTGCTGCGCCGTAGGTCATTTCACCTACTGCCGCTGCGTTTGCGTCGTTTGTGAGTGCGACAGGAAGACCGTTCATTGCCTCAGAAAGAAGCTTCGAGAATTCTATTGTCTGTGTTCCGCCCCATGAGAGGTTCACTGCGTTCTCGATAGTACCGGTGTAATAGTTTCCGTTTGGAGCACCTACTCCGATTCCCTTCACCTTTCCTTCTACGCCTGCGTCTGCGATTACCTTGTTGAGGGCAACAGCGAGTTCAGAGATATAAGGTGCAATGTTTGTGTATGTGTCTGTGCGGATTACTGTCTGCGCAAGCACTGTTCCTCTTGCGTCTACAACTCCGAGTTTGGTGGTCTGGCCACCGACGTCAATACCTACTACGTATGTTGAATCCATGTTATACTATATTATATATTATTTCTTGTTGACCTTTGAGCCTGCGAGTGCAAACCACAAAGTGTATGCAAGAGCTGCAATGATCACCCAGTAGCTTGGGATGTATCCTGCCTTGTCAGCTACGAAGCCCTGGAGAAGCGGAAGGAGACCGCCACCGCATACCATTACCATGAAGAGGCCTGATGCGATTGATGTGTACTTGCCGAGGCCCTCTACTGCGAGGTTGAAGATTGCACCCCACATGATTGATGTGCAGAGTCCGCAGAGAACGAAGAATGCCATTCCTACAGGAACCTGTGCATCGAGAAGCGACATTGTCACGTTGCTTGGGATGAACATTCCGAGAAGCACGAATACGATTGCAAGTGAGCTTACGAATGTCATCATGGCACGGCTTGACACCTTAGCACCAATTGCTCCGCCTACGAGACGGCCGCAAAGCATGAGGAACCAGTATGCTCCTACGAGTGTTCCTGCTACGCCTGGGATCATTCCGAGTCCGTCAGGGGATGTCATATAGAGGTTTGCCATATTTGGAATACCTACCTCGATACCTACATAAAGGAAGATTGCGATGACACCGAATACGAGGTTCTTGTGTGAGAGTGCGCCCTTGATGCTTTCGAGTGTACCTTCCTTCTTCTGCTCGCCTGCTGCAGCTGCTGCCTCGAGTTCAGGCTCTGGGATAGCTGAGAGGAAGATGATTACGAATGCGAGTGCGAAGATTGCCATTGCGATGAAGAGTGCAAGGTTCACGTCAGCCACCTGAGTCTTCTCAGTAACCTCACCGATGAGGTAACCTGCGAGTACAGGAACGATTGTAGCTGCCATTGAGTTGCATGATCCTCCGAGCTGGATGAGCTGGTTACCCTTGTTTCCGCCACCGCCGAGGGTGTTGAGCAATGGGTTCACTACTGTGTTGAGCATACACATTGAGAATCCTGATACGAATGCTCCGAGGAGATATACAGGGAAGCTTTCAAGAACTCCTGAGAGGTATGAGATGCCTACTCCGATGAATCCGATAGCTACCGCTGTGAGGGCAGTGAATTTGTAACCTTTACCCTTGAGGAGGAATCCTGCAGGGAGACCCATGAATGCATATGCAATGAAGTTTGCTGCATTACCGAGCTGTGACATGAGGTTTGTTGCACCGAACTGAGCCTTTGCGATTACACCCATAGGGTTCTGAAGACCGGTTACAAACGAGATCATTGCAAAGAGGAAGAACATGATTCCAATTGCAAGAACATTACTTTTCTTATTCATTTTTCTTATAAGTTTATGTTAATAATTTTGCAGTCAGGTCAAAATCGGGCCTAAGTTACTAAAAAAAATCAAGATTTGCGCAAGATTGAAAAAATTAGCAGGGCCCCCTCCCCAAGGGGCCCTGCTGTATATAAAACGAACTTAACAAATAGACACGAAAAATTTCTGATGTCCATTGCAAAGTTAATGAATTAAAACATATTTCCAAATTTTTAGATAAATTTCTTAGGCTTTTAGAGGAAACATATTTTAATTTTTAAGCAAATGAAGCCATATGGATTACAGAAGCGTCTTTTTTGGTAATTACCTTCTTTCACATTACCTTTGCGACAGCTATGAAAATCAGAATTTACATTATAATTACTCTTCTTCTGAGCACGCTTCTGTGCGGGGCGCAGGAAAAGAAGGTCATCAAAGGATTTTCCGGAGGTATGATGGCGCACTCAGGATATATGTTTGGAAGTGACAATCGCTATGGCAATCCCAAAGGAGTCACTTTCGGTCTCGGAGGATGTGCAAAGCTCCATTTTACCGATCATTTCAGGGTTGGTTTCGAGGGGTACTTTTCAAATGTGGGTCTGAAGAAGGAGCCGTTCCAGAGCGGAAGCCACAATAAGATATTCTGGGCCGGTGCGCTTGCTGACTGGTTCTGGAGTTTCGGAAGGCTGACTCCTTTTGCTGGAGCCGGCACCGGTGGCGGCATGGAGACTGCGTGCTATATCCTTGCAGGCGACAAGCACGACTGGGAGCCGGAGCTTTCTGCCGTATATCGTAAACAGCCGTTCTTCTACGTTGATCCATACATCGGCACCGAGATTAAGGTGGGGCGTACCTTGAGGTTCATTGTGAAGGCTGACTGGCTCGTCGCCATCAATTCGGACGGTCTCAACAAGCCGCATGGTCCCCGACTCTATTTCGGAGTCATCTTCGCACATTAACCCCAACGATTTCCAGGATCGCCATCCTGTCACACTCCCCGAAAGTCAGTCCATGCACAACTTCCGGAAGCCATGTCATGCCACGACAATCCGGAGGTGCGTGATGCCAAAACAATCCGGAGGTGCGCCCCGTTAACCCGTGAGGAACGAAGGACAGACATTCATGCGTGTCACTTTTTGCCCAGCGTGGCAGAAATCTGTAAAATAAATTTCGGGAAAGTACCCTGCGGAACCCGGAGAGGTCTGATTGTTGCCTTGGCATGATCGGACTTTAATTTTATGTATATGAAACGATATGTTTGCGTCCTTTGCGGATACATCTATGATCCGGAAGAGGGCGACCCGGAGAACGGAGTTGCACCGGGAACAGCTTTTGAGGACATTCCTGATGATTGGACCTGTCCTGCATGCGGAGTGGGAAAGGAACATTTTGAGGAGGAGAGATGAAAAGCTGGTTGGCGGTTCTTATTATCATTGCCTTGGCTACAGGTGTATATTTCCTGTGCCAAGGCATACTTTCTCTTATAAAGAAGTCGTGGCTGCATCCGTATCTTTCCCGGCATCATCTCGGCCGGAAGGCTCTGCTGCTGATACCCGGCATATTCATATATTTTGCTCTTTTCTACGTGTTTGATAGGGGCAACCGGACGCTTGTTCTGCTTCATAAACTGGATCTGATATATCTTATCGCTGTCATCATAATCATTGCGAATGCCATCCTGATGACATTTCTTGATCTGTATTCGCAGAGTGACAAGAACAAAAGTCATCCTTTGAAGGGCCTCGTCCAGGGAATGCAGGTTGTGCTTTATTTCGTGGGAGGCATTCTGATCATCGCTATACTTATTGATAAATCTCCGGGAGTGCTGCTGACGAGTCTCGGTGCTTCGGCTGCAGTGCTGATGCTTGTGTTCAAGGACAGCATCCTGGGCTTTGTTGCGGGTGTGCAGCTGTCACAGAACAACATGATACGGATCGGTGACTGGATCCAGCTTCCGGACGGAAGTGCGAACGGGGTTGTCGAGGAAATCACTCTGAATACTGTGAAGGTTCGCAATTGGGACAATACGATTACGACGATTCCGCCATACACACTGGTGAGCAATCCGTTCAAGAACTGGAGAGGAATGCAGGAGAGCGGCGGCAGAAGGGTGGACAAGAGGATTTTTCTGGATATGGACAGCGTGGAATTCTGCTCGGAGGAGATGGTGTCCGACATCCTTAAGAGTGTTCCGCTGATGAGGGAGTGGAAAGGCGCTGCGGAGGCTCCGACCAACTCACAGCTTTACCGTATATATATAGGTCTGTACCTGTCGCGGCACCCTATGGTGGCTAAGAACCTCGACCTCATAATAGCGCAAAGGGAGCCATGCGAGTTCGGACTTCCGATCGAGGTATATTTCTTTCTGACCGATAAGGTCTGGAATGAGTTCGAGACCATCCAGTCCGACATCTTCGACCATCTTCTGGCCATGGCCCCGGAATTTGGCCTCCGCCTCTACCAACTCTCCGCCCGCCCCAGCTAAAGCCCCCCAGAGCACCTATCCCCACTCAACAGTTTGTCCATGAAACAAGGCATTTTCATGGACAAACACACCAAAACATCCCCTCCATCCACGAAACAGGCCGATTCCATGGACAAACTCCTCCCAGGACCCCTTCCGTCCATGAAACAAGGCACTTTCATGGACAAACACACCAAAACATTCCCTCCGTCCATGAAACAGACCGATTCCATGGACAAACTCCTCCCAGGACCCTTTCCGTCCATGAAACAAGGCATTTTCATGGACAAACACACCAAAACATTCCCTCCATCCACGAAACAGACCGATTCCATGGACAAACTCCTCCCAGGACCCCTTCCGTCCATGAAACATGGCACTTTCATGGACAAACCCCAGGACCCCGGCTCCATCGGCACAGAGCAGGCGGAGCGAGCCCTTTGGCGAAGCTCGCGCAGCCTGCTCTGAGCGGCTGGCCAGCGTATTCGCCAGCCGCGCTGCCTCCCCCCAGCACGACCGTATTATGACCTCCCACCACAAGCACCACCCAAATGTCCTCTTTCAATATCCTTCAGTGAAACCCCATGAGCTCCCCAATCCACAAAAAGGCACCTGGCGAACGAATGAGCGCATACAAGAATGGGAATCAAGACACAAAATAAACTGCGCGAGCCTTTTGATAAAGCTTGCGCAGTTTCAGTTGAGCGGTCTGTCTTCACATCCGGAAACCGCGTATCCTATGAAGCTTGCCCGGATCAAGCCCGAAATTTACTGGCGGGAAATCATGATGAGATCTGCGAGGGTGATAGCTGTAACGGCCTCGACAACGACCGGAGCCCTAAGTGCGAAACACACGTCGTGGCGTCCCGGCACTTCGAGAGAGTCCATCTTGCCGGTTGCGAAATTGAATGTCTCCTGAGCCTTTCTGATGCTGGATGTCGGCTTGAAGGCTGCCCTGAATACTATCGGAGCACCATTTGTAATGCCGCCATTGATTCCGCCTGCCCCATTCCTGACTGGTCTGCCATCTGCCCCGATAGGGTCATTATGCTGCGAGCCTTTCATTGCTGCTGCCTTGAATCCGTCTCCGAATTCGACTCCGCGAACACCTGGGATTGAGAATACGCCATGTGCAAGAACCGATTCCACGCTATCCCAGAACGGTTCGCCATAGCCGGGATCAATATCTGGGACAGTACATTCGATGACGGCTCCAAGAGAGTCGCCTTCCTTGATAGCGACATCAATGGCATCCTGCCAAGTCTTCTGAATATCCGAGAGACATGGGTCTCCCTCTTGGGCAGGAGTCTCTGCAGGGATACCGCCGAGTTCGACTATTCTGGCGCTGATCTCATTGCATGGAGTATCGTCCAGAATTGTGGCATCTGCAATTATCTTCTTTGCGACAACTCCTGCAGCAACTACGGGGAGGGTAAGACGACCAGAGAAGTGTCCGCCGCCACGTGGATCCTGGCAGTCATCCCATTTGAGGGCTGCAGTGAGGTCGGCATGGCCTGGACGCGGCATTGCTGCAAAAAGGCTGTAGTCCTGAGATTTTGTATTCTCGTTTCTGAAAAGGATGGTCAGAGGAGCTCCTGTGGTGTGACCTTCAAAAACTCCGCTTACGATCTGAGGTTTATCAGATTCCTTGCGAGGCGTCGTGCCTTTGGCTCCGCTTCTGCGACGGTCAATATCCTTCACAAAATCCTCTTCCGAGAGTTCAAGTCCTGCCGGAACACCATCCAGCACAACTCCTATCGCCTCTCCGTGTGACTCTCCGAAGATCGATACTCTGAACTTTCTTCCAAACGTATTCATGTTTCTGTACTTTATAACTTTATTCAACTTTAGCTAAGCGGCTGAACATGTCAAGAAAATCCGGAAAGGACTTCTCCACGCAAGTTTCGTCGTCTATAACAATCGGGCTGTCGGCTCCAAGGGAAGCAACCTTCAGGGCCATCACCATACGATGGTCATGATGCGAGGTGTACTTGCCACCTTTGAGGAGACCTGGTTGCGAGGCCGGAGTGCAGGAAGCCACGCATGCCTTATGAGCAAGCAGTCGTTGTGCAAGACTATGTCCCTCAACCATGAGTTCATCTCCTTCAACATATGCTTTGACACCCATCTGGGTAAGCATTTCAACAATAGCTTTCGCTCTGTCGCTCTCCTTGTTGGCAAGACGTCCGACACCGGCAATACGGCTTGTGCCCTGACAGAATGCAGCCAGCACTGAAACTATCGGGAAAAGGTCCGGACAATTGGATGCATCCACTGCAAACGCCTTGAGCGGTGCTCGCTGTACTGTTATCGAGCCCTTATCTCCGTCCAGCTGCGAAAGACTCGCTCCTGCATCCATCAATATATCCATAATAGAGAGATCTGCCTGAAGCGATGTTGTATCCAGTCCCTCCATCTCCACTTTTCCGAATATCGCTCCGGCAACAAGGAAGTTCGCTGCGGCACTCCAGTCTCCTTCGAGATCGATATCAGCTGCCTTGAACCTCTGCCCTCCCTTGACTTTGAATACTATTTCAGTGCAGAGCGACCAGTCGCCTCCAGACTCGATGAAGTCTCGGCCGCCAAGCATATCGTTTCCGATCTTGATGCCGAATTTCTTCAGGACTTCGACGGTGATGAACATATATGGAATGCTCTTAGGCTCGCGCACTATGAGCGAGGTGTTCTTTTGTGAGAAAGGAAGGGCCATAAGGAGGCCTGAGATTATCTGTGAGCCGTGTTTTCCGGAGATTTCTGCACGCGTTGCAGCCAGCGGACCTTGTACTGTCAACGGCACGCGGACTGAGGTGGCCAAGCCCTCGGCCTTGCCTGAAGTGACAAGCGAAGGGGCCCCGGCAGCAGACTGGTCAACCGAGGTGACAGATGCTCCGAGAGCTTCCATTATTTCTCGGGCTCCAGTGAGAGGGCGTCCGAGAAGAGTCTTCTCTCCGGTAAACACAACTGGACCAGGGCACAACTGCGCCATAACCGGAATCATCATTCGGGTCAGCAGGCCTGACTCGCCGACATGGAGCGTCGGAAGTCCAGAAGCCACACCTTCAGGCAAAAAGGACTTATCCTGACCTCCCGGAAGCAAAGCCGACTCATCGGAAACGCCATTTGCCGGCAAAGTCGCCAAGTCTCCAAGACCAGCTGATATTCCTGTAATAATAAGCTCTCCACCGTTTCTATCGACTTTCGCTCCGAGATTTTCCGCCACGCGGATTGCTGCTTCATTGTCGCCGCAAGGGGTATATCCCCGAAGATGCGATGTGCCGCTTGCGAGAGCTGCCGCTATGATCGCGCGCTGGGCGAAACTCTTGGAGCACGGAACTTCGGGATTGGAGATAACTACGCCTGGTTCCAGATTAGACCTAGTGCATTTTACCCCCGAAAGTGCTGCAGGTCCCCCGGTTTTTGTTGGGACCGCGTGCATTTTACCCTCAAAAGTGCTGCAGGTCCCCACGAAATGGAAGTCGCCATAAAGGGCAGAAGCCATTTCCGAGGCTGTCCACTGGCCTGGAGCAGCAGCCTCATCTTCAGAAACCGCAGCATATGTATATGGAGAGCCTTTCCGGAGACAATCCAGTCGGGACTGACGACCGGCATCACCCATACAGAATGCAATCAGACCGCCTTCCGCCAAGGAAGCGATCTTCTCATTTTCAGATGCCGACATTCCGCTACACCAGTCATATAATGAAAGTACCTTATCCGCATCTTCCTGCGTGTGGGCCGTAGTTACGACCTTCACCATGTCCGCCCCATGGTAGCAGCATTTCTCGACAACTGCCTTAAGGGCCTCAAGAGAATCTGTTCCCTCAAAATCGTGGAAAGAACGGATGAATACCGTGCCGTTTTCATGGGCCACATTGCGGACTCTCTTTGACATCTGCTTGGGTGCCTCAATCTCGACATCCACATAGCGCGCACCTGCCTCTATTGCCTTACAGAGCCTCTTCTCTGCAATCTGCGCAGCCTTGATCTCCTTGCTCTGAGGAGTCAGGCTTTCGTCCTGCAGCGCAGGTTCTGTCTCAATCAGATCTGCAATTCGGCATGTTGCCACAAGAGGCACATCCGAGGTGAAACACTCTTCGATTTCCCTGAGAGAAAGGCTGCAGCGGTCTAGACGGATCTCTGCCATCTCGCAACTTTCAAGCGCCTCGAGAATCTGATTCAGATTCTTATTCTGTATAGTCGTACAAATCATATTCTTCCCTTTTTATTTCGTCATCAGAGCGAGCACCTCATCTATAGTAAGGTCCACAATCTCCACCTCTCCGACATACTTCGGCAAGACGAAATGTATCCTGTCGCCCTCTGCCTTCTTATCCTTCTTCATAACCTCCGTCATATGAGACAGCTTGAACGGACATCCGATCGGCAGGCCGCATGAAAGGAAATCAGCCTCCAGGCGCTGCTCAAGGCCCCATTCGAAGCCATCCTCATGCACAAGGACTCCTCCGTCCTGTCTCATGTATGCATCAGCCAGCTCTGCAGCCAGAACCATACCCATTGCAACTGCTTCTCCGTGGGTAATGTCCGGCGCATCAGCAGATTCCTGACGCTTCTTCTGTGCAAGGGTCTCGATGGCATGTGCAAACGTATGTCCAAGATTGAGTTTCCTGCGCTCGCCTCCCTCAAACTGGTCACGTGTTACGACTCCTGCCTTAACGAGCACTGCAGACGCAATCAATGCTGCAAGTTCATCCGAATTTCCGACAAGATATTCCGCCACATCTTCCGAGGCCACATATCCGGAAAGCCATTCCACGGCCTTTTCATAGCTGCCGTCATTCTCGATGATGAAAGTCTTGAGCATTTCTGCCGCTCCGGAGAGGAAGTCCCTCGGAGGAAGACTTTCGAGGACCTGCGGACAGATGAATGTAAATTTAGGCTGACGGATGACGCCAAGCATATTCTTATAATTGTCGAAGTTGACGCCGGTCTTGCCGCCGATCGCCGCATCGACCTGAGCCAGAAGGGTTGTAGGCATATATGCGAAACGCACTCCCCTTTTGTATATAGATGCTGCGAAACCCACGAGATCGGTCGTGATTCCTCCGCCGACGGCCAGTACGAGAGCATCCCTGTCAGCCCCCTGCTCAAGCAGCCACGAGCATATCTTCATCACTGTCTCAATGGTCTTTTCCTGCTCAGAGGCATCCAGAAGCATTCCCGGAGCTCCCTTGGAATTCAGAATCTCCGCGATGGCAAGGGACATGGGGCAATCCATCGCCACCGACCTGTCCATCACCGCATACACCTTCTTATAAGGCTCCAGCACTGATGCCAGAGTCTCCACATCGTTATCTATCAGCACCCGGCTTATCACTTCCTTGCCGGAATATATATTTATCTGCTCCATATCCTTAATTATTCGGAGTCCCGATCAGGTCGGGAATGACAGTGCACTTTACCGTCATTGCCGGCTCCGACGGGCAATCTTTCACAAAGTTAGCAATTCCCTCGGCAAAGGCAAAGGACTTGCATAATGAAAACCAAAACGAATTTAATATGAAGACACTTGTAGTATTCAATCACCCTCACGACGGCAGTTTCTGCAATGCAATACTCGATGCCGTTCAGCAGGGTCTGAAGGAAAGCGGTCAGACTTCAGGGCTGATACATCTTGACCACGACGGGTTCGACCCGGTGATGCGCGCAAAGGATCTCAAGGCATTTGCTCTTGCGGGGAAAGGTTTCCCGGAAGCGCTGGACGATGTGGATCCTCTTGTCAAAAAATATAAGACGAAGCTGGAACAGGCTGAGCATCTGGTGCTTATATTCCCGATCTGGTGGATGAACATGCCGGCAATGATGAAGGGGTTCATTGACAAGGTGATATTTCCTGCCATTGCCTATGACATGAAGGGCGGGCTGCTGAAATCCAGGCTTCCGATCAGAAAGGTAACTGTAATATCAACCATGAACACCCCAGCGGACGTATATCGGGAACATTTCAACAATGCTATTGAGGGAAATCTGATCAATGGCACCTTCAGGCAGATCGGCATCGAGGAGGTAGAATGGATAAGCCTCAGCATGGTGAAACAGGCACCTCAGGAAGAGAGGGAACTCTGGCTCGAGAACATCAGAATAAGGTTTGCATCGGCTGTTTAGGGATGACAACATCCTGCTGCGGATCAAAGGCACAGCCTGTGTACTCCACAGGCTGTCATGCACGTTGGAGGCACGACTTTACCGGTAGGATTTACAATAGGATTTCCAGTCAGAAATCCGGTCGTATTTCAGGTTGTGGTCCATGTCGATTTTCCGGTTGTATTTGAGGTTGTGTTCCCGGTCGATTTTCCGGTTGTATTTCCGGTCATACACAAACATTCAGAATGCCCGATTCACTTAATTGCAAAAAAGTTGATAATTCAGACAATTTGCAATATCTTTGCAAACCTTAACCAGAAGGTCTACCCTTCTGTGCTGCCTACCAATCAAAACCGCTACGACGGACCCAAAGTCCCGAAAAGGAACAAATAAAGCAGCAACCAGCCCGGATGGCGGAATCGGTAGACGCGCTGGTCTCAAACACCAGTGGAGCAATCCGTGCCGGTTCGATCCCGGCTCCGGGTACACGCAAATGGCCTACAGACACCTGTAGGCCATTTTTATATAAGATTTTCCCCACATTTTCCCCACATCTGACAATTATCTTACAAAAAGTTTTCAGATTTTTCCGCAATTTCAGCACGGCACATATTACGCCAGAATTGCGGAGGATAATCTGCTTGGCTTCTTCGATACGGAGAGTATAGAGCCATTGATGAAACTTTGAGCCCCAGATTATGGCCTCCGCTACGTGCCTTAATTGCACTCACTTAGGCCTAGATCCACACCCGTTTAGGAAAAAGCGATTCCACCCCCTGTTTCAGTCTTGACTGAAGTGTGAAGAGATCGATAAATTCCTTTTTCACATAGGGATTTTCGTAAGAAAAAATCAAATAAATTTAATATCTTTGCCGACTGATTCCGTAGCCGCAATTTTATGAAGATTACAGAAGCGCTTTTCGCCGGCAGCAGCACAAGGATTTCAGAAAAGCCGAAACAGAAATAGAGGAATCTGGTCATGACGTCCAAGAGAGAAAAGATTCTGCTTCAAGGCCTTGCTGATGGTAACGAAAAAGCCTTCAGGGAGGTCTTCAAGCATTATTATCCGAAAGTCAAGTGCTTTCTCAGCCAGTTCATTCATAACGAGGAGGATGCCAGAGACCTTGCACAGAACATATTCATCAAGATCTGGATTCAAAGAGTGCTTCTTCGAGAAATCAAATCCTTCGGTGCATACTTGTACACCATGTGCAGGAATGCAGCCATTGACTATGGGCGGGTGTACAAAGTAAAGATTCCTTTCACAGAGGGCGATGAAGGAGAGTATGAGTCTGAAAGTGAGTTCTTTGCCAAAGAAACTGAAATCCAGGTGACCAATATAATAAAGGGACTGCCGGAAAAGAGGAAAAAGATATTCATAATGTCACGTCTGGAAGGAAAGCCGTATGAGGAGATTGCTCAAAAGATGGGTATAACCAGAAAGACGGTGGAAAATCATATACACCTGGCATTAAAGGAATTAAGAAAGATAATATCAGTGATGGTCCTGTTTATTTAAGGCTTGGGGGCTATGATCGGATTTTTCGTCAACTATATACAGCAATAAACCTATGTCTGCATACAAGTTCAAAGGTTGGGAAAACATAGACGGGTCATCGGTGACACGTGAGGAGACGGATTCTGCCTTCAAGGTCGTCATGCATAGTGCCCGGGAGATAGAGGCGGCATATCAAGTCAGGCAGAAGACAGTGAAGAGGGCAAAAGTCATGAGCATCATGATGTATGCGGCAGCCGCCTTGATTCTGATAGCATCGCCTTTGGCCATCTATCATATGATGGACCATGAGGAGACTGACCTTATGGCCACTTCTTCTCTCACTACAGATCACGGAGAGATTCAGGAGATCACCCTGCCGGACGGCAGCATGGTCACGCTTAACTCCGGATCGACTCTGACATGGCCGGATGAATTCTCAAAGAACAGGGTTGTCACACTCACTGGTGAGGCGTTGTTCAATGTGACAGCAGACAGAAAGCATAAGTTCATTGTCCGGACAGAGGAACTTCAGATAACAGTCCACGGAACGATTTTCGACGTCTGCGACTATCCTGAAGACGGCCGTGCAACAGTGACGCTTTGCAAAGGTTCTGTTGCTGTGAAAAGATCTGAGGAGAGAGTCCAAGCGGCAACACTCAGCCCTGACCAGACATATACATATGATAAGGAAAGCGGAGCAGTCACAGTCAAGGTGATTGACGCTGCCGAGGCTACGCTCTGGACAGGCGGACATATCTATATAAAGTCTCAGACGTTGGAACAGGCTGCAAGGATGGTAGAAAGAAGGTTCGGTGTGAACATACACTTCCTCACAGACAAGCATCAGGAAACAGTCCTGACAGCCAAATTCGCAAACGGAGAAACATTGCACGAAATAATGGCAGCCATCCGCCAACTCGTGCCTGAAATGGAATACAGTATCGAAGAAAAGGATATTTTCATCAGATAAGAGCCCTTCATGAGATCCGCAATCAACACGGTGCTCGTCATCGCCGGACTAATCTGCACTTTGACTCTTTCAGCTCAAGACCAGACCATAGAATTCCCTCAGGGGAAACTCAGAATCAGGAAAGCGTTCGAGGTGATAGAGGCACAGAGCGGTCTGT
>JBGUTV010000048.1:0-70434 GCA_045133255.1 Candidatus Cryptobacteroides sp.
GAGAATTCAAGAACACTCTGAAGGTAGAGGTTCTGCATTTACTCACAAATACAACTGCAATAAATTGGTGTATTTTGAAGTTCTTCCGACCATAGAGCAAGCCATTGCACGTGAGAAGCAGATAAAGCATTATAAACGTGACTGGAAAAACGAACTGGCTGATTTAATGAATCCAAACTGGGAAGATTTAACCGGTAACATAATTATAGACCCTGATATTGTATAAAAGATGCCCGGTCAAGCCGGGCATGACTAAATAGACATAACTAAAGTCCCGTTTCACTGGCATTTATATTAATGCTTGAGCAGGAACTCAATTGATTCTGACGTATATGCTTGATTGCAAGCCTGAAAGTGATTCAATCCTGACAGGATCTTGAATTCTATTTCCGCTCCTGCTTTTCTGAATTTCCTTATTGTCTTCTTATAATCTTCAGGGTTGTCCATATCGTTTTCTCCCAAGGTGAAATATATCGGAGTCTTGACGACATTTTCAAGGACATATCGTTTTGGAGCTGCAGAAGCAAGCTGTGCGGCAGCAAATAAGTCAGGACGTTCCGACAGAAGTGCCCAGCCACCTTGAGCACCGAACGATGTGCCCATCAGATAGATTCTCGACACGTCAATATTATAATCGGCAACCAGACTTTCAATCATAGAATAAACATGCTTACTGATTGTAGCCCAACTGTTTCCTTTGGTACATTTAGGAGCGACTACCATTGCATCAATTCCCTTTTCTGTCAGATACTTGTCCAATGTGTGGATGGCAGAATGCTGAATATATCTGTTGTCCTTTCCGTTACGTCCCCCTCCTCCATGCAGATATACGAATAGACATGGCTTCTTCGATATGTCGCCAACTGCAGCATACTGTTTTTTGTAGTAATTCAGAGTGTACTCCGACGACACAAGGGAATCTGCAACAAAGGTTTCTGCTGTCATCTTGTATTCTGGATTTACTTCACGCATAGGACGGTTGCCGCTTCTGTGCTGTGGAGGACGATGTCCGCTACGATATGGTGGGAAGCCCTGCGCCATACATCCTAACGATAATGTAAGCGCAATAAATAAAAAATAGAAGCGTCTCATAGAAATGGTTTTAATTATTTCCCAATTAGACCTCCAGGCACTCTCAAAGTTTAATTACTGCCACGTTTATTTTGATAGTCCTCGCTATTGCATCAGATCTTGCAAAATCAAGTGACGGTAAAATGTTTTAAATGAGGAATAGCCCAATGATTATTCCTTTTATATTGACATCTCCCACTGATGACTAACAAGCAGTATCCCACATTTTCCCCACATCTTTTTGGCACCATCGGGTTGGAATGGGTTAAGTCGAATTGCTGTGTTATCACATCTTGTCCATGAAAATGGCTGCTTTCATGGACAAAGTTCAATTTTTGGTGGGGTTGTCCATGAAAATGGCCTGTTTCATGGATGAGAGAGGGGGTCAGGTGGGGTTGTCCATGAAATCCGGTTGTTTCATGGACGGGTGGGGTATCGAGGAGGGGGTTGTCCATGAAAACGGCCTGTTTCATGGACAGCAGACGTCATTGGTTGAGGATGGGTTTGGTAAGGTGCAGGTGGTTGAGGCGTAGTGGAGGTGGTGAAGATGGTGGAGGTGGTGGAGATGGTGGAGGTGGTGGAGGAGGTGGAGATGGTGGAGGAGGAGTGGGGGCTTTGTGGGGAGGTGTCAGAGGGTGAACTTCTTTTTGTAGTAGGAGGTGGCGGTGTAGAGGGCGGCGGCGGGGTTGTTGCCGGTGACGCGGTCTTTGGTGACGAGGGTGGTTACGTAGGCGTCAGAGTAGCGGTAGAATAGGCTGTCGTGGCCCACGCAGAGGCCGATGACGACATTGAGGTCGGTGTGGGCCTGATTCAGGAGACGGGCCTGGAGGATGGGGTTGCACATTGCGGGACCTATCTCCTCGCATTTGGCAGGGATGCCCATGGAGGTCTTTGCACGGCCTTCGACCTTGCAGATTACGGCATATGGCTCGAAGCCGTTGGCCCTAAGGATGCGGGCAAATATACGAGCCTCATTGATGAGGCCTATGCAGTTGGCGATGCCTATCTTACGGGCACCTATGCGACGGGCGAATTCCATGATTTCCTGCACACGGGTCCATTGACAGTAGCCTTCATATTCGACTTCGGCACTTGCTACCATTATATCGTGGTTGCGATCTTCGTCATAGCGTTCCGCAGCCCAGAGCGCATCTTCTTCAGAGAGGTTCGTGGTCAGGCAGAAATCCGGGTATGTCCTTGTCTTGAACTTGCAGTTCTGAGTGCCGCAATCTACGCAGCTTAGCTTTGTTTCTTCCATAATGAAATATGTTACAGAGTCGTACGGAATAGCCGTTGTCCGGTAATTCCTGCACAAATCTATGAATAAATCCGCAAATTGGAGAATTGATGGAAATGTATTAGCTTTGAGCAATTAGTACTGATGCTTTAATTTTTTAAAATAAAGTTAGTTCATTGACATCCTGATTTGTAGTGAGCGGTTGTGGCTCTGTTACGAGATCCTTCAGATCCTTCTTGGTCAAGGCTGATACGCTAATCAGCATCCGGATTTCCGATATGGAATAAGGGCTGTTGTAAACGGCTTTGATTCTAGCAAGCAGAAGGTACGAACAGATTGCAATCCAAAGGTGAGTTTTCACTGCGTTCTCGGAACAGCCAAGCAGGTGCTTTACAGTGAGGTTCTGTTTTATGAGTTTGAAGAATGACTCCACGTCCCACCTGTGACGGTAGATGTTGGCTATCTCCAGACCGTTAAGTTCGAGTTCATCGGTCATATTGCTGATAAAGGTTAAGATTTCTCCTGTTTCCTTGTCGCAATACTTGATGAGCCGCAGTTCCTTCGAGTAAAGTTTGCTTGATTTGACGCCCGTGAGCCGGATTCTATGGTCTTCAAGGAGCCCAGTGGAAGTGTCTATATTATAGTGACTTGACACTATCTCATACTTCATATTGTCTTTGGCTCTTGTTACAAAGTATGCTTTTTCTGCATCAATGCGAGCAAGGGCTTCGAAGTCAATATAGGCCTTGTCCATTGTGTAGATAGCGTTCGGCACTACCACTAGCATATCCAGAACATTGCTGTCATGGCATCTTCCGTCTGTGATATGAATGAAGACAGGGATACTACCTCGGAGATCAATGACCGTATGCATTTTGACTGCACCTTTGCTGTACTTTCCTACAGCCCAATCCAGCAGCTTCAAGCTGCATGAGATTGTCGTAGAGTCCAAAGCATATAGGTCATGGTCCTGCGGTGCGATATACTCAAGCCTCATCTTGGAGTACAATGGTTGGACTATCTTGATGAGGGCCTTGCCTAAGCCTTCATAGATGCGGTAATCTCGCTTCTCGTTGGCTCGAGACAATGAAGACTCGTTTACCGAGGTCGCCATTCCAAGTGCGTAAAGGATATCCTCATGTGCCTTCAGGCACAAGCAGATGTCCCTCAAGGACTCGCACGACGTTAGCTGCCCAAATAACATATATCTCAGTTGAGTGGTACAGTTGAAGTCTCGGACATGATAGTCTCCCTGGTACTTTGAGACAAGTCTCTGGAAAATCTGTCTCGGAATAAGGCTGCAAACTTGAGTGAAAATGTATTTGCCTTCGTTCATAATCGATGTGGTATGGCCACAAAGTTACGAACTCACTTCAAATCGCGGTTATCAAAGAACTTGTATAAATAGTTTAATATTAACAACTTATATAAATTTGATGCGAAATTAACGCATCACTAGTATTGAGCAATTAAAATCAGATGATATGAAACGTCTTTTGGGAATTGTAGCTGCAATGCTGTGTCTTGGCGCATGTGACATGAATGAAGATATACATTGGCTTCTGCCGTCCTGGAGCGGAAGCTATGAGACGACCGTTACGGATGCAACGACTGGAGCAAGCAGGGAGGTCATTGCCACCATTCAGCTTGACTTTACATTCGACAGGTCGGAGTGCTCATTCACAAGGATATATCCCAACAGCAGTCTGGACACTACGCGAGAGACCTATTATGTGCATCTCAATGAGCTGAACAGGTCATTCATTCTGAATGGCGGACTGGAAGATTCACGGGTCGTGTATGCAGGTCAGGTAACATCTGCCGGCAGGATGACTCTGATGTGGCACGAAGGCGAGACTGACGAGTTGACGAAGCTTGAGATGGTGGCTCTCTAAATCCCGCCAAAGTGTAGCTAATCGGTGGCCGCACCGGAGATTAGCCACAGCAATAAATCACAAGCAATTAAAAATCAACATCTTACAAAAGATACATGTAGCCAATCTCCAGGTAAAGAGGGAGATTGGCTACATAGTCAACCTAAACGTGTAGGGATTTCCTTGCCGTCTGAATCTTTGAACTTGCCACAGATTATGATAATGAAATCAATGAGGGTCCATAAGCCGAATCCTCCGAGTGTAAGGAGCTGAAGGATTCCTGTTCCTATCTTACCGACGTAGAATCTGTGCACTCCGAGACATCCGAAGAACCAGCAGAGGAGGAATGTCGCGAGCCATGACTTGGTACTAGTATTTTCCATTGTTCCCATATTAATGTTCAAAACTCATCAAATATAGAATTATTCCTGAGACTGGACAAAAAAAAGGGGCTGATGACTCAGCCCCTAAAGTTTATAATGTGGAATTTCTTATTTCCAGATTACGTTGTAGTTCACATTGGTATTAACAGGTTCATCTGTTCCCCAAGGATATGCATAAGCGGCATAGTTATCAGCTGTAATTGTCACCTGATCCGTTCCAATTGTGAGTGACTTTCCTGAAATGACGTTCGGTTCTTCTGCTGTACCAAGGTAGTTTATAGTAGCAACAGGAGCACCATTCACAATCTTATTCGAATCCACATAACCGATAAGCATCGCGGTCTTAGTAGTTCCGGCAGCTACAGTGATGTCACAGTTGACTGTACATCCCTTTACTGTAAGGTTGCCCTGGTTGTATGTATTACCTACAACTCCTCCAACACCTGTAGTGGTCTTCACGTCAGCCACGATCTCACCATAGTTCTGACAGCCGATGATATTCTGAGCTCCAGATGCAACACCTGAAACACCACCGATAGTACAAGAAGTCTGGCCGCCTTTGAGATGAAGTTTACCTCTGTTGATGTTATTGCTCAGAGTGATGCAGCCACCTGAGATACCACCGATACGGGTCTTGCTGTAACCATCAACAGTAATGGTTCCTGTGTTCTCACAGCCTGTAATAGACTTACCTGCAGCATTCTCCTTATGAGGCCATCCTGCAATACCGCCAAGGCTGTTGTTTGAAGCATTAGCATCACATGTGTAGTTGATGTTTCCAGAGTTGACGCAGTTGGTGATATTAGTTGTATTCTGATGAGTAACTATAGCATTTGAACTATTCTTGCTTACAGAATGGTATTCACCACCTGCGATACCACCGACCTGAGCAATGAACTGCTGGGTATTACCTGTTCTTGCCACACCTTCCTGAGGAAGAGAGACTGTCCAGACAACATTGATTTCACCTGAGTTCTCACAGTTGCTGAGCTCGCCCCATGAAGATGCGACGATACCACCGCAGCTCTGACGGATATCTGTTCCGAAATAAGAAGATGCATTATCGATATCAGCAATGATTGATGTAACTGTACCAGAGTTCACACACTGGTCAGCACCGCAGTTGTACATATGTCCGAAAAGACCTGCAACGTTGGTCGAATATCTCTGTACAGAACCACATGCACCATACTTGACAGGATAACCCGCACGAAGAGTAATGTTACCCTCATTCTCATTGTTGGTTACAGTCTTGCCTGACCATCCCATGTAAGCTGCGATACCGCAGACACCTGTTCTCTGAACGCCACCATCTGCAAGTCCTTCTGCAGACTCTGCGAAATAAGAGATGTCACCACCGTTGTAGCAGCCTGAAACCTCACCACCAGCATATGAAACAAGTCCGCAAGCAGTAAGCATCTGGCTGTTACCATGAGCCTTCACTGTAACATTGCCATAGTTAATCGAATCAAGAAGCTTGGCATTGGATCCGAGCCAGCCAAGAACTCCGTTCCAATAAACGGACTTAGCCGCAACGCCATTGATGGTTGCAGTCACATCACCGCTGTTGAAGAGGTTCCTTGCAACTGCAGCGGCACCTGTGATCTGACCTACAACACCACCATAACAAGCATTTTGAGTAGGCACACCACCGTTGTAAGTAATGTTACCGAAGTTAGCGCAATCAGCTACTGTAGCTGTATTATTTCCGCAGATGGTTCCATAATAGTTAGCGACTGTAGGAAGCGCAGGAATAGTAACGTCAGCATAGTTCTCGATACCTGAAACTGTACCTGCGTTATTGCCTACAACAAAGCCGAAATACTGTTTGTCAGAAGGGAACGAAAGTGTACAGCTCTGATCAATGATGAGGTCCTTCACTGTTCCGGTAGCTGCAAGAGTTGTGAACAATGTATTGCTTGATGTCCAGTTCTTGAGGCTGTGGCCGTTACCGTTGAATGTACCTGCGAATGATGCGGCAGGAGTGATTTCCACGCCTGTGAGATCGATGTCTTTGATCACTGTTGCAGACTCATCCTCGAGGCAGTCAGCTGCTGAAGCGAGGAAAGTCTGGAGAGAAGCAGCATCCTTGATGATGTATGTCTCAGAGAGCTTTGTGTCAGTCACGAAGAAACCTGCATTACGTGGAACTGTGATCTCGTTTGCTGCAGTCATTGTAAGACCCTTGTCAGCACGTACGAGAGTTACTGAGAACTTACCTGCTGAAGTAACACCAGGGAACAATGTAACATAGTATGAACCTGGAGCGAATTTCTCACCGGCAGGCTTGAGGCTTACGCTTGACGCTGCATCCGCAACCTTGTCCACTTCACCTGTCGCAGCGATGAATGCAGAACCTGCGATATCGCTACCATTGACGATGATCTCAGTCACGTCATCATATGAAACGTCCACTCTGAGGAATCCGACAGCATTCTTGAACTGTACAGATGCATCTGCTGCAACCTGTCCTACAGCCACGATTGCTCCGTCAGCGACATTAGCGCCGTCGAGCTGCTGCTCTGCAGGAAGATCTGCAGTGATTACTCCGTCCACGCACTCTACAGCTGCAGAGTATGGATAAACCGCATAAAGCTGAGTTGCACCAGCGGCAACCTCACCAGTGAATGTAGCATTCTTACCGTCTGCTGTCACAACTGTGAATTCGCGCTTTGCAACTCCGTCAAAGATTGCGATTACGTCGTCCTCGCACCAGTTGATGGTCTTTCCATCCTCACCTACGAGGGTCTTGGTCATCTCACCGTTCACGGTGATGGTCATAGGTACAAGTTCCTGATCTGTAGCAGGACCTTCAAGCTGCTGGGTACAAGAAGCCGCAGCAAATACAGCAGAAGCTGCAAGAATATATCCGAATATCTTCTTCATAGCATTTTCCTCCATCAGATTAATTAGTGCCAAAGATATCCTCGAGATCGCCCATATCCTCGGTCGATCCCCAACCAGAATCTGTGCTGCCGCAGAGAACTCCCTCCACGTCAACATCCAGAACTTCACATACAGGACTGCTGTAGTCCCAGTTTGTTTTCTTTGTCATAGTTCGGTTATTTTTAAGTGTTTCATTATGTAGTATATGCCAGGGACTGAAAACACAGTCCCTGACATAAGATGTTTTATCAGGAATTACTTCCAGACAGTATTGTATGCAATGTTGGCATTTACAGGAGCACCTGTTCCCCAAGGAAGTGCCTTAGTGAGATAGTTCTCGCTTGTCATCTCAACCTTGGTAGAGCCAAGTGTGATTGAACCGCCTGAGATTGCATTAGGCTCATCTGCTGTTCCGATCACGTTAGCAGTAGTTGCACTCTTGTTTGAACCCACAACACCAATCAGCATGAATGCTGTAGATCCTTCAGGAGCAGTGATGTTACATCCTGCTGTACAACCCTTGACAGTCATGGTTGCCTGATTGTATGAAGCACCTACGATTCCGCCGATTCCGGAAGCAGAGCCACCCTGAGCACCAGCAAGCTTCACGTCTGATACGATCTCGCCGTACGACTGGCAGCCTATGATATTCTGGTTACCTGATGCAACTCCTGATATACCTCCGATAGTACAAGTATTCTGACCGCTCTTGAGGTAAATCTTACCGTTGTTGTAGTTGTTCTTAAGTGTCACGCAACCGCCTGAGATACCGCCGACACGTGTCTTGCTGTAACCCTCAACTGTGATGGTTCCTGTGTTCTCGCAATCTGTGATTGACTTGCCTGTCGCATTTTCCTTATGAGGCCATCCTGAGATTCCTCCAAGGCTGTTGTTCGAAGCATTTGCGTCACAGACATAGTTGATGTTTCCGGTATTCACGCAACCTGTGATTTCTGAGTTGCTCTGGCTTGAGTGATAGTCACCGCCTGTGATACCACCGACCTGTGCATTGAACTGCTGAGTGTTGCCTGTTCTTGCGACACCTGCCTCAGGAAGGGAAACAGTCCATACTACATTGATCTCTCCGTCATTAGTACAGTTGGTGATAGCACCCCATGAAGATGCTGCAATACCTGCACAGCTCTGACGGATGTCAGTGCCGAAGTATGACGATGCATTGTCGATATCAGCAAGAATTGAAGTAACCTTACCTGAGTTAGTACAGTCCTCTACACCGCAGTTGTACATGTGACCGAAGAGACCGGCAACGTTGGTTGAATACTTTGTTGCAGAACCGCACTGAGCATACTTGAGCGGGTAACCTGCTCTGAGAGTGATCTCACCCTCATTGTGGTTGTTGGTCACCACCTTGCCTGCCCATCCCATGTAAGCTGCGATACCGCAGACACCAGTTCTCTGAACAGGACCGTCAGCAAGTCCTTCTGCAGACTCAGCATAGTAAGCGATGTTACCCTTGTTCTTACAGTTTGCAACCTCACCACCGGCATAAGACACGATACCGCACGCAGTCAGCATCTGAGTGTTACCCTGTGCCTTTACAGTGACGTTACCGTCGTTGGTAGAGTTAAGGATCTTCGCATTTGAGTTGAGGGTACCGAGGACACCGTTGAAGTAGAGCGAAGCAGCGGCTACACCTTCCATGGTAATATCAATATTACCAAGATTATAAAGGTTGTCTGCCATTGCGTTTGCACCTGTTACACGACCTGCGACACCAGCATAATATGCGTTCTTTGTTCCGACAGGACCAGTGTAGGTGATGTTACCATAGTTAGAGCAGTCAGCGATGTAGCCAGTACAGTCACCGCAGATGACTCCGACATAAGCTCCGCTCACGAGGGTAGCAAGAGCAGGTATTGTCACGTCTGCATAGTTCTCGATGCCTGAGATTGTTCCGGCATTGGAAGCTGTGATGAAACCGAAATGGCCATGCTCAGCAGGGAGTGCGAGAGTACAGCTTGAGTCAAGCACGAGGTTGCTTACGGCTCCTGTTGCTGTAATCTTCTCAAACATAGGAGCTGTAGGAGCCCAGTTCAAGATTGTGCTGCCCTGTCCGTCGAGAGAGACTGTAAGTTCAGGAACAACTGGAAGAGTCACGCCTGCAAGGTCAATGTCGCGGCTGATTCTGTAGTTATCCTTGATCTCACCGGATGCAGCAAGCTCCATGAAGGCTACGAGCTGATCCGCTGACTTGATGACGAGTCCGTCCTCACCCTGAAGAACCTTCATTGTAGCTGTGAACTCACCTGACTTTGCCTTTACGGTGATTGTAGCTTCACGTACGAAGTCGTTGTTAGGCTCCACTTCGAGGATCATGTATGAAGATGCCTCGAATGCCTCTGCAGATGATGGAGTAAGTGTAAGCCAGTCCTGGTCGACAGTAGCCTCCCAGTCACGGTTACTCTTTACGCCCACAGTTGTGATCTCGCCGCCGGCCTGTACCTCAAGCACTTCGTGGTTGAGCACGATGGATGCCGGCTCGAGGTTCTTGTTGCAGGAAACTCCTGCAACTGTAAGAACCGCGATTGACAAATATGATAATATCTTTTTCATTTCCTAAAGCGTTTTATTAGTTAACACCGTCAACATATCCAGGGTTCTGGGTAAGGTTCGGGTTGAGCTCGCGCTGTGAAGCCGGGATTGGCCAGAGGTAGTCACGTGCATCATCCCAAAGTGTTCCATAGTTTGCAGCTGCGTATGCTACGATATATCCTGATGTTCCTTCTGAAAGGGTAACCTCAGAGACGCTGGTACCAGACTTGATCTTGACAACGCTTCCTTCCTGGATGAACTCAACGTCTGCAACACCATCACCTGATGTATCATACTTGCCGAGACCAGGGATATATACGCCATACCATGGCTGAACCACCTGGAGGCACTGCTTAGCCTCTTTCCAACGGAACATGTCCCATGAGCGGCATGGCTGCTCAAGAGCAAGCTCGATGGTTCTTTCACGACGGATCTCGAGGATCACACCCTTGTTAGCTCCCTTGTCTACGTTAGGATAGCAAGACTCCATGTATGGACATGGGTTTGCGTTTGCGTCTGCAAGCACGAGGTTTGGCATCTTAGCTCTCTTGCGGATCTTGTTGATCGACTTGTCGAGGTCAGCCTGTGTGATTGCATCCTTTCCGAGAGCAGCAAGCTCAGCCTTTGCCTCTGCGAAGTTGAGGTAAACCTCAGCTGCACGGAGAAGAGCCCAGTCAACGTCATCAGAAGATGAAACGCACTTTGAAGCCTCAGGAACGAACTTGATAGGCTGGTAACCTGTGTGCGATGTATATGTACAAGGTGTAACAACTGTAGCACCCTTCTGGATGTAGCCTGGACACATGACTGTCTGAGCGAGACGTGGGTCACGGTTCTTAGTCTCATCCATGTAGCCCATGGTCTGCCAGTCACTCTTGTCAGTGAAGCGTGTACCGTCAGCCATAAGGTAATGGTTGATGAAACGACGTGTAACAGATGCACGGCCGAACTCGGTGGTAGAACCCATAGAGTGGAATACAGAGTAAGCTGTGTCATAGTGACGTGCAAGGACAACCTCCTGAGTGATAGCGTTCAATGAAACGAAGAGATCACGGTAAGGAGTATTTCCTGAGCTGTAGAGAGAGAATGGAGATGCATCGATGAACTGCTCTGAGTACTCTACTGCCTTTGCAAGGTACTTGTCTGCATCAGCCATTCCGTGATACTTGCGGAATGTACCCTCGTAGAGAGCTGCACGTGAAGCATAACCCATTGCTGCCCACTTGGTCACGCGGGTATTCATTGCCTCCCATGTTCCAGGAAGGTTGTTGATTGCAAACTCATAGTCCTCAAGAACCTTGTCCATCACATAGCCTCTGTCGTCACGAGCCTTGTAGATATCTGGGTCTGTTGAACCGAGAACCTTGTCATAGTAAGGAACGTCGCCATATACGCGTACAAGCTTGAAGTAGAAATATGCGCGGAAGAATCTTCCTACTGCCTCATATTTCTTTGCTACTCCAGCATCCTCGCACTGGTGGAGGTGCTCAAGCATATAGTTGATCTCACGAAGTGAGGTGAATGACCAGCTCTGGGTCTGTGGCGTACGGTTTCCTGTAACATATGCAGAAACACCGTTGCTCAAAAACACATCCGTAGATGAGCCATATTCTGCACTGAGGAGAATGTCCTTATAGAACTGGTTGCTCCAAAGCTGAAGATCTGACTCGGTCTTGAAGTATTTGTCTGGTGAGGTCTCATCCTCTGGCATCAGAGTGAGGTCGCAAGAGACAAATGAGAAGGATGCGAATGACAATACAGCCAATAACTTAAATATCTTTTTCATACTGTCTTCCGTTTAGAAATTAATGTTCAAGCCAAGAGTGAGGGTTAGAGGCATAGTGTAACCTACACCTGAGCCTGAGTAGTAAGTACCTGTTGCAGCTGCAAGTTCAGGATCGACAGCCTTGCTGTACTTCTTGAGCGGAGATGCGTAAGCAAGGTTCTCGCCTGAGAAGTAGAAGCGGAGTGACGAAATGAACGCTTTCTTGAACGGCACTGTGTAACCGAATGTGATGTTCTTCAGACGGAGGTAGTTGACCTTCTGGAGATATCTGTCATTGGTCTGTGCAAGAGGACCTGCGCTGTAGGTCTGGATTGGACGAAGACGTGGGAAGTAACCGTCAGGATTCTCCTCTGTCCAGATGTTGTCCTTGTAATCCTTTGTGATGAATGAAAGGACTGTGTAGCTGTAGAGGTTCCAGAAACGGGTTGCACCGTAAACGTCCTCGTTGTTGGCTGTAGGATACCAGTCACGCTTGCCGACTCCCTGGAGGAAGATCGAAAGGTCGAAGTTGTTCCAGTTGAAGTCGAAGCGGAACGAGTAGTTGTAGCGTGGAAGCGAGTTACCGATGATCATCATGTCACCTGGGTCATCAACTGTACCTGCACCCTTGTTGATGTAACCGTCACCGTTCACATCCTCGAACATTACGTCACCGGCCATAAGGTAGCCTGTTCCACCTGGTGCCATGTTGTAGACACGCTGATAAACGTTGGCTGCATTGTGGACTGCCAGCTGGTAAGCGGCAGCTTCCTCGTCAGACTTGAAGAGTCTTGGAACGTGGTAACCCCAGATCTCACCAAGTCTCTTGCCTTCGTAGTAATTGCTGAAGAGCTTCTCAGGGTTGTTGAACTTGGTGATTGTGGTGATGTAGTCACCGAGGGTTGCAGTCACGCCATAGTAGAACGGCTTGTTTCCGAGCTTGAATGAATCCTTCCAAGAGAGCTGGAGTTCCCATCCGTTAGTGCGGAGGTCTGCGCAGTTCTCCTTAGGAGTAGATGCACCATATACGCTTGGAAGTGTCAGAGACTGGGTAAGCATGTTCTCGGTCTTACGGACAAAGTAGTCTCCTGTGAAGTTCAATCTGTTGTTCAGGAACGAGAGGTCGAGACCGAAGTTGTAGGTCTTTACTGTCTCCCAGGTAAGTCCTGACGATACCGGAGCTGTAACATTCGATGTCTTAGGCTTTCCTGTGTTGTCGAACAGGTAAGAAAGAGTCGAAGTTGTGATGGTCTCGATGTAGAGGTAGTCGCTCACCTGCTGGTTACCGAGGGCACCATACGAGAAACGGACCTTACCGTCAGAGAGCCAGTTCTTTGTATTCTCCATGAAGCTTTCCTTAGAGAATCTCCAACCTGCTGATGCAGATGGGAAGTATCCCCAGCGGCTGCCTGTTCCGAAACGTGAAGTTCCGTCAGCTCTCATCGACACCTCAACGAGATACTTCTCCTTGTAGTCGTAGTTCGCACGTGCGAAGAAACCGAGAGTCTTGTAGGCTGTGATGCCCTGTGAGATCTGATAGTAAGTGTCATCAGCCACAGAGTTGAATGTAGCAAGGTCTGCACTACCTACACCGAACTGGTCAACTGTGAGGTCAGTAGTACGTCTGGTCTCGAAGTTTGTACCTGCGAGGACTGTGAAGTTGTGAGCCTTGTTCCAAGAGTTGTTGTATGAGATCACACCGTCCACACTGTGAGTAGTGTAGTGATAGTGTCTTTCGCGATACTCATCCTTTGAATATGACACGTTCTCCTTTACCACTCCGATCTGATCAGAATACTGCGAAGCAAGAGTTCTGTCCTCGTAGAGGCGGAAGAAGTTCGAGATATTGTAGGTAGCCTTGATGCTGAGTCCCTTTACAGGAGTGAGCTCAAGTGAGTTCGAGAGTGCGAGAGTACGAGCGTGGATGTCGTGGTAGTTGTGCTCACTCATTGTGATAGGACCACGTCCCTTACCGACACCTGTTCCTCTCATATCGTTAGGGAAGATTACGAATGTTCCGTCCGGGTTATATGGAACGAACACTGGACCGAGAGCCTGGTCGAGGGCAGGGATTGTCATTGCCTCGTTGAGGGTTCCCGGATATCTCTGATATACTGAATAGAGAGATGCGTTGGTTGTGAACTTAGCCCATTTGAAGAGCTGAGCATCCATCTTCGCACGGAATCCGTAGTTCTGGTATCTTTCCTTGTTTGCAATCGCAGGACCGCTGAGGAGACCTTCCTCATCATGGAACTTACCGCTGATGTAGTACTTCACAGCCTTGTTTCCGCCTGTGATAGAGAGGTCATGCTGCTGTGAGAAACGGTTGTTGTTGAAGAGAGCCTCATACCAGTCGTAGTTACCATAGTAATGATACTGTCCGTTGTCGTCTGCCACTACCCACGGGCGCTCAGGATTCTCCTTCACGTCGTAACGACGAGCTTCAAGCTCCTTCCAGTCCTGGTCAGAATACTTGAATGCGCTGTAGCCGTAACGTGCATAGTAAACTTCGTCTACTGCCTTTGCCCAGTCGTAACCGCTGGTGATGAAGTCTGTAGGAGTTGTAGGCTGTACCCAACCGAATGTGTTCGAGTAAGTCACCTTTGTCTTGCCTGCAGAACCTGACTTTGTAGTCACGAGGATCACACCGGCAGAAGCCTTTGCACCATATACTGCAGATGCGGAAGCATCCTTAAGGATTGATACAGACTCGATATCGGCTGCATTGAGGTATGTAAGAGACACACCTGGCACACCATCCACGAGGATGAGTGGAGAACCGCCGTTGACTGAAGGCACACCACGGATGTTGATGTCGTGGCCTGCAACAGGGTTACCAGAACCTGCTGTGATGTTCATTGATGGGTCAGCACCCTGGAGAGCTGACATTACGCTGGTTACAGGACGGCGCTCAAGAGCCTCACCTGACACTGATGCAACGGCACCTGTGACATTGATCTTCTTCTGAGTCGCATAACCCACAACCACTGTCTCCTCGAGCATCTCTGTATCCTCTGTGAGGACGATCTCGACGTTGTTGGCAGATGTCACCTTTACAGATGCATCCTTATATCCGAGCATATATACCTGAAGTGTCTGACCGGACTCAGCTTCAATTGAGAAGCGTCCGTCATAGTCGGTCATAGCTCCAGCCTTTGTAGTCATATTCTGGACGGTAGCTCCGATGACAGGCTGTCCCTGAGCATCAAGCACGCGACCTGAAATGTTTCTTGTCTGCTGCGCCTCAATCTGTGAATCAGCAGGTGCTGCATAAGAAACCGGGCTGATCAGCATTCCGCCCATGAGGACGAACGCCGCTGCCATAGTCTTTATAATATTGATCTTTCTCATAATCCTGCCGTTTTATTTGAGTGCATAGTAAAGTGCAGCTGCCTCAGCCTCGCTCATAGGAGCGTCATAGAGACGTGCGATGACCACTTCACCATAGAATGATGCCTCACCCTGGTCTGTGCCGGAAGGGTCAGCACCGATACCGAACCATCTCTTGTCGACAGATGTGTCGTGGAACTTGAGGTCTCCTGATGTATTGACAGAGCCCTCACGCTTTCCGTCCACATAGATTATTGCCATTCCGGCTGACTTGTCCCATGTACATACTACATGATAGTACTGGTTTGCAGCAGGGATGATAGTACTCTTAGGAGACTTCCAGCCGCCGCCGACATGTGTCTCGAACTGGATGAGACCTGTGTTTGCCTGGAGGCAGACACCGATACCGCCGGCCTGAGTTGATGAGAACGGCTTAACCTGCTTGAGACCATCTGTGTATGTGAGAGGATCGTAATATGTGCAGAATACGAGCTCCATAGAGTAGCCGTCAGCGAGTTTCTTACCGAAGTCAGAACCTGTTGTGTAAGGGATGTACCAGTAACCTGCGTCGAGTTTGCTTCGTGCGATGGTTCCGTTGTTCATTGAAGCTGCATAGCGGTTGTACTTAGATACGAACTTGGTCTTTGTGTCTGCATCAAGACGGTCGTTCTTGACCTCCATCTTCATTGGAGAGTTGTCAGAAGCTGTTCCTGACTCACTGAATACTACGTCAAGGATGAGGTCTGTAGGAGCGACTGCAGGCTTAACCTGACTAATTGTGAGGACAGCCCAGAGCTCAGGCTTGTCAGCCACCGTGAACACGAGCTCTGCTGCACGGTTAGCGCCTGATGTATTCTCAGGAACGCTGAATGTAACAGATGCACCTGAACGTGAAACCTCTGTAAGCCACTCTGCAGGTGTCTCCAGTGAGTATGTCCAGTCGTCCTGGTTCGAAAGAACCTCAACTGTGAACTCCTCACCATAAGGGGAAACTGAAACCTCAGTAGGAAGAACCTCAATGTAAGGCTCCTGAATGTACTGAGTGAGTGTGAATGACTTCTGAAGTTCTTCATTCATATAGAAGGAAATGACAGCATTACGCTCTGCTCCAGACTCATTCTCGGGAGCGTTGAGTGTAACGGTAGTCTTTCCTGAACCTCCAACTGTAGTGTTGAGGCCAAATTCGTCACAACCTGTGACTTCCGCAGTCCATGTTGTTGTAGAGAGAACTGTAAAATCTACGGTCTGAGCACGACCTTCAATCTCAATCCAACCATCTTCAGTCGTTCCTTGAGGGCCCGATACCTTGAAGATTGGAATTCGTTCTGTCCACTCCGCAGACTCGTCTTTGCATGAATGCAGCATAAGGGCGGCTGCACCTGCAATCATTAAAATGAATAAACGTTTCATATGGGTTAGACTAGTTTATGAATTATATTATGATTTTACCACTTGTCTTCCTTTGACATGTCGTAGAGCTTGCGCGGACGTGTCATGGTCTCTTCGTACACTCTTCCGAATGGATCCTCTGCCTTGATGATGACAGTTGATGTCGCACTTGATGTGCTGACTTCAAAGAAATGCGCTGACTTTCCAGTAGGGAATGTCATGGATGTCGAATTGGAGTTCATTCGGCCCATGTTGAAGAAGATAGTGTGAAGAGGGTCATATGCCTCGACGCGGCTCACTGAAAGGTTGGCACCGTTTTCTGTCACAGTGACCTTCCAGTTGTCGTTGTAGTCGAAGAGGTTGATGAGGATCTTCTTGGTGCTGGTCGTATTGGTACTCTTGTCCCAACCGTTTGCATACTCAGAGAAGAAGGCATCAGAGACATTCTTGTTTTTATCTGCCGGACAATAGAGCTCTCTTGTGATGAGACAGTTTCTGAGGTCGTATGCCCTGAACTGGTATGAAGCGTCTCTTGCAAGGGCCTTGAAGTTCCACTTCACGTCTGATCCATTAATATCGAAGATCTTATAGCCAGAAGGCGAACCGTCACCGTTAAGACGACAGATGTTCTTAGAGTAATATCCTGTCCACCACCATGTTCCGCAGACACCAGCAATATTGTGCTCCATCATCTTTGAGTTCATGATGTTGGTGTAGTTGGTGTGCGTATGGCCAGAGATGAAATGCACTGTGAACTTGCTCAGGAGGTTTTCAACCTCTGAACGGTAGGTAGCAGGCATTGCATAGGTGAACTTTCCGGTTGACTGCGAGCGGTTTGTCCATGGGATATGGAGACCGAAGATGATGGTAGTTCCTTCCGGAACAGTGGCAAGGTCTGCCTTGAGCCACTTCATCTGATCGTCTGTGAATCCCTCGGTGTAGTCCTGTACGTTATAATTGTTCGGGCCTGCTCCCGAATTCTTGAACAGGGTGTTGTCCATCATGATGTAATGAACGTCACCGATGTTGAAAGAGTAGTACAGAGGGTTGATGTAATCACGGAAACCTGCTGCAGCGAGGAAGTCATCGGCAATCTCAGGGTCGTTGTCATGATTTCCCGGAGAGCTGTAGATGGTAAGGTCAAAATCCGAGATGTCTTCACGATAATTCTTGAGTGAATAATCATTCTTATGCCAGAATTCATCCCAAGCCAGGTCACCGAGCCCGATGCCATAAAGCTTGACCCCCTCGCTTTTTGCCTTGGCGATCTGCTGCTCGATGTCCGGCTTGAAGAATTTATTGAACTGACTTACGTCGTTTGTACGGTTTGCAAGGTGGGTATCCGACCACACGACAACCCTGTGCTTGACATTCTCCTCAGGAGCAAGCACGAAGTTGTGCTTCTCGTAAGTGCTTGTCCTTGTGGACTTGAAGCGCTGGAAGAACTGAGGAACAGCCCTGTCTACAGCAACTCTGTAGTTCTTTGGAGTTGAAATGAACACGAAGACATTCTTGCGCTCAGATCTGAGATAGTAGCGTCCTTCCGAGTCTGTAGTGGTTACCAAAGCACCATCGGAAACAGCTACTCCTGCCACCGGCTTTGCCTCATAGTCAACCACACGGCCGTAAGTCGTGTAGCCCGACTTCTTCTCCACCTCTGCGGTGTCCACGATCTCAACAAAGCAGGTACCGGTTGTGGTCCTGCCGCCGGCCTCTGCGACTACCTTGCACATTCCTCCGATGAACTTCGTAGGAATTGTGAAGAATGCTCCGGTCGCATCGTCTGCCTTTGTACACTCCAGAGTGAAGGTCACAGATGCATCGTGGACCATTGTGATGGTGATTCTGTCGCCTGCCTTGAATCCTTTGTAGAACAGATTCAATTCTCCCTCAAGCGGAATCTGAAGCTTTTCTCCCTTGGAGATGACGCTGATGAACTTCGAGAAGGCAGCTGGCGCACCAGGTGCTGACGGAGTCTCATCAGTGTCAGTGTTATCCTGATCATCTGTCTGCTCGTCGCCAGGCTTGTCCTCCGGCGTGCATGAGGTGGTCAAGACTCCTGCACCTCCCATCAGAGCAAGAAGGAGGGTGCAGGAAATGAATATGTTAAATATGCGTTTCATCTTTATTTAACGGACATTTGTACCATGTATTCCTTAAGAGCCTGAGGCTGGTCGATGGTTGCAGAAAGCACGATGTGCTTGCCATCCTCGCATGGCTCGAAATAAGTGTATCCCTCAGCGTCTACAGTGACTGTTCCATGAACACTCTTAGTAAAGAGTTCAGGTTTAAGAAGATATATCACGCTTAGGATGTCCCAGCTTGGACGGTCGTAAGGCATAGGTCTGTAAAGCTTGTAAGCTTCAACCACTGGGTTGAGACCCTCCCATCCGAGGTTCTTCTCAACCTCTTCGCCTGGGAACATTACCTGCTTTCCGATCTCGAACGGATTCTGCACAATCTCGACAGGCCACTCTGCGAATACCTTCTGCATTGCAGGGATGTCGTTGATCACGTTGTACTCCGCTCTCTTCTTCTCGCCATAGCTACCAGCCATGATTGAAAGAGTTCTTGCCTTCTTTGCAACGAGCTCCTTACCTGTGAGAGGAGAAATCTCATCTGCAGGGCTGTCGAGAAGCTGTGCGAGAGTTGTACCGAAACCGAGAGAGATGAAGCTGATGGAACCGTCCTCTGCCTCAGCAAGAATCTTTCTGTAGAGAGCTACAGGCTCAGGATATACTCCGCCCTTGCTCTCAGCAAAACCCATTGCGCAAGGCTCAGTGGTATAGTCGGTGTAGCTTGAAGTCTCCTTTACAGGAGTCACTGACATTGCAGACTCGACCTGCGGCTGGCCGTAGTAAGTGTTTACTACATCCACATACTTTGCAGGAGTCTCCGACATCTTGTGGCAGCCTACTGCGAGAAGCTCGATCTCTCCTGCGTTTGCAGCCTTGAGGGCTACTGCAAGTGCGAGAGCGTCGTCGATATCGTTACCCATGTCAGTCTCGATGATGACCTTGTGAGGTCCTTCGTATGCCTTAGGGGCAGTGTTGCAGCACGATGCAGCAAAGATTGCGAGTGCTGAAAATAATGCTATTCTTTTCATAGTGTGTCAGGTGATTAGTTTCCAGATGCGATGATGAATCCGAGTCCGGCAACGAAGAGGACGAACATTACACCAAGGAGGCCATATACCTTCTTGTCTGCGCCCTTGAACTCCTTCCAGATGAATACTCCCCAGATTGCAGCGATGAGCGGTGCGCCCTGTCCGAGAGCATAGCTGATTGCTGCACCTGCCTTACCTGAAGCGATGTAGCTGAATGCTGTACCGAGGCACCAGATCGATCCGCCGAGGACACCTACGAGGTGAGTCTTGAAGTTGCCTGCGAAATACTGCTTGTATGAAACCGGCTCGCCTACGAAAGGCTTCTTCATTACGATTGTGTTGAATACGAAGTTGCTGAGGAGGACGCCGAGTGAGAAGATCACGATTGCAGTGTAAGGAGTAACCTTTCCTGCTGCTGGTGCTGCAAAGTTCTCAAGGTCCATAGACGCAGCAACGAAACGATAGAAGAATGCCATGAGGGTTCCCGCAACTGCTGCGAGGATGATACCCTTGTTTGCACCGGCCTTCTTCTCGCCGCCCATCTTACCTGATGCGATACCGTTGCAGATGATTGCGACAACGATGAGGGCAACTCCAATGAAGAGGAGGACAGGATTACCTGCAGGTGCACCGATGTAGTTGATGATTGTTCCGAGAACAAGAGAGATACCTACTCCGAGAGGGAAGGCAACTGCCATACCCGCGATGCTTGTAGAAGCTGAGAGGAGGATGTTGGATGCATTGAAGATCACACCACCGAGGATGATGCTTCCCACTGCCTTGCCGCTTACCTGAGCGATATCCTCAAGGAAAGGACGGCCTTCAGTTCCGCAGCTTCCCATTGTGAATGCGATGAGAAGGGCGAAGAGGACCATTCCGATCACATAGTCCCAATAGAACAATTCATATCTCCAGCTCTTTGCCGCGAGTTTCTGAGTGTTTCCCCATGAGCCCCAGCAGAGCATTGTTATAAAGCAGAATACAACTGCAAGAAGATAGCTGTTAACGATAAACATAATTATTTGATTTAGAGGTTATTTCTATATGGTATTGATTCCTGCGCACCCATCTTCTGGACAGTGAGCGCAGATGCTGCTGTTGCAAACTCGGCTGCTTCCTTGAGGTTCTTGCCTTCGCTGAGAGCTACCGCGAGTCCGCCGCAGAATGTGTCGCCGGCAGCTGTTGTGTCGACTGCTACGACCTTGCGTGAAGGAGTGAAGAATGTGCCTTCTGATGTAAAGCCCATCGAGCCCTTGCTTCCCATGGTCATGATGATGTCACCCACTCCCTTTGCTCTGAGGGCATCTGCCGCCTTCTGCGCAGACTCCTCGTCGTTCACAGGGATGCCGGTGTAGAATTCTGACTCTGTCTGATTAGGGGTCATCAGGTCGATGTACTGGAAGATTTCCTCCGGAAGTGCGCAGGCAGGTGCCGGATTAAGGATCACATAGGCTCCGGCCTCATGGGCGATCTTTGCCGCAAGCATCACCGACTCAACTGGAATCTCATTCTGCAGCACAAGTATTGCGCAATCGCGGATAAGCTCCGCGTTTGCCTCGATGTCAGCAGGAGTAAGGTCGCCGTTTGCGCCGGTCGCAACTGAGATGCAGTTCTCGGCATTTCCGTCTACGAGAATCAGGGCTACTCCTGAAGGCTTGTCACTTCTGAGAACATAACTTACATCGAGCCCTTCCTTTCGGTAATTCTCGATTGCATTGTCTCCGAAGATGTCTTTTCCGACCTTGCAGATGAAGGTGACATCGCCTCCAAGCCTCTTGGCTGCGACTGCCTGGTTGGCACCCTTGCCACCTGCACCCATCTTGAAGTCACCTCCGATGACGGTTTCTCCCGGGCGTGGAATCAAGTTGGATTTTACGGTCATATCGGTATTGCTGCTACCGATGACGAGAATTTTTGACGTTGATTTCATAATATTTAGGGGGTTATTATATGCGTGTTTTACGTGTTAAAAATGCAAGTTATTCATTAGCTGGCTCAAGTCCCCCGTTTCAGGTGATTTTTTTTATAAAAAATCGAAGATTCGCATGACTATATTTTGCGCAGAGTTGCGAAAACGATTGCATAATTATTCTTTGATTTTGTCCGATGTTGCTATATTTGCCTGTACCACAAAACACCGAAACTATGAAAGAAACGCTCTCATCCATCGCTGAACGCACAGGATTCTCGGTTACAACAGTATCCAGAGTACTTAGCGGAAACGCAGAAAAGCACAGAATCAGCCGCGACACAATCGAAAAAGTTCTCAAAGATGCGAGAGAACACAACTACTCTCCGTCACTCGTTGCGCAAAGTTTGCGCACAAACAGGACAAACACAATCGGCCTGCTTCTTCCGTCGCTTGCCAATCCTTATTTTGCAGATGTGGCAAGTGTCATCATATCAGAAGTCCACAGACGCAACTACACTGCCATCGTGATCGACACGATGGAGGACGAGAAGAACTTCAACGACAGCGCATCGCTCCTGCTTTCAAGAAGGGTAGACGGCATCATTGCCGTGCCATGCGGCATGGACTGTTCGCTCATCGAGAGCATAAATGACAACTATCTTCCGGTGGTTCTGATTGACAGATACTACGACAATTCCCACCTGAGTTTCGTCACTACAAACAACCACAAAGGCGGTCTTATGGCCACCAGACACCTGATTGGAATGGGCCACAAACGCATTGCCTGCATCCAGGGCACAGTGAATTCAAATCCAAGCAAGGAAAGGGTAAGAGGCTACAGGGAAGCCATGATGGAAGAGGGTTTTGACGAACATATACGCATTGTCGGCAACGAATTTTCAATCCAGAACGGCTATCTGGAGACAAAGATGCTGCTGGAGTCGGACAACCCGCCGACAGCGATTTTCACGCTCAGCAACACGATCACTTTAGGAGCTCTAAAGGCCATCAGAGAGGCCTCATTGAAGATTCCTCAGGACATTTCGCTGATGTCGTTCGACAACTACAGCTATATGGACTACATGGAGCCTCCGATCACACGAATCAGCCAGCCGACAGAAGACATGGGCAAGCTCGCAACAAAAATATTGTTCGACAGGATCGAATCCGTGCCGAACAATACTTCTCAACTCAAGCTTTCGCCGTCCCTCATCATCGGAGAGAGCATCGGAAGCCTTTAATCTATTTGGTCTTTTTGACAGTCTTCTGGGTCTTTCCGGATTTGCGCGCTTTGCGCTTTGATTCCTGGATGGCCTTGCGTACCTTTTCCTTGCGCGCAGCCTTATTGATTCCTACCGTCACGTTATCAAACGAGCCGTCTTCGCCTTTGACGAATGACGTGCCGCGTCCGTGCTCATACTCGATTCTGTCATAGAGTCGGTCTTCCGATCCTGTCTCAATAAGCTCGTAATCAAGGAGTTTCTGCTCAAGATTAGTCTTCTTTACGCGGATGCGGACAGGGTCTCCAAGGTTATATACGACCTTTGTGCGCTTGCCCACCAGTCTGTAGTGGTCCGCATCGAATTCGAAGAAGTCGCTCTTGATGTCTCTGAGCGGAACCATTCCTTCGATCATTGTAGGCTCAACCTCTACATACATTCCCCACTCTGTGAGGCCGGAAACATGTCCGCCGAATACATAGCCGACCTTGTCCTGCATGAACTCCACGAGCTTGTATTTGATGCTCGCTCTTTCTGCCTCAGCAGCTACGACCTCGCGCTCGGAAGCATGCTTGCAGAGCTTGTCATAAGTTTCCTGTCTTGCAGACTCCCCTCCTTCAAGGTAGCTGGCAAGAAGCCTGTGCACGAGCATATCCGGATAGCGTCGGATCGGTGAGGTGAAGTGTGTGTAGTATTTGAATGCAAGTCCGTAGTGTCCAAGGTTTTCTGTGTCATAGCGTGCCTTGGCCATGGTCCTCAGAGAGAGGAGTTCGATTGCATTGTATTCCGGGGTATCCTTTGCAGCAGCGAAGAGGCTGTTGAGCTCCTTTGAAATCTCCTTTCCGTTGCCGGTAGGACCCATCTTGTAGCCGAAGTTGCCGATGAAGTTGCGGAGCGCCTCGACCTTTTCCTGGTTAGGTTCATCATGGACGCGGTAGACAAAGGTCTTTGCCTGCTTTCTTGCGCCCTTTGGAGCTGCACCTGGCGCACCTTTGCAGCCTGTAGCCACGAATTCCGCCACAGTTCTATTAGCCAGAAGCATAAACTCCTCAATGAGCCAGTTAGCTTCCTTTGTAACCTTCTGATATACATTCACAGGACGGCCCTTCTCATCGACCTCGACCTTCATTTCAGGACGGTCGAAACTGATGGCTCCTGATGCGAATCTCTTCTTGCGAAGCTTTGACGCAAGGGCGTGGAGAGTGAGGACTGCATCCTTGATGTCTGCAGGCACCTCCTCATGTGCATCTGCAGGTGCGTCAATTATCTTCTGGGCATCTTCGTATGCAAATCTGTAGTCTGAATATATGACTGTCTTGCCGAACCACTGGCCCACGATGCGTCCGAGCGGAGTAAGCTCGAAGACTGCCGAGAATGTGAGCTTCTCCTCATTAGGGCGGAGCGAGCAGACCTTATTGCAGAGCTTTTCAGGGAGCATAGGAACGGTTCTGTCCACGAGGTAGACTGAAGTTCCACGGCTTTTTGCCTCTTCGTCGACGAGGGAGCCAGGGCGGACATAATGTGTCACATCGGCGATGTGCACTCCGACTTCGTAGTTGCCGTTTTCAAGTTTTTTGAACGAAAGTGCGTCGTCAAAGTCCTTTGCATCTGCGGGGTCTATGGTGAAAGTAAGGACGTTTCTGAAGTCCACTCGTCCCTTAAGGTCTTCCTCTGTTATGTCCTCAGAAATTGCATCTGCAGCATTGGCTACAGCCGATTCGAATCTGTATGGAAGACCATATTCTGCGAGGATTGCATGCATTTCCGTGTCGTTCTCGCCAGGATCGCCGAGCACGTCCACGATATGTCCTACAGGAACGGATTCGCCGCGTGGCCAGTCATCCACGACTGCAGCTACCTTCATTCCGCTGACTGCTGTGAGTTCCCTGCGTCCGTAGCCGTCTTCTCCAAGTTCATGCACATTGTGGATTGCGTAGACATTGTCGCCTACCGGCTTGAGCCATCCGGTCTCGTCCTTCTGCTGAGCAAGAGACTGTCCCTTGCCTGCATGCTTGCGGTATCTTTCCTTGTCTGTCTTTGCAAACGGAATTGCTATATCATATGGCATGAAACGGCTCTGCATAAGCACCCAAGCCTGATTTCCTACCACATGAAGTATTCCGATGAAAGGTTTCGGAGAACGCTCCAGAATCTCTACCACCTGTCCTTCGCGTCTGTGGTCATCCGTCTTCTCGCGGGTAACAGTAACGCGCACGGTGTCACCATTGAGTGCACCTCTTGTCTTGGACGCCTTCACAAAGACGTCGTCTCCATCCTCAACTATAATGAATGCAAATCCTTCACGGGTCATCTGCACCCTTCCAGTCACCTCAGGCAGCACCTTCTTAGGCTGCTTACCGCGCGACCTTCCACCTTTCCTGTACTTCTTGGACATGTCCTATTTAATTATATTCAATATATCCCTCGGAACATAGAACTTGCCGTCTGCCTTCATATATACAGTCTGAAGCGGCAGTTCATATCTCTTTCCGTCACATGTAAAATATGATCGCCATCCCGGAATCACAATTTCCTTGCCCTTGCAATCCACGATCAGCTGCGGGCAGTTCTTGTCCTCGATAACCTTGCATTCCATGCCTGCAAACACCTTGGTGTGATCGGCAAAATACTTGTCGCTAAGGTCAAGAAGCGAGTCCTTAAGTCCGAGCGCCTTACATATATACTCAGCTACCTGGACATTTGTTACAATTCCTGTAGGAATCTGTCCTTTCGGATGGTATGCCGCAAGGAATACGTCTTCTCCTGTGTGGCTTCCTGAAGAATATCCGAAAGCCGCATGGTCAGACATGATGGTCGCGATGGCCTTGAAAAGATTCTCGGAATCTACGACTTCCATATAGTGTCCCTCCTGTTTCTGCTGATTCTCCAGGATTGATGCATACTCCTCGTCAGTAAGGTCAAGATCAGTCCACTCTTTGAAGATAGGTCTGATCTCCTCTGGCTTGCAGTCTCTGAGAAGTACTGTAAGCTTGTCAGCTGATGCCTTGAAGTTCTTCATATAGCCATATGCCTTCTCAAGACCCTTGCGATAGCCTTTGCTGTAGCCGAACTTTCCGAGAGTCACGCCAGCTGTTCCGTGGTCAGGAAGAACCACCACCGTAGTGTTGCCGTCCTTCTCTGCAAAATCCATTGCCACTCCGACTGCTCTGTCGAATGCGAGGAACTCGGAAACGATTCCGATAGGATCAGTCGCATGTGCGGCGAAGTCAACCTGGCTGCCTTCCACCATGAGCACGAATCCCTTCTTGTTCTTTGAGAGGATGTCGATTGCCTTTCTGGTCATCTCATCAAGAGACGGCTCCTTGGTATCGTCTCTGTCGATGTCGTAGGCAAGGTCTTCTTCGTTGAACAGTGCCCACACCTTACCGTCCCCATTATAGTTACGGAATGCATTGACGTCCTCATGGATATACTCAATTCCCTGATCCTTAAGGATTTCCTTAGTCACGTCATTGACTCTCTTGTTTCCGCCGCCGAAGAGGACATCAAGCTTGGCAGATGCCATCTGGTAGGTTATGACCCTGCTGTCGTTGCGGTCGTCAGTGTGAGCCAGACATGCTGCTGGAGTTGCGTGATAAAGCTTTGTGGTCACTACGATTCCTGTCGACTTGCCCTGCTCAAGACGGGCTGCCTCCATTGATGTGATGAGCGGCTGGTATGCCCTTGCCCCGTCGAGCTTGAAGATGTCCTGCTCAGGATCCAGGTGAGGATAGGCTGAGATGTAGCTGGCCTTGCTTGAGACGCCGGTCATGACGGTGGACATTGCCGCTGCCGAGCATGACATAGGGCTGTTGGAGCTGCTGGTCTCCACCAGGCCGCAGATGTAGTCGCTGAGATTCAGGTCATAGCTGATGTCTGTGACATATCGCTGATACCATCTTGCTGCAGAGAGGACTCCGTTTGAAGTTCCGTCCGGAACCATGATGATGACGTTCTTCGTTGGCTTTACTTTTTCAGGGAAATTGCCGGCGAAAGCCGCTGCCGCGATGCACATGAGAAGTGCTATGCTGATTATTCTTTTCATATTCGTATTTTTTACAACTTACAAAATTAAAAAACTTGGGGAAAAATAAAGAAAAATGATTCATATAAATTCGTATCTTTGCGGCGCTTTGCATACGCGAGGCAATATCATTGAATTAATTACGAAAATTTAGATATAATGGACAAGAAAGTACTTTTGATGATCCTCGACGGATGGGGCGAGGGCAGACAGGATGAGTCTAATGTCATCTATGCACAGGGAGCTCCTTACATCGAGAGCCTCCGCAAGAACTACCCTATGAGCACTCTCAAGGCATGCGGCGAGGCTGTAGGTCTTCCTGATGGCCAGATGGGTAACTCTGAGGTAGGTCACCTCAACCTTGGTGCAGGTCGCGTGGTTTACCAGGACCTCGTGAAGATCAACATCGCTGCTCGCGAGCACAAGTTCCTCCAGAACCCTGAGATCAAGGCTGCATACGACTATGTAAAGGCAAACAACAAGCAGCTCCACCTCATGGGTCTCGCTTCTATGGGTGGCGTTCACAGCTCACTCGAGCATGTTTACGAGTTCCTTAACGTAGCTAAGGAGTATGGTCTTGAGGACGTGTATGTACACTGCTTCATGGACGGTCGCGACACTGACCCTAAGAGCGGAAAGGGCTTTGTAGAGGGTCTTGAGGCTGAGATGGCTAAGTCTACAGGTAAGGTTGCTACTGTCTGCGGTCGTTTCTATGCTATGGACCGTGACAAGAGATGGGAGCGCGTGAAGGAGGCTTATGACCTTCTCGTTGAGGGCAAGGGCGTTTACGCTACTTCTGCAACTGAGGCTATCCAGGCTTCTTACGACGAGGGTGTTACCGATGAGTTCATCAAGCCTATCGCAGTTACTGGTGCTGACGGTCAGCCGCTCACTACAATCAAGGAGGGCGACGCTGTAATCTTCTTCAACTTCCGTAACGACCGTGCACGCGAGCTCACAGCAGTCCTCACTCAGCAGGATATGCCTGAGGCAGGAATGAGCACTCTTCCGCTTTACTTCTGCTGCCTTACTCCATATGACGCTTCTTTCACAGGCGTTCACATCCTTTTCGACAAGGAGAACGTTCAGGAGACTCTTGGTGAGGTGGTTTCAAAGGCTGGCAAGAAGCAGCTCCGTATCGCTGAGACTGAGAAGTATGCTCACGTGACATTCTTCTTCAACGGTGGCGCTGAGTCACTTTTCGAGAACGAGGACAGAATCCTTGTAAACTCTCCTAAGGTTGCAACTTACGATCTTCAGCCAGAGATGAGCGCTCCTGAGGTTACAGAGAAGCTCGTTGAGGCCATCAACACAGGACGCAACGACCTTATCATCCTTAACTTCGCAAACGGCGACATGATCGGTCACACAGGTATCTATGAGGCTATCCGCAAGGCGGTGACTGCAGTTGACACCTGCGTCGAGAAGGTTGTAGAGGCTGCTAAGGCTATGGGTTATGCAATCCTCATCACAGCTGACCACGGCAACGCAGACTACGCTGTCAACGAGGACGGAACACCTAACACCGCTCACTCGCTCAACGATGTTCCGTTCATCGTTGTAAACGCTGACGTTGAGTCAGTGAAGGACGGTAAGCTTGCCGACGTTGCTCCAACCATCCTCAAGCTGATGGGCATCGAGCAGCCTGCCGCAATGACTGGCGAGGCGCTGGTATAAGACGCACATGTGGCCATCCGGTCGGTCTCTTTGCCAGATCGCCACATAAAAAACCCGCAAAAAGCTAAGGAACAACACCTTATAACAAACAGATGTGGCCATCCGGTATAAATTTTAACCGGATGGCCACATTGCATATAACCCTCCCAGAGAGACCTAGTGCAAAAACTATAGGAAAGTGCGCGAGGTCACGGTATGGGAGAGAGTGGTCGATTGATTTAGTCGAGGGTGATGGTGTAGGAGGCGGCGAAGGTTGCGCCGGGAGCGAGGACGTTTACCCAGTCCCTGTCCTTGAACTCGCCTGTGAAGTCGGCGCGGTCGCAGCGTCCGTACCAAGGCTCTATGCAGAAGAATGGAGCATTGCGTTTAGGTGGTGACCAGATTGCAACTACGGGAGCATCGAAAGTGACTGTAAGATATGGACTGCCATCCGCCTTAGAGAACGCGATCTTATGCACCTGATCATTCTCAAGCATAAGAGTATCGACATCATCGAAGGTGTCACGCTGCAGATGAAGCATGCCGTCATCTGAGAGAGGCATAGGGAAACGTGCCTGAGGATCCACGCATCCTTTCCCCTTGAAACCAGACCTCTGAAGATTGTCATTTCTGTCAAATGTCACAATTCCCCTTTCCACGGTCTCGGGATCATATCCCGGATAATTGAATGCAGGATGAGCTCCTATCTGGAAATACATCTCTGTATCGCCTGGATTGGTAACCTTCCAAAGCACCTCTACGGAATTGCCCTCCAGACGGTAACCGATCTCCAGGACGAACGGCCACGGATACGCCGCAAGGGTCTTTTCCGACGACTCCAACCTGTACCACAGTTCTGTATCTGAAGCACTTACAGGCACAAAATCCATATCTCTCGCAAAACCATGCTGTCCCATCTCATAGACCTTACCGTCCACCCTGAAGCATTTCTCCCACACGCTTCCCACAATCGGAAAGAGAACTGGAGAGCGTCGTCCCCAGAATGCAGGATCTCCCTGCCAGAGATATTCATATGTACCTTTTCTGATGCTCTGAAGTTCGGCACCGTGCTCACTGACTTCGATTGTCAGGATTTCATTCTTTAGAGTCTGCATATCGCTTAGGAATTTTGTGTAAATATATAAAATTCGGCAATAATATGCTATCTTGCAGAGTCATAGCAAATGAAAGGAATGAAGAAATATATATTGGCAATAGCGATGCTGGCTATCTCGGCAGTACTGACAGCCGGGGAAGCACTCCAGACCTGTCAGGAAGGCAGAGGAGAAACCGAAGCCAGCGTAATCGACTGGGTAAATCCGTTCGTCGGTTCAAGCAACTATGGAACGACCAACCCGGGAGCCGTGTGTCCCAACGGAATGATGTCTGCGACTCCATTCAATGTGATGGGGTCTGACCTCAACAGATACGACAAGGACAAGCGCTGGTGGTCAACTCCTTACAGCAGCGACAACCGATTCATGACTGGATTCTCGCACGTCAACCTCAGCGGAGTCGGATGTCCGGAAGTAGGACTCGCCCTTACCATGCCGACCACAGGTCCTCTTCAGGTGGACTATCACATCTACGGTTCGGAATACACAGACGAAACTGCAGAACCAGGATATTACAGCTGCACACTGACCGCATATGACATCAAGGCTGAAGTGAGCGCCACATGCCGCACAAGCATCGAGAGATACACTTTCCCGAAAGGAAACGGCAATATCCTCGTGAACTTAGGAGAAGGACTCACAAACGAGACCGGAGCCTGGATCAGAAAAATCAGCGACACTGAGATCGAAGGAATGAGGCTTGCCGGAACCTTCTGCTACAACTCTCAGGCAGTGTTCCCGGTGTATTTCGCCATACGCATCAGCAAGACGCCAGACAGCAACGGATTCTGGAAGAAGCAGCCGGAGATGAAGGGTCCGGAATCCATGTGGTCAGAGGATGACGGAACATATAAGATATACAGGAAATATGGCCGCGAGATTGCCGGAGACGACATTGGCTACTGGTGGTCATTCCCGACAGAAGAAGGAGAGCAGGTGGAACTCCAGATGGGAGTATCATTTGTGAGCTGCGCCAATGCATGGGAGAACCTGAACGCAGAGCAGAACACAAACGGATCCACCGATGGACGAATCTTCGATAAGATCCGCGCACAGGCAGCCGCAGAATGGGAGTCACACCTTGGCAGAATCAAGGTTGAAGGCGGCACAGAGAAAGACAAGAAAGTATTCTACACCGCTCTATATCACACTCTTATCCATCCGAGCATCCTCAACGACGTGAACGGGGAATACCCTCTCATGGAAGGTGACGGCATCGGACAAGTGCCACAGGGACAGAACAGATATTCCGTATTCTCCCTTTGGGACACCTACAGGAATCTCCACCAGCTCCTTACTCTAGTTTACCCGGAAAAGCAGCTGGACATGGTGCGATCAATGGTGGACATAAGCAAGGAATGGGGTTGGATGCCGAAATGGGAACTCTTCGGCAGAGAGACCTTCACAATGGAGGGAGACCCTGCAATTCCTGCGATTGCGGACACATGGCAGAAAGGTCTCAGAGACTTCGACATCGAAGCAGCCTACAAGGTCTTCATAAAATCCGCGACCACACCAGGAAAGGACAACCTGATGCGCCCTGACATCGACCCGTATCTGGAAAAGGGCTATGTGCCTCTAGGGATGTATGCGGCAGACTTCTCTGGCGACAATTCCGTGTCGCACGCATTGGAATACTATATCGCAGACTACGCTTTGTCACTTCTGGCAGAAGAACTCGGGCATAAGGAAGACGCAGCATGGTTCCTCGAACAGTCTCTGAAATACAAGCAGTATTATTGTCCTGAATACGGAACATTCCGACCAATCCTGAAAGACGGAACATTCCTGGAACCTTTCAATCCGCGCCAGGGAGAAAACTTTGAGCCGGTGCCGGGATTCCATGAAGGAAGCGCATGGAACTATACATTTTACGTTCCGCACGACATCCCAGGACTTGCAAAGCTAATGGGCGGAAAGCAAGCATTCATCAGCAAGCTCCAGAAAGTCTTTGACGAAGGACTATATGACCCTGCAAACGAGCCTGACATTGCATATCCGTATCTCTTCAGCTATTTCAAGGGCGAGGAATGGAGGACGCAGAAGACAGTCTATGAACTGCTTGAGAAGTATTACACTACCCGCCCGAACGGCCTCCCTGGCAATGATGACACCGGAACAATGTCAGCTTGGGCGGTGTTCTCAATGATGGGATTCTACCCCGACTGCCCGGGCAAGGCAGAGTATACACTCACTGCCCCACGCTTCGACAGCATAGAAATAAGACTCGCCCCCGAATACTGCAAAGGCAAGGATAATCTTACAATCAAATGCAGCATGCCAGAAAAAGAAGGATGGAAGAGAATCCGCTCCATCAGACTCGGAGGCAAATCTCTTCCATCATTCCGTATAAGTCACGCAGACCTCATCCAAGGCGGCCTGCTTGAATTCAACTGCAGATAATTATTTTGACAGAACTGCGGCAAATCCACCGCCTGGAGCCATCATGACTGTCAATGTTCCTTCAGCAGGAGCAGTGACTCTCTTGTAGTCCTCTGCATGGCGCCTTACGTTGACACCATCCTTGAAGAGCTCAACATTCCAGTTGCCCTCGCCAAGGAAGCTGAGGTCAAGTGTGACCTCATGAGCATTCTGTCCCGCAATACCTCCAATATACCAGTCATCTCCGCTGCGGCGCGCGATCACGATATACTCGCCGACCTTTCCATCGAGAGCAACGGTCTCATCCCAGACAGTTGGAATCCTTGCTATAAGTTCTGTACACTCCTTGGCCTCCTCATAGTGCTGAGGAGCATCGCAAAGCATGTTGAACGGAGATTCGAACACGACATACATTCCAAGCTGATGACAGCGTGTACCCTGGCTGACAGGATCGACATTACATGGTGAATAATAACGGAAGTTATAGTTCCTCATCGCACCCTGAGTATAATCGACAGGGCCTGCAGCCATTCGGATATATGGGAAGGTCACATCATATGTAAGCTGATCGGTTCCCTGCGGATCCCACTTCATCTGCTCAAGGCCATGCACGCCCTCATAGTTCAGAACGTTAGGATAGGTTCTGCTGAGACCTGCCGGCTTATATGCTCCATGGAAATCCACGAACTGGTGATATTTTGCTGCTGTACGAGCCGAACGAGTGTAGAAGTCCACCATCATCTGATCGTCACGGTCCATGAAATCAATCTTCCATCCCTTGACACCTATTCCGGAGTAGTATTCGCATATCTTCTCCATATCCCTGTCAAATGCCCAGTAGCCTGCCCAGAGCACGATGCCGACATTCCTCTCTGCACCATATTTTACAAGCTCCTCAATATCGATTTCAGGAACGACATTGAAAAGGTCTGCCTTGTGCTTTACAGCCCATCCCTCGTCAAGAATCACATACTCGATACCGTATTTTGAAGCAAAGTCGATATAATACTTATAGGTGTCATTATTAACGCCAACCTTGAAATCAACTCCGGTAACATGCCAGTTGTTCCACCACTCCCATGCAACCTTGCCAGGTTTAACCCATGACCAGTCAGTCTGCGGGTCTGCAGGAGAGCCAAGCAGCCACACGAGGTCATTATCAAGCATTTCCTTGTCCTGGGCGCTTACACTGAGGATTCTCCAAGGGAATGACACTGCCCCATCATAAGCGGCAGTATAGTCTTCGCGTGTCTGGACTACACCCTGAAGGCTATTGTGTCCTCCCTGCTTGATATCCTTCGGATATGGAGCATAGCGAGCCTCAAGAACAGAGTCACCATCGGAATTATACAGATACATTCCAGGATAATTCAGAAGATCGGATTCCATAATGTTGACCTTATAGCCCTGAGGAGTCTCCACCATGAGCGGCAGAAAGGCAAGCCTTTCCTTATTCCACTGCGAAAGCGGAGTGTGCTCATACATGTTTTCGAATGAGCTGTAATACTGCGATTCCAGGGTCTCGGTATGCTGGCACACATAAGGTACATACATCATCCAGTCCTCCGGAAAAGCAAAGCGGGCAGTTTCGCCGACCACCTTGAATGGAATCTTGGACTTTGACACAAAGCGATATGCCACACCTGCATCATATGCCCTGAATTCAAGGTCAAAGGTCTTGAACCTGAGCTGAAGCTGATTATAGTTTTCCTTCACCTGGGACTTCTTGTAGAAAGGAGCATCCAGGAGATTGTCAACCGATGACTTCTGGGCCTTAATGAGCTTGGCAGCACCGTCATAGGCAGTGCCGTCGGCAAGCTGCATGGCAATTTCCGAAGGAGCCAGAACAGGATTGCCGTCCTTCGCAACTGACCATGTAATCTTTCCCTCTTCAATACGTACATCAGCAGACAGACTTCCATCAGGGGAAGTCAATTCATATGCCTTAACAGCAGCAGTAGCGACACTTGTAATCCCAAGCATCGCTACTGCAATAAATATTTTTCTGATTATTTCCATGTTGCAAGCTTTTGCTTTCCGGCTTCGATAACAGCGGCGTAACCGGTCTTGACGTCTTCCCACTTGTAGAAGCAGTCGCCGACTGGCTCAAACGGCATGGCCTGAACCTTCTCATTGATATAAAGTCTTACAAGGACATCGTCCTTCTTGCTGCCTCTATAGAATACCATCTGGACATTTGAGCACATAGGGACATTGTAGTTCTGCCATACGTTCTTCACATCGGCATAATCCTTAGCCTGCTCACTCCAGCCTGGAAGGCCCATCACGGTGTAGAGAACCATCATGCAGCCGTCGTGACCGAATCTCAGACGTGCCATAGGGCGATCCTGAGCGAGATCCTCCTCGGCGCGGTCGATAAAGTCCTCAAGAATATAGACTCCGTACTGCTCTGAAGGGTACACAGGGTTCATTCCAGGTCCTCTCTCCATGTAGTACTTCGCGTTGTCGCACTCCCAAAGGAGCTTGAGCTCGTCCTCAGTGAAAGCGTCTGCAAGAGAGACATAGTGCTCATCTGTTCCCTGAAAATGAACTGTCACATAGTAGAGGTCCCTCATGAACTTGAGAGGTTTGCAGATGGTCTGCGCATATGCAGGATCAGAGAAGATTCGTGCGATGAATGCCTCAGTCTTGATGGTTTCGTTCATGAACTCGCTGAAGCTCTCCCACCAGAGGGTATTGGTGCCCTTGATGTATCTCTTCTCATCTTCAGGAACACAGCCTGCCTGGACTGTGAACGGATTCAAAGGACGGATGTTCTTGATTGTAGCCTCCTGATTGATGTCGAGCTTGATGTCCTCTTCCATAAGGGACTCGCAGAACGAAGTCATGCTCATCATTGTTCTTGAAAGCATTGTGGTCACCGCCTCGACGCGAGGATTGTTCCTGAAGATCTCAGGATATGACCAATACATTCTCTTTGCAATGAGCTTATGCTGCTCTACTCCGATCTTCGAAAGCTCTCCCTCGCGCCACTGAAGCTTAGGATAAACCTCGCTGTATCTCTCATATACACTCTGTCCGAGCTGCGTGAGCTTTCCGTCTTCTGAAGCCTTCCTGAGCACCTTGAGGATATCCTCATACTGATTTGCATCAATCACATAACGCGATCCGTGACGGCCATAATGTGTAACGTAGCAAGGAGTGTATCCATCCGGAGCGTCACCGCATCTGAGGTCTGCAGCAGGATAGAGCCTGTAGACTCCTGCATATTCCTCGAACTGCGGCTCGCCTACTCTCTTTCCATTCAAATCTCCCGGGCATTGAGCGCACCCGAACGCAAGGGCTGCCACAAGGGCAGTCAAAAGCAACTTAAATACTCTTTTCATATTATATTTTAACGCATTAATTCTTTATCGCATGATCACCGATGATCTCCTCGCCTGCCCAGGCCTTCTTTCCTGTCCAAGGAGCGTATGGTTCTGTCCAGAACGGATCGTCTGCAGGGAGGCCAAGAGCCACGAAAGCAGTCGTACAATGATAAAGGCTGCCGGTGTTGACATATTTTTCCGCCATTTCAGGCTGATATCCGGCAAAACCGATTCTGAGCCAGCCGTTCTCATCGAAGTTGGCAGGATTTTCAAACTGCTTCTTTATGACGGCAGTAAGGACTGAACGTGCCTGACCAGGTGAAACTGTTTCAGGAAGGTTGCCCAGAAGGGCTGCCTGTGAAAGCACCTGGAAGGTTCCGCAGCGGCATGCCGAGATCGAACGTCCGAGCACAGGATAGGTTCCGTCAGGAGCCACCATTCGCTCAAGAATCTCAGCAAAACGCGCATGACGCTTTGCCTCCACATCTATGAACTCCCAACCCTCGATATTATATTTCTTCATCACCTTGAGGACATCCATCATCATAGGCTGGATCACATAGCTGTTGTAATAATCCATATGGAAATCCTTTCCATCTCCGTAGAACGAGTCTCCCTTGTACCAGTCGTTCTTGAAACGGTTGATGCCGTATACCATTCTTTCCACGTCGCACTCTCCTGTGAACTCAAGGATGGCAGCCTCGACCATTGATGCGAAAAGCAGCCAGTTATTCTCTCCCGGCTTGATGCTTCTTGTCTTCATCAATGCCGCAATGAGGTTATCCTGCACCTCACGAGGTGATTTCTCCCAGAGCTGGACTGGGGCGCGGAGCATACCCTGAGCCAGATATGCAGCGTCTACAAGAGGCTGACGCTTATAGGAGAACTCCATATAGTCAGGAGACTGCGGATCCACAGCATTAGCAAGAGCCTTTCGTGCAAGCTCGCGATATTCTTCCTTAAGACCGAGGTCATCCTCGTCAGACTCAATCCACGGAGCAAATCCGCAAAGTGTTCTTCCGAATGCCTCAAGGTATGAGAACGTACGTGTATCTCTTTCCGAATGTCCGGCATAAGGCATATTCACCTTAAGTGTTCCCGCTGCGGTGTTCCTGATGACAGGATCAGAGATCTTTATGAGCTGCTCAACCCAGAATTCCCTGTCCTGAGCAGGAGTAGAAACCTTCTCCGCGCATCCCGTGCAAAGCAGAAGGGCCGCAGCTGCGATGATTAAAAAGTTCTTCATGTTATCCTATAAAATATCTGGTTATTCTGTTGTCAGGCCAGCGTTTCTGTGCCGATGTGACCAGCCTATACTGAACTGCATATACGCACAGGGCGGCAGCATATACGAAGATATATTTCCACAACGGATGCCATCCGTCAAATGGCCCGCCGACTACCATGTTCACAAACGGGATGTGCCAGAGGTATATCCAGATGGTGTTGCGTCCGATGAATGTAAAGAGTTTTCTGTCAAGCAGAGGAGTCCAGCATTTCCTTGTGAACCAGAGGATGCCGCTGATAAGCATTCCCCACATGAGGAAATAGAGCTGAGGCGGATACTTTGTAGCCTGGAGGCGCATTACAGTTTCATATTCCGAATACATGTAATATGCTGCCGCAAGCACTCCTGCGGCAAGAATAGCCAAAGCACCGTATGATGCGGGACCTGTCACCTTGCGGGCTCTGAGTCCCCAAAGGAAGACGGTCGAATAGCCCAGAACATAAAGCACCCAGTCCTTGATGAACCAACCGGGCTTCATAGGGTTAAGCCACTCCACCAATGCCTGCTGTCCCAAAAGCATTGCCGCAATCACGCCGAAGCAGACCCAGTCCCTCTTTATAACCTTGTCCAGTTTCAGGAGCAGCGGCGTCATGAGCATGACGATCAGGAATACTCTGATGATCCACACATATCCGATGCTTGGGTTCAGCCTGAGCATGAAGGTTCCGGCAATGACCTTTGAGGAATACTCCTTGACCAGTCCCCAATCCGACAGAACAGGATTGAGGAGTATATATGCCGCAACGAAGATGTACACCGGCACGATGAGCCTCAATGTCCTTTTGCCTATGAACGGAAGATATGAACCGGTGTTTCTGCCGGAAAATGCAAGTCCGGAGGTGAACACCATAAGGGGCACGTCAAATGACCTGAGCTGAAACAGAAGCGATGTCGATCGGGACAGACCGATATGCGCCAGGATTATCATAGTGAGACCGATAAACCTGAGAAGGTCTATCGAAGGATCTCTTTTCTGGAGTAAAGCATTCATAGAGGGGCAAATATAATAAATAAAGTCACCTGCTACAAATGTAACAGGTGACCTTTTCAATTATATGTGCGATTAGTGAATTGCTACTGTAAGCATTGCCATCACGATAGACACCATACTCATGAGCTTGATGAGGATGTTGAGTGACGGTCCTGATGTATCCTTGAATGGGTCACCCACTGTGTCACCTGTTACGGTTGCCTTGTGAGCCTCAGAGTTCTTGCCGCCGAGGTGGCCTTCCTCTACATACTTCTTCGCATTGTCCCATGCTCCACCTGAGTTAGACATGAATACTGCGAGAACGAAGCCTGAACCAAGACCTCCGATGAGGAGTCCCATCACACCTGCAGGGCCGAGGATGAGGCCTACAAGAACAGGAACGATGATGGCGATGAGAGAAGGAAGAAGCATTTCCTTCTGAGCACCCTTGGTAGAAATCTCAACGCAACGTGCGTAATCAGGAGTCGCCTCTCTTGTGAGGATACCCTTGATCTCACGGAACTGACGGCGAACCTCAGTAACCATGCTCTGAGCTGCACGACCTACTGCGTTCATTGTAAGACCGCAGAAGAGGAATGACATCATTGCACCGATGAATACACCTACGAGAACCACTGGGTTCATGAGGTCTACATGGTAGTAAGCCATAATATCAGGAATCGTTGCATCTGCAGCGTTGATAAGCTCGCCTGAAACATTGACGATCTGCTTGCCAATATGCTCCAGACCGATCTTTATCTCTTCAATATATGAAGCAAGGAGTGCAAGACCTGTGAGAGCGGCAGAACCGATTGCGAATCCCTTACCAGTTGCAGCTGTTGTGTTTCCGAGTGCATCGAGAACGTCTGTACGCTTGCGGACCTCAGGGTCGAGCTCACTCATCTGAGCGTTACCGCCTGCGTTGTCAGCGATTGGACCGTATGCGTCAGTTGCGAGAGTGATACCGAGTGTAGAGAGCATACCTACTGCTGCGATACCGATACCGTAAAGACCTGTCGAGAGGCTGTCTGCAGAGAATGAAAGATCGAATCCGTTTGCACAGAGATATGCAAGAAGGATAGCGACTGCGATTGTAACCACTGGAATTGCTGTTGAAAGCATACCGAGACCTACACCTGAGATGATTACTGTTGCAGGACCTGTCTCAGCAGATTCAGCAAGCTTCTGAGTTGGACGATATGAGTGTGAAGTATAGTACTCAGTTGCCTGACCGATGATCACACCTGCGAGGAGACCTACTACCACTGAGAGAGAGAAGCCCCACCAGTTCTCCATTCCGAGAAGATACATGATGCCGAATGTTGCACCTGCGATAAGGATTGAACTGAGGTTTGTTCCGCGTCCGAGTGACTTGAGGAGCTGGTCCATACCTGCACCTTCCTTAGTGCGGACTACATAGATACCGAGGATTGAAAGAACTACTCCGATTGCTGCGATTGTCATAGGAGCGAGGATAGCCTTCATCTGAGCCTCTGTACCCACTGCAGAATATGCTGCTGCACCGAGTGCCATTGTAGCAAGGATTGATCCGCAATATGACTCGTAAAGGTCAGCACCCATACCGGCTACGTCACCTACGTTGTCACCTACGTTGTCGGCGATTGTTGCAGGGTTACGAGGGTCGTCCTCAGGGATACCTGCCTCGACCTTACCTACGAGGTCTGCTCCTACGTCAGCTGCCTTTGTATAGATACCGCCACCCACGCGTGCGAAGAGAGCCTGTGTAGAGGCACCCATTCCGAAGGTAAGCATTGTTGTTGTGATGAATACGAGCTTCTGAGTGCCCTCAATATCAACGAACTGATTGAGGATTACCCACCAGATTGCAATATCAAGAAGGCCGAGTCCTACAACGGTAAGTCCCATTACGGCACCGCTTCGGAAAGCCACCTTAAGTCCTGAGTTGAGAGATCTCTGAGCAGCATTTGCTGTACGTGCAGAAGCATAAGTCGCTGTCTTCATACCGACAAAACCTGCGAGACCTGAGAAGAATCCACCAGTAAGGAATGCAAATGGAACCCAGCTGTTCTGCACTCCGAGGACTGCCAATAATGCAAAAAGAGCAGCGAGCACAATAAAGACGATAATAACGACTTTGTACTGCTGCTTCAGATAAGCCATAGCTCCTTCTCTTACGAACTGCGCAATCTGCTTCATTGTTGCAGTTCCTTCGCTTTCCTTCATCATCTGACGGAAAAACATGTAGGCAAACGCCAGTGCTACCACTGCCGCCGCCGGCACAAGATAGAATAGATTATTCATAATGTGAATTATTTGTGGTTGTTATTTCAGTTTTGAAATTACGTAACCACAAATATATCAAATTTTGATTAGAAAGTGCAGTTTTGATACAAAATTCAACCAAAACAGCGGAACAAATCAGAAAATGGACATCAGCAGGACGATTCCGACTACAAGGATGTTCCAGAGGACAAGCTTGATGACGACTTTGAAATTGGCAGCATTCTTCATGGCAGTCTGATTTAACTGACACGAATGTACTGCGCAGATCATTCCTGCGTGTTCCGGAAATCTCTATGAGTTTTTCAGTTTTGTGTTCAGCAGTGCAGGATAGCGATTTTCAAAAATTTCAGAACGATTTTCAAAAATCAATTCACTACTATTTCATCCAGGAACAGGAATCCTCGCATGGTGCTTCTGGCCGCACGATACCTGATGTAGCGGGCCTGCACATTACAGATTGTGTCGAAACTCTTGAAGAGGAGTTCTTCCAGGTTGACTGAAACATCATTCCAGACCTGGGCCACCTGGATGAAATTCACGCCGTCCGAAGAAACATAGATCTCAACCTTTTCAGGCATGAAGACACCGGGGCCCTTCAGCTGCATGAAGGTTCCTCCGATATAATGTATATCCTGGACTGTCTCAAGATCTATGGTGACGTCTATCTCGGAAAGGAATCCCTGCCATCGCTTGTCGCTGTATGTCCAGCCACCTATCACGCCATCAGTAAAGGTAGCCTCCCCTGCCGCCGGATACCATTCCTGGGCCGGCTTTGCATATTTCACAGGCTTTCCCTTTGCCTTATGCTCCAGACCTGTCTGGGCTAGCTTGCGTTCGCCGTATTCATTGGCCAGATCAAATACGTTATATCCCTTCTGCCTCAGCATATCCAGAGCAATCATTGTCCTGCGCCTGAAATCAACAGGATCCTTGCGCTCGGGCTGGCTCCATCCAGTCTCGGCAATGGCCAATGCACGAGGCCAGTACATGTATTCCGCATGCTCGTCTGTCGGGATGTATTCCGACCAGAGATTTGCCTGGATGCCTATGATATGATGAAGCTTATCTTTCTCCATTCTCTTCTCATACGGCTCATATACATAGACTGAATCCAGAGGAAGATACCCTCCGATCGACTCAGGCTCACGGAACGGAGCATCCTGTGCATGGTCAAGATAGCAGTATCTGCCAGGAGTCATGATCACATCGTGACCTGCCGCCATCGCTTCTACTCCGCCTTCAGTTCCGCGCCACGACATCACCGTCGCACCTGGAGCGAGGCCTCCCTGCAGAATCTCGTCCCAACCGATCATCTTCCTGCCCTTGGACGCGATGAAGTTTCCGATACGGCGGATCATGTAGCTCTGAAGTTCATCTACATCAGACAGACCTTCCTCCTTCATTCTCTGCTGACACTTCGGGCAAGTCTTCCAATGCTGCTTTCCCGCCTCATCGCCACCTATATGTATATATTCTGACGGAAACATTTCCATAACCTCCGTCAGCACTGTCTCCAGAAATTCAAAGACCTGCTCATTGCCTACGCAGAAGTCACTGTCGGCATAAGGCTTTCCACTGCAGCCAAGTTCCGGATAGGCTGCCAGAACCTCTTCGCTGTGGCTTGGCATCTCGATCTCCGGGATGAGTTCTATATGCCTTTCTGCTGCATATGCAACCAGTTCCGCTATATCTTCCTTAGTATAATAGCCGCCGTAGGCTCCTTCTGTCCCCATCTCTACATATTGACGGGCGTCCTTCCACCAGTCTTTCCATGTATGCTGAGGCCTCCACGCTGCAAATTCCGTAAGACGAGGATAAGCATCTATCTGCAGGCGCCATCCTGCCGCATCGGTCAGATGAAGATGCATCCTGTTCATCTTGAAGAATGCCATCGCATCCATCTGCTTCTTGAGAAAATCCACGCTGCGGAAATGACGGGACACGTCGACATGAAGTCCACGATAAGGAAATCTCGGACTGTCGGATATGCGGCAGCATCCGATCTCCTTTACTGTTCCGTCCACAGTGATCTGGGCAAGAGTCTGCCTGCCATAGAACAGACCGGCTTCTCCGCCAGCCTTTATGACAATCCCCTTCTTTGAAATCTCAAGAGAATAATCTTCCTCTGAAGCAAAAGACGACCTGTCGATCTTCTCCTTTACCTTAGGAGTGGTATCAAACTTGTATACCCCGCCAGTCGGCTCATAATCTCTTGGAACGGGTATGATATTTTCAGGGCCTTGTGCCGCAAGAACAGAAGCACAAAGCAACAGACAGAATACGTATACAGCTTTTCTCATAATCGGTAAAAGTACAAAATAAAACATTATATTTGTCTTGACTCAACAGATTACCTATGAAAAAAGTTTTCTTACTTGTAATCGCACTGATTCTGACATCCGCAACGCTCCCTGCAAGAGAGCAGTATGTCTACACTCAGATTTCCCACAACGAGGGTCTGACCTACATGATCAACAGCATCTACAAGAAGGATGACGGGCACATCTGGATAGGCACGAACAGTGGACTTTTCCGATTCAACGGCACCTCCCTTCATCACTATCAGACTCCGATATTCACCAACAAGATAGTGCATCACATTGAAGAAGACGCCAAGGGAAATCTCTGGGTCCTCACTAACGACTGGTTCCTCAAAAAGGAAAAAGGAAGCGACGCTTTCAAATCAGTGAAGCCGGAACAGGGCAAGCAGGAATTTTACAGCATGCTGTCCGACAGCAAGGGAATATGGTTTGGAAGCGTCGGCAAGGTCTACAGATATGACTATAAAAGCCGAGATCTCAGAGTATTCTGCGAGATAACCGACAACCCCGAATTCACAGTACAGAAACTCCTGCTCACCAAAGACGAAGCCCTCGTCTGCACATCCTACAGCGGCGTCATAACCATTGACACTCACTCAGGCAGCACATATGAGTCACCGTTCACTTCAGACAGATCAGTATCTGCAGCATTGAAGGACAGCAAAGGAAGAATATGGCTTGCCTTCTACAATAAAGGCATTGAGATATTCTCATCGAAAGGCAAATGCATCAAGACATATTGCACTGAGAACTCCGACCTCAACAACAATATTGTCCTTTGCCTTACAGAAAGGGATTCCAGGATCTGGGCCGGAACAGACGGAGGCGGAATCAACATAATAGACCCTGCCACAGACAGGATCAAGAACCTCAACCATATCGCGGGTGACCCATCCTCACTTCCTACACATTCCATAAAGAGCATATTCACCGATTCATACGGCAACATCTGGGCAGGAAGCAACAGAGAGGGCCTCATCGGAATCAGCAGCAGCAAGATGATCACGCATTCAGACGTGCACATCGGAATGGATACAGGCCTGAGCAGCCCGACAGTCCTTTCAATCTATCAGGACGAGAGCACGGAAGATATATGGATAGGAACTGACGGAGAAGGATTGAACAGATTCAGACCTTCAACACATAAATTCACTCATTTCCCCAGCACGCTTAAGACAAAGATTGTTTCGATCGCTTCATATAATGCTTCGGAACTTGTCATTTCGGCATACGGAGACGGCTTCCATATCTTCAACAAGCAGACCGGCCGGACAAGACCGCTAAGAATCGAGGATGAGAAGCTCAATCATCTGATGAAATACAGCGGAAAGGAGATAAACATTGCCAACGAAAAGGACGGAAGCCTGCTCATCCTGGGCAACTCCATACATAGATATGACAAGAGCACCTGCAGATGCACACATATCCCGGTCAATGACGGCACTAAGATCTCAGGAAACATCCATCCTGCAGGAACTTCCAAGGATGGCCTCTGGCTTTACGACCTCAAGAGATTATATTTCCTGCCGACCGGCGAATCCGCAGCCACTGCAGTGACAAGCGTCAACAAGGATGTAACCATCAGCAGCTGCCATCTTGGAAAGAACGGAAAAATCTGGATGGCAACTTCGGCAGGACTGCAGTATTTCGACAAGGAGAGTCAGCTCTTCTATGAGATCAGCACTGACATCTTCGAGGAAGCGACATCTGTCGTATGCGACAATTCGTCCAGAATCTGGATCGGCAGTGGAACCCATCTTTACGCATATCTGCCAAAGTCCGACACGTTCGCCATGTTCGGCAAATCTGACGGTGCTGCGCCTAATGAATTCCTGAGCAAGGCCCGACTGCTTTCAAGGAACGGAGACATTTATCTGGGCGGAGTGCAGGGTCTTGTGTCAATCGATGAATCCTTTGAGGTGGACACCTCGGAAGAACCGACCGTAATGCTCTACAACGTAACCGTCGATGGAGACAAGCTGTTTCCTGACAAAAAGGGAAGGTATCATATGCCTCGCGGAGGAAAAGAGCTTACGATAAAGACGGCCGTCAGGGAGAAGGACATATTCCGAAAGAAAGTCTACAGGTACAGTTTCTCCGATGACGGAGGCACTTTCCAGACGCCCAATCCGCACCTGATCCTGAAACGTCCGCGTGCCGGAAAATACGCGGTCACAATGTCATGCACCAAAAGGGACGGAGGCTGGACAGAACCTGTCAAGCTCCTCGACCTCAATGTGCTTCAGCCATGGTACCTGTCATGGTGGTTCATATGCAGTCTGTTCATACTCGCAGCCGGCATAATTTCCACATTACTCATATCCCTGGAGCGACAGAAGATCGAAAAGCTCAGGCTTGAGCAGAAGGAGCAGGAACAGAAATCATATGAGGAGAAGGTTCAGATGCTCATAAACATGAGCCACGAGCTGAGGACTCCTCTGACCCTGATCATGGCTCCCCTCAAGAGGCTTATCAAGGATTCTACTTCAGACACTGCTGACCTGCCGACTCTGAACCGCATCTACAGGCAGTCCAGACGCATGAAAACAATCCTGAACATGGTCCTGGACCTGAGAAAGATGGAGGTAGGAAAGAGCAGACTGAAGATAGAGGTGACAGACACACATTCATGGATAACTGAAGTCGCAGGTGACTTCATTGATGAAGAGAGATCGGAAGGAATCGACATTACTGTAGACATTGCTGACGGCGCACAGGAACTGAAGATTGACCGTCAGAAATGCGAAACCGTTCTGTCGAATATCCTGATGAATGCCATAAAGCACAGCAAAAGCGGAGACACAATCAGCATCAAGGCCGAGCCGGCTGGCGAAATGATCCGCATCAGCATTTCCGACCAGGGGCCAGGACTTGGAGATGCCGATCTGTCTCAACTTTTTACGCAGTTCTATCAGAGCAACAGCGAGAAATACGGAAGTGGAATCGGTCTTTCCTACTCTCAGATTCTCGTGCAGCTCCACGGTGGAAACATCGGAGCCTACAATAACGAAGACAAGGGTGCGACATTCTGGTGGGAGATTCCTGTTTCTCCTGTGGGAGTTCCTGAAGAGATTTCCGGAAGGGCATATCTCAACGAATTGATGGGCTACAACCCGGGGCTGAACATCACTGTCCCTGAGAGTGAAGCCTTCCACACAGAGAAGATGACACTGATGCTGGTTGACGACAACGCAGACCTTCTGGACTTCCTTCAGGAAGCCCTCTGCAGAGATTTTGCCCAGATATTCACGGCAAAAAGCGGCAATGCAGCTCTTAAGATCATTTCTTCCGGAAAGTTGCCGGACATTATAGTCAGCGATGTGAACATGCCTGACGGGGATGGCTATCACCTGTGCCAGACACTCAAGAGCAATGACAGATACAGTCATATACCTATTGTCCTGCTGACTGCAAGAGGCGAGGACGAGAGCCAGAGCGACAGCTACAAGATGGGAGCTGACGGATTCATGGCAAAGCCGTTTGAGATCGAGACTCTGTCCGAACTGCTCCGAGGCCTGCTAAGAAAGAGATCCGAGGTCAAGAAGAGATATCTTGACGAAGACAAGGCAGAGGATTTTGGATCCGAGGAAGAGGCATTCATCATCCGCTTCAACAAAATTGTCAGCGAACACCTTGGCGACCCTGATCTTGACCAGCAGCTTATCTGCAGAGAGCTTGGAATGAGCCGCGCGCTGCTTTACAACAAGATGAAAGCCATCACAGGAACTGGAGCCAAGGAATATATCACACGTATACGCATAGAAAAAGCGAAGAATCTTATGGAAAATCCTTCGCTTTCTATCGCAGACATTGCCGATATGACCGGCTTCACGTCCCAGAGTTATTTCAGCACTGCCTTCAAGGCTCAGACAGGATTGACTCCGAGTCAATACCGCCAGAAGGACAGGGACTGATTATCTTGATCTGTAGAATTCCGACATCTGAGTTATACGGTATTCCTGGTTGGCATCATCAAGAACCAGGATGCGGTACTCGTCTCCACCCGGAGCAACCTTCACCACAACATGACCCTGAGTGCCGGCAAACTTTGTCCAGTCAACACTGTTTTCAGTCAGAATGGTCTTTGCGCCATCTGTGAGATTAGTCGTATAGAACTTCACATCAGGTGATGCCTCGAAGAATCGTTTTGCTGTCGCGTGGTTAGGATGAATGTCCTTCCATGTGCCTGCAATCACGAAATCAGGTTTCAGCACATCGAGGAGTTCCTTGGAATTGGTTCCCTTGGTAGAATGATGACTTGCCTTCATTCCATCCACCTTGCCCATAACCTCGGCAATCGGAGCCTCTATATCATAATAGTCGAACTGCTCTCTGCGGATATACTGGCAGTCGCCAGCTGCGAACCAGTCGAATTCGCCATATCTGAAATGATGAGCTACACTGAGGATATTTTCTGCCACGCATCCCTTTCCCTTGCCGATTTTCATCAAGTCTTCCGACGATGGCATTCTGGAGATGCTGCTGCAGTCCTCCTTGCCGTCCCAGACATTTCCATTGGAAGCAATTGTCCTCACGCTGAACGGGGCATAAGACTCGGGAGCATGAACCATCGCAATCTCGTCAGGCGCACCTGCAACAGCTGTCCTGCGCTCTGTACCATAAGCCTTTGAAGACCATTCGATATACTTGAGATAGTTCTCATAGCGCTCAGGCGTTGCACGTGTGAAAGAGTTCTTTGAAGGTCTGTCGAAGAGATCGCCCCTGTCATATATCACTCCTATAGGAATCTGACTTCCTATGTCTGTGAGTCCGCTGATGACGAATCTTCCTTCCTCATGGACAGGCATTTCGTCTGTCAGAATGCCCATGTGGTCTCCGTGATAATGAGTAAGAACCGCATAATCAATCTTTCCTTCTGAAACCTCAGGCAAATAATGACGGATATAATCAACTATCACCTGACTGCTTGTAATCTCACCTGAAGGCTTTGCCGGAGCAAGCGGATAGCCGTGTCCTTCAAGTTCATCATCATTCGGATTGGCACCGGCCGCATCTATGAGCAGAGTTGTTCCGTCCGGAAGGATATAGAAGAAGCACTCGCCTCTTCCGGTGTTGATGGAATGTATCTCAAACCATCCCTCCTGCCATGCAGTCATTACATTTCCCACCTTGTCTTCAGGCGTACAGGCAATGGTCATCAGCGCCACTGCGATAAAGAACAGACGTTTCATTATTCAGGGAAGTTTATGTTGATCTTGAATTTCTCCACGTCATTAGGAACCGGCTGATGGGCCTCCTTCACATAGTCCCACAACTGCTTCACGATCTCAGGGTGCTGTGCAGCGAGGTTTACAGTTTCCAGCGAATCCGTGTCAAGATCATAGAGCTCCATCTCATTGTTACCCTTGGTCACATGTCTTACAAGACCCTTCCAGTTGCCGGCACGCACTGCAACCCATCCCCTTGATGAAGGGAACTCCCAGAAGAGATACTCGTGCTGCGGCTGCTTCTTGCCGAGAAGGGTCGGAACGAATGATATTCCGTCGTTCTCCGGAGCCTCGACTCCTGCAAGTTCCGCAAATGTCGGCATCAGGTCGACTGACTGACCGACATGTCCGCTTGTGCCAGGCTCAAGATGCGAGCCGAACGACACGATAAAAGGCATTCTGATACCGCCTTCCTGAAGTGTCGACTTGCCCCAGCCCTTTGTGCACTTGAACGGTCCGCCGCTCTTGAAGTAGTCCATAGGCGAATTTGAGTTGCTTGCAGGACCGTTGTCGGAAGTGATGACGAACATTGTGTTTTCGTATATGCCAAGGTCCTTGAGCTTCTGGACGAGCTTGCCTACCTGAGTGTCGATATGGGTAATCATAGCTGCGTATGACGACTTCGGATAAAGTACAGGATAGTACCAGCCGCCGTCTGTAATAGGAGTCTTCTCCTCGCCGAGCTTGTTCACATAGTACATGGTCTCATCCTCAGGCGCCTGCACAGTGCTGTGAGGTACCGTAGTTGTCCACATCAGCATGAACGGATTCTGAGCATTCTCCTCAACGAACTTCTCCAGCTTGTCATACATCAGGTCCGGAGCGTAGTATTTCTGGTTGAACTTGTCGTAGGAACGGATGTCGTATGGATCTGCACCCGGATCAAGCCTCCTGTTGACAGGCATATACTCATTGCCGGTGAGGACTCTCTCACCGTTCTCCCACAGATAGTCAGGATAATATGAGTGGGCGAGCATCTGGCAGTTGAAACCATAGAAATAATCGAAGCCCATCTTGTTCGGATTAGCCTCTGATGTAGGACCGCCAAGTCCCCACTTTCCGATCATAGCCGTCTTGTAGCCTGCCTTCTGCATCATTGTACCGATGGTTTCGGTGCCCTCAGCAAGCGGATACTGGCCTTCAAACGCCGCGTCATTCCTTATCCTGTCAAAGTACCAGTCAGGCATTCCCTTGTCGAATCCTCTTGGCACCGCCTCCTCATTTGCACGTATCTGGCTGTGGCCGGAATGTCTGCCGGTGATGATGCTGCATCTTGACGGAGCAGAAATCGGCGCAGACGAATACATGTCCGTGAATATGATTCCCTGCTGTGCAAGAGCATCAATATTCGGAGTCTCTATGAGTTCCTGACCATAGCAGCCAAGGTCGCCATAGCCCATGTCGTCAAAAAGGAGGAATACGATATTCGGCTTCTCAGGAAGCTTGTCTGCGCAGCCTGTCAGAGCCGCCACAGGAAGCAAAGCTGCCGAAAGACTTGATATATTCTTTTTCATCTTTATTTCTTAGGTTTCTGGAAGTTAAGATCCCTGAATGAACCCACGAGCTTCTCGCCTGTGGTTCCAGGAGAAAGACGAAGGAGCACAGCACCGTGCGGGGCCACCTCAGTTTCCCAATATTCCTTCTGGCTTACTTTTGCTATATCCTTCTGTCTCCAAACGTCACGCACGGTCTGCTCGCCGAAGAGTCCGAGCTTGTGAGGAATGAAGCCGATATTCTGAGGCTTGTCTGAGATGTTGAACAGGCCCACTGCAAGCGAACCGTCTTCCAAAGGCTTGATATACACATAGTAATCATCCTTGACTGTCTGCTTCACGCCCTGGATTCCGAGAGGATCCTGATTGATGTCAAGCACCTCGTGATTGCACAGAAGGCTCAATGTGAACTCATCCAGCATGCTCATGTCACAACCGATGAGCATAGGCGAAGCAAGGATTGCCCAAAGGGAGATGTGAGTGTACTGCTCATCTGGTGTGAGCTGCGTCCAGCGCATCTTTCTGCCCCAGCCGACCTTGCCGAGCACAAGCATGTCTGCATCCGGCCATCTTCCCGGCTCCTTGAAGCCTGCCCAGCGGTCCTGAGTGTCGAATCCGATGTCCGAAATGCTGTCCCAGTTGTCGCGGATGTCGGTAGAAGTCCTCCAGCAGTCCGCATACTGCTTGAGCCAAGGACCGATGGTCACGCGGGCCTTGTTGGAAATGCTGTAGACAATGTCTCTTCCTGAAGCATCGATGGCCTCACGCATATCCTTGAGCCACCACACATCGTTGAGGTTCCAGTCATATTTAAGATAGTCCACTCCCCAGTCAACCCACTGCTGGACATCATTCTTCGCGAACGAGTACTCGCCGTAGTAGCGGATCTTTTCCTTGTCAAGCTTCTTTCTGTCGAGCTTGTAATATTTGTCGACAAGTCCCTGCTCAACCCACCAGTATGTTCCTTCAGGATTGTCGCATGACGAGCCGATATGGGACGCATAGGTCGACACCCAAGGAGTAGAATAGATTCCGAACTTGAGTCCGAGTGAATGGATATAATCTCCCAATGCCTTCATGTCGGGAAACTTGAAGTTAGGCATGATTGCCTTATGCTCGCCGCCGCGTACTCCCTGCCAGCCGTCGTCGATGTTTATATATGACCAGCCATAGTCAGCAAGTCCACTCTCCACCATTGCCTTAGCTGAGCTTTCCATAAGCTCCTGAGACACAGAGTTGCCCCAGCAGTTCCATGAATTCCAGCCGAGAGGAGGCGTGAGAGCCACTCTGTCGCCGATGACGATGCGAAGTTCCTTCTCGTTCTCGCCAAGGCTGTTCTTTGCCTTGAGGGTCACCTTGTAGGTGCCTGCCTTCTTCACCTTGCCGGTGATGATACCTGTGGACTCATCCAGCTTGAGACCCTTTGGAAGGCCTTCAGCAGCAAACGTCATAGGACGAACGCCTGTCGCCGGAATCCTGTAGAGGAAGTCCGCTCCAGGTCTCGCACCGGTCACCTTAGGACCGTTGATGCGAGGCGTATCTGGCGCCTTAGGTGTAAGAATATGTGCCGAGTAGTCAGGAATGCTTATTTCCTGAGTAAACACATTGGCGGCACCCAAGAGTACCGCCAATGCAACTGTCATCAATTTTCTCATTATTCTGGGAAGTTGATATTCATTTTATACCTTGCCACGTCGTTAGGAACAGGCTGATGCGATTCCTTGATGAATTCCCACATCTTCGCAACCACTTCAGGATACTGGGCGGCGAGATCGGTAGTCTCGCGCATATCCGTGTGAAGGTCGTAAAGTTCCATGACATTGTTGCCTTCGTGAACGTTTCTCACAAGACCCTTCCAGTCGCCCCAGCGTACTGCAAGCCATCCCTTTCCGCCCGGGAACTCCCAGTAGAGATATTCATGCTTTGGCTGGTCTGCGCCAGTCATTACAGGAACAAGCGAGATTCCGTCGTTTGCAGGAGCCTCAACTCCGGCAAGTTCAGCGAATGTAGGCATTATGTCAACGAACTGTCCCGCATGATTGCTCTTACCTGGAGTAAGACGCGAACCGCAGCTGATGATGAAAGGAAGTCTGATTCCGCCTTCGTGAAGCGAAGCCTTGCCCCATCCCTTTGTGCACTTGAAAGGACCACCGCTCTTGAAGTACTCGAGAGGCGAGTTCGAGTTGCATGCCGGGCCATTGTCCGATGTGATCACGAACACAGTGTTCTCATAAAGTCCGAGGTCCTTGAGCTTCTGGACAAGCTTTCCTACCTGGGCGTCAAGATGAGTGATCATTGCCGCATATGCAGACTTCGGATAAAGCACAGGATAGTACCATCCTCCGTCTGTGATAGGAGTCTTCTCCTCACCGAGCTTATTCACATAGTACATCACCTCATCCTCAGGAGCCTGTACGGTGCTGTGAGGAACTGTGGTAGTCCACACGAGCATGAATGGATTCTTGGCATTTTCGTCAACGAACTTCTCGATCTTGTCATACATCAGATCACACGAGTAGTGCTTCTGATTGAACTTGTCATAAGAACGGATGTCATATGGGTCTGCATCCTTGTCGAGTCTTGCGCATACCGGCATATATTCATTGCCCTCGATGAACACCTTCTTGTCATTCTCCCAGAGGAAGTCTGGATAATAAGAGTGTGCCCACATCTGGCAGTTGAAGCCGTAGAAATAATCGAAACCCATCTTGTTAGGCTCCGCAGCGGTATTAGGACCGCCAAGACCCCACTTTCCGATGAGGGCTGTCTTGTAACCTGCCTTCTGCATCATCGTACCGATTGTCTCGGTTCCTGCTGCAAGAGGATACTGTCCTTCATAATCAGGATTCTCCCAGCTTCTGCGGAAGAGGGCCTCCGACATCTGGTCTGCTGTCTGAATGCCGTGAAGCTCTTCATTTGCTCTTACCTGAGCATGTCCCTGATGCTGTCCTGTCATGATGCTGCAGCGCGACGGCGCAGAGAGAGGAGCATTGGTGTACATGTCAGTGAAGATGATACCCTGCTGTGCAAGAGCATCGATATGAGGAGTCTCGATCAGTTCCTGGCCATAGCATCCGAGGTCTCCGTAACCGAGGTCGTCGAAAAGAAGGAAGACGATGTTCGGCTTTTCAGGAAGCTTGTCTGCACAGCCGGTGAGAGCTGCCACCGGAAGCATCGCTGCTGAAAGGTTTCTTAATTTCATGAATCGATGTGTTTAATATTATATCTCCTGTTTTTTACGCTTCCAGTTCAGGATCGGCAGCAAGAATGAAATCACTGCTGCAGCTACCCAGAACACAGACACATAAGTAAAGTCATACTGAATGATGTCACCGGTGATCTCGTCACGTACGGCATGTCCATCAATCAGCCATCCACTTATGATGTTCATAAGTCCGGCAGCAGCATATGATGCCAATCCAACGATACCGAGGGCTGCTCCAGTCGCCTTTCTAGGCACGAGATCCACAGCCATAAGTCCTCCGACAAAGCTGATAAGGACACCGATTGCGATACCGAACAGAACCATCGCAGCAATATTCACTACCCATCCGTCTCCTCCGTAAAGGAAAAGAACCAGAGCCACCGACTCCATTACTCCGGCAGCAAAGGCAGGCCACTTTCTGTCACCCTTGAACAAGGTGTCGGATATCCATCCGGCACATACGGTACCGATGATACCTGCAATAGTATTGACTGCAATAATATATGATGCCTCAAGGAGTTCAAAGCCTTTTGTCTTCTGAAGGAAGAACATTCCCCACTCGTTGATGGCATATCGGCTCATGTACATGAATGCACTGGAAAGAGCAAGAATCCACACTCCAGGGTTACGAAGCACAGCCTTCTGGATTCGTTTTGTCTCCGCAGAGTTATCAGAAGCATTTGCACTTTTTTCGAGAAGATCTCTGTCATACTCCTCCTGTGTCTTCTCTCCTGCCAACACTTCTACTGGCGACAGACCCTTGCTTTCAGGAGTATCATGCAGCCAGAATGCAATGAGAGTCACACCGAGAGCTCCTGCGAGAGATGCGCCGAAGAATCCCCACTGCCATCCTGCTGCAGAGACAAGGGCTGCAACAAACAGGAACGAGAGGCCTTCTCCGAAGTTATGTGACGCACTGAAGAATCCATAGAATGTTCCTCTGATCTTTAGAGGATACCATCTGGAAAGGGAAATGATTGCCGGAGGAGATCCCATAGACTGCGACCATCCGTTCATAGTCCACATGATGGCGAACATCACGAACATAGAGGCACTGGCAACGCCTGCAGAACCTTCCCAAAGGCCAAGGATACCCATGATGAAGTTTGCAAATGCAGAAACGACAAGGCCTGTAGCCATGAATTTCTTTATGTTGCAATAATCGGCAAGGAAGCCGTTCACAAACTTTCCTACGGCATAAGTCCAATAAAGGCAGGCTCCGATTATACCCAGCTGCGTAGCATCCAATACACCGGAGTCAATGATAGGCTGCTTCATCACATTAAGTGATGTGCGGCATACATAGTAGAGACTGTATCCCAAAGTAGCAGCAACAAATGCCTGGAATCTCAGTTTCTTGTACTTGCGGTCCGCCTGCTCAGGAGCGAGCTTCTCAGCAGAAGGGGCACTTACTTTATAAAAGTTCAGGATTTTATCTAACATAGGACAGATATTTAGTCGTGACGTCCGATTGAACGGAGATAGTTGAGGAGCATCTCAGGACGGTCTGTCTGGATCATTGTTGCTCCCATCTCGATGTACTGGCCATAAACGTCTGCAGGATCTGCTGCAACGAGGGCTGCGTCGTCATCATTGCCGAATCCGCCGCATACTGAAGGCCAGAATGTGTTCACCCAAAGCTTCGCGCCTGTCTCATGGATCTTTGCAACGCAGTCATCCATTTCCTGACCGTTCTTCTGCCAGCATACCTCATATGCCATTGGAACTACGCCCTTCTCCTGATACTCAGCGAAGAGAGCCTGACCCTTAGCCTTGTTGATGTCGATGATAGGCATGTAGAGAAGATTGTTCTCATGCTTTGCCATATCCTCGGCAACCTTATCCACGCTGCTCTTGCCCTTCATGAGCACCTGACCGGTTACGCCAAGCTCCTCTGTGAGCTCTACGATCTCCTTGTAGTAAGGATATGCGTGGTCAACGTTTACGAGAATGCGGTCCTTGCAGCAGAGAAGAGCCTCACGGAGTGTAGGGATCTTAAGGCTGTCAGTCTTCACGTTGTGAGCTCTCTTGAGGTTGAATGTCATGAGAGAGTCATAAGTCATGTCGCTGATGTAACCCTTACCGTTGGTCATTCTGTCGATGTTCTTGTCGTGCATGAGTACGAGGACGCTGTCCTTTGTCATCTTCACGTCAAGCTCCATCATGTCGACACCCATCTTGATGATGGACTCGATTGCAGGGATAGAGTTCTCAGGCCAGTTTCTCCAGTCACCTCTGTGAGAAATGACTACAACATAGTCAGAATTAGGATCATTGATTTCAGCCAGAATCTTTTCTGCTCTGGTTGCATACTGAGGCTGCTGTGCGCAAGATGCCGCGATCATTGCTGCTGCAGCAAGACAAAAATAAACAAGCTTTTTCATATTGAATCGTTATTAGTTGTCAATAAAAAAGTGGTCTGTAAAAACAGGCCACTAATTTAAGCATATTTGATGATTTTTAGATTAAAAATCAACGTTTTCCGTACTTGATGTTCTCTTTTGTCGCATTTACACCTGCTGAGCCTATCTGACCGATGTAATCAAAGTAGTTCTCGGCATTGGTTTCAACGACTTCATGGTTTCCGCCATTGTATTTTCCGACTGTTCCTCCGGCAATACAATCCTTGAACTGCGCACCCTTGTTGCACTGTCCGAACCATGAGCCCTTGTAGGAATTGTTCTCCTTGTCGGAAATGACGGTTCCATACGACTCGACTCCTTCGAACACATTATCGTCGGCATTCACAAGACAGAGAACACCGCCGACAGCTCCTGTAGTTGTCGAGATCAGGTCACCGAAGTTACGCGAATTGTAGATTGCCGAACCGGCACCTGTGATGCAGGTGATGTTGCCGAGGCGGGCATTGCCTGACTTAGGGTGGGTATTGAAGTTGTCACCGTAATTGTCACATCCACGGATATGGGTATAACGGTTGCAGGCCGCAACGATACCTGATGCGCGGGCTGTTCCGGACTCGATGTCTGCATTGTTCACCGAATTGAGAACGGCGCAGATATCCGAAGTCTCGGCATGATTGGTGGCAAATCCTACGATTCCGGCAACCTGTACGGCGTTTCCTCCGTTCTGGGTTGTGCCTCCGTCAGAAGCCACGATCTTTCCGTTGTTCACGACTCCGCTCACTACGGCACTGTCGGCCTGGGCAAACATCATTCCCACCACAGCCATTGTCACCTTCTTATTTGCACTTGCGTCTCCGCTGTAGGTCATAGGAGCATTGTTGGTGATGTTTCTCACCTTAGCATCCCAGACAATACCTGCAACGACACCGCAATCGGTAGGAGCAGTGGACTTGAGCTCAAGAGAGCATGACGCATCAAAGACAATGTTCTCCACGACAGCTCCGGAAGCGAGACCTCCGAAGAGTCCCCACGCGGCACCTGCAGTCGCATTTGTGCACACCATCTTGAGGTTCTTTATAGAGTGTCCCTGTCCGTCGAAGTACCCTGTAAACATCTGTCCCGCTGTGCATGTAAGCTTGTTGCTTGCCCAGGTGAATGTCGATGCACCGATAGGTGTCCATGATGTCACGGATGCCATGTCGATGTCGTTCAGAAGAACGACTTTTCCTTCAGCATTCATCCACTGTGCGATGCTCTCGCCTGCATTTACTGCAGAGGCAAAAGCAACAAGGTCAGCGGCAGTTGCGATACCACCTGCCTTTGCGAATGCATACATAGGCTTTGCAAGATGCTTTGCATGGAAGACTCCATTCTTCTCCTCGAATGTAGTGACACCTGTCTTGTAGATGACCTTTGAATAAGTATCATCTGAGGTTTCGAGAGTCACCTTGAGTCCGCTTGAGGTAGAGAAGCGTCCAACAGGGAACTGCACAGTCATTGCCTGCTTCGGATCTGCCGATGCAGGAAGATTGATCTTCATCGTGTTCGAGCTTGCAGAAGGGGTCACCGCACGTGTGTCGGCAGCAACTGTTCCTGTTACAGTGAGGTAGCCTGTAAAATCGGCTGCATCAGCAGGCTCGATGGTCAAAGACTTCGCTGTTCCTGTCAGATTGCCTCCATCAATGCGGAGCTCAATCACTGAGAAGATGTTGTCGAAAGCCATATTCAGGCTTCCGTTCTGGAGATTGCCTTCCTGCGGAACACCTACAAGCGGAGCATATGCCTTCACATTCTGACCGTTTCCGGAGAACTCCACGGTCTTCTCTGCGTCGATCTTTACAGTTCCGCTCGCGTCAGTTGCAGGATAATATGCAACAATCGGCTTTGAGGCATCATATCCGGTGATTCCGGCAGTACTTGTGAATGTGGTGGACTCACCTGCCGAAGCTGCAACATACTCATATGCTGCACCCTCATATACGACAGTGATCTTGTCACCAGCCTCCCATGCGCTGTTACCCTGGCTGATTTCAGTCTTGGTCATCCCGGCGCAGTCAGCCTTGATCACAAGAAACTCAGAAGAAACTTCCGGAGCAGTTTCCTTGGCACAGCCTGCTATTACCAGCAGACCAGCCACAATAGAAAATATTCTGCTTTTCATATCGTGTCCTCCTATTCCTTGTTGCTTTCCTCATAGTCGACATCCCCGATGCTGTTGTCAGGCACAGTCACCTTGTAATTGGACATGTCTGTCACAACATAAGGGCTCTGGATGGCATATCTTGCAGCCTGAATGGCAATTGGAGCGTTCTCGTCTGTCACCGGAGTCGTATATGAACCCTCGGTTGTATTTGAGGTAGAGTAACGGAATGTGTTTCCGTCAAGTGTCACATTGAACTTTGGAGTAATGATCGACTCGAACACTGTGCATGATGCCGCATAGCGTGAGAGACCGTTGTCCATATGATAACCGTCACGCGTGAGGTTGAGGTCATTGTCAAGTGAAGATGTACGGAGGTTCTGAAGCATTACGCCTGTAGAAATGATGCCGTCGAATGAGACATTGTCCATCACTTTCTTTCCGAATGCTGCAATAACTTCCCACATTCCGGCCTGATCAGTCCAGGTGATAGAAGGCTTTGATCCAGTGGCGATCTTGTTCATATTGAAATATGCCTGAGAAAGAATGTAATAGAGCTTAGGTGCTCCGTCTTTCTGTGCCTCTTTTATCTTGCTTACCAAGCCCTTCATGTTAGCCTCAGCAGTGTCATCCCAGGTCCATGCAGCAGCATTTCCAGTGTGCTCCTGAACGGTCACGATGTCCCATTTCTTGCTTGCAGCCACCTCTGCGAGGTTGGCTCCCGATGTCTCTACCCACTTTCCTGAACCAGGAAGAGACTCATATCTCTTGTAGTCAGACGATGATGTCCATCCTGAATAGTACTGAGAAATCAGACGGCCGCCATAGTACATATGAACCATGTGCACCTTGTCAAGTCCGGCTGCCTTGAGGATTCCAGGGAGATGCTCTACAGCGTCCTTGGTGAAGCTGTTTCCGATGAAGAGGATGCTTAGATCCGCCTGTACGTCGCTCTGCTCCGGTTCCTTGACTCCGATCTGATAATCTATGTCAATCAGATTGGATGCCGTTCCAGACTTCTGTACGCCGAGATACTGTGCCTTGGTTGCCTCAGTATACTCATCGTACACAGGTGTGCCGCCGGCATATTTGCCGACCTTGCCGGAAGCGATACAGTTCTTCCATGTAGCCGCATCAGTGTTGTATCCCCAGAAGAGACCACGATACTGACCGTCTGTAAGGATCTCACCGTAGTTAGCGCAGTTCTCGAACACAGCTGCATTTGCAAGGGAAGTAATGCCACCGCAACGACCGCTTGTTGTCGAGATAAGATTACCACGGTTGATGCAGCCTGTCATCGAGCAGGTATTTGTAATGTTGCAAGTGATGTTTCCAAGACGGGAACCATCTTCCTTAGGCATTGAGTTGAGCTGGTTTCCTGTGTTCTGGCAGTTCACAAGCTGAGTGTTGCGGTTCATCGCTCCGACGATACCGGCTGAGCGGCCAGTTGCAGAAGTGATGTTTCCGGCATTCGAGCAGTCTGAGACTGTGTTTACTACAGTTGCTCCTGACAATGCGTGAGCAAATCCGACAACGCCTGCAATATGGTAAGCCTTTGCACCAGCCTCCATATTGTCTGTATTCTCAGCCTTGATTTCACCATAGTTGTGACAGCTGTCTACAGTAATACCTTCAGTCTGAGAATATAGCTGACCGAGCATGGCCATACTCATGAATACAGAACCTGCCTTGCCTTTGAAGGTCATAGGAGCATGGTTTGTCACGTCACGGACAGTTGCATCGTATACATAACCTGCAACGATTCCTGTTGCAACAGAAGCAGTGGCGGTAACTTCAAGCGAGCAGCTTGCATCGATGATGAAGTTCTGCACGAGCGATCCCGGAGCAAGTGTTCCGAAGAGACCGTAGTTCTGGCCGGCTGTCGAGGTTGCAGCAACCATCTTGAGGTTCTTGATCTTATATCCGTTACCGTCGAAGGTTCCGGTCCAAGCGTTTCCTGTAATGGCAGCATCTGTACCTCCTGCAGGACATACAGCATTTCCGATAGGAGTCCATGATTCAACTCCTGCCATGTCGATGTCATTCATCAACATCGCAGTCTTTACCTTTGTTCCGCCATTGACCCAGGCAGCAAGCTTCACAAGGTCATCTGCAGTGCGGATCTCCATTGTCGCCACTTCGGTTGGCGGATTGCCAGGATCAGATGGGTCTGATGGATCAGAAGGATCCGTAGGTGTTTCCGGATCGGTAGGAGTTTCCGGCTGGGTCGGCTGTTCCTCCTGAGGTGGTTCTTCCGGCTGCGGAGCTGGCTTATCACATGAGATCGAGATAGTTGCAGCCAGCAGGATTGCTAAAAGTTTCAGTGTCTTTTTCATAAACATGATTAAAAAAGGGAAGGCCACAGTTTGCCTGCAGCCTATCCCAATTTATGTAAAGCTATTACTTAGGTGCTACCCAAGTGATGTTCTGAAGTATCTCTGGATAAGTGTTCCAGCCGATGTACTGCATGTAGTTTGAAGCATTGATCTCAACCTCAACGCCATCAATGAAGAGGCGTCCGCTGGCTACCAGGCCTGAGGTAGGAGTTGTCCTGTTGTGGTTAGCCCAGAGAAGACCACGATACTTCTCACCTACAGTGCTTACGGTTCTGATTGTACCGTAGTTTCCACCACCTGTGATTTCAAGACAAGTCGCAGAACCTGTGAGGGCCAAAAGTCCTCCGACTGTTCCCTTATATCCCTCAGCTGTAGCATCAATATCACCATTGTTAACACAGTTAATCATTTTGGTGTAATGTGCCATGTTGCAGACAATATTTCCGAGACGACCGTCAGTAATCTTGTTCACCTGATTACCGTTGTTTGTACAATCCTGCATTGTAACACCTGTATTTGCAGTAGCTACAATACCAGAGCAACGTCCGAGAGTAACGTTCATATTACCGTTGTTCACGCAATTCTTGATGATGACGATAGATGCGTCAGCAGCATTGATTGCTGTTGCAAAACCTACGATACCACCGTACATTGCACCTGCGCCACCATTAGAGAGGTTTGCACCTCCAACAGCGTTAACCTCAACATTTACAGTTGCACCCTCGATTACAGTATTAGTACCGTTCTGAGAGAAAGCATAACCGCAGACACCACCGAGAGCGAATCTCTTAGATGCTGTAGAACCTGTAGAAACGATGTTTCCATTTACCTTCACATTGGCAATGTTAGTATTGTAAGCAGTTCCCACGAGCATACCTGCGTCAGACTGACCGGTTGTAGATATGTTCATTGTACCTGTAAGCTCTACATTCTTGATTGTAGCACCGCTGGTAGTACAGAAGAGACCGAATGTCTTGTTTGCTGCAAGCACTACTGTAGGATTGAAACCAGTGATCTTATGGTTGTCACCGTCAAATACGCCAGTGAAAGGAGTGTTTGTGATTGTACATTCGTTGTTTCCGTTTATCGCCTCAGTATCATCAGCCATCTTCTGCCAATCAATATTGGTATTTGAAAGGTCGATGTCAGCAAGAAGAACCACGTCACCATTATCATTAGACCATCTCTTGAGAGGTCCGCCGCTGTTTGCAGCCTTGATGAAGTCAACAAACTCCTCAGCATCTGGAATACCGCCAAGTGAAGGATTAGGATCCACGTAAGTGTAACCCTCCTGAGTGATAGGAATTGTAATTACTACACCCTTACCGGTAAGAGCACCACCGCCTGAGATCTTGATTTCACCCTGACGTGCAAGAGTAGATGTAGTCTCGTTCTTGTAGTTAGGCTCTACAGTGAAGATGAGGATAGTGTTACCACTTCCATAAGTTGCTGATGCGCTCACCCACTTTGGAGTAGTAAGGAGCCAGCTTGTGTTAGCTGTAAGAGTAACTGCAACTTCTTCAGGATTCTGAGCCTCAACCTCAATAGAGGTAAGGTCAGCTGACATTTCTGCCTTAGGAGCCTCCTGCTCGCAAGATGCGAAGATTGCTCCACAGCAAAGAAGTGCAACGATTGATTTGAATATCTGTTTCATAACTATCAAAAGTTTCTTTTTGAATTTATTTTACTTTGACAAGCATATAGTTGAGGCAACTGCGCTCGCCCTTTGAATCACTTACGGAGTTCACGACCTGACCCTTGCCTGCGGCTGAGTCATATACCCACATTACAGAAGATCCGCCGCCGTCAACATTGGTCATGTTGTAGCCACCGAGCTTCTTTGCAAGTACAACCATCTCATCCGGACAGATACCGCAAGAATACCAGCCCTGTCTTCCGTCAACCTGCACCAACCAGAGAGTCTTCTTGTCCTGGCTTACTACAGGGAAGGTTTTAGGGTCTCTTGCAGCAGGGTCGTGATTCGAAGGGAGTGATGACAAATTGTTTACACCATCCTTCAACATGTGGAACATTGATGAATTCTGAGTATAAATAGGTCTTGTCGTCTCGCCCTCGATGGTCAAATCGCAACGGAACTCGACGGTCGAGCCCACTGAAACAAGGGCAGAGAAGGCATCAGCCTTTGCTCCTGAAAGTGAGATTCCGACCTGCTTGTCCGATGTGATGTAAGGAGGGTTTGCAAGTGCCTGATCTCTTCCGTCAGAGATCGAAATGATCTTTGCAGCAGCATAACCGTTATTCACGGTCATAGGAGCACCCACATATTCCGCAATGACATACAATGCATTCTTTGCAAGCTTGTTTGTCAGATTGGTATGCGATGGATGCGGATACTGCTTGTAGTGCGAGTCGTAGAGGTTGATCTGGTATGATGCTGATGTATGACGCATGATCGTGTCGTTCATCGAGCACCACTCAAACTCCTGGTTCGCAGTCCTGAGACGTCCCTTGAATCCCTTCTTGCCCACTGATGCAGTACCGTCAGTAAAGACTGTGATACCCCATGAGTGATTTGGCAAGCCCTTGACTACTGAAGGATTGTTGATGTACACTGGCTCTCCCTCCTCGATGTGGAAACCACGCGAGATACCGTCGTTCGAATCGAAGAATCCGGTATTGATGCCGGCAACGATGTTATGACCCTCGCTACGCTTTCTTGCACATAGCTGAGACAGAGTCTCACGGATCTTGAAGCCATTGTTGCTGTTGTTGTTTCCGTTAGGGTTAGGCACGCAGTCGTTGGCATATGAAGTGGTCACCTCCACTGCAGGGTTCGAAAGGTCGATCTCAAGGATGTGAACCTTGAGAGGAGTGTTGAGACAGTCGCAGTCATAGAATGTGATTCCAGACGCCACCTGCTTCTTGCTTACCTCTTTCCAGTTGAGATACGACTCCTTGGTGTTGTCGATGATGGCCTGCTCCATGTCGAAGCCCTCCTTTGCAGGAGATACCACGGCATTGAGGTAGGCATCCCAATCGGCACCCGCAGGATTATCCTTGTAGACTGCATAAGAACCTACATGTCCGTTACCGGTGTTCTTGATGAAGTCCGCAGGAGTCTTATGGTATGAGCAAGCCCATGCAGGACCCACCTCACCTGACTTCTCCGCAAGAATACATCCATAGTTCTTACATTCCTCAACCTTGCCCTCGTTGTATGCCACGAAACCTGCAGCACGGCAGATTACTGGGCTGAGAACATTACCCTTGTTGGTACAGCTTGTCAGCGTTGCGGATGAACGTCCGCAAAGACCTGCAAGACAAATTGCTCCACCAGAAGGATTGCCCTCATACACAAGGTCTGTGTAGTTGCTGCAGCCTGTAAGGGATCCGCCCACTGCATTACCGACGATCACACCGGCATTCAAGCCTGCAGCGTTGCCCTTTACTGTAATCTTGTTTCCGGTCAAACCTACATTGAGGCCGAGAATCGAAGCACCCTTGGTGTAACCGAAGAGACCAGCATCCGCATATTTCGAAGCATCAATTGTCCAATTGATATTCTTGATAGTGCGTCCTTTTCCGTCAAAACTTCCGGTAAAAGGATTTGATGCTGTACCGATCGGCGTCCAATCCTTGATGGAAGCTGCATCGATGTCGTTCAAAAGGACAACTACGCCGTCGACCATGAAAGGTGTAAGGGATGAGCCATCGTTAACTGCCTGAGCAAATGCGGCAAGATCCTCGGCAGAAGCAATACCTCTCTGCGAAACAGGTCCGTCAAGAACAGCCTGGGAAATCTTGACCTCAGCTGTCTTGCCTGACAGAGTCTTGACAGTGAGTTTTCCCTCTCTGGCCGCGCCTGATGTATTTGCTTCAAAGGTAATGCTTGCCTTGACCGGATCAGCAGATGCCTTTCCAGAGGCGGTCACAGCCTTCACCCACTTGACATCCGATCTCAGGAGCCAGTCCTCACTTGAAGTGACTGTCAGATATTCCTGACCGCCCTGAGGATCCAGCTCAAGCGAAGTCGGAGCCACCTGAAGAGCTGTCTCGAGCACTTCACCTCCCTCCTGACCGCAGGACACTAAAAAGAGTCCTGCAGCCACAAGGAAAGCCCAAATTATATTTATCTTGTTCTTCATTATCTGATTTTACAAACCATCTGACCAACCTGGATTCTGTGAAAGAGCGCCGTTTGTGATCTGACGCTGATCCTCTGGGATAGGCCAGAGATAATCCTTACCCTCATCCCAAGTATAGTTCTCGGATGCGTAGTATGTAAGGTTACCCTTTGTGCCCTCAGTAAGAGTCCAGTTCTTGCCGATCTCAAGCACGTTAGATGACGGAGCTGTTGTAGATGGCTTTGTTCCCTGATATACGCAGATATCAATCTTGCCGTCCTTGTCGAGGTCATACTCGCCGAGACCTGGGAGATAGATTCCCTGGAATCCCTTGGTTGAAGCTGGAGTAAGCCACTTACCCTCTTTCCATCTGAGGAGGTCCCACTGACGGAAGCCCTCGAAGCAGAGCTCTACGGTACGCTCACGGCGGATCTCGAGGATAGCTGCCTTCTGAGCACCCTTTGCATTAGGATAATATTTCTCCATTACAGGATCCACAGTTGTAGGAACTTTACCCATCTTAGCCATACCTACGCGGTCACGGATAAGGTCGATAGTTGCAGCAACATCAGCATCGGTAAGAGTTCCGAGCTCAGCCTTAGCCTCTGCGTAGTTGAGGAGAACCTCAGCATAGCGGAAGAGAGCAAAGTCTGATGTAGATGTTGTAGCACCCTCGTGAGAAGCATCGCTGATGTACTTGATCACACGGTAACCGTTGAGGGTGCGCTCCCAGTCAAGAGTCTCGTGAGCTGTCTCAGCTACGGCAACATAGTTAGGACCATGGATAGTCTGAGCAAGACGTGGGTCACGGTTCTGGAACTGAGCAGAGAACTCCATTGTTGCAAGCTCAGTCTCAGTGTATGCAGTACCGTCCTTCTTAAGATAGTGGTTCACGAAACGCTGAGTTGCGCTGCGCTTTCCATTCTTCATGTCGAACTGGATACCGTGACGAACTGTAACAGCCTCGTCGCTTCTGTAAGCTCTACCAAGGATAGTCTCATTTGGATCAGCATCCTCAAGAACGAAGAACTCTCTGTATGATGCGTTCTTTGCGATAGGAGCAAGACCCATTGTATTGCCTGTATAGAGGGACTTCTTGCCCATGATAGTCTTGGCAGCCTCTACAGCCTGCTCAAGGAACCACTGAGAAGAAACAGTCTTACCATCATAAGTCTCCTCATCGTTAGGAACGTATGGAGTACCAGCGTGGTACTTGCGGAATGTTCCCTCAAAGAGAGCAGCACGTGCCTTGAGAGCCATGGCAGCATTCTTTGAAACGTGGAAGAGCGGACCGGCAGCCCAAGCCTCAGGGAGACGCTCGTAAGCCTTGTCGCAGTCCTCGAGAACCTTCATCATCACGTATCCGCGTGGGTCACGTGGCTTGTTGAGGCTGGCAGCATCTGCAGAACCGATAACATAGTCATACCAAGGCATGTCACCATACTGGCGAACCATCTTGTAATAGAAGTATGCTCTGAAGAAATATGCAACACCATTGTATTTCTCGCGAACAGCCTCATCCTGGCAGTTTGAAGAATGCTCGAGGAAGTAGTTGATGTTCATCAGCGGTGTGAAAGTACCATTGCTGCTGATGTAACCATCGCTGTTGACAGAAGGTGTGCTCCAAGACTTAGATGAAGTCGTACGTGTACCCTTCTGAAGCGCGCTGAGCGAACTTCCCATCATGTCGTCTGCAAAAGTCTCAGCGATGTCTGTATCCTCAAGGAGATCGCTGTAGAACTTGTTTGTCCAGAGCTCAAGATCAGAAGCTGTAATGAAGAATGAATCTGGCGAAAGAGCTGTCTTAGGAACCTTTGTCAGAAAATCCTCACAGGAGCTGAATGTCATAGCAGCAACGAGTGCTGTCAAAATATAATATATCCTTTTCATAATTCTCTGCAGTTTTAGAATGTGATGTCAACACCAAATGAGAATGTCTTAGCATATGGATAAAGCATATCACCATAAGCGCCTGTTGTAGCAACTTCTGGGTCAACTGCTGAAGTCCACTTCTTCATTGGAGACCAGTACCAGAGGTTTTCACCTGAGAAGTAGAATCTTACCTTCTCAACAGCCTTGGTCTTGAGTGGCAATGTGTAACCTACAGTGAGGTTCTTAAGACGGATGTAAGCTGCATTCTGGAGCCAGTAGTCACTTGTCACGAGGTTGCTTCCGTTTGACATACGTCCACGACGACGTGGGTAAAGTGCATTGCTGTTGTCAGCACCTTCCTCTGAAGACCAGCACTTCTCCTCGAAATCCTTAGGAATGAAGGTAGGTCTGTGGTATGAATATGTATTCCAGAAATAGATACAGTTTGCATCCGGCATCCAGTTCATCTTACCAACGCCCTGGAAGAATACCTGGAGGTCAATACCGTACCAAGAGAGGTCTCCTCTGAATGAGTAGTTGTAACGTGGCTTGCTGTTACCGATGATCTTACGGTCACCTGGATCGTCAAGAGTGTTGGCTCCTGTATTGATAACTTTGTCATCGTTAACATCGATATACTTGATATCACCGGCCATAAGGTGGTTGAGAGGAGCCTTACCAGCGTAAACTCCCTTGTTGGCATTTTTGTCGTTGATGCGTGAAGCATAGTCAGCAGCCTCTTCATCAGTTGCAAAGAGTCCGTCTGTAGTATAACCCCAGATGTCACCGAGAACCTTTCCTACGAAGTTATCTGAAAGAAGGTTTGTAGGGTTGTCGAACTTAGTGATGACAGTCTTGAGGTCACCGAGTGATCCTGCAACACCGTAGCTGAATGTCTTGCCTGCGAGCTTGATGTCGTCTCTCCATGAAACAGAGATCTCATAACCCTTAGTTCTAAGGTCAGCGGCATTTGTCTTAGGAGCCTGTGAACCATATACTGCAGGAAGAGTCATTGACTTTGTAAGCATATCCTTTGTGTCACGGATAAAGAAGTCAGCTGTAGCATTGAGTCGGTTGTTGAAGAAACCGAGGTCGATACCCACGTTGGTAGTTGTAACGGTCTCCCAAGTAAGGTCAGATGAGAGAGGAACTGTACCGTGAGCGTAGCTAGCCTTCGATGTTCCGTTGAGAAGCATGCTGAGTGTTCCGGTCTTGATTGTATCCCAGTAGTAGTAGTTGCTTACCTGCTGGTTACCGAGCGAACCGTAAGATGCACGGATCTTAGCCATGTTCCACCAACCCTTGAGAGGCTTGAAGAAAGGCTCCTCTGAGATCTTCCAACCTGCTGATGCTGAAGGGAAGAAGCCCCATCTCTGTCCTGCAGGGAAGCGTGATGAACCATCATAACGTCCTGAGAACTCTACAAGATACTTGCCCTTGAAGTTGTAATTCAAACGAGCGAAGAAACCGAGAGTGCGATAAGAAGAGATAGACTGGCTAGCCTTCTCAATGTTGTTTGTACCAGCCTCGTTTGTCATAAGACCGATGAATGCGAGAGACTCACTGAGGGATCCCTTCTGCTGGTTCATGAGTGTAGAACCGCTGTAGTCATCGAAGTTACCTCCGAGAGTTGCAGTCACACTATGGTTGCCGAATGTCTGGTCATATGTGAAGAATGCGTTGATCACATGACCATCCTGATAGTAGCGGCTTTCACGATAGAAGTCATAAACCGAACCATTGGTGAATGCACCCTGTGGAAGGCTTGTGTCTGGATTCACATAGAGACGCTTGTTGATGTTGTCATAAGCGTTTGCTGTAGGAAGTGATCTGTATGACTCAACATTGTCACGACGACGGTAAGTGTAATCTGCAATGAACTTAAGACCCTTCACGATGTCGAATGTGAAGCGGTTAGTCATTGTGAGATAGTTCTTTGTTCTCTTGTTCTGGTTTCTACCGTCTGTGAACACACCACCACGACCTGAGAAGATAGGAGATGTAGCATCGGCCATGTAGCCAGGATACATATTCACTGTTCCGTCTGGGTTCCAAGGAGTGAACGCTGGAGTCACATTCTGAGTAAGGTTCCAGATGATACCTGCATCTACGATACCTGAAGTACCGTCCAACTCCCAGAATCCGCCGTAATCATAAAGCATGCGCTCAAAGCTGAGAGAGTTCGAGTAAGTGAGCCAGTTTGTAATCTTCGCGTCGATCTTGCTTCTAAGTGAGAAGCTGTTGTAGATATCCTCAGCAGCGTTGTCGAAGATACCCTCCTTGTAAAGATAACGGCCGCTGACATAGTACTTCACCTTGTCGTTACCGCCGCGCACAGAGATATTGTGCTCTGTCTCTGGACGTGTCTGCTTGAAGAGGAAGTCATACCAGTCGAAGTTACCGAGGTAGAGATAAGTGTAAGTACCTGTCTCATCAGGAATAACCCATGGACGGTCAGGATGCTCAGTAACATCATAACGACGCTCCTTCATCATCTCGATCTGCTCATCAGAGAATGTCCACGCTCCGTAGCCCTTGAAGTACTCATAGAACTCGTTACAGAGAGTCACGTGGTCATAACCTGAAGTGATGAAGTCTGTAGATGTTGTGTTGGTAACAAGGCTGACACGACCGTTGTAGTTGATCTTTGCCTGACCTGAACCACCGTTCTTAGTGTTGATGAGAACGACACCGGCAGAAGCTTTCGCACCGTAGATTGCACAGGCAGAAGCATCCTTGAGGACTGAAACTGACTCGATGTCATTAGGGTTGACCTGTGAAAGTGAACCTTCTACACCGTCGATGAGGATGAGTGGAGAACCTGAGTTGATAGACACGCTACCGCGGATTGTAACAGAGTACTCGCTACCCTCGATTCCACCAGAACCTGAAGTGAGGAGGAGTGAAGGGTCAGCTCCCTGAAGAGCCTGAGCGGCACTGTTCACCGGACGCATGGCAAGTTCCTTACCGTCAACGACACCGACAGCACCTGTCACGTTAACCTTTTTCTGTGTACCGTATCCGACAACGACTACCTCGTTAAGATAGTTCTGGTCTTCCTCGAGTACGATTGCACATGGGCTTGAAGCCGCATTCTCAAGTGTTACTTCCTTCTCAGAAAGACCGATGAAAGAAGCAACGAGAGTAACCGGATAAGTAACTCCCTTGAGTTCAAAATTACCATCAAGGTCAGTAATGGTTCCATTTGAGGTACCCTTGACCATGATACCAGCTCCCATGAGAGGTTCACCGGTATTGTCAGTTACCGTACCCTTCACAGTCGCAGACTGTCCGGCAGCAGAGAATGGCATTGCCATCATACCGCAGAGGACTGTCACCAGTACAAACAGTCTTATCAGACCGCTCGCAGCTTTTGAGTGATTGCTCATAGTTGGTTATTGTTAATTGGTTAGTATTAAAAATACATATAAGTAAGTAATTAATTTACTTTCACTTTAAGATACAAAGGACGATGGTCGGACGGGTGCTTGAATCCTGTAGCCTCATCCTTAATTATGCTTCCAGTCCACCAGTCTTGAAGGACATCAGCATAGCTTACTTTCTTCGCCATTGCAGGAGAACAGTAGACAAAGTCGATACGGCTCTTGCCGCTCGTGGTGGTCTTGAATTCCCCCTTGTGCTTATCCTTGATCACATCAACATATGGCGTATTCTCCAGCACATAATCATGCACCAGGAATCGCGTATCATTCAATGAATACTTGTAGGTGTCATTGTCCAGAGAAGACTGGGCATTGAAGTCACCGGCCATAAGCCACCACTCATTCACAGGATCCTTCGATTTTCCGATCGTGTGGTCGCAGATGTAGGTTATCTCCTTAAGTCGGTAATAATCTCCTCCCTTATTCGCTTCACTTTCCTTCTGCGCAGCGGAACCGCTCACTCCGAATGCATATTTCTGAGGCCATGTGTGGAGAGTCACAAAATTCAGAACTCTGCTGTTGATGACCATCTGATGATGGCCACAACCATGTGTAACGACAGAATCCGCACCGTTGCCAATGATCTTGTCTACGGTGTGGATCGGATATTTTGAAGTGATTACCTGTGGGAAATTGTCACGTTGGCCACCTTTGGCCCAGTATGAATGACCGTATCTTGCAGCAAGCTCGCCCCAGCCGTCAGGAAGATATACCTGATCTTTCGGCATTGACTGCTTGGAACCGGTCTGATAGTTTGAACGGGCCTCGCACCAGATGCAGACATCCGGCTTATAGACTTTAACCCATTCTACGAAATTGTCATAATTGTTGCCCTGGTCTGACCACATTCCATTCTGGATATTCCAGACCAGAACAGTGATTAGCTTGCCCCCCCCAACTGGCTGATTCTGTGCACCTTCTACCCTCTTAGGCTTATCACATCCTAAGACAGCAGCGAGTGCGGACACATATATCAGCAAAAGTTTCTTCATCAATCCTTAGCTTAGAACCTGAACTTGACAACTATAGGATAATGATCCGAAGGGTTGCAGAAACCATTGAGTTTACGAGGATCACGGGATGATGTGGCAAAGCCGTCCGTGATATGATATGCATCCTGCACCTTCGCCATTAAAGGATCCGTAAGATACACCATATCGATTCTGCGTCCCGAGAAGGTAGATTTCTGGAACTCACCAGGATATAGTTCCTCTATGACATCGAAATACGGAGTTTCATACAAGATGTAATCATGAAGAAGGAATGCCGTGTCATCATCAGGACGGTTGTAATGAAAGTTGTCGGCTCTCGAAATGGCATTGAAGTCTCCTGTCATTATCCAGTTTCCTTCGCCATTAGGATCTTCCTTCAGAATGGTCTGCTCACAGATGTATTTCATTTCTGTTGCCCTGAAGTAATCTCCGCCATGCTCCTCAGCACTCTTCTTCTGGTCCTCTGCCAGATAAGCATATTTGAACGGATAGGTATGAAGAGTTACGATGTTTACTGTCTCGCCTTCGATATCGACCTGAACGTGACCTGCGCCATGAACGACAACGATGTCATCACCATTGCCATTTATTCTCTGAACTATACGTATCGGATATTTTGAGGTTACGACCTGCGGAAATGTGTCGCGCTTACCTGCCAAGCAGACATATTCATGGCCATATCTTCTGGCAAGAAGATCCCAGTTATACGGAAGATATGCCTCCTCGCAACCTGCCATCTTGACAGCGGAGTCAGTTCTGTACCTTGATTCTGCTTCTGCCCAGACACAGATATCGGGGGCCTCAGACTTGACAAACTCAACAAAATTGTCATAATTGTTACCCTGATCAGACCACATTCCATTCTGGATATTCCAATACAACACCTTGATTTCCGACTGCTTTCCCGAACAGCCGAACAAAATGGACAAAAGCAGCAGGATTACTGCTGACCTAAAAGTCTTCATCATATTAGTTTAAGTGCCATAAATAAGTCCGTAAATATAGCAAAAAAACTCCAATTCCCTACCGAGAAATGGAGTTTTATTGAATGCAGTTGTTAAACTGCGGATTTTGCTCTGAATTACTCAGCTGCTGGAGCCTCTGCTGCAGGAGCAGCCTCAACTGCCTTCTTAGAGCTACGACGAGTTGCCTTCTTAGCTGCCTTAGGAGCTGCTGCGAGAGCTGCCTCGTTGAAGTCTAC
>JBGUTV010000049.1:0-8115 GCA_045133255.1 Candidatus Cryptobacteroides sp.
GACTTTGTAAACTTGATGGTATGTCTGTCGATAGCGACATTCTCCACCTTGAATGTACCGTCCGCTGCAGTTGTCACTGTTCCTTCTACATCTGAGATTTCAACAGTTACACCCTCGACTGGATTTTCGAGATTATCAACTACAGTACCCTGAATCGTTCCTTTTGATTCTGGCTGTGGTGTAGGATCCTCCTGACATGCAGAAAGACCCGCAGTCATAGCACATACGGCGAAAAAGCCGGCTATGAGACTCGAGATTTTAGAGATTTTCATAAAAAATTGGTTAGTGATTGTTTGTGATTAATGGCACAAACATACACGCACCCGATTAATTTTAGGATTATTAATGGATTAACACTAAAATTAATTTTATTTTTATGACTTAACCCTATGATATCGTTATTCTATCAGGCTCTTGAAGTCATGCTCATATTCGGCATCATACATTGCATTGTATTCCTTGACAAATGCCGAATAACGAACCAGCGCATCTTCTGCCCGTTTAAGTCTGACAAGTGAATTGAGCTGACATATCAACGCCTGTTCGTTAAGAGAATCTGTATGGAAAATCACATCGGCAAGATCGATGACATTGACATACTGCCTCCTTTCGTAGCACCTGATAAGCTCAGCGCTCAACATATTGATAAGCATAGATTCTGTCTTTTCCTTGAAAGAGTCAAATACGGGATCTTCAATAAAAGGAAGGAACTTGCCTCTTGAGACTATAGGCATCACCTTCTCCATATCCGGATGCTCCTTCAAAGATTCTTTGCGGAATTCCATCCAGTCACAACTGAAACTATCGGAATACTGCAATTTGAAATGACCGTTCTCACACACGAGGGAAACTCCATCGAAGTTATCCAGAAGACGCCTCAAATGGTTTATTGCAACACCTCTGGAGTTCTTTACCTTATCTTCTGACTTATCAGGCCACATGATCTTGCTCAAACGGACTGATGATATTCCGTCGTCAAGGCTGTATTTGATTATAAGACAGAGCATCTTTTTCTGCTGATATGGGAACGGAACATCATTACCGTTCACATCCAAGGCAGAGAACCCTCCAAACAGACAAATCGAGTTCGGCTTCTGGTCTACCAGATAACGTTTTCTACCCAAGATGGCAAGGGTACCCCGTTCCTTGCTGCTACCGTGACGGGCCTTGCTGTAAATTATTGAAATAACTGCCAGAACCACAAGCAGTGAAACGAGCACTGACACCCACACATGAGACTTTCTGGATGCCGCCAGATATTCCGCATCTGTCAGCGGAGGGAATGACAACGCATAGACTCTCAGATGCGACTGCACATCGTCAGGAGACTCCATTACAGTAAGAATCAGCAGACGCAGATCCTGGTCGAAATAGAGATTGGCATTGGTAGACATCTTGTCTGACCTGATAGGTATCTTATTGCACAGTTTGCTGTATGTCGCACTTTCAATGTCAAAGTAAAACAGCTGAAGATAAGAATTGGTATGGAACTCCGGATAACACATCGTATAGAAGCCACCATCATGCAGCACCATATTACGCACCGGTACCATATTCTCTTCCCTCCAGTCAAGAACAAGGTCCTTTCCCCATATTATCGCATTGACTCCTGTACTGAGATCAAGACGGTAGAGATCATAGAAATAATGTCTGCCGACTATCTGTTCCCCTGATTCGTTCCCCATACCGCCAAAGATATACAATGCATCTTCTGATGGGGAATATCCAAGTGAGGTGAAATATCTCGGATATATACGGTCTCCTGACGGTAATGTATCCTTTTGCCATTGGTAATCATTCAAGTCGCAAGAGTAAAAGTCACCATTGTATATCATGCTTCCGAAACCACCGAAGATAACAAATCTCTTTCTTTTTTCATCCAGATAAGAACTATGATGGTGAAACCTTATCGGCAAAGTACTGCAACTTTTCACCACCCAAGAATTATCATCCGGATCATATGCCGCCAAAGTCGACATAGCCGGCTCCCCATTCTCCACATAAGGTTCGTAGACATAAAGCAACGAATCAGCAGGATTAACGAAACTGGTTCCCAGGTAGGGATTGACAGGACTGCAAGACTCAAATTTCCGGGCTCGAGTCTCCTTGCTTATGAAATCATATATATAAATGGAATCTCTGTTGTAATATACGAGATTCTTTCTGAATCTGTCATAATTCACTCCAGCTCTGCTCTGTGAAGAGAAGGATGCAACCTCGTCCCATTTATATGACTTGTGCATAAGCCACTGAGGATTATTGACAACGCCATAAGTCTTGCCCTTGATCTCATTCACTTCCTCCCCTTCAGACTCATTAAGAGGGAAAACGAACTTTTTCCTTCCATCAGATATTGTGAGATCCCTCACGGCCATGGAAGGGACATCTATCATATAATCACTTTTGCCGAAGTTAATGACTGGCCGCCATATAGAGGAGATAGGGTCAATGTTCGTCTCATATATATAATCATCTATCTTCAATGTGACTTTCCCTTCTGCCATAGCAAATTCCAGCACAACATCCATCCACTTTCCCATTTCAATATAATCATGCGGAATATCAGTCTTGATTATAGTGGACTTACCTTCCTCATTCAATCTGAAAGGGCATTCGCGATCCCACTCCACACCGGAATATAATAAGTTGAATATTCTTTCATCCTCATTGTTCTTTATCCTCAAGATATAGCCAAAATCAGAAGGCAGATACATCGACAGAGAAAATTCAATCTTGAGAACATCTGTGAACTTTTGTTTCCGTGAAGAAAACACATCATATGAAGTACGTTCATCAATAGAGCTCTCCATACCGTTAAACATCAGGCCCTGTGCAGAAGACTGAAGGGTAACGAAAAGCAAAATAAAGGTTAAAATTCTGGCAGTCCTCATTAATTTCAAATTAAGTCTGGTGTAAATATAGTCAATTTTAATTATTGTCCAATTTTCAAATGCCAGCTATTGTTGATTATATTATCCTACAATTATTTATTTGTGCTTAGAAATATCCTATCTTTGTATATTCACTGAAACTGATGACACTATGAAAAGATTTGTATTCTTCCTTTTGGCATTTTGCCTGATGGCTGCCGGCTGCAAAGAGGTAGAGATTGACCCGCAACCACAGACGCCACAGACACCTCAGATCGACCAGAAGCCTACGACGCCACAGACTGAAGTCAGGATTGAGATCTATAGCTTGGATACAAGGTCCGTCGACCTTACGCTTTCAGTCACGTCTACGGACATGAAAGCTCTGGACAGCTGGGGTATCGTCTACTGCGAGACCTCCAACAGGGAGCAGGGCAAGGAAGAGGCAGCGCCTGGCAAACCTTATGATGCAGGACAGCAGATGACGATAACCGATCTGATGCCGGACACGGATTACTATATCTGGGGATGGGCGGAAGATAAGGAGAGCGAAAGGGTGTGGACAGCCGAATACACTCTGGCCACAACAAAACAAGAAATAACGCCAGAAAAGCTTACCGGCACGATCATAGGCACTCAGTATTCAGTTGACTATGATAAGGGAAATGTCAAGTCGACCACCGTCAACACCAAGGACAACGTCTTCGACGGCAACTTCGACACATATTTCGCTTCATACGACCGCTCGCGCACATGGGTGGGCCTTGACCTTGGCGAAAAGCATGTGATCACAAAGGTAGGATACTCCCCTCGCAAGACTCAAGGAAAACGCGTGGAGCTGGCTATAATCGAGGGAGCCAACAGCCCCGATTTCAGCGATGCGCTGCCTATATTCATGATCAAGAATTCCGCTTCGGAGGGTATGATGCATTATGGACAGGTAGACTGCTCGCGAGGATTCAGATATGTGCGCTATGTCAGCCCTAATGACGTGCGATGTAACCTTGCTGAGCTTGAGTTCCATGGCTATCCATCAGAAGGAGATGACTCCAAGTTGTACCAGCTTACCAACCTGCCGACAGTGGTAGTGAACATCGCAAATGGCGAGGAGGTCATTGAAAAGGAAAAGAATCTCATCAGTAACGTCTATATCATTTCTGAAAACGGAACCGAGCTTCTCGCAACAAGCGGCACGGAGATCCGTGGCCGCGGAAACGCCAGCTGGGACTTCCCTAAAAAACCTTACAGACTCAAGTTTGATGAAAAGCAGAGCCCGCTTGGAGCGCCTGCCTCTGCAAAGAAATGGACGCTGATCAGCAATTACGGAGACAAGACCCTGATGCGTAACATCCTCGCCTTCGAGGTCAGCAGAAGGGTCGGACAGCCATACACACCGTTCTGTCACCCTGTAGACCTTATCATCAACGGTGAGTACCGCGGATGCTACCAGTTCTGTGATCAGGTGGAGGCGGCAAGCAACAGAGTGCCGGCTAAGGAAGGATACCTTATAGAGATTGATGCATATGCATATAGCGAAGACGTGTGGTTCAATTCAAGCAGAGGCACACCTGTAACCATCAAACATCCGGACGAAGACGACATCACAAATCAGCAGATTGCATTCATTACTGATTATTTCAACAAGATGGAGGCCTCTGTCTTCGCTTCAAATTACACCGATCAAAACAACGGCTACCGCAAGTATCTGGATCTGGACAGTTTCCTCAGGAACTTCATTGTAGGAGAATTCGGAGGTAACACGGATACCTATTGGAGCGTATACATGTATAAGGATGCTGCCAACGGCAAGTTATACACTGGTCCGGCATGGGACTATGACCTTGGATTCGAAAATGACTACCGCACATATCCGATCAACAACCTGTCCGACTTCATCTACTGCACAAACGGCTCTACTGCCAGCGATGCAATAAAGCAGATGGTTACAAGAATCGTAAAGGAAGATGCACAGGCGAAGGCCCGCCTCATAGAAATATGGGAGACTGCTCTTGACGAAGGAGAGCTTGATGACCTGATTGCATATCTTGAAGAAACGGCAGATCTGCTCCAGGAGTCTCAGGAACTGAACTTCAAGAGATGGAAGATTCTCAACCAGCACACTCACATGAATTTCCAGGCTCTGGGCTCATATGATGCAGAAGTGGGCACAGTCAGAAACTATATCAACTCCCGCCTCACGAAATTTGACCAGCTCATCAGGAGATAAAATTCATCGAATCTCCTTCACACCATTTTCCTCGATGACTCTTCTGGCATCAAGAGGACAGTCGGTGGTGATGTACATGATACCGAAATCAATGGCCTGAAGCATGTAGTCCTCTGTATTCACTGTCCAGATGTTGGTGGTCATTCCAAGCTCTCTTGCCTGTTCTGCCCATTCAGGATGATTGACAAAAACGCCGTGAGCATAATCCAGACCGTTCACTCCGTCAGCGAGAAGGTCCTTAGGCTCCTTGCTGCCGCTGAGGTACTGCACTGTGAAATCAGGAAGCAGTTCAGCTACCTTGCAAGTCATGTAATAGCTGAATGAAATGAACATTACCCTCTTAGGATTCAGGAGATTATACTCCTTGAGTTTTTCTATGCTGAGGTTTACCAGGGCATCCTCGATTTCAACTGACGACTGAGGCTTGAGCTCATACACAAGCATTGTCTCAGGATATTTTGCGCCCTGCTCCAGATACTGGTCGATTGTAGGGATGGTTTCTCCGTTTTCAATGACGATATCCTTGAACTCTGAATATGGGTGCTCCGAGAATTTCTTTCCGGCAACATTGTCGTCATGGAAGACAAGCAGAACGCTGTCGGCTGTGATGTTCACATCAAATTCACTTCCCCAGAAGCCGTTTTCCTGAGCACATCTGAGTGCTGCTACGGAGTTTCTTGCATAACCGGCTTCCTCACAGTTCCAAAAGCCTCTGTGAGCTACGATTCCCATCTTGCCTTTTTCTATTACTGCTGTGGATTCCGTCTTTCTGAGAGCGAGAGCTGCGACAGCTCCGCACAGTGCCAATGCGAGCACAATCTTAAATACCTTCATTGTCTTTTCCTTATTTTTATTATTCTGGAGTGGCGCAAATATAGCGTTTAATTAAAAGAAAAACTCTATCTTGTACTTTATTTATGGAAATTCGCTAAACGGCACCGAAACACATACATGAAACTCAACACAACACTTATCCTCGCAGCCGCAATGATCATGGCGGCATGCACAGGAAACACAGACCTCACATCTCCTGACGGAGAAATCAATGTATCATTCTCACTCAGCCAGGACGGCGTTCCACATTATCAGGTATCGGCCTATGGCCAGGCTGTAATCAACGAATCGGCACTCGGTCTGGAGGCGGAACAAGCGGATCTGAGGCAAGGATTCGCCATAACAAAGGTACGCCGCGGGAGCAAGGACGAGCAGTGGGAGCAGCCATGGGGCGAGAACAAGGTAATGAGGGACAACCACCGCGAGATGGCAGTGGAGATGGAGAACGGACAGGGCGTGAAGATGACGCTTCGCTTCAAGGCGTTTGACGACGGCATCGGATACCGATACGAGTATGACGCCACAGCCGTCACCGATTCTCTCACCATCATCGGTGACCAAACATACTTCAACTTCGCGCAGGACGGCATGAGCTGGTCTATCGGAAGCTACTTCTCAGGCTATGAGCTTCCATACAGGGAGCAGGCGATCAGCGCTACTGAGAATGCGAACACTCCGTTCACATTCAAGATGGGCGACATCTACGGAAGCATCCACGAGGCCGCCCTCTACGATTTCCCTGAAATGAACATCTACAGGCAGGACAGCCTGAGCTTCAAGAGCGAGCTTGCACCGCGTCCAGAGGGCACCCTTGCACGCGTGGGAGCAAAATTCACAACAGCATGGAGAACGCTGCAGATCGCTCGTAATGCTGTGGGACTGATCAACTCGTCACTGATCCTTAATCTGAACGAGCCTTGCAAAATTGCTGATGTATCATGGATCAAGCCTCAGAAATACGTCGGCGTATGGTGGGGAATGCATCTTGGAACACATGTATGGACAATGGGACCTCACCACGGAGCTACTACCGAAAACGCCCTGAAGCATATCGACTTCGCTGCAGCCAACAACATCGGAGGCGTACTCTTCGAAGGCTGGAACAAGGGCTGGGAAAACTGGGGAGGCAACCAGCATTTCGACTACTGCGAGCCTTATGAGGACTTTGACCTTGAGAAGATAGCCGCATATGCAGACGAGAAGGGGGTTTCCCTCTGGATGCACAACGAGACAGGCGGAAGCATCTTCGAGTATGAAAGGGACATGGAGAAGGCATTCGCGAAATATCAGAGCCTCGGCATCCATTATCTCAAGACAGGATATGCGGGCGGAATGCCGAATCACATCAGACATCACTCGCAGCGTGGCGTGCAGCACTACCAGAAGGTGGTTGAGACTGCTGCAAGATATGAGATTGCGATAGATGCTCATGAGCCTATCAAGGAAACCGGCATCCGCCGTACATGGCCGAACATGATGACACGCGAAGGTGCGCGAGGCATGGAATGGAACGCATGGAGCGAGGGCAACAGTTCAATCCATCTGTGTACCCTTCCATACACCAGACTCCTCAGCGGCCCGATGGACTATACACCTGGAGTCTTCGACATCTACTACAAGACAGGAAGGGCGATGGGCATGGATCATTGGAACGGAGACAACGCCAAGGTGTTCATCAAGACCACCCTGGCGCGACAGATCGCAAACTGGGTGCTCCTCTACTCCCCTCTCCAGATGGCCTGTGACCTGATCGAGAACTACGAGGGACATCCTGCATTCCAGTTCTTCCGCGACTTCAACCCTGACTGCGACTGGTCTGAGGCACTGGCCGGAGAGATCGGCGACTACATCGTCATCGCGCGCCGTGCAGGCGAGGACTTCTTCCTCGGCGCCGGCACCAACAACGAGCCGCGTACCGTTTCCGCAAAGCTTGACTTCCTCAAGCCTGGCGTATCATACGAGGCTACAATCTATGCTGACGACCTCAACGCTCCTGTCATCACCCAGCCGGACGGCTCGCAGGCTCCTGACAAGACATTCTACAATCGAGTAGGAGGTAAACGAAAGTAATGGAGTTTATCTCCTACTTTCGTTTACCGACCTCTCACACCACCGTACATGCGGGTCCGCATACGGCGGTTCCTTACCTGCAATGATACATTTCGTAGTATCCCATCAGTGACG
>JBGUTV010000050.1:0-24187 GCA_045133255.1 Candidatus Cryptobacteroides sp.
AGATACTACCAACCTTAAAGACCTCTTTGCAAAACCTAACTACAATATTGTCAATGAACTTGATGGTTCTACCGAACCAAGTTTGTTTTAATTGTTAAACTTTATAATAATCGTCCGGAACTTTTACCGGACAGCAATGGTCAGGAAACACGTATATGCATTCCTCCGCTTTCCCATCAATCGTCAGACTGTCTATGTTTTCCAGAATCCTCCCTTTTCTGATCCATGATGTTTCATTGCCGTTTGCTCCATGCAGCATGTACACGACGGGATATTCGAGTCCGGAATCAAAATATGATTCAGGAAGATAGACGAACATATATCTGACACCGGGTCCGGGAACCGAACTGCGGTATGTGTCTTTAACAAGAAATCCGAGAGGAATGTACTCCGTGTCATACGGTCTGTAAGCCATTCGTGCAATCGAACAGGATGTGACGGATAATACTGCCGAGAATGCCGCGATCGTGACAATTATACGTAATCCAATCTCCTTCATAAATATTGCCCTTTTCTCCGACCGGGGCAAAACGTGAGCCAGATTCAACTCTTATCTCAAGGTCTTGTAGGAGAGAATGTGGATGGTGATGGCTGTGGCGAGGGCCAGGAAAAGGATTCTGAAGATAAGGCGGTCGGCTACGAAGATGGCGCAGTTCAGCAGAGTTATCCAGACAAGGCTTACTGATACAACTTTCACTCTGAGTGGAATTGCCTTGTGTACCATGAAGTTGGTGATGTAGGGACCCAGTTTGGGGTGGGCGAGGAGCCATTCGTAGCGGTCTTTGTTGCCGCGGAGGAAGAGAGCTGCCGCAAGCAGAAGGAATGGTGTGGTTGGCAGTACAGGGAGAAATGCTCCGAGGATACCGAGTCCCAGAGCTATGAATCCCAATATAGTAAGCAACCATTTCATATATATCCACAAAAAAAGGGTAAGCTGATTACATCGCACCGCTACGACCTCCTACCCTTGCTACGGTCAAGTCCTGGGGGAATTCAGAGGGAGCTGGTCGTGTAAGACTTACCCAGGCACAAAGGTAAGTACAAAATTTGATTTTCAAAAATATTTCGATGCTATCGTGTCTTTAATCTCTTTATTGCAGGAGCGCTTACACTGAATTTTCTAAGGCCGAGGCTGATCAGGAGATCGGTTGCCGAAAGGTCTGCTGCATATTCTCCGCACATGCTTACTTCGATACCAGCTTTTCTGCCTGCCTTGATGACTGTTCGTATTGCTTTTGTAACTGCTTCGGAATCAGGTCTGTACAGATGTGAGATTTTTGGATTACCTCTGTCTGCCGCCATGATGTATTGTGTAAGGTCATTGGTTCCTATGCTGAAGAAGTCAGCCATCTGAGCGAATTCATCTGCGAGAAGTACAGATGCAGGAGTCTCTATCATCATTCCTACCATAAGGTTTCTGTCGAAAGGAATGCCTTCTGCTTCAAGTTCCCCGATGCATTCGTCAACCAGGAATCGTGCAGAACGGAACTCATCCAAGGTCGTGATCATAGGGAACATCATTCTTACATTCCCCTCTGCACCAGCTCTGAGAATGGCTCTTATCTGAGACTTGAACTGCTCCTTCATGTCGAGGGATATCCTTATAGCCCTGTAGCCAAGGAACGGATTTTCCTCTTTCATCATTGGCATATATGAAAGAGCCTTGTCTCCTCCGATGTCAAGTGTGCGGATAGTCAGAGGCCTGTCTCCGCAAATCCGCGCAGCCTCGCTATATGCCTTATACTGAGATTCTTCGTCTGGAAATACGTCGCTCTCCATGTATAGGAATTCGCTTCGGAAAAGTCCTATTCCCTCAGCACCTGCCTTCACTGCCTCACGAACATCTTCCACATTTCCGGCATTTCCCAGGATCCATACACGTTCTCCATCTTCTGTGAATACTTCTTTTGAAGGATCGTAATCAGCTGAATTTTCTGATGCAACTTTGTACATATATTCCTGAAGAACAGACTCATCTGGATTGATTAATATCTTTCCAGCTTCGCCATCAAGAATAAGCAAGTCTCCGTCATGGATTTCATCCATGCAGTCATTCACGCCAACCATTGCAGTTATGCCCTTACTCGCCGCGATTATGCACACATGGCTTGTCCTGCTGCCTGTCTTTGTGACGAAGCCGCGGATTCTGCTGAAATCCATCTGCGCGGTATCTGAAGGAACAAGTTCCTCCGCCACTATTATGCTGCCTTCACCAAGGCCTGCAAAAGGGGAGACTGCGTCTTCTCCGGAAAGTCTGCGTGCTATTCTTCTGCACACGTCCTTTACATCGTCCTTTCTTGCCTTAAGGTATTCATCATCGATTTCATCGAACATTGCGCAGAGGGCATCCGATGTCTGGAGTATCGCATCGTATGCGGAAATCCCATCCTCAATCAGCATCGCCGCCTGTTCTTCAAGCATAGGGTCATCAGCCATCTCGTAATGAGCGGCAAATATTTCGTTGCTTTCCGCCTGTCCGGACAATTCTATCTTTACTTCTTCAAGTGCACGACGAAACCTTCCGGATTCTTCCTCAGGGCAGCCTGGGACATATGCCGGATTCAGGGATGGCTTATAAACAAAAGCATTACCGATGGATATGCCACCGGTAATGACTCCTGTAGTCAGTTCCTTCATATCAATATGCTATGAAAAGTTTGCAATGAATTCTGCTGTGGCAGCAAGTGCTGCATCTTCGTCTCCTCCGTCAACAGTGAGTGTCACTTCCGTTCCGCATTTGAGTCCGAGCGAAAGGAGTGAAAGCATGCTTGCTGCATTTACAGTCTTTACCTCTGTGCCTATAGTGACCTTTGCAGGTGCGAAGCTCTTGACAAGTTTTACAAGTTCTCCTGCAGGTCTTGCATGCAGGCCTTCTGTTGCAGATATTGTTACTTTCTGTGTCTTCATATCTTCTACTTCAATGTTTCATAAATTTCCGAGGCGTCTGCCGATTTTGATAATCTATCAAGGACTTCTTCGTCCTCAAGCGCCTCACTTACCTTTGCAAGAATCTCAAGGTGTGAGTCGCCGACTCCTGCTATTCCGATGATCAGGTGAGCCTTCTCGTCGCCGAACTCCACTCCCTCAGGGTACTGCAGTACAGCTATTCCAGACTTTATGACAGCTGCCTTAGCTTCGGATGTTCCGTGAGGAATCGCCAGGCCCATGCCCATATATGTGGTTGTGAGGTTCTCTCTTTCGATCATTGCATCAACATAAGCTGCATCCACGTAGCCACTTTCGTGAAGGATCATTCCTACACGCCTGATAGCCTCTTCCTTCGACTCTGGAGCAAGACCTGTAAGGATGTTCTCCACCTTCAGGATTCCGCCCTCATCGAGTACCGGCTCTTCAACCTGCTCTGGCATCACTTCATTGATGCCGGTCTCGTCATTGCCGGCACTCTCGTCATTGCCGACTTGATCGGCAATCTCCGCAACCCCTGTCTTCTCTGCCTCAATAAGCCTTTCAAGGAGTCTGTCCAAAGCCGGATCAGAAAGGAAATTGTCTATGATGACTACCTCCTTGCCCGGATTTGTGCCTTTGACGCGCTCTGCAAGTCCCCTCTGGCATACGATAAGGTCTGTTGCATCAGGTACCTGGTCCACTGCGCAGTTTCTGACCTTGACCTCAAGTCCGGCTAACGAAGTACGCTTGCGGAATCTTGTCGCACCCAGTGCGCTTGACCCCATTCCTGCATCGCAGGCGAACATTATGAGATTTACGAATCCGACTCTGCTCTCGTCTATATTCAGATCTGCATCAGGAGCCTTTTCTTCGGTCCTCATGAATGGTATGCATACTACGAAGGATACAGCAGCTGCGATAAGTATTCCGCCAAGTATTATGAGAGTTTCTCCTTTTGGAGCCATTACAGGCAATGTGATGAAGTTTCCTGGGGAAGCCGGGGCAACAAGGCCGGCATCTGTAACCTGATAGAATCCTAATGCCGCCGCGCTTCCTGCAATCGCTCCCAGAAGGAGGCCTGGTCTTGCGAGAATGTATGGGAAATAGATTTCGTGGATACCGCCAAGCGACTGGATTATGATTGCTCCAGGTGCGGACTGCTTCGTGCTGCCTTTTCCGAATGCCCAGCAGGCAAGGAGTACTCCAAGACCCGGTCCCGGGTTGGTCTCGAACAGGAACATTACTGATTTTCCGACTTCATTGGCCTGCTCGATTCCGATAGGGGAGAAGATGCCGTGATTTATGGCGTTGTTCAGGAACATCACCTTTGCTGGTTCAACTACCAAGGCCACTAATGGCAGTAAGTGATGCTGTATAAGAACTACCGTCAGTTTGCTGAGCGTCTTTGTAAGCCAGATCACAATATCTCCGACAAACATATATCCGAAGATCGCCAGAAGCATACCGATGATACCTATCGAGAAATTGTTGATCAGCATCTCGAATCCGTCCTTGACCTTTCCTTCGGTCTTTTCGTCAAACTTCCTGATGCACCATCCTCCGAGAGGACCCATCATCATTGCGCCGATGAACATAGGAATGCTGCTTCCGATGATTACACCGGTGGTCGCAATGGCACCAGTGACTCCTCCTCTGTCGCCCGCTATGTTCTTTCCTGCAGTGTATCCTATGAGGATCGGAAGCAGATATTTGAGCATAGGATCTACGAGCTTGCCGAGGTATTCATTGGGACACCAGCCTGTAGGAATGAAGAGAGCAGTGAGGAGTCCCCATGCGATGAATGCTCCGATGTTCGGCATGATCATACCGCTGAGGCTTCTTCCGAACTTCTGCACTTTCTGCTGGATATTTATTTTTTTCATATTGTTTCAGATTCTGAATTGCAGGGTAATTGCCCTTCGGTCATATCTAGATGCCCTAGGGAGTATAGATGTCTAAATACTGTCAAAGATGAGCGGCAGAAGGTCATCCACCTTCTCGAATTTCCAGATCTTGTCCGCTCCCACAAGAAGTACTGACATCGGTCTTCCGCTCTTTGTCTGGTATTGGGCCATTACCTGACGGCATGCTCCGCAAGGAGTTGCAGGTGTTTCGCAGAGTCTGCCGTTCTGGCCGGCTGCGATGGCCAATGCCTTCATAGGGGCGTCCGGGCGCTTGGCGCTTGCATAGAAGAGAGCAGTCCTTTCAGCGCACAGACCTGAAGGATATGCGGCGTTTTCCTGGTTGGCGCCTTGTATGATTTCGCCATCCTCAAACATTACGGCAGCTCCGACGTTGAAATTCGAATATGGAGCATAAGATCGTGAAACAGCTTCTATTGCTGCATCCGCCAGTTTTCTGTCATCCGGACCGAGCTGGTCGAGAGACTCATACTCGATGTAGGCGATTTTAATCTCTTTGTTTGTCATAACAGAACAATTAAATTATCTTTGCGTCTCTGCAAAACATACAAATATAATGAAAAATTTGAACAATAGTCATATTAAAGTGTGTATCGGCCTCTCTGGAGGCGTAGATTCAAGCGTTGCTGCACTTCTTCTGAAGCAGCAGGGCTATGATGTCTTTGCTCTGTTCATGCAGAACTGGCACGATGCATCCGCAACTCTCCACGGTGACTGCGAGTGGGAAGAGGACCGTTTTGTTGCAGAGATGGTGGCCCGCAAGATCGGTATTCCGTTCTATTTCGTGGATCTGAGCAAGGAATATAAGGCCAGGGTAGTTGACTATATGTTCGATGAATATGAAAAAGGCCGTACACCAAATCCTGACGTTCTGTGCAATCGCGAGATCAAGTTCGATGCATTCCTGCAGTGCGCATTGAAGATGGGGGCAGACATGGTGGCGACAGGTCATTACTGCAGAAAGATTACGGAAGAAGGTCCTGATGGTAAACCTCTATATCGTATTCTTGCAGGTGCGGACCCCAACAAGGATCAGAGTTATTTTCTATGTCAGCTGACACAGGACCAGCTTTCTAAGGCCCTCTTTCCGATCGGGGACATTCCGAAACCAGAGGTCCGACGTCTTGCAGCTGAGGCCGATCTTCCGTCGGCAGACAAGAAGGATTCTCAGGGAATATGTTTTGTGGGCAAAGTGGATCTTCCTACCTTCCTTCAGCAGAAACTCAAGCCTTGCGAGGGTGATGTAGTGGAGGTGTTTGATGCATATTATTCGGATGACAGTCAATATGGTTTCATACACGACACGCTTCAGTCCCTCCTCGCTGATGTTTCATCTGATGTGAAGATGATAACTGACTATATATCGGAAGACAAGGCAGTGGAAGTGGTCCAGGGAGGAATGCCATGGTCCATGTCTAAGCTGGAAGCTTTATCGGATGAAGCTTTATACAGACTGTCCCAGCCGGTGCATTATGATATAAAGTTTGAGACAGAGACCTACAGGAGCGGTCGCAAGCATATCAAGAAGACCAGGTACAAAGAGAATCCATACGGAAAGATTGTCGGAAAACATGACGGTGCCCAGTTCTATACGATAGGTCAGCGTAAAGGTCTCAACATCGGTGGTCATAAGGATTCCATCTTCGTAATAGAGACAGATATCCCTAAGAATATTATCTATGTAGGTGAAGGTCACACACATAAGGGACTTTCACGCAGCTGTCTGCGTATAGATCAGTCAGAAATCCACTGGATCAGAGAGGACCTTAAGATGCAGATAGGCGATATCCGTCGTTATAAAGTCCGTATCCGTTATCGTCAGCCCCTACAGGACGCAACGCTTATAATGCGTGAGAACGGACTGTATATCCTGTTCGATGCACCGCAGCGTGGTATAACACCAGGTCAGTTCGCTGCCTGGTATGCTCCTCTTGAAAATTCAAAGGAGGCCTCTGATTCCCTCCATCCTGACACCTGCACTGAGATGATCGGCTCAGGAGTCATATAGAACGAGATTGCCGGTCATGCCGGCAATGAATAGGGTGTCTTCCTAAAGATTGTAACCTGATACAGCAACCCTTGGAGAATTGCCTCTCGAATCGGCATCGTACCAGCGGAGGGTAACAGTCTTCTTCTCTCCAGGCATCAAGCTGAAGTAGTTGTCTTCGTAGAACATAGGAAGAATCTGTCCGCCATCCTGTCTGCCCACAACATTGAGGCGTATCATCACAGCAGGAACATTGCTTCTGTTTTCCAATGTCACGGTTCCTCTCCACTCGTCTCCGTGGATTGCAGAACCGTCATTTACCTTTTCAAAATCGGAACGAACCTTCACGTCTGCCCTTGACATCGAAACCATTGCCTGGTGATTGCCGTATTCTGTACCGTTGATATAGAAGTTGTCTGAAACTGCATTTCCTTCGGTATCAGTAAGATATAGCTTGATGAAATGCGTCGGGCTCACATCTGACGGGAATTCGACTGCAAAGCATTTTACAGTAGTGTCCTCTTTGCTGTCGAAGCAGCCGGAAGACTCCCATACGATCCTTCCATCCATATTCATCACAAGTGCCCTTGCTGTAAGTCCGTTGTGGAAACCTGCATTGTAATTGACAATCTCAACATTGTTATCAGTAGGATTCCACTGTATATGCAATGGTTCCGATCCTTTCTTGCAGCCGAAATATGCGGCAGTAGGCTCGAAATACCAGTCATATGTCTGCCATGTCATTGAAGGCCACGCCGGATGACTCATCCATAGAAGCAGTCCCTTTCTATTTAAGCTTCTTGACTCGAACATTGCCCTGTATCCGTCGTAATTGATGAACTGGCCACGGTCTGCAAATTCTTTGGCACTTGAAGGCTCGCCGTATCCCTTTGCTATGAGCTCGTTGAAAGTGGCTCCAGCCTGTGCTCCGCTTAAAGTGAAATCGTGCTGTCCCCACTGCTTGTTCTGAGGCCAGAGTGCATCCGGAGAATATGTCCTGAGCATTGATTCATAGGTCATTACTGCAGGCATTCCTCTCTCGCTGTGGAATCTGTCGTTGCCGGAAGGAAGAGTGAAATATTCTTTTGGAGTCAATGCCCTATATGGTCCATGACCGCTGACGCATCCGTCTGCTGAACTTGAAATGTAATGAAGTCCCGGATGGTATGTCTTGACGATATCCCTCAGTCCCTTATCTATGTCTTCAGGAGGGAAGCCTTCGTTTCTTCCGCAGTAGATGACTAATGACGGATGACTTCTGTGATGTCTGAGATAGTCTTCTGCATTGGCGAGGAACATTTCAGCATCGTCGGGGTCAGGTCCGTCAGCAGGGTTCGCAAGCCAGAAATCCTGCCACACCATTATGCCATGGCGGTCGCAGGCCTCGTAAAGTTCTGCATCACCAGTCTGTCCCACCCAGTTGCGCATGATAGTGAAATTCATGTCCGCGTGGTAATCGACAGCTATGTCATATTCCCTTCCACGATAGTTCAGATTGTTCTCACTGAATCCCCAGTTGCCTCCACGGCCGATGAATCGACGGCCGTTGACATAAAGATGCAGGACACCGCCTTCTTCATCAGCATCTACTTGCCTGATGCCGACCTTGAAGGTTATTCTGTCAGATAGATTGCCGGTCTCAGCAGGAAATGAAGGATTGATTATAAATTCGAATCCTGCATCATACAGGTGTTGCTCACCATAGCCGTTCGGCCACCAGAGACGAGGATTCTCAATCATAAGCTGTGGATACGAAATCATGTCGAATCTCACAAGCCTTTCCTCTCCGGCTTCAAGAGCAACCTCCTGTTCAAATTGAACATCACCTACAAAACCCTTAAGTACCCCGCATACAGGTTTGCCGTCATTATTCCTTACATATACCTCAGGTGTGATGACGGCTGAGGTTGTGTCAGGAAGAGGCAGTGCTACATTCACGAAAGGGTCCTTCAGACTTACAGGCCCCTCAGCAACTATGCGCACATCATTCCATATGCCGATATTCCTGCCTCGGATGGTCGATATCCAGTCCCAGCCTATGCTGGCGTGGAAGGTAGGATTGTCTGCACCCAGGATTCCACCATTGATTCCGGTGTTCTCTTCGTTCTTCTCCTTGACGGCGCCGATGTGAGCATTCTTTATGATCCTTACTGCTAATGTGTTGGTCCCTTTTTCTGCAAGGTCGGTAATGTCGAAACGTCCTCTTTTGAAACCACCTTCGATGCATCCCAAGAACTTGCCGTTGAAATAGACTTCCGCTTTCCAGTTGATACCGTCAAATTCCAGGAACATTCTTTCTCCGTCCGGCTTATGCATTTCGAATTCTTTTCTGTACCAGAAATCCGAGTTGAAATATGAATCTGAGATATGAAGTAGATTGTCAGCATGGTTCGGGTCAGGAACGGCGCCGATGTTTACATAGGACGTCAGTACCGTGCCGGGAACAGTTGCTGCAAGCCATCCGGAGTCATCGAAACCATCAGACGATATCGCATCACCCTGAACATCCAGCTCAGCAGCACGCTTAAGTTTCCAGTTTCCTCCTGAAAGTATGATCTTGTTGCCATCGTTCGCAGGTTCTTCTTTGGCTTCTGCCTTCATTCCTCCTTTGCCCCATATTTCAATCTCGCTGAGCATCAATGGCTTGCCGTCTGCAGAGCCGTCCATGAGGACTCGTACATAACGTCCTTTGCCTCTTGCTTCCACCGTGTCTGCCTCCTGTAATTCCACAAGGTCCGTCCACACGAAACCATCCTTGGAAACCTGTATCATGCCTCCCGAAGGTCTGTTAAGCCAGTGCAGGACGATTCTGTCGAACTTGGCCACAGTTCCAAGGTCCACATATACCCATTCCTGTTCTGTGCCCAGACTCATCCACGTGCTGCAGAAGAACTGGGATGATACGAGGTCTACAAAACTGCCTTCGTTGTAGAAGTCGCAGTTTGTAAATACCCATTCCTGGGCTCCAGGCATATTCAGGCTTACCTTGAAGAATGCATATTCTTTGTCAGATGATAGCTTGACGTTCAGGTCAATCAGCCTTCTAGGAAGAAGCCTGTCTCCAAGAGCTGCTGACTTATCGGGATCCGAGTGCTTGCGTGGAGAAAGTTTCTCACCAGGAAAACCCTTTCCGGAGTATTCGCCGATCTTCTCCCAATCATTTCCGTTGTCAGATGCGTGGAATGATATTTCGTAGGTTCCGTCTGCTTCTTCCTCAAGAAAATTTACGTACCCCAGCATCTGTACATTGTCCACTCTTTCCTTCCACCCGTTACCGAGTTCAAATGTAATTGCTGTTGATGAACCTTCGAATGTAGGTCTGGTGTAATGGCCCTGATCCACAAGCCACTCTCTCTCTCGCCGAGGAACACAGCCTTCAGGAGTGCTTACCTGCAGGAATTGTGGCATCTCAGATGATATTATGCCGTCCGTAACAAGCTGAGCTGTAAGATTATAGTCGTAGCTGGATGATGCGTACGAAGCCCTATGAAGGGCAATATTCCTGTACGAATCATCCTGTACCATTACAGGTGCTGAGTTTTCATCAGGATTGCCCGGATATACGCCGATCCCGAGATTATATTTGTCGCTCTTTTGCGAACATCCGAAACTGATTATAGTCGCAACGGCAGCCAGACAGAATAGTTTCTTCATTCCAGTGTCATTATTTTGAAGTTAGTGTTCTTGCGGCAGAGGAACCTGCAAGATATCCTGTTGAGAATGCAATCTGAAGATTATATCCTCCGGTATCTCCGTCCAGATCAAGTATCTCGCCTGCAAAGTACAGTCCCGGGACAAGGCGTGACTCCAGCGTCTTTGGAGTCATTTCATCCTGACTTACACCTCCTGCGGTAACTACGCAACGTTCGTATCCCACATAGCCTTCCATATCCATCTTCCAGCCTTTCAGTGCCTTAGCAAGACTTTTGTGGTCGGCGTTCGGGTTCATCTTTACGAATCCCGGTATCAGCTGCATAGGAAGAACCTTTGTCAGAAGGATCTTGAATCTGTCCTTATAAAGCTTGTTTGCACTCCTTTTGTCTTTTGCTATTTCATTCCATAAGGCTGCGATGCGGGCCTGAAGGTCTTCGATCTCAACTGCCGGCTTCATGTCTATTATGGCCTGGACTCTGGATCCGTTCATCAATGCATTCACACATTTACGGCTCACTTTGAATCCGATCGGACCCTCAAGTCCCCCGTCTGTGAAATCGAGGTCACCGAATTCCTCGGCAGCTGTGTTGCCGTCAATGATTATGCTCAGTCCAACATTCTTGAGCTGATTGCCGCATAGCATATTTCCCGTCTCGGAAAGGGGAGTGCTTCTGTCTATATGACCCTTGCCGACTTCTGAACCCTTACCTGAAATTGTGATGTCTTTATATCCTGATGGTACTATTGCAGTCAATGACGGGAACAGCGGACGCAGGGAGTGTCCCATATCCTTTGCCCAGCCATAGCCGTCACCTGTCGATCCTGTCTTTGGATATGATAGTCCGCCGGTGCATATTATCAGCTTGCTGCATACATAACAGCTTCCATCCGTGCAATTTACCTGGAAATCATCAACTCCGGCCTGACCGGTCCTGCTGACCTTGTCCACCTCCTTTCCACATAGTACTTCGGCGCCTGCTCCTTCTGCAGCCTTAAGAAGAGCATCCACGACATCTGAAGCCAGATGTGATGACGGAAACGCCCTGTCTCCTCTCTCTACGACCGATTCCATGCCTTGCTCAGCAAGGAAATCAATCATCTTCTCCGATGTAAGGTTATAGAATGCAGACTTCAGGAATCCCGGCTTTGGATGTATGTGCTCGGAAAACTCATTCCAGTTCTTGAGGTTGGTAAAGTTGCATCTGCCCTTTCCCGTAATCATTATCTTTCTTCCCGGCCTTCCCATCTTTTCCAGAACAATGATCTTGGCATCCATACCCTTGGATGAACAATGACCGGCGGCTCCAGCTGCAGCCATCAGACCTGCTGCGCCTCCTCCGACAATGATTATATCAGCTGATATGTGTTTCATATGCTATGTGACTGGGTTTGTAATAACTTACAAATTTATAAAAATATCTTTATATTTGCAGTCCCTTCACGGGTAGCTGTGAAGGAGTCCGGCTGCCAGTTTAGCTTAGTCGGTAGAGCATCGCATTCGTAACGCGAAGGTCGTGGGTTCGAATCCCATAGCTGGCTCATAATCAGAGGTGTGGAAAGAAACTGCAGATTCTTTCCACACCTCATTGATTAACTGGCTGTATTTCTCATTTCGGATTATGGAGGCTGACAGCCTCCATAATCAATCTATATCGCTATTTACCAAGCAGAATCGTATCAATCTGCTTCTTGAAATCTTCCTTGCTTCGTCCGCCGACTGTCATCTGCGCTTCACCTTTCATAGGAATGAAAAGTACTGCAGGAATCGACCTGATCCCGAATGCCTGAGCAATATCTCGAGATGCGTCGACATCTACCTTGTAGATGACGATCTTGTCGCCGTATTCCTTGGCAAGTTCCTCAAGAACAGGACTGATTGCTCTGCACGGACCACACCATGAAGCGTAGAAGTCAACGATGGCAGGCTTGCTGCCGAGATATTCCGGATTCTTTGCGGAAATGTCGTATACCTTGGTCTTGAACTCTTTTGAAGAAAGGGTCATGACTCCTTTCTTTTCCTGTGCATCAAGTGCTGATACGAGTCCAAGCACGCACAGCACCGCAATGATGATCCTTTTCATAGTTTTCTGAATTATAAAGATTTACGGCATTTCAAAAGCTATACCTAAAACAGGTAGTTCATTATCTTTGCAAGACGAAGACCTGCTCTGCGGATAAGGTCGAAAGTAGTTTCGCTCACCTGATGGCAATACTCCTTGCCCACTTCGCTTCCCGGCTCTACCGGCCATACGGTCTTGGCGCGGTCTGCGATATCCTGGCCCCAGTCATAAAGACCGCCTGCCTGGATCTCCTTCATTTCCTTCTTGCTTACGGTACCTACCATTGCTGCGAGATCGACAACTCCTCCATAACTGAGGAAGTCTACTACCTGAGAATCCCATACTGTATGCATTGTGGTCTTCTTTCCGAAGAATGTAACGTCATATTTACCCTGTCCCAGACCGTCACCTGCTCTTCCGTCAGGGAACTTTACGTGACCCGGGCAGTGGATATCTCCCACAAGGTGGATGATGCACTGCATTGCACCAAGTCTCATCTTAGGATCAGCATTTTCCCAATCCTTGAGGAGATCCATACACTCTCCGATGATGTCAAGAGCCTCCTGGTGATCCTGTGCGAACACCTTGCAGTCCTTGTCAACCTTGAAAGAATGAGGAATGTTACGTGGATATGTAACGCCATCTTCAGTATATGTGATCTGCATTTCTGCTCTGTAGTAATCCAGCCATGATGCGTAGTAAGACATTGTCTTGCCCTCGAGAATCTCGTCAACAACCTTCTTTGCCTGTGGCGTAAGGTTCTGCTCGGCAATGTAAGCGATTGTAGCGTGAACTCGGCGTCCCCAGCCGAATGATGGGATTGTAATCAGTACCATTGCAGCGATTACAATGAGATTGCGAAAAATCTGTTTCATTGTTCTATGTGTTATGATATTATTTCTTTTCCGTTGACAAACACAGACTCTATCACACCCTTGAGAGTCTCTCCCTCATATGGGCTCCATCCGCATTTGCTCAACTGGTCCTCAGCCTTCACTACGAAAGTCTTCTCGTAGTCAAACACCACGAGATCTGCAAAATAGCCTTCCTTGATCTTGCCTCTTTTCATACCGTATATCTCAGATGCCTTCTCCGAGAATACCGATGCAATACGTGTAAGCGGTATATCTTCTTCATCCGCCACTGTCAGAAGCACAGGAAGAGTCTGCTGTATTGAAGGCAGTCCTGACGGAGCCAGGCAATATGGCGCTTCCTTCTCTGAAAGAAGGTGTGGGGCATGGTCTGAACCGATTATGTCGATAAGTCCGTCCCTGAGTGCATTGCGGAGAGACTGTTTGTCTGAGAATGCCTTTACTGCCGGGTTGCATTTGACTCTGCTGCCAAGCCTGTTATATGCTTCGTCGCTGAACCATAAGTAGTTGCAGGATGTTTCTGTTACAATGTCAGGGTTGCTGATCTTTGCTGCGCGTGCCATTTCAATTTCCTCCATTGTGGAAATGTGACAGAGCACGAGTCTGGTCTGATGCTCGATGGCCAGTTCCAGAGCCTTGATTGTAGACCTTATGCAGGCCATCCTGCTGCGGATGTTCCTGTGTTCGGAGAATGGTATGTCGTCTCCGTATTTAGCCTTTGCGTTCTCAAGATTCTTTCTGATTGTATCCTCGTCCTCGCAGTGAACCAGAATCGGTTTCTCCCTGATCGAGAAAAGCTTCACGAGTGAACTGGTGTCGTTTACCAGCATGTTACCTGTTGACGATCCCATGAATACCTTGATTCCGGCTATGTCTTCTGCCTTGATTCCCTCTTCGGGACATCCATAACGTGCCATGTATGCAAGATCATGATGATTGCTGTTCGTTGCGCCGATATGGAAAAATATGTTGGCCGCACATCTGCCTTCTGCCAGACTTATCTTTTCCTTCAGTTCCTTCGCTCCTGTTGTAACAGGCTTTGTGTTGGGCATGTCGATGACGGTCGTTACACCTCCTGCAACTGCTGCTCTGGATTCGGACGCCATGTCGGCTTTGTGAGTAAGTCCCGGTTCGCGGAAATGTACATGCGGGTCAATGCCGCCTGCCATTATATGTTTACCTGTCAGGTCTTTCCTTTCAATATCCGGGTTCTGCTCAAGCAGCCTGGAAATACAGAATGCATAGTCCTGTGAATCACTCCAGAATACACCGGCAATACGGTCGCCATCAATCAGAATGGATCCTTCTGACTCCTTGTCGGAGGTTACGATAACGGCATTTTGAAGAAGTATCATTTCTGTTTAGGTTTGATTTTTCTTAATTTGAGTTTCATTACACCCCAGAATGCCTCACCGAATATTCCACTGCTCATCTTCGAAGTTCCTTCTGTCCTGTCCACGAAGATAATAGGAACCTCCTGTATGTTGAATCCTAGCTTGAAGGTGGTGTATTTCATCTCAATCTGGAAACCGTATCCCTTCATTCTCACCTTGTCAAGGTCAATGGTCTCAAGAACGTTTCTTCTGTAGCACTTGAAGCCTGCAGTGGTGTCGTATACCTTCATTCCAAGCACGGTGCGTACATATACAGATGCATAATAAGACATTATTACCCTTCCTATAGGCCAGTTGATGACGCTGATTCCGTTGCAATAACGTGAGCCGATTGCGAGGTCTGCTCCGTTTTTGGCGCATGCTTCATAAAGGCGTGGAAGGTCGTTAGGATTGTGCGAGAAGTCTGCATCCATTTCAAAAATGTAGTCGTAACCGTTCTCGACAGACCATTTGAATCCGGTAATATAGGCGGTTCCAAGCCCGAGCTTTCCTTTCCTTTCGATCATATGAAGTCTGTCGGGAAACTCTTCCTGCAGTCTTCTGACAATCTGAGCAGTTCCGTCCGGAGAACCGTCCTCAATGACAAGTATATGATACTCACCGTCTAAAGAGAAAACAGCGCGTATGATCTTCTCTATGTTCTCCTTTTCGTTGTAGGTGGGAATGATTACAATTTTCCTGTCCATAATCTTATTATGATGCTTGCAATTTACAAATATAGCAAAAAAATCAAAAATCATTTTATGACTAGCCAAAATTGCACCATGGCATACGAAATGCAAATGCGGAAGCGGTTAGTGTGCCGCCTGACGGCAAAATCAATAGTGTTATGAAACGTATTATTCTATTTGCATTTTTATCCGCCCTGCTTTCTTCTTCCTGCAGCGGCAGACGGGAATCTGATCTTAAGGATGTAGATCCCAGAGTCGATTCCCTTTTAAGGATCATGACCCTTGACGAGAAGATCGGTCAGATGGTCCTTTTTACCAGTGATTGGGATGTGACCGGACCGACAATCCGTGAAGGCTATCTTGATGATATCCGCAGTGGAAGATGCGGAAATATATTCAATGCCTATACCGTGGATTATATCCGTGAGCTTCAAAGAGTTGCCGTGGAAGAGTCCCGGCTGGGAATTCCTCTCATGTTCGGCTATGATGTTGTCCACGGGCACAAGACAATCTTCCCTATACCATTAGGGGAAAGCTGTTCCTGGGATCTGGACCTTATCCGTCGTTCCGCATCAGCTGCGGCGGCTGAAGCTGCAGCATCCGGTCTGAATTGGACATTTGCTCCTATGGTTGACATCTCGGTCGATCCCCGTTGGGGACGAGTCAGTGAAGGTGCCGGAGAAGATCCCTATCTGGGAAGTCTGATTGCTGCGGCCCGGGTGAAAGGATTCCAGGGAGAGAACCTTGACAATCCTTTGACAGTTCTGGCATGTGTTAAACATTTCGCTGCCTATGGTGCGCCGTTCGGCGGCAGGGATTACAATACAGTTGATATGTCTGAAAGACAGTTCAGAGAGTTCTATATGCCGCCATACAAGGCTGGAGTCGATGCCGGAGCCCTTAGTGTGATGACTGCATTCAATGAATATGACGGAGTGCCGGCAACAGGAAACCAGTATCTTCTGAAGGATCTTCTCAAGGGGGAATGGAATTTTCAGGGCTTCGTTGTCACAGACTATACGTCAATTAATGAAATGGTGCATCATGGTTATGCCAGGGATGAGGCTGAGGCTGGAGTAAAGGCAGTCAATGCAGGAGTTGATATGGACCTGCAGGGTGAGGTGTACTTCAGTTATCTGAGAGGACTTGTCGATTCGGGGTTCGTCCGGGAAAAGACCATTGATAATGCTGTAAGGCGTATTCTTAATGTGAAGGCTAAGCTGGGACTCTTCGATGATCCGTATCTTTACTGTGATCGCGCAAGGGAGAATCAGGTGGTTTCCAATCCTGAGATAAAGGCTCTGTCACGTGACGCAGCCAGAAGGAGTATGGTGCTTTTGAAGAATGAAGGATGCCTTCCTTTCGACCGTGGCGACAGGATCGCCGTCATCGGGGAACTTGCTGCGTCACGCCGTGACCTTCTTGGTTCGTGGAAGGCTGCCGGGGAATGGGATGACATGAACTCGATCCTTGATGCCGTGCGAGCATACAATGGTGCTTCCAATGTGATATATGCAGAGGGATGCAGGAAGATGGGAAGCGACAGGAGCGGCTTCAGCGAAGCTATGGATGCTGTGGCACAGGCCGACAAGGTGCTGATGGTGATAGGAGAGGATTGGGACTGGAGCGGCGAAGCAGCGAGCCGGACAGATATCGGGGTCCCGGGAATACAGAGCGAGCTCCTGAAGATGATTGCATCTGCCGGAAAGCCAGTGGCCGTTGTGCTTCTGAACGGCAGGCCGCTCGTCCTTGAAGAAGAGAGCAAGGCTGCTGACGCCATTCTTGAGGCATGGTATCCAGGAACTATGGGTGCCGAAGCGGTGACAGATGTCGTGTTCGGTCAATATAACCCTTCCGGTAAGCTGACCATGACCTTTCCACGCAGCGTGGGACAGATTCCGGTCTTCTATTATGAGAAGAATACCGGCCGTCCTATATATCTCCCTAACGATAAATATAAGTCAAAATATCTGGACAGTCCCAACGAACCGCTCTATCCGTTCGGCTACGGCTTGAGCTACACTGACTTCAAATATTCAAACCTAATACTTTCTTCTCCGAAAATGAAGAAAGGACACACGATAGATGCTACGGTCACCGTGACCAATATCGGTTCCAGAACAGGTGAAGAGACTGTTCAGCTCTACATACGTGACCTTATAGGCAGTGTAACGCGTCCGGTCAAGCAGTTGAAAGGATTTCAGAAACTGGTTCTGGCTCCGGGTGAGTCCAGGACGGTGACTTTCACCATTGATGATGAGATGCTTTCATTCTGGAGACACGACATGACATTCGGAATAGAGGACGGCGACTTCAAGGTCATGGTCGGAGGCTCATCTTCCGATCTTCTTCAGACCTCGTTCTCTCTTGTTCCATAATCAGGAAAAATAATAATAGTATGAAACGTATTTTATTGATCATATTTCTTTCTCTTCTCTATATATGTGTTGAGGCACAGGATATTACAGTGACGGGAAAGGTTGCGGACGAAGATGGAATGCCTCTTCCTGGAGTCTTTGTCCTTCTTGACGGAAGTTCCATCGGAACATCCACAGATTCTTCGGGAAAGTATTCCATCAAGGCGCCTGCAGATGCGTCGTTGACATTTACGTGCATCGGTTTCAAGGAGCAGACGGTTCAGATAAAGGGACATACGCTTGTCGATGTGGTTCTTAAGGAGGATTCACAGATGCTTGAAGAAACAGTGGTCGTAGGCTATGGAACTCAGAAATCCAAGGATCTGACTGCTCCGATTGTAAGTATCCGTGGCGACGATCTTACCCGTCATATTGCATCCAGCCCTATGTCCGGTCTTCAGGGACGCATTGCAGGCGTACATATTATCGGAAGCGGTGCTCCCGGTGCATCTCCTTCTGTGAGGATCAGAGGAATGGGTTCGATCGGCGATTATGCCCAGCCTTTGTACATTATTGACGGATCTTTCGTGGATAATCTTGATTTCATATCTCCGAGCGACATTCAGGATGTGACAGTGCTCAAGGATGCTTCAGCCTCCGCCATTTATGGAGTACGTGCAGCCAATGGTGTGGTCATCCTGACTACTAAAAAAGGTTCATTGGGGCGTACGGGCATAACGTATGACGGATATGCCGGTATCCAGGTGCCCGTCAACGTGATGAAACTTTCCGACAGGGAGCAGTATGTGGAGATGCTTAACGAGGCAAATGCTCAGGTGAGCGGATATGTGCCGAAGGATCCCTCACAGTTTCCTGCAAGCCAGGATTGGTATTCTGTTCTGCTGCGCAAGGCTTTTACCCAGAGTCATTCTCTTGATGTCTCCGGTGCGACTGAAAAGACCAGCTATTCAATGGGACTCTCGTATTTCAACCAGGATGGAATCCTTGATGCCGACAATTCGTTTGACAGACTGAATTTCCGTTCCAAGGTGGATCAGACCGTGACTCCATGGCTTAGTGTAGGTGCTAATCTCCTTCTTTCGCGCTACAGCAGAAGTTCATCCGACAATAACGCCTTTTTCCAGGCTTTTGTCAATCCTCCTGTCTATAATGTCTTCAATGAATCCAACGATGCGGCCTATCCTCTGAAATACGATTCACCTCAGCTTTATGGATTCGGTAACGCATATGCAAATCCATATGCTGTCGCAAGGTATAATGAGAATGTCGAAAGAGGCACTAATCTGGTGTTCTCTACATATGCCCAGATATCTTTCTTAAATGATAAGCTTAAGCTCAAGACTTCTTATAACCTTGATTTTCAGTCTTATAGGAATCAGGGCTATGTCCCTGAGTACTTTGTTGGCGGTTCGCAAGGCGTGTCTGTATCAACTCTTACCAAGATCTACGGCCAGGGAGACAGTCATATAATCGACAATACTCTCACTTATTCTGATCTTATCGGACAGCATGGTTTCAGTGTGATGGCCGGTCAGTCCACTAGGATCGAAAGATTTTCTGCCATGAACGGATCCGGTATCAATGTGCCGGACTATGACAGCCAGTCGATGTATATCAGCAACGGTTCCAACAGCGGCAGCCTTGTCTCGGATACATCTCCTGCTCCGTATCGTTATCATGGACTGTCCTTCTTCACCAGAGGAACATATAATTATGCAGACCGCTATCTCGCTACATTGACCTTCAGAGCAGACGGAAGCTCAAAGTACAATAAGAAATGGGGATTCTTTCCTTCTGTGGGATTAGGTTGGGTCATCACTTCCGAATCTTTTATGCAGAATCAGGATGCAGTTGACTTTCTTAAGATACGACTCAGCTGGGGACTGCTCGGAAATGACAATGTTCCGGCAAATTCGACAGTCATTCTAGGCAGTGTCGGAACCGCAGTGTCCGGACTTTTCGGAGATAATCTTGTAGATGGTATCGGAGCCCAGACTGTGCTGCAGAACTACCTTAGATGGGAAGTCGTCAGCGAATATGATGCTGGCGTAGACTTCGCTTTCTTCGATAACAGGCTGAGTGGAGAACTGGATTATTACGACAGGACTACTGACAATGTCGTATTCTATGTGCCGATTGCTACCGGTGGCGGAACAGCAGAGCTTCTGAGCAACAACGGTATGGTCCGAAATTCCGGATTTGAACTGACACTTGGATGGTCTGATTTCATCAATGAGGAATTCAGATATGATATAGGGCTGAATCTTACAACTGTGTCCAACAAGGTCGTTGAGCTGCAGGGCAGAGACTATATCCCTGGAGCAAGCGTCAGAGGCAGCTATTCTACCAGAACGCAGGTGGGCTATCCGATAGGGGCATTCTGGGGATATGAAATCGATGGTGTCTTCGCTTCGGATGAGGAAGTCATGAACTATCCTGTGCAGCAGGCCATCATGGCTCCCGGTTATTTCAAGTACAGGGACATTGACGGAAACGGAGTGATTGATGAGGCGGATAAGACGTATCTCGGAAGCCCTATGCCGGCTCTAACCGGAGGACTTGATTTCGGCTTTCTCTGGAAGAATCTGGATTTCAGCATCGGATTCTATACTCAGATTGGAAATAAAGTTCTCAACGCCAAGCGAATGAACAGAGATGTCTTTACGGACGGCAACTACGATCTGGATTTCTATCAGAATGCATGGAGACCGGACAGGCCTTCTCAGACCTATCCGTCAGCAGCTGCCTATAATACAGCCTTCATCCAGCAGGCAAACTCGTTCTTTGTCGAGGATGCTTCGTATCTCAGGATACAGAATATACAGGTGGGATATACCTTCCGTAATCTCAGGCAGATCAGTTCGATGAGGATATCCTTTACGGCTCAACGTCCGTTTACCTTCTTCGGTTACAACGGATTTACTCCTGAAGTGAGTGGCTCTCCGATTGCCAGCGGAGTGGATATGTCCACCTATCCTATGCAGGGCATATATACTCTGGGACTTAAATTATCATTTTAACAAATTGTATATGAAACGTTATATATATATCATTGTGGTTCTGCTTGCTGCTTCCTGCTCTGATTTTCTTGATCTCAGGCCGGAAGGAACCACGCCGGCCGAGGGAATCGATTATTCCAAGCCGGAAAATATATTCAAGCCAGTCAGTGCTGCATATGCCAGCCTAAGGTCAGGGAATGCTCATTCGTTTCCATACATATGCATGTTTGAGATAACGTCGGACAACGCTGACAAGGGTTCTTCTCCTGAGGACAATCCTTCGGCACAGGCATTGGATGACTTCACTCTTGATGCATCCAATTATATATTGAATGACCTTTGGTCCGGATATTATGATATCGTAAGTGCAGCCAACAATGCCATATCGCAGATGCCTCTTTTCCGTCAGGCTATCAAGAATGCGCAGACTCGAGTGGAAATCGACAGATGTGAGGGTGAGGCCAGGGCAATACGGGCATATGCATATTTCAATCTTGTACGTGCCTTCGGCAGAGTGCCGATAGTGGATGAGGTGCTTACCTCAGAGCAGCTGGCTTCTCTTGAACAGTCGGAAATCTCGGAAATATATGACTTCATATCAGATGATCTGGATTATGCCATTTCTGTTCTTCCGGTGTCATATCCGAGCGGTTATTCTGGAAGAATCACTTCATATACGGCCATGGCTATCAAGGCAAAGGCAATGATGTATGCCGGAAACTGGGATGAGGTGGCTTCACTTGCCGATAAGATCATTTCAAGCGGAAGGTACGGACTGATATCTGATTTTCGCGAAGTGTTCTCTATCGCTGGCGAAAACGGAAAGGAGTCTTTGTTCGAAATCCAGAGTTCGACTTTGGGCAATGTGAATGGATCTGCACCATATATAGAATATGCCTATGTCCAAGGACCTAGAGGAAATTCTCCTTCCAATCTTCAGGGCTGGGGATTCTGCACGCCAAGCGAAAACCTGATTGCATTCTATCAGAGCAGGGGAGAAGTCGTACGTCCTGCGACGACGCTTCTCTATCGTGGAACTGTCACGCCCGAAGGAGATGAGATTCTTCCTTCATGCACCAACCCTGTATACAACGGAAAGTGTTATACGCCGTCCTATTATAATAACTGGAGTTTCAATGGCTATGGCTTTGATCACAACATCAGGGTTATCCGTTACTCGGATGTTCTTCTGATGTATGCTGAGGCACTTCTTAACGGAGCTCCTGCAGGATTGTCCGGGATAACTGCTCTTGATGCTGTGAACCAAGTGCGTGACAGAGCTGAGATTCCTCTTCTTGACTCAGTTACGTTGAAGGATGTCTGGGATGAGAGGCGCGCTGAACTTGCACTTGAAGAAGACCGATTCTTCGATCTTGTGCGCACAGGCCAGGCTGCGCAGGCACTGGCTTCGGCGGGCTTTGTCGAGGGAAAGAATAATCTTTTTCCGATTCCTGCCAATCAGCGTCAGCTGAATCCTAATCTTGAACAGAATCCAGGATATTAAGCTCTGCTGTTATGAAACATTTTGTCTTGGCTTTATCTGCTGCCTTTGTGCTTTGCTCATGCAGGTGCTCCTGCGTAGATCCCACGGGATGTTCGCTGTCAGGTTTCAATTATGTTACCGATGACGAACTTCTGACAATTGTTCAGAGAAGGACATTCGGATATTTCTGGGATTATGCTCATCCTGTTTCCGGACTTTCAAGAGAAAGGCTGGGATCTGGTGATATTGTTACTTCAGGTGGGTCCGGCTTTGGTGTCATGACTTTTCCTGTTGCTGTCGAGAGGGGTTTCATTACACGTGATGAGGCAGTGGAGAGACTGCTCAAGATTGTAAACTTTCTCAATTGCAAGGCTGAGAAGTTTCATGGAGCTTTCCCTCATTGGCTGCACGGCTCTACCGGCAAGGCTCTGCCGTTCAGCCTTAAGGACAACGGTGGAGATATAGTTGAAACTGCGCTTCTGCTTCAGGGACTCCTCACCGTCAAGGAATATTTCGACGGCATGGATTCCCGGGAGGTCGCGATCCGTGATGGAATCGATGCAATATGGAGGGGAGTCGAGTGGGATTGGTATACCAATGGCGAGAATGTTCTGTACTGGCATTGGTCTCCGGAATATGAGTGGGAGATGAATCTGCCGGTGACCGGCTGGAACGAGGCGTTGATTGTCTATGTGCTTGCTGCTTCCTCTCCGACTCATCCCATATCCGCGGATGTATATATAAAAGGATGGGCACGCGATGGGGCTATGAAAAACGGAAATGATTATATGGGGATGTCCCTTCCTTTAGGACCTCCGTATGGAGGGCCGCTCTTCTTTTCGCAATATTCATTTCTCGGACTTGATCCTCGCGGGCTCACTGACAGATATGCGGATTACTGGGAGCAGAATGTGGCTCATGCCAGAATCAATTATAAGTATTGTGTGGAGAACCCGAAAGGCTGGAAGGGATATGGGCGGAATGTGTGGGGCCTTACCGCCTGTGATGTGCCCGGTGGATATGCCGCAAATTCACCGACGGAAGATTATGGAACGATAGCTCCTACTGCAGCCTTGTCTTCATTTCCATATACTCCATATGAAAGCATGGAGGCTCTCCATTACTATTATTATATATTAGGAAAGGATATGTTTGGAGAGTACGGATTCCATGATGCATTCAATCTTCAGGAGAACTGGTACTCTGATTCGTACCTAGCCATTGATCAGGGACCTATTATAATAATGATTGAAAATTACAGGTCAGGTCTCTTATGGAATCTTTTTATGAAAAACGTGGATGTACAGGCAGGATTGGACGCTTTAGGTTTTTCTTTATCTGATCCTTCAAAACTGTAAGTTTATTATAATGTTGAGAATCAGCCCGTTAGTATTTCGGGCTGATTTTTCTTTGAAAAAATGTTACAAAAAGGTGCGGAAAAATTTGGAGATAATGAAAAAAGTCGTACCTTTGCACTCCCTTTGAAAAACGGGTGGCCAGCAAGGCTGAGAGTTCTTATGAAGACTGACGCAGAGAAATAAAAAACGAAAAATTTTGAAGAAAAATTTGGAAGTTAAAAAATAATGCGTACCTTTGCAGCCCCGTTCGAAAAACGGGTCCTCGAAAGAGGGAATGAGAAGTTCATTGAAAAGACTGTTCTATTGTACAAGAAGCAAGTACCGAGAAAAACAATTTATCGAGAAGCGTTAATTCTTTTGGAAGAATTATAAGTGTCAGTGACAAGCTAAGAATTATATAAGAGATTATACAATGAAGAGTTTGATCCTGGCTCAGGATGAACGCTAGCGGCAGGCTTAACACATGCAAGTCGAGGGGCAGCATGAGACGGAGATTCGTCGA
>JBGUTV010000051.1:0-5138 GCA_045133255.1 Candidatus Cryptobacteroides sp.
ACCCGGGACAAGGAAGAAGTTATCAGGGCAGAAGCTGCGGAGTTCCTGAAGTTTGTCAGCCTTTGTAGCACCGACCACAAACATCATGTTGTCCGGCGTTGAAATCTCCATCATCTCTTCCATTACTGCCTGATAGAGAGGTTTTCCATCCTTCTGAGCATTCTGGAACTGGTATGCGGATGCATTTGATGTAAGCGCAAGAACGATTGCCCATTTGTCCTTGTACTCAAGGAACGGAGTCACGCTGTCCGCTCCCATATACGGAGCAATTGTCACTGCATCAAAGTCCATCTCCTCAAAGAAAGCCTTTGCGTACATCTTGGCGGTATTTCCGATATCTCCTCTCTTTGCGTCTGCGATGAGGAAGATTTCAGGATACTTGCTGCGGATGTAGTCAACAGTTGCATCAAGAGCTCTCATGCCATCAATTCCGTAGCATTCATAGAATGCAAGATTCGGCTTGTAAGCCACACAGTGTGCTGCAGTAGCATCCACTATTGCCTTGTTGAACTCGATGATTGAGCGTGCCTTACCCTTATAGAGTTCTCCTTTGAGAGCAAGTTCGCCACGGTTAGCCAATGCCTTCACATGCTCAGGCATCTTATTGAAATCAACGTCCAGACCTACGCAAAGCATGCTTTTCTTTGCCTGTATCTGCTGGTATAGTTCTTTTCTGTTCATAATATGTTATTGATGTACAATGCGGAGTATGAATTAATAGTACCTGTAAAACAATGCAATGGCCTCCATTCCGGCGAAGAGCTGCTTCAGGAGGTAGCTTTCGTTTGGAGAGTGAATGGTGTCACGTTCAAGTCCGAAGCCCATCAGAAGCGGATCGATCTCAAGGATTCTCTGAAGATCCGCAAGGATAGGAATAGAACCGCCTCCGCGAGACGGAACAGGCTCAATGCCATAGACCTCTGTCATAGCCTTCTCTGCAGCCTTGTATGCCGGAGATGAGATCGGAATAAGGAATCCGTCTCCACCATGATGAGGCTTTACCTCAACCTTCACATAGTCAGGAGCGATAGCCTTGAAATGCTCGCTGAAAAGTCTTGTGATGGTTTCGCTGTCCTGATTAGGAACAAGTCTCATTGATATCTTTGCATGCGCAACTGAAGGAAGCACAGTCTTCGCGCCTTCACCTGTGTAGCCTCCCCAGATGCCGTTCACATCCAGACATGGACGGATGCCGGTCCTCTCAAGAGTGCTGTATCCAGCCTCACCCTTGACCTCCTTGATATCAAGGAATTCCTTATATTCTTCCATATCGAAAGGAGCCCTTGAAAGCTTAGCTCTGTCTTCTACCGAAAGTTCGACCACATCATCGTAGAATCCCTTCACAGTAATATGACCATCCTTGTCGATGAGCGACGAAATCATATCGCAGAGCACATTGATAGGATTAGCGACTGCTCCACCGTAATGTCCTGAATGGAGATCCTTGTTCGGACCGGTAACCTTTACCTCCACATATGATAGTCCACGCATTCCGCAGTTGATCGAAGGCACTGATTCTGAGATCATTGTGGTATCAGACACAAGAATGATGTCTGCCTTGAGCATATCCTTGTTTGCCTTTGCCCAAGCAGCAAGCGAAGGGCTTCCGATCTCCTCCTCGCCTTCGAGTATGAACTTCACGTTATGCTTCAGACCGCCCTCACGAACGAGGAATTCAAATGCCTTGATATGCATGAACAGCTGTCCCTTGTCATCATTTGCTCCACGGGCATAGATGGCTCCGTCACGAATCTCCGGCTCGAACGGATCCGAATGCCAAAGCTCGATAGGATCGACAGGCTGCACATCATAATGTCCATATACAAGAACTGTAGGAAGCGATGGATCAACAACCTTCAGACCGAACACTACCGGATGACCGGTTGTAGGATAAACCGCAGCCTCATCAGCACCTGCCTCAAGCAGAAGTTCCACAAGCCTGTCAGCACAGCGCTGCATGTCCGGCTTATGCTGCTCCAAAGAACTCACAGACGGGATTCTCAGCAGTGAGAACAGTTCCTCGAAGAACCTCTCCTTATGGGTTTCGATATAATTCTTCATAAAAATCAAAGTTTAATCCTACAAATATACAGAAACTTTTTCTGTCCTCACATACCGTTCTGCAGAATATAGCCGCAAATTCATGTCACCCAGATTACTGAATCGCTATTTATTTCGGAAGAAAGAGAGTATTATTGAAAGAAAACAGCTGGCTGCAATCGCTCCGCAACAAATAGCCTCAGTACCTTTCATATGATTTGCCAGCAATACGGCCCAGAGCGAGAAGTATCCCACCCAGAAATATTTATGTCCGATATGCTGACTGTTGATTTCGTCAATCTTCCTGTCCCTGATATTTCTGATAAGCACGAAAATGCCGTACAGAGCAGAAGGCAGTATAAATACAACTGACAACACTGAAAAGACTGCACGCACAGTCTCATCTGCAGCAAAAGATGCACACAGAAGCATGCTCGCACCGATGCAGAGCATCTGGTCGCTGAATTTGTATAATGAATTATTCATATTATCAAGATTTACAAGTGTAAGTTATTTATCTAAGATTTCACATTCATGCAAGTTCAGAGAAGTCAATGCCCAGGAGCTGCATCCTCCTGCGGATTGCAGGAAGCTCCCGCTCGATGAATTCCTTTCTCTGGGCCTGAAGGACGATATCCCTGGCATCAGCGGACACGAAATAACCTATTCCTCTTTTGTTGTAGATGATTCCCTCTGAGGTCAGTTTCTCGTAGCTACGCATCACAGTGTTCGGGTTTACGCCGATTTCAGCACCATATTCCCTGACTGACATTATCCTCTCGTCGGCTTTAAGTTCCCCGCCAAGAATCCTTTCACAGATACTGTCATATATCTGTATATAGATTGATCTGTTGTCATTGAATTCCATAGCCCTAATGCTTCAAAGTTTTGATTCTGAAGAATATTCCTGTCAGAAGGAGAATGTAGCTGACTGTGCAGCAGAAAACCGGTATGAAGCTATTGTTTCCAAATGGACCATTGCCTACAATCTCATTTGCAAGAGCTTCATTCTCAACAAGTTCCGCCATATTCACACCATTGAACAGAATCATAAAGAGAACGGTCATTGTAACTGTTCCAAGAGCAAACAGAACAAGGAATGTCTTGACAGTCTTGCCGCTCTTGAAGAATATTGCACCAAGAAGGAAAGAAAGAGAAAGGCTTATGATGGAGTTTATTTTCTGATCGGCACTTATGAATGCACTTATGAGGCTGGAGCCGCATGTATGGTCAACTGCACACAATAACGCATCCAATCCCAAGCTGACACAAAAGGCAATCATTGGTATGAATACAGCAGTTATCAGCACCATGCTCAGAAACTTCTCCAATTTAGATGCAGGAATCATCAGCCACTGGCTTCCGGTCTTCTTTTCCGTCAGACCGCCATAACATTTCACAGGCATTGTCACGGCCATCACGAACATCGACATCCAGAATACATTACTGCGGAATGCTTCTGTCGGGCCGCCCCAGCTGCCATTGAAAAGAAGGCCCATCGAAACCGTGCCGATGTATATGATGACGCCCATCAGGCATATCAGGGTAAGGCTGTAACCATAGTTTACCGCACACGACTTCAGATCGGACACGAAATATTTTCCGAATCTGTTGAAATCCATTATCTCTTTCATAGCATTATCTCCTTTATAAGATTTTTGTGATGGTGGACGGCATTGAACAATGCCTCTATATTGACCTTGCTCTCCTCACCAGTGGTATTGATCATGACCTGGATATTACCTCCCGGAGTCATTTCGCTGTAAAGAGCTTCCGGCTTCCTTTCATTGCTGTAGTCGAAATACAGTTTCTCAGAGATCTTTTCCAAAGATGCATTCAGCAACACATCCTGTCTGTCAAGTATGATGATAGGATCAATGATATTCTCAAGGTCACGCACCTGATGAGTTGAAATAAGGATTGTAGAATCTTCCCGAGTATACTTTGTCACAGCCTTCCTGAACTGGGATTTAGAAGGTATGTCAAGACCGTTGGTAGGCTCGTCCATCAGAAGATACTTCGCATTGCAGGCAAGCGCGAAGGCAATATGAGTTTTCTTGAGCTGTCCGTACGACATCCTGTTCATCTTCTGCTGAGGATCCGTTTCGAATACACCCATGATCTCCATGAACCTGTCAAGTTCAAATCTCTCCCAGAATTTTCCGTAATTCTTTGCATAGTCTAAAGCCTTCATATTTGATGCTGGCACCTCATCGCTGAGATAATACTGGCTGGACAAATATGACGGCTCCCTATCATACGGATTACGTCCGTCAACGTCGATCATGCCTTCCTGCGCCTTCTTGAGGCCACAAAGAAGTGTAAGCAATGTGGTCTTTCCTACTCCGTTTTCTCCTAGCAGGCCATAGATGCGACCTTCCTCAAGTGCCATATCTATATCCTTGAGGACATAGTCAGCACCTTTGTTTCCGGATTCATTATAGCTGAATCCAAGCTTTTCAATGCGTATCATAACAAATGAATTTGATTACCTCTACGGTGTATTAGTGCATTAGTACACCACAAAGGTAATCACAAATTTGATATCTGCAAATTTATTTTAGAAAATTTGGTCTTACATATGCCTCAAGACACAAAAGACAAAGACACCTGGCCTTCATCCAGAGGCACTTAAGGGGACCGCGAACACTTTCGTGGGTATTTTGCACTAGGTCCCCCGAAAAAAGCATAGACCTAGCGCACTTTTACATGAAAAATGCTCGCGGTCTCTTGAATACGAAAAAACCGCAACAGAATAACTTCTATTGCGGTTTCGTCGTGGTGCCACCGGGAATCGAACCAGGGACACAAGGATTTTCAGTCCTTTGCTCTACCAACTGAGCTATGGCACCAGATTTTGTTTAGAACTACCCTATCTTTCGATTGGGATTGCAAAGGTAGACATTATTTTTTAATCTGCAAACTTTTCTTCAATTATTTTCTAATTTATGATAATAATTCATTAGTGTCCGGTAAAAAATCATAAAAGTTCTTTGAAAATATTGAAAGTTAGGTAGTTATAGAGGTTTTTCGAGTCAACCGATTTGAATTTATCTTTGCCAGACTAACGTAGAATGGCATATGCATAAAGGAAAATA
>JBGUTV010000052.1:0-14001 GCA_045133255.1 Candidatus Cryptobacteroides sp.
GTATTTTCCTTTATGCATATGCCATTCTACGTTAGTCTGGCAAAGATAAATTCAAATCGGTTGACTCGAAAAACCTCTATAACTACCTAACTTTCAATATTTTCAAAGAACTTTTATGATTTTTTACCGGACACTAATGATCCCTTGTTTTAAATTTATATAGACAACCACTCCACTATCCCTTCCACATGAGTATCCACGACAGCATGCTTACCAGCTCGACTCAGCTGATACTCAAGATTCGAATGATTATCCATAAAGAAATTCTCTGTCAACACAGCCGGATACCAAGACTTACGAAGAATATAAAACCCTTCCTCCCAGTCCATATCTCCATCTGACATATCAGTCCTGATACGACGACCAGGAAAATTTTTAATAGCCGACTCGCACAGACATTCAGCCAATCTATCCGAATCAGTCTGCCCTGAACACGTGAACACACTCCATCCGGTCGCATTCAGCCATTTCGTGCCGTTTCCAGCTGCGTTCACATGAATACTGACCACGATTACATTTTTCTTGCCCAAAGCCAAACAATGGGCATTTATACGCCTAACTCGTTCAGCCAAAGGAATATCATAATCTTCTGGAACTAGTAATTCCGCGTCAAGATTTCGATCTAGCAAATCAGCGACCACTTTCCTTGCAATTTCGCGATTGTAGAAGGCTTCACGAAAGACTCCGTCGGGGCTTCTCTTCCCTGCAGTCATAAGACCATGACCATTGTCAACAAGAATTTTCATAGTATTTCAGCTCCAAGTTTAAGATTACATGAGAAATTGACATGGGCCGAAATGAAACAAGGAATCAGCTCACGCCAATTCCCTAATGCGAAGATACGAATTTTCCTAGATTTGGAGAAAATCTTGTATCTTTGTGACCATGATGCTTCCTAATGGAATGTATTATAATTCGCAAATGTCCGGATCTATGCTGATAGTGTAGATTCGGACTCTTGTTTCAAGGTGTTGCAAAATATAGGAAACTTCTAGGAAACTTTTAAAGCAAAACCGCGCTCTAGATATCTAGGACGCGGTTTTTTGAGGTGCCTAGCGGAATCGAACCGCTGTAGCAGGTTTTGCAGACCTGTGCCTAACCGCTCGGCCAAAGCACCATTTCCGTATTGGGATTGCAAATATAGGGACTTTTCTCTTATTTGCAAAATTTATTTGACAATTTACTCTACGTAAAGAAGAAGTCCCTTGAGGTATTCGCCTTCCGGATGGTAGATGTTCACTGAGTGATCACAAGGCTGGTTCAGGCGGTCAAGAATGCGGACGCTGCGGCCGGTCTGAGCCGCTGCAGAGAAGACTGCCAATGCAAATGCCTCTTTATCAACAACCTGCGAGCAGCTGTATGTGAATACCAGTCCGCCCGGAGCTACCTTTGAGATAGCAGCTGCATTGAGTCGCTGATACGCTCTCAGCGCATTCTTAAGGGCTCCCCTATGTTTTGCAAATGCAGGCGGATCAACAATCATAAGATCATATTTACCTTCCGGCACATTCTTCAGATAATCAATGGCATCGCAGCAGAGACTAGTGTGACGCGATGAATCGAAACCGTTGATTTCTACATTCCTGTCTACCATCATCATCGCCTTCTTTGAACTGTCAACCGAGTCGACATGTTCTGCTCCATTAGCTAAAGCATATATTGAAAAGCCACCAGTGTAGCAAAAGAGATTCAGCACGTTACGACCTTTGGCCATCTGTCCTACCAAAGCTCTGTTGTCTCTCTGGTCAAGGAAGAATCCAGTCTTCTGACCTTCTGTCCAGTTGACCATAAACTTCTGACCGTTCTCGATTACTATCTGCTCATCGTCATTGAATCCTTCCTTCTTATAGAGGTATCCATCCACAAGTTCAAGCCCCGCCTTGAAAGGCGCCGTTCCGGAACTCTTGTCATATACCGCCTTCAGATCCGGACCATAGACCTTCTGCAACGCGTCAGATATCTGCTTTTTAGCACGGAACATTCCGACTGAATGCGCCTGAATAACGCAGACTCCATCGTAGTAATCGATTATGAGCCCAGGGAGGTTATCACCTTCTCCGTGCACCAGACGGTAGCAGTTGGTAGAGGTTTCCCGACTCGCTTCGCTCGCACCAGTCGAGTCTGAAATGTGGTGAAGACCTGTAGAAACACGCACCTGCAGTGCACGCGAAAGCATTACTTCCCAAAAACCCGGACTCAAAGCAGAATCATCAAAACTGAGGACTCTGACAGCAATGGAGCCTACCTGGAAATGACCATACGCAAGGCATTCGCCATCAGACGCATGCACAGAAACGAGATCACCTTCCGAAGGATTACCCTGTACATCTGCGATTGCACCCGAGAACACCCAAGGATGAAATCTGCGCAGAGACTCGTCCCTGCCTCTTTTCAATATAATCTTTATCATAATGTTTCTTCTATCAAAGGATTCTTTTCCGCCCTCATCAGGTGGATATACATCTCACGGCAGACCCATGCATCGGTCGCCGCATATTTGCACTGAGCCTCTGTCAGACTCTCTGCCTCCCAGTTAGAGAGCTGCTGGGTCTTGGATATCCTGATTCCAAGGATGATTGCAGCCATCTTCTTGACGCTCTTGTCCCTGATTCCCCACTCCCATACGATCTTCTGAAGATCGACGAAAGCTCCTGGAGTGAACTCATGCTTTCTCTGCAGACCGCGTATATCATCGTGTATGGCAGCTCCAACCTTGATGATCTTAGGATTTGCGAGAAGATTGCACAATCTTCTGTGCATTCCAATGGAATTGACTCTGAACAAGAAAGCCTTTTCCGGACCTGAAAGCTGAAGCAATGCCACTCCATAGCGCTGCTGGCCAGGAGAGAAGGTAGGTCGGGTCTCAGTATCAAAGCCGATTATCTTCTGTGAACGAAGATATGCTATGGCCCTGTTGAACTCAGCTCCTACGCTGTCTATGACATATATTTTCCCTGGAAAAGATGCATATTCCAGCATCTGGATCTCATCGGGTCCTATACTTTCCTTAAACATAAGCATTTAATTAAAAGAACAGAAGTTCCCTATACTTCGGCAAAGGCCAAACCTCATCATCAACAAGCATTTCCAGATGGTCAGCACTGTCACGCACCTTATCCATCATATCCTTGACATTATGAGAATAAACTTTTGCCCTTTCGGCAATATTTTCAATTCTGTTCGCCTTCTTCCTCTCCTCCACCAATGCTTCCACATCTGCAGAAATATTGTTTATATATGAAGAAATCTTCTGCAATGTATCGATTTCCGCTGCGCAATAATTGAGATAGCTGTCACCGAAAATCTCCTTGATTCCCTTCACATTCTCGATAAGAACGTTCTGGTAGCGTACTGCTGCAGGAATCACGTGATTAAGGCACATATCTCCGATGATTCTGGCCTCAATCTGAAGTTTCTTGACATATGTTTCATTTAGAATCTCAAAACGCGCCTCCACCTCATTAGGAGCAAGCACACCCATTTTAGCAAACACATCCAGGGTCTGAGGATCATGGTATACCTCGTATGATTCAGGCACATTCTTTACTGCCCTCAATCCCCTCTTCTCCGACTCTATCTCCCACTCCTTGCTGTAGCCGTTACCTTCGAACATGATGTCCTTGGCTTCAGTAATAAACTTACGCACCGTGGTCATGACAGCCTCTGAGCGTTCAACACCGACTGCCTGAAGCGCATCAACCTCATCACGGAACTCGTGAAGACTTTCCGCAACTACAGTATTGATCACATAAACCGCAGATGCCACATTCTGTGATGAACCCACTGCACGGAACTCGAATCTGTTGCCTGTAAATGCAAAAGGAGAAGTTCTGTTACGGTCAGTATTGTCAGGAAATATTTCAGGAATGGAGTTCACAATGGTAATGGATTCCTGTGAATATGAAGATTCCTTAAGGTCCTTCATCTTCATTATCGACTGGAACACCCTGTAAAGAGTTGAACCAGAGAATACTGACATGACTGCCGGCGGAGCCTCATTGCCACCGAGACGATATGAGTTGCTCAGAGATGCGACAGAAGTCATCATAAGATAATGATGACGGTGCATTGCTCTGAGTACGGCTGCATAGAAAGACAGGAACGAAAGGTTCTTTGTAGGAGTCTTGCCTGGAGACAGAAGATTGACTCCTGTATCGGTCATGATTGACCAGTTGCAATGTTTTCCGGAACCGTTGACTCCATCAAATGGCTTCTCATGGAAGATGACCTTCAGATGATGCTTCTCAGCAACCTTCTGCATTATGATCATAAGCATCATATTCTGGTCTATCGCCTTCGTTGCCTCACAGAACAGAGGAGCACATTCAAACTGATTCGGAGCAACCTCATTGTGACGCGTCTGAAGGAGAATTCCAAGCTTGTAGGCCTCGGTCTCAAAATCCTTCATAAATGAGCTGACGCGTGATGGAATGGCACCAAAATAATGATCTTCAAGCTGCTGATCTTTAGCTGAAGTGTGACCTATCACTGTCCTTCCTGAAAGCATCAGGTCCGGACGGGCATTGTAAAGTGACTCGTCAACAAGGAAATACTCCTGCTCGATACCCAGATTTACGGAAACTGCGCTGACTGACTCATCGAAGAGATTTGCGACACGCGTAGCCGCTACACTGAGAGCATGCATTGACTTGAGGTTTGGCGCCTTAGTATCCAGAGCCTCACCAGTGTAGGAAACAAACACAGAAGGTATACACAAAGTGCCGTCCATAATGAACACTGGAGAAGAAGGATCCCAAGCAGAATATCCCCTGGCTTCGAATGTGTTACGAAGACCACCGTTAGGAAAGCTTGAAGCATCCGGCTCCTGCTGTACAAGGGCGCTTCCATTGAATTTCTCAACTGCCTTGCCGTCTTTCACAGACACAAATGCCTCGTGTTTTTCAGCCGTGGAATCGGTGAGAGGCTGGAAAAGATGAGTGTAATGCGTAGCCCCCATTTCGGTGGCCCAGGTCTTCATTCCTGCCGCGATCTCATCCGATACGCTTCTGTCGAGCTTTGCACCGAATTTCACAGATGCAAGTACAGCATTATAAGCTTTCTCGGACATATAGCTGCGCATCTTGTCCAAATCAAGAACATTCTTTCCGAAATATCCTGATACCGGTCCCTCTTCCTCATAGAATCGACCTGTCTGATGCATCGCAGCCTCATTTAGTGCCCTTTGTCTGAATGTCGCCATCTGAATTTGTCTATTTCTCAAATAAGTCGCAAACTTACATAAAAACTTTCGTTTTTACGCCCGTTAGAATAAAAATCAAGCCCATATACTATCTTTAAAGGTCAAAAGCGGTCATGACTTCTCAGCCAGCCGCACATCTAACGTAGAACGAGGTCTATGCCTCAAAAAAAATAAAGCCTATGCGGACAGTATGTGGACTTGATGTGCACAAAGATAGCATTTTTGTGTGCATTCTCAACGAAAACGGTATTCTGTTTCAGGACAAGATTGGAGTGCTCACTCCTGACTTGGAACGATTAGTTGACGTATTACACGAACACAATGCAACAGAAGTATGCATGGAGAGTACGAGCATCTATTGGATGCCAGTCTGGCGCATCCTTGAACCGTACTTCTCCTTGAAACTCGTCAACCCATACTTCATCAAGCAGTTGCCTGGAAAGAAGAGCGATGTTAAGGATGCCGAGTGGATAGCAACATGCCTTCTGAAAGACCTCATCCGAGGCAGCTATGTGCCAGAAGATCGTATTCAACAGTTGCGTCAGTATGATCGCCGTATCTTTGACCTGAATAAAGACATTGTCTACAAGCTGACCAAGCTTGATGCGGCACTTCAGCGTTGCAATATCCGCATCAGCAACTATGTGTCAACTACCGACGGCAAGAGCTATCAGAAGGTCGTTGAGAAGATATCAGAGGGTACCACTGATCCGAAAGTATTGACCGGACTCATTCATGGACGAACCCTGAACCGTGTCGGGAAAGATGTCATCGCAGCATCTCTGACGGGGGTGATCACGCAGACTGACATAGATGTCATACGACAGATTAGAGATGAGGTCACGCTTGCACAGAAGCATCGCAAAGAGTGTCTTGACAAGCTGGAGGAGCTATGTAACAAATGGTTCCCCGATCAGATGAAGAACCTGCAGACTGTTCCTGGAGTCAGCCTCAGATCAGCGACATCAGTAATTGCAGAATTGGGCACAGATATGTCATCGTTTGAAGATGCTGCCCATCTCGTGTCATGGTCAGGACTGAAGCCGAGGAACGACGAAAGTGCAGGAAAGATAAAGTCCCGGAAGATCACCCACGGAAACAAGTTCCTAAGGAAAACACTTATCGAGTGCACTTGGGCAGCATCCAAGACTCGAGGATGCTTCTACAATAAGTTCAGCTATCACCAGACCGTCGTCAGACGTAAGAACAAGATGAAAGTGCAGGTCGCTATCGCAAGAAAAATGCTCACGGCAATCTGGTTCATATTGCACGACAACGTCCCGTACAGGGACTATACGCCTGATATTGCAGCGGAGTAATCCGCCTCAATATATACCGCATATTGTAAGGTCACTATCTTTGTGGTGCTAGCAACCCGTTCGCAAACTGACTCACGCTCTATGCGGCTTAGGACGCCCGTTTGAACTCTTAGTTCGCAGAGGAAATTGTTATATTATATCTTCACCGCTATCTATGGTAGTGGTGCTATCTTGCGCACTTATGAGAAGTCATGACGCCATCCACTGTGCATAGATAGTATATAATCTGGATTTATAGAGGAAAGATAATAAAATCAAGGACACATTCATTAAAAAATATGCTATCTTTGCAAACCGGAAAAGAAACATATAAAACTCAGGATAATGGCAAACATTTCTAACAAAGCAGTACAGATGCCTGCATCTGCAATCAGAAAGCTCGTTCCACTGGCAGACGCAGCAAAAAAGCAGGGCACTAAGGTTTATCACCTTAACCTTGGACAGCCTGACATCAAGTCGCCAAAATGTGCAATAGACGCAATCAAGAATTTCTCACTTGAAAATGTATCTTACTCTCACTCAGCAGGTTTGATGGACTTACGCAAAGGTCTTGTTGAGAGGTATTACAAGAAGATTGGCATTGACATCACAGTTGACGAACTGATTGTAACCGTAGCAGGAAGCGAGAGTGTGAACCTCGCTCTTGAGATTGCCTGCAATCCTGGAGACGAAGTGATTGTCCTTGAGCCTTTCTACACAAACTACAACACATTCGCATTTATGAACGGCCTTACACTCAAGGCAATTCAGACTGACATCAGAAACGGCTTCCAGATTCCTGACATCGAAGAATTCGAAAAAGCAATCACCGACAAGACAAAGGCAATCCTGGTATGTAACCCTGGAAACCCGACCGGTACCCAGTATTCTAAGGAAAGCATGCTGGCCCTTGGAGAAATCGCACGCAAGCATGATCTCTTCCTTCTTTCTGACGAAGTATACCGTGAGTTCTGCTATACCGACGAGCCGCATTTCTCAGCAATGAATATTCCTGGTCTTGAGCAGAACGTAATCCTTATCGACTCTGTTTCCAAACGATACAATCTCTGCGGTGCGCGCATCGGCTGCATCGTTTCACACAACAAGGACGTAATGGCGGCGGCAATGAAATTTGCACAGGCAAGACTCTGTCCTCCGGTAATAGGCCAGATGGCAGCAATCGGAGCTCTTGACACACCTGATGAATATTTCACTGCAGTAAAGGAAGAATACATCAAGAGAAGAGACTTCATGATTGAAGGACTTAACAGGATTGAAGGAGTATTCACTCCACTTCCGATGGGAGCTTTCTACACAATCGCTGAACTTCCGGTTGATGACACTGAGAACTTTGCGAGATGGATGCTTGAAACATTCCGCATTGACAATGAGACAACAATGGTTACTCCTGCAGCTTCATTCTATAAGACTCCTGGCATGGGAAAGAATCATGCACGCATCGCCTACGTACTTGAAGTAGACGAGATGAAGAAGGCGCTGCACATCCTCGAAGAGGGTTTGAAGGCTTATCCGGGCAGAACAATCTAAATAACTGTAAAACAATATATAAAACAAGGATGTTATCACCAATAACATCCTTGTTTTATTGTTTAATATTCAGTGCATTAAGTATTTTAGGCATAAGCCGTCCCAAAACATGCTCCTCTTCCATGAAATGTGTACCTTCGTAGATTTCAAACGTATCTCCAAAATACTTTTTCCAAGTCCTGATGCTTACAACGCCTGTACGCCTGTAATGGTCCTCTGTACCGAAGAAAGCATAGAAATAATCAGGACTTCCTGATAAAGTCGTATTTTCCAAAGCCACTCTGCGATGCCTTCTGTATTTTCTCAACACTGGGAAAGTAAAGTGAAGCTTCTGTCTGTCTCCTTCCTTAGGTTTATAAATATGGTCAAATATCCATGTGACTCCGGGAATCAAGGCAAGCCATGCGAGATAGCCAAGATATATCGGCGCATTCAAAGACGGTGAGACCAAAATATGAGGTATTCCCTTGATTCTTATTGTCTGCACTGCACCCAATGACTCGCCTACTATCATATCGGGCCTGATTTCCGAAACCCAAGACTGAATCTGCTCTGCAGCCACTTCAGGATCGAAATCATATGTCCTGACAACAACATTCAATTGAGGCATTGCCTCCCTGAGGATCGAAGGAATCCTGCTGTCCGCTCCTCCACCCATTCCATGTATGTACAATAGGTTCTTTTTCATACGTACAAAGTTACAAATATTAGCTTATAATTATTATCTTTGCATAATACGTGATAATAATTCTTAAAATATACAACTATGAAATTTAGAACAATCTTTGCTGCAGCTCTTTCACTCTGTGCAATCGCTGCTTCTGCTCAGCAGGCTCCCAAAGGTCCTGAGTACGAATTCAAGACAGTAAAGGAAAACCCTGTAACTCCAGTGAAGAATCAGTACCGTTCAGGTACATGCTGGTGTTTTTCTGCACTCTCATTCGTTGAGTCTGAGGTTCTTAGAACAAAAGGCATCGAGACAGACCTCTCGGAAATGTTTGTAGTGGGAAAATCATACCACGACAGAGCAATCAAGTATGTCAGAGTAGACGGCCACCTCAATTTTGCAGCCGGAAGCTCATTTGGCGACGTATTCCACGTTATCAAGGACTACGGAATCGTTCCACAGGAAGCTATGCCAGGATTCAACTACGGAACAGACAAGCCTGAGCACAACGAACTTGACGCTGCTCTCAAGGGTTATGTTGAAGCTATCGTAAGAAATCCTAACAAGAAACTCTCTACTGCTTGGGTTAACGGTTTCGACGGTATCGTTGCTGCTTATTTCGGAGAATATCCTGAAGGATTCTCTGTAAATGCAGTAGAATACACTCCGGAGTCATATAGAGATTATCTCGGAATCAATACAGATGAATATGTGAACCTCACATCATTCACTCATCATCCATTCTATGAGCCATTCATCATCGAGGTTTGCGACAACTGGAGATGGGACAGCGCCTACAACCTCCCTATTGATGAGCTTATGGCTGTAATGTACAATGCCATCGACAACGGCTACACTATTGCCTGGGGCTCAGATGTAAGCGAGAAAGGATTCACCCGCAACGGTATCGCTGTAATGCCTGTCGAGAAGGAGGTGAAGGCAGCTGGCTCAGACCAGGAAAGATGGGTAGGAAAATCTGCTGAAAAGGCTGAAGAAGTCAAGGCAGAGCTTCCTGAAGAAATGACAATCACTCAGGAGATGCGTCAGGATGCATATGACCGCAAGACAACAACAGACGACCACGGAATGCATATCTATGGAATTGCTGAAGATCAGAACGGTACAAAGTACTTTATGGTCAAGAACTCATGGGGCGAGGCAGGAAAATATAAGGGCATCTGGTATGCATCTGACGCGTTTGTACGCTACAAGACCCTTAACGTTGTCGTTCACAAGGATGCTCTCCCTAAGGACATCAAGAAGAAGCTCGGAATTAAATAATCTGAACAATGAAGATTGTCAAGCATATTCCTAATACTATCACTTCCCTGAATCTCCTCTGCGGAATTCTGGGAGTGATATTCACTTTCCAAGGAGAGCTGAGCATGGCATTCTATCTTATGATAGCTGCTGCCGTATGCGATTTCCTGGATGGATTTGCAGCAAGAATGCTCAATGCATATTCCGACATGGGCAAGGAGCTGGACTCGCTTGCAGACCTCGTAAGTTTCGGTCTTCTCCCTTCACTGATGATTCACAGAAGACTCATTGAAGGAGGCGTTACAGATTTCTGGGCATATGTTCCTGTCATCATCTGTATTTTCTCAGCACTGAGACTGGCAAAGTTCAATGTAGATGACAGACAGAGCGAGAACTTCCTTGGACTTCCGACTCCAGCTTGCGCAATGTGGTGCGGATCACTGATCTACGCTGCAGACCGCGGGGTAATGAGTGTTGCCGGACTGCTGAATGAGCGCTACATAATGATTATTGCTCCTCTTGTTCTAGCAGCCCTGCTGATAAGTGAAATCCCTATGTTCTCTATGAAGTTCAAGAAAGGATCTGAATACAATAGACTCAGACTCTGCTTCCTTGGGGTCATTGCTGCATCTGCAATTGCAGTCCTTGCCCTCAAGATCAACTGGTCTTACATTATCCTACTGACCTTCACAGCCTACATCGCTCTGAATCTCATAAGAGCCCTGTTCGCTATCAGATTCAACAGAAAGTAATCAGCATAACATATAAAAAGTCTGTCGGCTTCTTGAGATCTTCCCTATTCGGGAACCAATGTCTCAAGAAGCCGACAGGTTTTATTTATAAACTACTAGTAATTAGTAGGATGAATCATGAAATAGCTCTTTGCATGCTTGCATACCGGGCAGATTTCAGGAGCCTTCTTGCCGACTACAACGTGACCGCAGTTAGAGCACTCCCACATCATATCCTCATCACGTGAGAACACGATACCACCTTCAACATTTGCAAGAAGCTTACGATAACGCTCCTCATGCATTTTCTCAATAGCTGCAACCTTCTCAAAAAGGATAGCGATTTCCTCAAAGCCTTCCTCACGTGCCTCTACCGCAAAACCGGCATACATGTCAGTCCACTCATAGTTCTCACCCTCAGCTGCATCAAGAAGATTCGCTGCTGTATCAGGCATCTCGCCTCCGTGAAGAAGCTTGAACCAGATCTTTGCGTGCTCCTTCTCATTGTTTGCAGTCTCTTCAAAAAGCTTTCCGATCTGAACATATCCGTCCTTCTTAGCCTTTGAAGCATAATATGTGTATTTGTTGCGAGCCATTGACTCACCAGCAAATGCAGTCTGAAGATTAGCTTCAGTCTTTGTACCTTTTAAATCTTTCATAATTTTATAAATTAGTGTTAATCTCTATCTTTTACGGAAATAAAACCGTGCCAACGCACAAATATAGAAAACTATTTGGATTTTCGGACAATCTTATACCCTATTGCTGCAATAAAAATCGACATGATTGGAGAAATGATATTGAAGAAACAATAAGGTAAATAATCCAATGTAGGCACCTTTAATACCGTGGCCTGCGTCATACCGCAGGAATTCCACGGTATAAGGACAGAAACGACAGTCGCAGAATCCTCCACAGAACGGCTCAGCAGCTTACTGTCATAACCTCTCTGCTGATAGAGTTTCCTGTATAGACTGCAGGTAAGCAGAATCGACAGATATTGGTCACCGGTTATCATATTGGCAACTATACCGGTACCGACTGTTGACGCAACCATTGTGACACGACGCTTTACAAAGACCACCAGGGCATCTGTAAGACTCTGCAGCATTCCGCTACCGACAAGAGTACCGCCAAAAGTACTCGCCGCTATAATAAGGAAAACTGTGTTCAACATGCCTGTCATTCCTCTGGTCGAAACCAACGCATTCAGAGCCTCATTACCGGTATCTATTGCTGTTGAACCATAATAAGTTATGCATAAACCCTTGAAGCCATCAAAAAAGGAGATAGCCGATGATGGATCCGGCGCCGCCCCCGAAGCGATTGAGCCTATTATATGAGGCTGGAATATCAATGCAGCAACACCTGCGACAACAGAAGCAATAAAGAGAGTCGCGATTGCAGAAACCTTCTTGATGATAAGCAAAGCTGTTATGACAGGCACAAGAAACAGCCATGGAGATATATAGAATGTATTCTTGAGATCATTGGAAAAAGCAGAAGCCTCTGCTCCGGCCCCCTGAGAATGAACAAGACTGACAATAAGGAATATGATAAGCGTAATGATGAATGAAGGAACAGTCGTCACCATCATAAAGCGGATATGGGTGAACAACGGTGTTCCTGCAGATGAAGATGCAAGAACGGTCGTATCTGACAATGGAGAAACCTTATCACCGAAATACGCACCGGAAATTATAGCTCCGGCAATCCATCCCGGCTCATAGCCCTGTGCTGTACCAATGCCTACCAATGCGACGCCAATTGTAGCTATAGTAGTCCACGAACTGCCGGTCATGACTGCAATTACGGCACTGATCAGGCATGAGGCAAAGAGGAATACTTCAGGAAAGATAACTTTCATTCCATAATATATCATCGTAGGTACCACACCGCTCACCATCCACGAACCAGCGACTGCACCAATCAGAAGCAATATCAAGATAGATGTTCCGACTGAAGTAATGTTTTCAAGAATAGCATCCTCGAAAGTTTTCCATGGAATACGATACAGAACCATCGCAATAAGGACGGTAACACCGGCAGCAAACATCAATGCAACCTGGCTTGCACCCGAAAGCGCATCAGTACCGAAAACATATATAACGACAGACAATGCTGCAACAAGGACCACAAAAGGAATCAGAGACACCAGCCACGAAGGTCTTTCTCCACTATATGACATTTTCATCTTTAACCACTTTAACCACTTTAATCATGTACAAAAGTACATATAAAAAAGTCGCCTCCAAAATTGGAAGCGACTATATTGTAATATTGATTTACTCAAATTACTTCGCGATAACACGTGCCATCTCGAGAACCTTGTTTGAGTAACCCCACTCGTTGTCATACCAAGAAACAACCTTAGCGAAGTTAGCGTCGAGGCTGATACCAGCCTTAGCGTCGAAGATAGAAGTGTTAGCGCAACCGCGGAAGTCAGTTGAAACAACTGCGTCCTCAGTGTAACCAAGGATACCCTTGAGCTCACCGTTAGCAGCCTCCTTCATTGCAGCGCAGATCTCAGCCATAGTAGCCTCCTTCTCGAGAACTACAGTGAGGTCAACAACTGAAACGTCAGAAGTAGGAACGCGGAATGCCATACCAGTAAGCTTACCATTGAGAACTGGAAGAACCTTACCTACTGCCTTAGCAGCACCTGTAGATGAAGGGATGATGTTCTCGAGGATACCACGGCCACCTCTCCAGTCCTTGCGTGAAGGACCGTCAACAGTCTTCTGAGTAGCTGTAGCAGCGTGAACTGTAGTCATGAGACCCTTAACGATACCGAACTTGTCGTTGAGCACCTTAGCGATAGGAGCAAGACAGTTAGTAGTACATGAAGCGTTAGAGATGATGTCCTGACCAGCGTATGTCTCGTGGTTAACACCGTAAACGAACATTGGAGTAGCGTCCTTTGAAGGTGCAGACATGATAACCTTCTTTGCACCAGCCTGGATGTGCTTGCGAGCCTTCTCATCCTCAAGGAAGAGACCTGTTGACTCAACAACTACATCAGCACCAACCTCGTCCCACTTGAGGTTAGCTGGATCCATCTCTGCAGTAAGGCGGATCTTGTTACCGTTTACGATAAGAGCACCCTCTTCAACAGCAACCTCACCCTTGAACTGACCGTGAACTGAGTCATACTTAAGCATGTAAGCAAGATACTCTGGCTCGAGAAGGTCGTTGATACCTACTACCTGAATGTCGTTTGAGAAATTCTCAACAGCTGCACGGAAAACCATGCGACCGATACGGCCGAAACCGTTAATACCAATTTTAATCATCGTT
>JBGUTV010000053.1:0-9384 GCA_045133255.1 Candidatus Cryptobacteroides sp.
ACGCTTTGTGCGTCTCTTAGAATGGGAAACATTGTTTCCGACCATTCTCTTTCTACCTGTAACTTGACAAACCTTTGCCATTGTATATAACTTTTTTAATTAATTCATTATTAGCGGGCTGCAAATATCGCATAAAAAAATCACATCTGCAAAATTTCTATACAAATTTGAAGAACCTGCGCCATCTGATATTTTTAGGGAACGTCTTGTTCCTATCGATTGAGAGCCAGATCAATGCGGGTTTTCCGACTATATGATCTTCAGGTACAAATCCCCAGTATCTTGAGTCGAGAGAGTTGTGCCTGTTATCTCCCATCATAAAGTAATAATCCTGTGCGAAAGTATAGCTTTGAGCCTCTTCTCCGTTGATGTATATCTTTCCATCCCTTACCTGGAGTTCATTGCCCTCATAAGAGGTTATGATTCTCTGATAGAGCGGAAGATTCTCTGCCGTAAGCTCCACCGTCTCTCCCTTAGCCGGGATCCACAGAGGTCCGAAATTATCCCTTGTCCACCTGTAGTCTGATGAGAACGGGAATATAGTCAGATCCGAATCGGGATAATCCGCAGGATATGCATCTATGTTCTGTTCTACTGAAACCACATTGGCATAAGTCTTCACGGTTTCAAGCATGGCAGCCGTAAGTGGCATTGCCGGATAACCGGGAAGGGACGCGTCGTACCACAGTTCCGAAACATTAAGTCCAAGTTTGTCGAGGTTGACAGCATTGATCTTCTGTCCGTTTGTGACAACAGTGTAGGTATTCTGAACTCCTGGCCAAACTGTCTGGGCCGCTGAATTAACATACACCTGACCGTCCTTTATTTCGAGCGTATCTCCGGCAACGGCAACACATCTCTTGACATAGTGGTCTTTCTTGTCTGAAGGGCGGACCTTCACCGGACCATAATTGTCAATCGTGTATTTCCTGCCAAGCGTCCTCTCCACCATATAGAAATCATCTGCCGGAGCCTTGACCAGAACGGTGTCCCCGTGAGGGAATCCGAAAACGACATAGTCGCCGGTCTGGACCTTACCGAATCCCTTGAGTCTCTTGTAATCATTCTGGATAAGTGTCGAATATGACTCTTTTCCTGCAATCACATTGTGAGTAAAAGGAATGGTCAGAGGAGTCTGCGGAAGTTTAGGACCATACGCCAGTTTGCTTACAAACAGGTGGTCACCTGTATAAAGCGAACTTTCCATCGAAGATGAAGGAATCTTGAATGCCTGGAAAAAGAAGGTGTTGATGAATGTAACTACAACGACTGCGAAGATGATTGCATCGAGCCAGTCAAGCAGAGCATTTCTCTTTTCTCCTTCCTTGTACTCCTTCTTCCAGAACAGCCATTTCACTTTCTGAGTGATGAAACTGTCGAAGATTGGAACAAGGCCGAAGAGCCACCAGTAGTTTCCGAGCCATATTACCCACGCAATGTAGAGGACTGCCCAAAAGCCGAACCTCGCCCATTTATTGTGGTATAATTCCTTCAAGCTCATCAGCTGAGACTATTTTACAGAATTGATGATAGCCTCGAATGCCTGAGGATTGTTCATAGCAAGGTCTGCAAGAACCTTACGATTCAAACCGATGTTCTGCTTAGCAATACGACCCATGAACTGAGAATAAGTCATACCGTACTGACGAGCAGCAGCGTTGATTCTCTGGATCCAAAGCGCACGGAATGAACGCTTCTTGTTCTTACGATCACGGTAAGCATAAGTGAGACCCTTCTCATAGGTGTTCTTTGCTACCGTCCAAACATTCTTTCTCGAAAGAAAATAGCCGCGGGTCTTTTTAAGAATCTTCTTGCGGCGTGCCCTTGAGGCAACTGAATTTACCGATCTTGGCATAAATTTAACTGTTTTATGGAGGCAGTGTCCTTTCGCGGAACTTTTCGACTGCGTTCCAAGTTTAACTTAAAATACTTTTGTAATCCGAAAATTACATACCCAACAAAGCTTTGACTCTCTTCTCATCAACTCTAGCAACGAGGCCGATGTGAGTCAAATTTCTCTTCTGCTTCTTGGTCTTCTTTGTGAGAATGTGGCTTTTGAAAGCGTGCTTTCTCTTAACTTTTCCCGTTCCGGTAAGCGTGAAACGCTTTTTTGAACCGGAGTTGGTCTTCATCTTTGGCATAGTTAAATTTGATTTAGTTAATAATTATTTGTTTTCCAATCACTTGGACTACTTTTTCTTAAGTGGGGCGATCATCATGATCATCCTCTTTCCTTCAAGCTTAGGCATCTGCTCTGCTCTTCCATATTCCTCGAGCTCTACAGCAAAACGGAGAAGAAGCTTCTCACCGTGGTCTGCATAGACAATCGAACGTCCCTTGAAGAAGACAGAAGCCTTTACCTTCGAGCCTTCCTGCAGGAATTCCTGCGCATGCTTGAGCTTGAACTGGAAATCGTGCTCGTCCGTATTTGGTCCGAAACGGATTTCCTTGATGACTATCTTGGCTGCGTTAGCCTTCATCTCCTTAGCCTTCTTCTTCTGCTGATAGAGATACTTCTGATAGTCCATTATCCTACATACAGGTGGATCAGCCTTCGCGCTTATCTCCACCAGATCGAGCTCCTGTTCATCTGCCATTCTCAGAGCTTCCCTAAGCGAATACACACCCTGTTCCTGGATGTTTTCACCTACGAGACGAACCTGCGATGCAGTGATCTCTTCATTGATTCTCAATCCGTCTTCGTCCTTCTTTACATTGTTTGGCCTTTGGCCTGGACGAGCGTTCGGTCTTGGGCCTCCCGGGCGTGGACCTGGTTTAAATGGTGCTGCGATAAATAAATCCTCCTATAAGTTAAGTTAATCTAATATGGTCAGACTATGACAGCTGACCCTTTATCTCATTGCTTACCAATGCGACAAATTCATCAACCGGCATAGTTCCTGCGTCAATTCCTCCCTGTCTTCTGACAGATACCGTATTTTCGTTCATTTCCTTCTCACCCACAATCACAAGGAAAGGAATCCTCTTGAGTTCGCTCTCACGGATTCGCTTACCGAGTGTTTCATTCCTGTCATCTACGGCGGCGCGAATATCGGAATTATTCAGCAAACTGCAAACTTTTTTTGCATATTCCTCATATTTTTCGCTGACTGGCACGATGTTAACCTGATCTGGAGTAAGCCAGAGAGGGAGCTTTCCGCCAGTGTGCTCGAGGAGAACAGCAACAAATCTCTCAAGTGAGCCGAAAGGTGCACGATGGATCATGATAGGACGATGCTTCTGGTTGTCGCTTCCGATATATTCGAGTTCGAAACGCTCCGGAAGGTTGTAGTCCACCTGAATTGTACCAAGCTGCCACTTTCTTCCGATGGCATCCTTCACCATGAAGTCAAGCTTAGGACCATAGAATGCAGCCTCGCCATACTCTACCACAGTGTTGAGCCCCTTCTCCTCAGCAGCCTCGATGATGGCAGCCTCAGCCTTTGCCCAGTTCTCGTCAGATCCGATATATTTTGACTTGTTATTTGGATCACGAAGTGATACCTGTGCTACATAATCCTTGAAATCAAGGGTCTTGAACACATAAAGGATGATGTCGATAACCTTGCAGAACTCTTCCTTGATCTGGTCAGGACGCACAAAGAGGTGCGCATCGTCCTGAGTAAAGCTACGGACACGTGTAAGTCCGTGAAGCTCACCGCTCTGCTCGTAACGGTATACTGTACCGAACTCAGCAAGTCTGAGAGGGAGATCCTTGTAAGAACGAGGCTTAGCTCTATAGATCTCACAGTGGTGAGGACAGTTCATAGGCTTGAGCAGGTACTCCTCTCCCTCCTGTGGAGTGTGGATAGGCTGGAATGAGTCCTTACCGTATTTTGCATAGTGACCTGAAGTCACATAAAGATCCTTGTTACCGATGTGCGGAGTAACTACAGGAAGGTAGCCATAAGACTTCTGAAGCTTCTTGAGGAAGTTCTCGAGGCGCTCACGAAGAGCTGCACCCTTTGGAAGCCACAATGGAAGACCCTGTCCTACTCTCTGAGAGAAAGTGAAAAGCTCCATCTCCTTACCGATCTTTCTGTGGTCACGCTTCTTGGCCTCCTCAATCATCTGGAGATACTCATCAAGGAGTGACTTCTTAGGGAAAGACACACCATATACACGGGTAAGCATCTGACGCTCCTGGTCTCCTCTCCAATAAGCACCTGCAATTGCAGTAAGCTTTACTGCCTTGATCACCGAAGTATCTCTGAGGTGAGGTCCGCGGCAGAGGTCTGTAAATGCTCCGTTAGTATAGAAAGTGATTGTACCGTCCTCGAGTTCATTGATAAGTTCGCACTTGTACTCGTCTCCCTTCTCTGTGAAAGCCTTGAGAGCATCAGCCTTTGAAACCTCAGTCCTCACGAAAGCGTTCTTCTGACGTGCAAGCTCCATCATCTTGTCCTCGATAGCCTTGAGGTCAGCCTCCACCAATGTCTTTTCACCGAAATCAACATCATAATAGAAACCGGTCTCGACAGCTGGTCCGATACCGAACTTGACACCTGGATAAAGGGCCTCGAGAGCCGCAGCAAGAAGATGTGAAGAAGAATGCCAGAACACATGCTTAGCCTCTGCATCCTCCCACTTGTGGAGACGGATAGACGCGTCCTCAGTAATAGGACGGTCCAGATCATATATCGTACCTTTTCCTGTGGTGTCGTCGCCGGTGATAACCGTAGCAGCCATAACGTCTGCTGCAAGTCTCGGACTGATGCCGTTCGCAATTTCAAATGCAGTGATGCCACTCTCGTAAGCTCTCACGCTACCGTCAGGAAATGTAATGTTAATCATAAAATTCTATATTTATCGATAATATATATATTGCCAATGCAAGACCGCAAATATACGAATTTTTTAGCACTCATCAAACTATTTGACGTATATTATGCTTCCTACGGAACGCTCCTTCGGACTGTCCCATGACCCTGTGCCACCCTGGCTGGTATGATTGACAACGCCCTTATCCTTGATCCACATTGTAGTAGATCCGCCGCCATCAAGATTCAACGCCGAATAAGCTCCAAGAATCTTCATATACTTTGCAAGAAGCTCTGATGACATTCCCACTGCCAGTCCAGGGAATCTTCCGTCAACTGTGACAAACAGCACTCGTCCGTCCTTAGTGAGTCCGATAGCAGTTCTAGGATGTGATGTCGTATTATGATCGCTCGTATTGTTGACAGCCTGCACGGTTCCGTCCATAACCAGAAGCGGACCGCTTCCGATGACATTCTTTGATGGAAGGGCCTCAGCACCGGCATTGCCGTTTACTGCACAGATTGCAGGCTCATTATCATCAATCATAAACGCGCCATTTGCAAAGAACGAAGCACAATCTCTTCCGCCCTTCACCTTTACATTTCCGTCAACCCTCACGAATCCGTCATGTGCAGTTCCGCCGTAATACGCTGCATTGATGGCAGCCACAGCACCAAGATTCGTTGCCTGGCTGCTGGTAGAAGTTCCATACAGCGACTTGTAATATATACCGATCTGATTGGTTATAGAAGGTTTGATACTCAAGACATTAAGAGACCTTGGCTCTCCAAGCCAGGTTGTTGTGGTACTTGTCCACACTATGCCCTCACGGATCTTCTCAACTTTTGCGTTCTTGAAAATCGCAGCCGAGTCGCACTTCTGCTGATCGAATCTGAGGAGCTTCTCATTCGACTTGACTCCATCACAGACAACCCTCAGCATCAGGTCATATCCTGAAAGATGCGGAACATTTACAGTAATTTCTTCCGCTGAGAAAGCAATCAGCTCCTTCACTTCTTTACTGCCGAACATCACGATATTTCCACCTGGCTTGGTGCTGAAGTTCTGACCCTTGATGACTATAGGACAGCCATACACGGCCTTACCGTTGAACTGCGAAGATATCGATGTAATCTTCGGTTTATTCTCCTGACCTTCCCCAGTCTCTCCTCCCTTGTTTACCTTATCGCATGAAAAAAGCAGGATGGAAGCAATGATGATGAATGTAAAGACAGAATAATGTTTCATAATGACAATCGATTAAGTTTAGACCGCAAACTTACATTTTTATCTTTGGATATCCTCACATCATGAAGAATTTAAGTTATATTTGCATTAATAATGGTATAAATTCTAGAAAATGGATAAGAAAACGATTTGGGATGCAGCAGGTAAAGCCGGCATCGCCTTTGGAGCAATCTCATCAGCATACATGTTCGCAACCCAGTTCCTGTCCTCTGGTGAAATGTCAGCATTCGCAATGATGGCAATGTCATCCATACTTTGGATTGCAAAGTTCGTCGGCTGCATATGGCTGATGATGTTCTTCATGAAAAAGATTGTCAAGAATCACCCGGAGGCGGACAACTCTACGACGTTCAGATTCGGAGCCCTCACAGGAGTTCTTTCCGCTCTGATCTATGCAGCAGTATCCTTTGCAAACTATGAGTTCATCTCACCGGACTTTATAAGCAGCCAGCTGGATGCCACCATGCAGCAGCTCGCACCAATGATGGACTCAAACACAATGGCTCAGACAGAAAAGATGCTCAACAACATGTCAAGCATCACATTCTTCTCCAACCTCATATATTGTTCAATTTACGGCATACTTCTTTCAGCAATCCTTTCAAGAATGATTCCGAGCAAAGACCCGTTTGCCGACTACAAACCAAACGAACAGTAATATGGAATACACAAAAGACATATCGATCGTAATCTCCCTGTACAACGAGGAAGAGTCACTTCCCGAACTTGTTTCGTGGATCGAAGCCGTTATGACAAGGGAAGGATATTCATATGAAATCCTTATGATAGATGACGGCAGCCGCGATGCATCATGGAAGATCGTCAAGGAACTTGCAGCAAAGAACTCATCAATCAGAGGCATATCATTCAGACGCAATTACGGAAAATCAGCAGCATTGTACGAAGGATTCAAGGCAGCAGAGGGAAGAGTAGTCATCACAATGGATGCAGACCTTCAGGATTCACCTGAAGAAATTCCGGAGCTCTACAGAATGGTTGTGGAAGAAGGCTACGACATCGTGTCGGGATGGAAGAAGCAGAGATTTGACAACAAATTCACAAAGAATCTTCCTTCAAAGCTGTACAATGCGACAGCGCGCTGGGTGACTGGCATCAGACTCCACGACATGAACTGCGGTCTGAAGGCATACAGAAACGAGGTCGTGAAGAACATCGAGGTATATGGCGAAATGCACAGATATATTCCTTATCTGGCAAAGAACGCAGGTTTCGACAAGATAACTGAAAAGCCCGTACAGCATCAGAAAAGAAAATACGGAGTCAGCAAGTTCGGACTTGAAAGATTCGTCAACGGACTGCTTGACCTTATCTCGCTCTGGTTCCTCAGCACCTTCGGCAAGAAACCGATGCATTTCTTCGGCTTCACCGGCATACTTATGTTCCTTGCAGGAGCTGTACTTACAGTCTGGGTGATAGCTGAGAAACTTATCCAGCAGACACATGGACTAGTATACAGGCCTGTAACAGACCAGCCATTATTCTACCTTGCACTGGTGGCCGTGCTTATCGGCTTCCAGCTTTTCCTCGCAGGATTCATCTGCGAAATGGTATCAAGAAACAGCCAGGAACGTAACAAATATAACATCAAGGAGGAATTCTGATGAACCCCAGACATTCTGAAATCATAGAGCTTATCCGAAAGGAAGTCAAACCTGCATTGGGATGTACAGAACCGATAGCAGTTGCATTGGCAGTTGCCAAAGCTGTTGAGATTCTTGAAGAGAACAACGGGACTGACGGTCGTCTGGGCCAAGATTTCAGAGTAGAGGTACAGGTAAGTGCAAACATACTCAAGAATGGAATGGGTGTAGGCATCCCTGGAACCGGAATGGTAGGTCTGTTCATTGCAGCTGCCCTTGGAGCTGTCTGCGGAAAATCGTCCTATGGGCTTGAAGTGCTCCGAGATCTCAATGACGAGGCCATAAGAAGAGCCAAGGAAATCGTCAGCGCCAAAATGGTCAAGATAAACCTTGCTGAAACTGACAAAAAGCTATATATCAAAGCGATTGTAGGATCAGTTCAGACAGGAGGTCACACCGCCACAGCAGTCATCGAAGATGATCACGACAACATTGTCGAGACTTGGTATGACGAACATCTCCTCGCATCATCTCACCGTGAGACTGTTGAAGACGTACAGAAATGTACACTTGATTACGGTCTTACCGTGAAGGAAATATTTGAGTTCGCACAGTCAGTTTCCTATGAGGAGATAGAATTCATTCTCGAGTCAAGAGCTCTCAACCAGACATTAGCAGAAGAAGGTCTTAAAGGAAAATATGGCCTCAGAGTCGGCTGGGCAATAAGCCTTGAATCCAGCAGAGAAGTATTCGGAAATGACTTCCTAAGCTACGCCATGTCAATGACTGCAGCAGCGTCAGATGCAAGAATGGCAGGATGCACTCTTCCTGCAATGAGCAATTCAGGAAGCGGCAATCAGGGCATTACTGCAACAATGCCGATTATTGCATATTCTCACAGATATCAGATCAGCGACGAACAGCTCGCCCGCGCTCTTACAATGAGTCACTTGATTGCAATTCACATCAAAGGCTACCTTGGAAAACTGTCCGCTCTGTGCGGATGCGTGATTGCATCAACCGGTGCAGCATGCGGCCTTGTCTATCTTCGCGGCGGCTCCTATGAACAGGTGTGCTACAGTATCAAGAACATGATCGGCAACATTACCGGAATGGTATGCGACGGTGCGAAAGAAGGTTGTGCAATGAAGGTTGCATCAGGAGTATCAAGCGCACTTCAGTCTGCTGTTCTTGCTATGGGTGGAATCTGCATCTCACCAGAAGACGGCATCATAGAAGAAGACATCGAAAAGACAATCCGAAATCTCGGACGCATCGGATCCGTCGGAATGCAATCCACCGACAATATGATCCTCGACATCATGGTCTGCAAATAACCATCGGACACAAGTTTTGCAAAACGTGCTCAAACTAGGTTCTGAAGTTGAACAATGGGCACAGATTCATCGAAAATCCCATCAGCACCCTCTGAAACCAGGAGACCTGCAGCAGTTTGATGCCAAAAGTGCGCGCAGTCCCCTCCAAAAAAAGGAGACCTGCAGCAGTTTCATACCAAAAGTGCGCGCAGTCCCCTCCGAAAAAGGGAGACCTGCAGCAGTTTCATACCAAAAGTGCGCGGGGTCCCCAGGAAGGGCTGTCGAGACTGGCGACGGAGAGTAAGACCTTTCCATACAACAAAACACCCCGTCATCGTATGATGACAGGGTGTCGTATAAGAAAGTGGCAGCTACCTACTCTCCCACCTGGTGGGGCAGTACCATCGGCGATGGTGAGCTTAACTTCTCTGTTCGGAATGGGAAGAGGTGGATCCTCA
>JBGUTV010000054.1:0-25604 GCA_045133255.1 Candidatus Cryptobacteroides sp.
GCGGTGCGGACGGGACTCGAACCCGCGACCCCCGGCGTGACAGGCCGGTATTCTAACCAGCTGAACTACCGCACCAATTGTTCAGTCTTATGCGTTTTTCTCGAACGCGGATGCAAAGGTACGCATTTTTTTGATATCTCCAAATTTTTCTCTCAAAAAAATTAAATATTTTCAATTTTTCGGCGGTTTCTGCCGATTCTGCCCTATAAAACAAAATTCATTATATTGTTCTTCATGGCTAATTTTGCTATCTTTGTATGCTCGGCCTGTCTGTGGGCCGATAATGGTCGATTAAGGATTAACGAAACGGAACAGGATGTCTGGACAGGATAATATAATAGTAAGGAGGGCAAAGGTAAATAACCTGAAGGATGTTACGGTGGAGATACCGCGAGGCAAGTTCGTGGTCATTACAGGCATCTCGGGTTCGGGTAAGTCTTCGCTTGCCTTTGATACATTGTTTGCCGAGGGTCAGAGACGTTTTGCTGAGAGTCTTTCTTCATATGCGCGTCAGTTTCTCGGCCGCATGTCCAAACCTGATGTCGAACTTATCGAGGGTATCCCACCGGCTATCGCTATAGAGCAGAAGGTCAATACCCGTAATCCCAGGTCTACCGTTGCAACAAGTACTGAGATATTTGATTATCTGAGGATGATCTTTGCCCGCATCGGACGGACGTATTCACCGGTATCGGGAGAAGAGGTAAGGTGCAGTACTGTGAATGATGTGGTTTCGTATGTTCTTGAGGCGGATTCTGATGCTATATATATTCTTGCAGATCTTGGTTGGAAATCTCGTCAGGACAAGGTGGAACTTATGCTTCAGCTCAAGGAAGAGGGTTATTCCAGACTTTTTTCCGACAGGATGATGAGGATTGAGGAAGTGATGAAGATGGCAGAGGCCGAGAATTATCCGGAGGAGATGTATCTTCTTGTGGACCGTCTGCGTCTTCCTCAGGCAGGTGCATCTGAAGCGGAGCTGGACGACCTTAAGACCAGGCTTCATTCTTCTGTGGAAGCTGCTTTTGACAGAGGGAACGGAACCATATATATAAGGACGGAAAAAACAGGAGAAGATGTTGTCCTGAAGCAGTTCATAAACCGTTTTGAGGCGGATGGAATTGTGTTCAGCAAACCTGATGAATATCTTTTCAGTTTCAATAGTCCTCTCGGAGCATGCCCTGTCTGCGGTGGACTTGGACAGATCATCGGTATAAGCGAGGATCTGGTAGTTCCTGACAAGAGCAAGACAATATATGACGGGGCCATTGCATGCTGGAGAGGAGACAAGATGAGCTGGTTCAAGGACCAGATTGTCAAGAACTCCGTCAGGTATGGCATTCCTATATTTGAGCCGTACTGCAACTTGAGTCAGAGCGTCAAGGATCTGATATGGAAAGGATATGCGGCTGAGACCGAGGAAGAGTCAATCATCGGCCTCAATGAGTTCTTCAGGTGGGTTGAATCCAACAGGTATAAGATTCAGTACAAATATATGCTCAGCCGTTATTCCGGCAAGACTGTCTGCAGTGAGTGTGGTGGAAGCCGTCTCAGGAGGGAGGCTCTGTTCGTGAAGGTTGGCGGCAGGACTATTCATGAGCTGTTGTGTATGAACGTCGATCAGCTTCTGTCTTTCCTTGAAGATCTGGAGCTTGATGTTCATGACAGAAAGATTGCCGAAAAAGCGATTGAGGAAATAGTGTCACGCTTGAAATATATAAAGGACGTCGGACTTGGTTATCTTACGCTTGACAGAACCTCCAACACCCTATCTGGAGGTGAAAGTCAGAGAATAAATCTTGTGACAGCTTTGGGAAGCTCTCTGGTGGGCTCGCTGTATATTCTTGATGAACCTAGTATTGGACTGCATCCTCGTGATACAGAGCGGCTTATATCTGTTCTCAAGAGGTTGAGGGATATAGGGAACACAGTTGTGGTGGTTGAGCATGATGAGGAAATCATGAGGGCTGCAGACGTTCTTATAGATATAGGACCTAAGGCAGGTGTGCACGGCGGAGAGATCGTATATCAGGGACGACTGGGTGAAAACACCGATCCTTCTGTAGATGCCAGGTCTCTGACTCTGCAGTACCTTGGAGGCTTGCGTGAGAGATATGTAAGGAAGAAGAGAGATTGGAATTACTCCATTACAGTTGAGGGTGCGATGGAGCACAACCTCAAGGATATTAATGTAAGATTCCCGCTGGGAGTCCTTACGGTTGTCACTGGAGTCAGCGGAAGCGGTAAGTCTTCACTTGTCGGAGATATATTGTACCCTGCAGTTTATCGGCACATAAATCAGGCAGGTGCAGCTCCTGGAACATTCCGTGGCCTTTCTGGAAATCTTGACAGGATCACCCAGGTAGAGTATGTGGACCAGAATCCGATAGGTAAGAGTTCAAGGTCCAATGCCGTGACATATCTCAAGGTATACGATGATATACGAAAGCTGCTGTCTGATCAGCAGTATGCGAAATTGAACGGTTACACACCATCTCATTTCTCTTTCAATATTGATGGCGGACGCTGTCCTGAATGTCAGGGTGAAGGCTTTGTGAAGATCGGCATGCAGTTTATGGCTGATGTTAAGATGGTCTGTGAGTCTTGCTCTGGAAAACGCTTCAAACCGGATATTCTTGAGGTGAGATATAAGGGTATGAATATTGACGATATCCTGAATCTGAGCGTGGAAGAGGCTATCTCGTTCTTTGGCGCTCAAGATGATCCTGTGGCTAAGAGAATAGCTGAAAGGCTTCAGCCTCTGGTAGATGTCGGACTTTCTTATATCAAGCTCGGCCAGAGCAGCAGTACACTCTCGGGAGGTGAAAGCCAGCGAGTCAAACTTGCATACTTCCTTTCTATGAATGAGACCATTTCAAAGGGAAAGCCTCAGAGAATACTCTTCATTTTCGATGAACCTACCACCGGACTTCATTTCTATGATGTGGAGAAGCTTCTTAAATCGTTTGACGCCTTGCTGGCCAAGGGGCACACGATAGTGGTCGTAGAGCATAATCCTGATGTGATACGCTCTGCCGACTGGCTCATTGACCTTGGACCTGAGGCAGGTGATGCCGGAGGAAATCTTGTATTTGCCGGCAAGCCGGAGGAACTCTCCGCATGCAAGGAATCTCACACCGCAGACTACATTACTCTTTAGGAAGATTTACTTCTATGACCCACATGGCTGCTTCGTTTACAGGGTCTCCCGCTTCCATATAGACAAGTCCTCTTCCTGGCCCGGTCAGAGTAAGGGTGGCTCCGTGTCCGTCTTCGTCTATTTCGAAGTCGTAGATTCCGTTCGCCTTGTCCTCAGTCATTTCATCAATGCCTACATAGAAAGGGGCAAAGGACGGCGTGAATGTGCATCCGATATGTACTTTATCACCTATGTCACCGCGGATATAGCTTTCCGGCCAGCTGCTGAATGATACAGGACCTGCATAGACCATGTTGCTCTTGTCCACCCTCCAGCTGTCCTCGGTGAGACCGTCATCTTCGGGACAGACCGTAATCCTGTAGTGGCAGTTCCTTTCAATGTCCAGGCTGTTTCTGTCTTCTCCGAGGTAGAATCTGTAAATCAGCCCGTTGCCCTGACTTTTCCAATCCGGAGATAGATAGTCCATCCCGATCTCTATATATGAACATATATTCTGTCTCGGATCGTCCTTGTCAAAGACCTTGTCTGCATCTGCACTGATATCACTGTCGCGGAATCTTCCCTGAAGGTTCTCCAGCATATATACTGAGACATCTTTGCTGATTCCGATTTCAGCCATTTCATTCAATGGAGTGCACTCTTCAGCATTTCTATGGAATCCCATGCTGAAGCATTGATCCTGATTCTCTACCTTGCTTGATGCGAATGCTGATGCAGATTTAGGACAGTTGCCCACCTTGATGCTTCTTACTTTCATTTCTACATCTTCGGACAGTTTCCTACGGTCAATTCTGATGCTGACTTTTGCCATCATGCGTGTCAGGTCGAGCGATATGCACGAGCCGTCTTCAATACGTATGGTACCAGAGTCTCCGGTCATCGGAATACCGGGAAGGTATTCGTCCGGATATGCCATGTGAAAACGATGCTCCAGAAGATCGTTCAGATCGGCTGGCGCTATCCTGTATCCGAAATTCGCACAGGCAAGGAATCTGTATTCCTTTCCGGCCAGAAGGTTCAGCGTAACGGATTCTGAACTGTTCCATGTCTCGCGCCAGATGCTTTTTTCCAGCACCCCGTTGCTGTCATATATAAATATGCTGACATCATTGATCCTGTCTTCTGCCGGATCCATCGACCTGCATATGAATCCTGTATTGTTGAAGCCGATCCTGACTTCTGCGGTTTCTCTGTCTGACAGGTTATTGCTGCATCCATACATGAGCCAGATCAGTATCAGAACCGTACATCGTACCAATCTTTTTCTTTCCATTCCTTTACCTCCAGATTAATGTCCAACTCCAAGCCTTCTATCGAGCCGTCCGGATCGGTCAACCCTGTTCTTGTGATGGTAATATCATATATATAACACCTGTTCCTCCTGATTCCTGGTTCATCTGCATCCCTTTTTCTGTTTATGGGGATAGGGTAATAGTAGGTGTTGTCCCTGATTCTGCCTTCAATGACCAGTTTTGTGTATGGTGAGCCGACGCTCTCTTCCGGGCATGAATTAGGGTAGGTCTTGAACCTTATGTCAGGGTACACTCTTGCTGTGCCTACAGGATTGTCGATTTCTGCGTAAATCATTTCAGGATGCATGAAGCGTTCCAGGTCATTAAGGTCGAGCCTGCCTGCATTGATTATTCTTGAAGGATAATCATCCATGTCAGTCTGTATTCCGCAGGATGCATTGATGTTTGTAAGATATACCTTTATATCTCTCAGTTTCTCTCCTTCATATGTCCTGTCAGAAAAATCACATCTGAGCGATCTGAGTACAACTTCTCCTCCAAGAGGAGTCAACTGAACTTGGCATGTGCTTCCTGCCTTGAATTGCTGTTCTGCCGTCATTACCGGGTGCGCAATGCTTTCCTCTTCCAGATTGAAGATTCTTTTCTCGAGGGCCTTCCTGCAATTGATATCGATCCAGTCATATTTATCTGTATTGCTGTTTGCAATGATTACCATTGTCTTCTCTCCCGTACGTGTGGCTATGTCGCAGATCCTTAGGTCTTCCTTTTCGAATCTCTGGTAGGAATCCAATCTTTCCATTCTGTCGTTGTCGAATGTGAAGATGTCAAGGTTCTCGGCTTTCCCATTGATGCTGATAGAGGTCTTTACCGATGTAGCGCATTCATTTTCTGCGGAGTATTCCGGAGTGACAGGCGCATTGCCCTTCAGCTCCGGAAAATCACATCCGCATATCGAAGCCGGGAATATCAGAAAAAGCAAGTAATTGAGTGTGGCCCGATTGGGAATGGCGGAACGCCTTAATGTATCAGAATGTTCGAGAGCAATTTCCCGGCTTATTCCTTTCATCTTCATATCAGAATCTATAATATAAGTTCAACCCTGCTGTCCCATTAACTTTGTGCCCGTATATGACAGGACGAATGCATCCTGTCTGCCAGCAGATGTCTGCTGAGAGTCCTTTCCAGATCGGAATCCGGTAGCTTATTCCGCAAATTGCATCAAAACCCTCTTTCCCGATATATTCTGCTCCGATTGAAACTGCGATTCCTTTGTTCACTCTTTGTGGCCAGTATGAGAAGGTGAAGCTTTCCCGATGGCTTGAATCTGAATATATTTCAGGTGCATCATCGAATTCCTGCTGATGAGTCTCCGATTCCTTGGACCTCAGGCCCTTCATCTGCCTGATCCTATGTCCTGCCGATACCGAAACCGACCATCTTTCGGAAAAAGGATGTTCCATAGTAAATGTCAAGCTTCCGTTCATGGATGTGGACACTCCTATTCCGAAGTTCATTCTGTAGCGGGGTTCCGCCAGAGCATCAGCAGACCACATAAGGGTGGATCCGAGTATAAATGCGACAGCCATAATCCTTTTCATTTTTTTATGCAAAGCTAAGGCGCCCTTGTCGGATTATAGGCCGATTATAAAAAAGATTCATGCAATTTTTCTCTTTTTTATAATGATGTGACTTTTTTTATAATGCTAAGATTTATTTTATAATCATATCTGGCCTAATTGATGAGTGTGTAGGTTGAATTCTTGTGGAATTCCCTAAATAAATATTATATTTGGTGGATTAAGTAATGTCAAGAACTATGGCTAAGAAGATATGTGCACTGACAATGGTGCGAAATGATGAATTCTATCTCCGCAAGTGGGTCGCTTATTATGGCGCTGAACTTGGGTATGAAAATCTCTATGTCTATCTGGACGGCAAGGATCAGGAGATTCCTGACTGGTGTCCTGGTGTAAACGTGGAGGCGGTCGATAAGATACCCGGCCAGGTCGTGGAGGCAGAGAAGGGACGTCTGGATTTCCTTTCATCTACTGCAGCCAGGTTGCTTGAAACATATGATCTTGTCATAGGTACTGATGCAGATGAGTTTCTGATTGTGGACCCGGAACTCAATATGTCTTTGTCAGAATATCTCGACAAGGCGGGAGTCAAGGTTTCTCTTTCCGGTCTAGGTGTGGATGTGGGGCAGCATACCGAAGAAGAGGGTGACATTCGGGAGGATGCTCCATTCCTTAGCCAGAGGCATTATGCGCGTCTGTCTACAAGGTATACGAAGCCTTGTGTCATTGCGAAACCAGTAAGATGGGGAAGAGGCTTTCATCGAGTCAAGGGACATAACTTCCATATCGGTAAAGGACTTTATCTTTTCCATTTCGGGTATTTCGATCTAGGCAGGATAAAGGCTCGTTTCGAGGATCCGTCAAGAAGGGCTGCCGGCTGGACAAAGCATCTGGAGCGCAGGTCCAAGACAATTCGTCAGGTGACTGAGAACAGATCAAGGGACTGGAACCGCTGGACGAGAATCGCAAGATTCATTCAGACCGTATGTCGTCCCCCTTATGCATGGAATAAGCCGGCAATGTTTGAGATGGTCCTTATAGTGAGGATTGCTGACCGTTTCCAGAAATTGGTATAAATATCAATGATTATGTCATCTCATCCATCTTTTTCTATTGTTGCACCTGTTTATGGTGTAGAGAAGTATATTGTCAATTTTGCTGATTCTCTTTTGGGGCAGACATATGACAATATACAGTTCATTTTTGTAAATGACGGAACAAAGGATGCCTCGATTGATCTGTTGAATAAGCTGATTGAGAAGAAATACAGTTCATTGAGGGATAGAATAGTTATCGTTAATAAACGTAATGAAGGTCTTCCGGCAGCGCGCAGAACGGGAATGGAATATGTGACAGGTGATTATGTCCTTCATGTCGATTCCGATGATTGGGTAGAGACGGATATGGTGGAGAAGATTGCTGCCAAGGCCGTGGAAACTGACAGCGACGTCATATATTTTGATTTCTATAAGGAATATTCTTCACGTTCAAAACTGGATAGGGAGAAGGACTATACAGCCGATTCAAAAATGAAGTTCATCTGGGGACTGTTCAATTACAAGGCGTATGGCTATGTCTGGAATAAATGTGTGAAGCGCTCTGTGTACGAGAAGAATGATATCCGTTTCCCTTCGTACGGAATGCACGAAGATATATATCTTATGGCGCAGCTTCTTTATTATGCTGAAAGCATGGTTCATCTTCCGCATGCCCTTTATCATTACAGGAGGGATAATCCAGGTTCCATTTCTGCGGCAAAGAGGAAGAACAGAAGGCGTGACTCCGCTATGAATATGATGGCTCTGTATGAGCGTTATCAGAACGAGCTCTATAATTCACCGATTCGTGATTCGTATGGTGAAATCCTCATGAGGACAGGATGGCTTTCAATCAGATACGGCTTTGGATTCTTTGCCAAGTATCCTTATCTGGCCCAACGCATCTGCGAGCTGCCTCTCTCATTCAGGAACAAGACTTTCATACTATGGCAACTGATCACAAAGGTTTATTCCTTGATGAAGTGATGATATGTAAAACAACGCCCGACCATTTGGCCGGGCGTTGCTGTTTATGCTGTCGGAGAATTACGCTCCGAAGTTGTCGTAAAGGATGTTTTCAGGCGGAACTCCGAGTGAGTCGAGGAGGTTTACAACCGCGCCGACCATCATAGGAGGTCCACACATGAGATAGAGTGCATCCTCCGGAGCCTCGTGCTGCTTGAGGTAGGTCTCGAACATTACGTTGTGTACGAAACCTGCAACATAAGGTACGCCTGCTGCATCTGCCTCTGGATCCGGTCTGTCAAGTGCAAGATTGAACTTGAAGTTAGGGAACTCCTTCTCGATTGCATGGTAGTCATCAAGGTAGAATGCCTCCTTGAGTGCGCGTGCACCATAGAAGAAGTTAACCTTGCGGTTAGTCTTCTCAGTGTGGAAGAGATGCATGATGTGGCTACGCATAGGAGCCATACCTGCACCACCACCGACAAAGATAAGCTCCTGATCTGCAGGGAGATCCTTTGGAAGGAAGAACTCACCGTAAGGACCTGAGATTGTGATCTTGTCACCTGGCTTGAGAGAGTAGATGTAAGAAGAACAGATACCTGGGTTAACGTCAACCCACTTGCCTGCCGCTCTGTCGAACGGAGGTGTTGCGATACGTACGTTAAGTTTGATGATGTCGCCCTCTGCAGGGTAGCAAGCCATTGAGTAAGCACGTACGGTCGGAGTTGGGTTGACCATCTTGAGGGTTCTGAGACCCATCTTTTCCCAATCTGCCTCGAACTGCTCGTCAACGTCGATATCCTTATAGTCTACTGTTACAGCAGGTACGTCAATCTGGATGTATCCACCCGACTGGAAGTTGAGGTGCTCGCCCTCAGGGAGCTTGACCACAAATTCCTTGATGAAGGTAGCTACGTTGTGGTTAGAAACCACTTCGCACTCCCACTTCTTCACACTGAGTGCTGAAGCCGGAACTTCGATTGACATGTCCTCCTTAATCTTTACCTGACATCCGAGACGCCAGTTTGCAGCGATCTGCTTGCGGTTGAAGAAACCTACCTCGGTAGGAAGGATCTCTCCACCACCTTCGGTAACGCGGCACTTGCACTGTCCGCAGGCACCCTTACCGCCACAAGCTGAAGGCAGGAAGATCTTCTGCTCTGCGAGTGTCGAGAGAAGGTTGCCGCCAGGGGTTACCTCTACGATCTTGCTTCCCTCGTTGATGTTTATCTTAACTGTTCCTGATGGTGTAAGCTTCGTCTTGATGAAGAGGAGAAGTGCAACCAGGATGAGTGTGACGATCACGAAGACGATCACAGCGAAAAGTATTGTTTGCGTCATAATCTTATCCTCCTATATTAAAGCTGAATACCCATGAATGTCATGAATGCAATACCCATGAGACCTACGGTGATGAATGTGATACCGAGACCCTTGAGTGCTGCAGGTACGTGAGAGTAGGCAAGCTTTTCGCGAATTGCAGCAAGTGCTACGATTGCAAGCCACCAACCGATACCTGAGCCGAGTGCATATACTACAGGCTCTCCGAAGCTTACGAAATCTCTTTCCTGCATGAAGAGTGAACCACCGAGGATTGCACAGTTTACAGCGATGAGCGGAAGGAAGATACCGAGCTGTGAATAGAGGTTCGGCAGGAACTTCTCTACTACCATCTCCACGATCTGAACAATTGCAGCGATGACTGCGATGAAGATGATGAAGCTAAGGAAGCTGAGGTCAAGACCTGCGTACTTCTCTCCCATCCATGCGAGTGCGCCTGGCTTCAGGATGTACTCGTTGAGGAGATAGTTCACAGGGAGAGTGATCAGAAGCACAGCAATAACGGCGATACCGAGGCCGTTGGCTGTCTTTACATTCTTTGATACCGCCAGGTATGAACACATACCAAGGAAGTAGGCGAATATCATATTGTCGATGAAGATCGACTTTACAAATAAGCTAATATAATCTGCCATAGTTTTCTTTAGTTATGTGTTATTTCTCCTGAAGGTCCTTCTGAATCGATCTCTGTACCCAGATGATGCATCCGAGGAGGATAAGCGCCATTGGAGGAAGAATCATAAGACCGTTGTTGACATAGCCGAAATCGTATACGGCCTGAGGGATTACCTGGAAACCGAAAAGCGTGCCGCTACCAAGGAGCTCACGGAAGAATGCCACGATCACGAGGATCATTGCATATCCGAGACCGTTTCCGAGACCGTCCATAAGTGAAGCGAATGGCTTGTTGCCGAGAGCGAAAGCCTCAATACGTCCCATTACGATACAGTTGGTGATGATAAGACCGATGTAGACTGAGAGAGTCTTGCTGACGCTATAGGCGTAAGCCTTGAGCACCTGGTCAACGAGGATTACCATCATCGCAACTACAACGAGCTGTACGATGATACGGATACGGTTAGGAATGGTGTTTCTCAGAAGTGAACATACGAGGCTGGAAAGACCTGTCACGATGATCACGGAAAGTCCCATTACGAACGCACCTTTCAGCTGTACTGTAACTGCGAGTGAAGAGCAGATACCGAGCACAAGGACAGAAATAGGGTTGCCCTTGAATATCGGATTCAGGAAAGTTTCTTTGAAATCAAAATTTGCCATATCTTATTCCTCCACTGTGTTTGATGGTTCAACATTCTCTGCCGGATCAAGTTCGCCAGTCACGTCAATGACAGCGTCAACAACTTCTACAGCAGCATTTTTTGTAAGATAGCTCTTATAGAATCCGAACCACTGGTCAAGAGTCTTTCCGAGAGCCTGAGAGGTGATTGTTGCACCTGAGATGGCGTCAACACCATTGTTCTCTGTCTCGCGGTTAGCAGGCTTTGCAACCTCGAAGAGGATCTTGTCCTCGCCAACAGTCTTTCCTACGAAAGCCTCAGCAAATGAAGGCTCGTCAGCGATCTTTGCGCCGAGACCTGGAGTCTCTCCCTTATGACCAAAGCGTACTGCCTTGATTGTCTTGAGGTCCTTCTCAAATCCAACATAACCCCAGATTGGGCCCCAGAGTCCTGCGCCGTAGCAAGGAACTACAGTGACTCCGTTCTTGAAGATATAGACAGGAAGTTCCTTCTGCTCTGCAGCGATCTGCTTCTTGAGGTCAGAGTTTCCGTAAACCTCGCATGTCTCTATGTCGAGTTCTCCAACTTTGTTTCCATCCATGTCTACAAGGATGGCTGCTTCGATCTCCTGCTTGTATGTGTCAAGAATGGCAGCATCCTCTACGGCTGCAAAAGTTGCGGCTGTAAGAATCTGGCCGATGGTGTCCTTCTTGACGTTTGCATCCTGAGCCGGCTTAAGGAACATTGCCGCAAAGGCAAGAACCGCAGCGACCACCACAACGAGGATGATCGAATATATTACTGTATATGTATTACTGTTTGTATTCATACCTTTATATATATTAAGCGATTTTTACCTTTTTTGCTCTTCTCTTGATTGAACCCTCTATTACGTAGTGGTCAATAAGCGGTGCAAATGTGTTCATGAGGAGGATGGCAAGCATCATTCCCTCTGGGTAGCCAGGGTTCCAGATACGCACTGTAACTGCAAGAGCACCTACAAGGAATCCGTAGATCCACTTGCCGCACTCGGTCTGAGCTGAAGTTACAGGGTCAGTAGCCATGAATACTGTACCGAAGAGGAAACCACCCATTACGAGCTGATAGTATCCAGGGAGATCGGTAGCGCCTACTGCATATCCGAGGTATCCGATTGCGAGACCTCCGATTACAGAAGATACCATGATCTTCCAGCTTGCAACACCTGTCCAGATGAGGAGGATGGCACCAAGGAGGATGGCGATTACAGAAGTCTCACCCACTGAGCCAGGGATGGTTCCGATAACCATATCCATAAACTTAGGTGCGAGGTTATTGAGTGTAGGGTCTGCAAGAGGAGTTGCTCCTGAGAAACCGTCCACGAGACCGTTGCCTGCCTGATATGCTACGCCTTCATTCATGAAGCGTGTTACGCCACCTGTCCAGATAGTGTCTCCTGACATCTTGCTAGGGTATGAGAAGAAGAGGAATGCACGTGTGAGGAGTGCTGGATTCCAGATGTTCATACCAGTACCTCCGAATACCTCCTTGCCGATGATCACTGCGAATGCAACTGCGATTGCAAGCATCCAGAGCGGAACGTCAACAGGGACGATAAGCGGAATGAGCATACCTGAAACGAGGTAACCCTCGTTTACTTCATGACCCTGGATCTGAGCCGAAACAAACTCGATTCCAAGACCTACAAGGTAAGCAACAACATAAAGAGGGAGAACCTTTACGAGACCGTAAAGAACGATGTCTCCGAAGCCCCACTCGAGGCCGAATGCGAGGCTGTGCTGATAACCTGTGTTCCAGATACCGAAAAGCATTGCAGGAACGAGGGCGAGCACTACCATGATCATGACTCTCTTCAGATCGACGCAGTCCCTTACGTGTGCACCTCTCTTGGTCACAGTATTAGGGACAAAGAGGAATGTCTCGAAAGCGTCGAATGTCGAATGAAGGAATCCGAGCTTGCCACCTTTCTCAAAGGTTGGCTTGATCTTGTCTACTAAATTTCTTAATCCGTTCATAATTCTCAGCTTTTAGCACATTTCCTTCAACATAAGTGCGATACCGTCAGTGATGATCTGCTGGATGTAGATCTTTGAAGGGTCTACATATTCGCAGAGTGCGAAATCCTCCTCGAGAACCTCATAGATTCCGAATTTCTCCATCTTGTCAATGTCGTTTGCGAGACATGCCTTGAGGAGATATACAGGATAGAGATCCATAGGAAGAACCTTTCCGTATACATCATTCACCACGAATGCGCGTGGACCACCGTGAAGGTTGGTGTCCATGTCATATTTCTTCTTTGGAGTCAGCCATGAGAAATAAGTGCGTGATGCACTGAACTGGCTGCATCTTACAGGCTTTGCCCATCCGAGAAGTTCGTACTTGTTACCCTCTTCAAGGATAGTGATCTGGTTGTCGAAGAAGCCGAGGTAGCCGTCCTTTCCTACGTTTGTTCCGGTAAGGACATCACCGCTTACGAAGCGAAGGTCCTCTGAAGCGTTGTAGAAGTCAGCCACATCCTTGATGGCGATGCCTGGATATCCTTCAACATAAGCAGGATTGTTTGCCTTTGGACCGGTAACGGCGATCTTTCTCTTGAGATCGTACTTTCCTGTGTTGAAAAGCTTACCGATAGCAGCAAGCATGAGAAGTGAAACTGTCCACACTGTCTCGCCCTTGCGGATAGGTGAAATATGGTGGATCTGTACGCCTACGTTTCCTGCAGGGTGCTTTCCTGTGAAGACGTGAGGAATGACATTCTCGATCTTGTGGAAAGGTGTACCTGAATAAGTCGCTGAATTGAGAGAGAAGTGAACTCCTCCGTCAGTCAGTTTGCCGAGAGCGTTGATTGCAGTCTGGATGTGCTCGAACTCATCTCTGAGAGCATACTCAGGATTTGCTGCAAGCGGTGCAGTGTTGAACGCTGATACGAAGATCGCCTTAGGCTTTACTTCAGGATTTGCAATGATTCCGTAAGGCCTCTGTGTGAGGGCAGGCCAAAGACCTGCAGCAAGAAGGGCTTCCTTGATCTGCTCGGCAGTCATGTCTGCTACCTTCTTTGTTCCGAAATCTACATACTCCTGTTCAGCATCAGCCTTGATGCGGACTTCAAGCAACTTTCTCTTCTCGCCTCTGACAACCTCTGCTACAGTTCCGCTTACCGGAGATGCAAAGAGGATGTTCTGAGACATCTTGTCTGCCAAGACAGGTGTACCTGCAAGGACTCTGTCACCTTCTCTTACCAGAAGCTTTGGAACAAGGCCTCTGAAATCGGTAGGTTTGATAGCCACCACGTCAGGAACAATCACCTTCTTGGTGTTCTGGGCTGCCACTCCGCTTATAGGGAGATCAAGACCCTTTTTCAAATAGATGTTGTTTGACATTATAAAATTGATTTTGAGTATATGTTCATTTTTGCGCCCGCGAAGATAGACATTTTTTCCCTATTTACGTAGTAAAAGTTGTCTTTTTTATTGGAATGTTTTATCTAATTTTGCCGTCATTATGGAAAAGAATGTAAGTGCTATTTTAGAGGGACTGAACAGCGAGCAGAGGCGCGCTGTCAGTTGTGTGGACGGACCGGTGCTGATAGTGGCAGGTGCGGGGTCGGGAAAGACAAGGGTCTTGACGAGCAGGATCGCATATATCCTTGAAAAAGGTTGCGAGCCGTCGGAGATACTTGCGTTGACATTTACGAAGAAGGCGGCTTCCGAGATGAAGGAGAGAATCGCCTTGATGGTGGGGGAGAAGAAGGCCAGAAGACTCTATATGGGTACATTCCACTCCATCTTCATCAGGTTCCTGAGGGAGTTTTCCGAATCTCTCGGATATCCTTCGACATTCACGATCTATGATACCAGCGATTCTGTAAGTGCCATCAAGACCTGTCTTAAGGAGCTTCAGCTGGATGAGAAGGTCTATAAGCCAAAGGATGTCCTGAGCCGTATTTCAATGGCGAAGAATAATCTGGTTACAGCTGCCGCTTACAGACGTAATGCCAATGCGATGCAGAATGATGCGATGGCCAAGAAGCCGAGGATCTGTGATATCTATGAGCTTTATGCGCATAAATGCAGACAGGCAGGTGTGATGGATTTTGATGATATTCTTCTGAATATGAACATCCTTCTGCGTGATAATCCTGCTGCGCTTGAGACGATTGCAGGCAGGTTCAGATATATAATGGTTGATGAGTATCAGGACACGAATTTCGCACAGTATCTTATCCTGAAGAAACTCAGTCAGTTCCATCAGAATCTTTGTGTCGTGGGTGATGATTCCCAGTCAATCTATGCCTTCCGTGGGGCCAAGATCGAGAATATTCTGAATTTCAAGAAGGATTATCCTCAGCACAATATATTCCGCCTCGAACAGAACTATCGTTCTACGAAAGTGATTGTTGATGCGGCTAACTCGCTGATAGCCAAGAATGAAGCCCGTATTCCGAAGGAATGTTATTCGATGGGTGCGGAAGGTGAAAAGATCAGGCTTATCAAGGCGTATACAGAGCAGGAGGAAGCCCTGTTGATTGCATCATCGATAATTACAAGAATTCAGTCGGAATCGGCTCAATATCAGGATTTTGCGATTCTATATAGAACCAATGCGCAGTCTCGTGCACTTGAGGAGGCACTCAGGAAGAGGAACCTGCCGTATATGATCTATTCGGGCAATTCGTTTTTCGATCGTGCCGAGGTCAAGGATATGATGGCGTATTTCAAGCTGTGTGTCAATCTTAATGACGACGAGTCGCTCAAACGCATAATAAACAAACCTGCTCGAGGCATTGGAGACACATCTATGGCAGCTTTGGCTGCTGCAGCTCATCATCATCAGCTTTCATTGTTCAAGGCTGCATATTCAGAAGACCTTGAGACATTCGGGCTTAAGGCTGCTGCAATCAAGAAGATCCGTGAATTCTGCGATATGATGGCAAGACTTTGTCTTAGATCCAATACGGAGGATGCATACACAGTAGCTGCTGCCATTGCAATGGAATCCGGACTTTATGCGTTCTATAAAAGTGACACAAGCATTGAGGGACAGTCGCGTACCGCCAATGTCGAGGAACTTCTCAATAGTGTAAAGAATTATATAGAGGAAAGGCAGAACGAACTTTTCGAAGAAATGCAGGCGGAGGGGCTTGTAGAGGACGGTGTAGAACTGTCGGCTGCGGATCTTCCGGTAGTGACTCTGGGAGATTATCTGGAAAATGTGTCTCTTCTAAGTGCGGTGGATGTCAATGACGATGAGAATGGAACAAATAGAATAGCCCTGATGACTATTCATTCGTCCAAAGGACTGGAGTTTCCATATGTGTATGTTGCAGGCATGGAAGAGAATGTATTCCCTTCTGGTGGCTGGCTTGCCTCAGAAAGTGAAATTGAGGAGGAGCGACGTCTGTGTTATGTGGCTATGACTCGTGCCGGTAAGGTGCTGCAGCTGTCTTTTGCGGCAACGCGCATGCGCAACGGTAAGCATGAATCAAATTCTCCGAGCCGATTTATCCGTGAGGTAGATTCGAAATTCATATCCAATCCTTTGACTGAGGATGATCTCGACGCTCAGGCCGGCAGTGATGATGAATCTTCATCCGGAGGTTGGGGCAGACGCTTCGGAGGACAGTCAGGATTCCGTTCTGCAGGCAGTCATTCCCGCTCGTCCGACAGTCATGCGCGGTCAGACCGTAGTGCTTATTATGGTAGGTCTGGAGCAGTAGTGACGGAGAAGAGACAGCCGGGCGTTCAAAGCTCTGGAATTCCATCGAGACCAGAGGTTGCAAGACGCTCCGAACCGACAGTCGTCCGCAGGGTGCAGCCGGTTCCTGCCAGGGTGTCTGATGCAGAATTTACCCCTACTCCGATACTTCAACTTCGCTCCGGGCAGCGTATCGAACATAACAGATTCGGATTTGGCCAGATATTGGAGATATCAGGCAATCCAGCAGATCTGAAGGCAAAAATACGCTTTGATGAGCATGGAGAGAAGATTCTGATATTAAAATATGCGAAAATAAGGGTTGTGAATGTTGCGTTATAACTATTAATTCGTATATTTGTAACGAAGTTTTTCATAGTTTAAGTTTAGGTTAAGTAGCGGTGTGCTCGCAGCGATTGCGAACGCACCGTGAATTTTTTATACCTGTCAAGTGAAAAATGCAATAATATTTTTCGGGACATTTGCGTTAAAATTCATAAAAATCGACACTAAAAAAGAGAAAAAGTTGAAATTTCTTTTTTTTAGTGTCGGTTACGTTTTTCCCTCATACTTTTGTTTCCGCCAGCAATGGTGCGGCATTAATGATATGAGGAGGAGAAATGATGAAAAGAATGTTTATGGCAGCTTATGCACTGGCGGCTTTCTTGGGCGTCGTGTCATGTGAATCTGCTTTATCTTCGGAAACTGGAGAAGGAGAGTTGAGGATTTCGTTTGAGTCATTAGTGGACCCGGAAGTCCGTGCAGTCACGGAGATCCCTGATACCAGTGACTTCCTGCTTTCTGTTGCGAACTCTGCCGGAACATCAATGTATGAAGGTAAGTATGGGGACTGCCCGGAATCGATGAAAGTGGCAGCAGGCAATTATATAGTTTCCGTGCGTTCGGGTGACTTTGAAAAGCCGGCTTTTGCATCGCCTCAGTACGGTGACAGTCAATGTGTTGTGGTGGAAAAGGATGGGATTGTGAATGTGGGGCTTGTCTGTAGGCAGCTCAATTCCGGAATACGTCTGTCCATTGCTCCGGCCTTCCTTACAGCATATCCGGATGGGGTCTTGTTCCTCAAGGCAGCCGAGGGAAGACTCATGTATTCATACTCTGAGAAAAGGGTGGCCTACTTCAAGCCGGGACCTGTGTCCCTTATCTTGAATCGGAGCGGTAAGGATGAAGTCCTGATGACAAGGGAGCTTGCTCCACAGGAAATACTGGTTCTTGGCGTAGGCGTTTCCAATGTCCAGTCTTCATCTGAAGGCAAGGGACTTACGATATCTGTGGATACGACGCGAACCTGGATATCAGATCGCTTGACGATAGGTGAAGGTACAGTCAACAGCGGTGTGTCTCCCGAGAAGGCATTGACTGTGGCTCAAGCGAGGACCATGTCCCCTATGAATGATGTCTGGGTCAGCGGGTATATTGTCGGAGGTGACCTGACATCTGCGTCAGGAGCATTCGAAGAACCGTTCAAGTCAAGGAGTAACCTTATTCTGGGGCCTCGCTCCACAACGTCTGACAGAAACTCATGCATTGCGGTCCAGCTCTCTGCAGGAAGCTTGCGTGATGAACTGAATCTTGTAGACAATCCGTCTCTGCTGGGCAGAAAAGTCTGCTTGCGTGGTGATCTCGTGAGCTCCTATTTCAATCTGACTGGACTTAAGAATCTTGAGGATGTTGTGTATTGATTGCTGCTGGGGATATGAAGCGTGTTGTGTTGGGCATTCTGACGTTGTGCCTGCATCTTGCATTGGCCTGTACTGATGACCTGGAAGGAAAGTCTGAGGCTTCGGCGGAAGAATGCGTCGTGAGATTCGAGTTTGGATATGTGGCCGGCTCGCGTGGATATATATGTCCTGATGAGTCTGCCCTCAACGATTTCAATATATATGTGTACAGCCGTGGTGTCCTCGTGAATTCCGTGTATCTTGCCGGAGGACGTGCCGAAACTTCAATGACTTTGAATTCAGGGGTGTCCTATAACATATATGTATTGGCGAATGTCGGCGAAGTGGAACCATATGGGATGGAGGATGATCTGCTGCATCGATATGTGCTTTCCCTGTCGGATATGACTGATGTTGAGGAGTTTCTGCCACTATCAGGAAGTGCCTGCGGTGTGGTGGTTTCCGGACAGGAACATAAGCTGCCCATAATGTTGCGGAGATTGTCTTCAAAGATTCTCTTCAGTTTGGATAAGTCTGCCTTGGGTGGTCTGGAGGTCTGCTCTGTCAGGTTGTGCCAGAGTGCGGCCTGTGTCAGACCTTTTATGACAGGAGGGTCGGCGGTGATGTCAGCTGATGAAGTCTTTGATGGGGATTATTGTGTTGAAGCGGAGTTGGCCGCGTTGAATGAGGGCGGTCAGGTGCAGCTCTATGCTATGGAGAATTGTCAGGGGATTCTGTTGCCGGGTAATGATGATCCCTGGTCTAAGGTTCCTGCTGCTATGGATGATATGGCGGAGCTGTGCACTTTTCTTGAGGTGAGCTGTCGCTTTGATGAGATCGGAATCTATGACGGTGAGGTTATCTATAGGCTGTATCTGGGAGAGGATAACTGCACTGATTTCAACCTTAAAGGCAATTCAGTCCTGAAAGTGAATCTTAGTCTTACTGTCGATGGCTTGAAACATGATGTGACATGGAGGGTGGAACCTGACTATGTCATAAGAGAAGGATATGCGTCTGGCTGGATATCCAAAGGCCGGCACAGCGAGGATGATCTGTATGTCGGTGAGAAATTTGAGTATAGCCTCCTGCTGTCCGATGAGATTCAAGAGTATATAGGCGCAGATATGGATTCATGTGAAGTGTTCTTCAGATCTTCCGTTGCGGGACAGGAAGGTGCAGTAGGCTTCTCGGACTTGATTGGATCCGATGGACACTGGTATGTCAAGGCCTTATGTCTCCGTCCGGCGCAAGGAGAAATATGCATGAGGGAGAAAGGCGGAAAGTTCCTGGCGGTACTGAGTGAGGACGTGTGCGTGAAACCGCCTGGTGTAGTACTGTCGGACAAGCCGTGTTGTGCGATTAATGGCGGAAGCCAGGTCTGTAGTGTGTATCTGGTTGATTCCGAGCAGGTTAATCTCAATGTTTCCGATGGCTGCGGTTATGACCTGGGTGTGTTTGATTTCGATCTGCAGCCGCAGCTGACAGGTAATGCCTCCGTCCTGTCTACTGTGGATTTCAAGACAGTCTGCGGTGAAAGCGGGACGGGTGGGCCAGCATTGTCTTTTGAGATTTCATGTGCTCACGATGGTGCGGATCATAATGTGAATATGACTCTTCTTAGTGCGATCCAGCGTGAAGATTGCCTTGGCTGGGTGTTTTCTGAGCAGGTGTGTGGACTGAGGACGGCAATGTCTGCCGATCTGAAGAGTCTTCCGGTGGAGCTGACATTGGTGGATAATGATTGGGCCGGTTACGGTGAGACTCAGCTTGCAATGATTGTAGACAATCCTTCAATGATTCCTCTTGATGTACTTTATTGGCAGTTTGTGACTGTGGATGCTTATTGTGATATGGGGTTGAAGGACTTTGCAGAAGAAAAGGTCAGCAATGATATCCTTCTGCTTCCGATGGAGTATGTCGTAAATCAGTACAATGATTCTTCTCTTCCTGTCTATGGCAGTTCTTTCTCGTTTGTGTCTGAACGCAATGGTTACGGCAGCAATGCAACTGAAGATGGGAGTAGGCTTGTGTATGATCTGGAAGGGGTTGATACATATGATCTGCTTGCGGCTCTGACATATGACGGCTGGGGCTATGAGTCTATGTCGCATCATGTTCAGGCTACTTTTTCGGATGGGGTCCCCATCGAGGATCTTACTGTAAATGACTGTCTTTGCGATGGATCAGAAGAGTTTCGGCAGAAATATGATGAGAGTGGTCTGAATGATAGAGGAGTTTGGCTGTATGAAGGTCGGACGTGCGTCCTCGCTCCAGAGGATACCTTCAGCATGTATCCGGGACTTAATCCTCAAAATGTGAAGGGAATGAAGTCTCAGATATCTGTAATTGCCAACATGACTTACGATATAGAAGCCTCTCGTGTTTATGTTGTTGCAAGCGACATAGGTTCTGCAGGATTGGAGGTGTCGACCTTGACTGAGGCTAAGGCTGACGGGTATGTGCAGACATTTCCTGACGGAACCTGGGGCAAGGCTGTGGATAATTATTGTCACGAGGAAACCATCTGCGAGGATAATAGTGTAACTGTCAGAAATATAGAAAGTAAGGAAATCGCTGATGGTGATGCTGTCCGTAATGTCTTTGAACAGATATACCGGAATACTTATTATGATTCCTGGAATAAGGTGGGATCGGCAAACAATTATTGGCATAGTGCTCATCCGACATCGCTTGATGTGAGAATGTCTTTCAAACTATCAGATGTTAATGATAAAAGTGCTCAGCTCTTCAAACCTTTATTTCCTGCATATGTGTATTATTGGCATGCTCAAGAGGCTGTGCGATATCGTGTTCCGGTGAATTTCTCATATAGCACATTCAAGTTTGTTGAAGTTCTGGATACGTGATGTTTGTTAATGAAGTTACAGATTGTAAGCAAATGGTCGTGGAACTCTGTTTTTCCTGCCATTTATGAGGCTCTTTTTATGAAATAAAATTTTTGATTATTCATCAGTAGTTGCTACCTTTGCGCGCTTAAATGCGAATTTATAATCAAAACTGATGAACAATATTAAAAAACTTTTCACAGCATTCATCCTTTTTGTGCTTGGATGTGGCATTCTATCCGCCCAGACTTTGGTCAAGGTAAGTGGTGTCGTTACATCTGCTGATGATGGTCAACCACTGATTGGTGTGGCGGTGATGAATGCGCAAGGTGCAGGAGTGATTACTTCTCTCGATGGAGACTACTCTATTGAGGCGGCACCCGGAACAAAACTTACATTTTCCAGCATCGGGTTCTTGAATCAGGAGGTGTTGGTGCCAGACCAGCCTACATTCACTTGTGATGTCGTTATGGAGGTAGAGACAACTTCTTTGGATGATGTTGTTGTCGTAGCTTATGGTGTACGTAAGAAGGGGACGATTGCAGGATCTGTATCGACTGTCAAGTCGGATGCTCTTGCGGATGTACCGGCTGCAAGCTTTGATCAGGCGCTTCAGGGTAAGGCTGCCGGTCTTATGGTGCTTTCCAACTCAGGAGAGCCTAGTGCAGTGGCAACATTCCAGATCCGTGGTACAAACTCGATCAATTCAGGAACAGCGCCGCTATTCATTATGGACGGCCTTCCAATTTCTTCGGCGGATTTCAATGCTATCAGCCCGAATGACATCGAGTCAATCTCTGTGCTCAAGGATGCCTCAAGTACTTCAATCTACGGTGCTCGTGCGGCTAACGGTGTGGTCGTAATCACAACTAAGCGTGGTCAGATGGCTCGTGATGCCAGGGTGACATTCCGCTCTCAGGTGGGATTCTCGCAGCTGGCAAATGCTACATGGAACCAGATGAACACTGCTGAACGAATCCAGTATGAGAAGGAAGTCGGACTGACTGACGGTAAAAACTACGAGCAGCTAGCTCTAATCGATGTCAATTGGCTTGATGAGGTGTTCAATAAGTGCGCTCCACTTCAGAATTATGAGTTGCAGGTAAGTGGTGCTACTGACAGGATCAATTACTATGTCTCTACTGGTTATTATGATCAGCAGGGTACTGTATCTGATTCGGACTTTACGAGATACAATGTCAGATTGAATCTTGAGGCTCAGGCTAATAGATGGCTGAAAATCGGCACCAATACAATGTTGGCATACGAAGGAATTCATGAGTCTGTATCCGGAGGCTATTATACCAATACTCCGATTTCAGCAGCTCGTTTCATGATGCCATATTGGAATCCACGTAAAGCGGATGGTTCATTGGCTTCTCTCAGCGATGGGTCCTGGAAAGGAACTGGTGAAAATCCTTTGGAGTGGACACAGAATAACCCATATTTCGTGAAGAAGTATAAGGTGATTACTGGATTATATCTCGAAGTGAATCCATTTGCTGGATTTACCGTCAAGGTTCAGGGTGGTGCAGACTTTTCTCATGCAGCAGCTGAAAGCTCAAGTGTTCCAAGTTATGTTCCTAACAATGGCCAGGGTAGTGCAGGTCGTAACTCGTCTGACGCCATGAACTTGACATTGACGACTACAGCAACTTACAAGTTCGATGTTGCTTCTACACACCATTTTAATTTTATGGTTGGTCAGGAAGGTGTAGATTATCAAGTTGAAGGATTCAGCGTGTCTACTGCCGGTCAGACAAATGACTTCCTGATGGACCTTTCGTCTGCTACAAGAGCAACAAACTGGTCTAGCTCAAAATCTTCTTATTCATATATGTCTTTCTTCGCCAGAGGTGAGTACAATTATGATAATAAGTACTATGCTGATTTCTCTATCCGTACTGACGGATCTTCACGATTCGGTTCAAAGGGACGCTGGGCATCTTTCTGGTCTCTCGGATTCATGTGGAACATGCGTTCGGAGAGCTTCCTAAAAGATTATACTTGGCTTACAAATGCTCAGATAGCTGTAAGTACAGGTACATCAGGTAACTCTTCAATACCAAATTATGATCACCTTGCTCTTGTAGCTGGTGGTAAGGAATATTGGGGCCAAGCTGCTATCGGACCTTATTCAAAAGGTAACGAAAATCTTGAGTGGGAGAAGTTATGGACATCAAATATTGCATTACATCTGGGATTCTGGGGACGCTTGAATGTTGATGCAGAACTCTATAATAAATTGACAACCAATATGCTTATGTCAGTTCCCGATTCGTATGCAAATGGCGGTTATGGATCAGTTTGGGACAATGTCGGAGCAATGGTAAACAGAGGTGTAGAGCTTAATGTAAGTGCCGATGTTCTCCGCTACAAGGATTTTAACTGGAATATCAATGCAAATGTATCCTACAACCACAATGAGATCAAGGCTCTTTACAATGGCCTTGATGAGTACGTGGTTTCAACAACAGGAACTAAATATGTTGTAGGTCATTCATACGGAGAGTTCTTCCTTAACAGATATGCTGGAGTCAATCCTATAAATGGAGATTCTCTCTGGTATACAAAGGATGGTGAGATTACCAATGAGTATAATGAGGCTGATAAAGTGATGACCGGTAAGAGTTTCATTGCTCCATGGATTGGTGGATTCGGAACATCTCTTTCTTGGAAAGGTCTTTCTGCATCAGCTCAGTTCTCATGGGTGGCAGATCGCTGGATGGTCAACAATGACAGGATCTTTGAGGAAGGCGGTAGCATGATAGACGGTTACAACCAGTCTAAGAGAATGCTCTATGACAGATGGAAGAAGCCAGGCGATGTGACTGATATACCTAGATATGGTGTTGAACCTCAGTTCGATACTCACTTGCTTGAAGATGCATCGTTCCTTCGTCTTAAGAATGTGATGCTGTCTTATAGCCTGCCAAGAAATATTCTGGAGAAAACAGGATTCATCTCAGGCCTCAGATTCTATGCACAGTCACAGAATCTACTCACTTTCACATCTTTTATGGGACTTGATCCGGAGTCAAGTGCAAACATCTACAAGGCGCAGTATCCGTCATCCCGTCAGTATACATTTGGACTTGAACTTACATTTTAATGACTATGTCAAGAGTTAATAATAAATTTTTTATATGCTTGATTGCACTGATGCTTTCGGTGACTTCATGTCTTGAGAAGTACCCGGATTCTGCAATACCGGAGGATCAGGCAATTACAAATATCAACGAGGCGAATCAGTTCGTATTAGGTATCTATGCTGATTTCAAGAGCTCATCATTGTATAGTGGATTGTTGACGCTCCTTCCTGATGTACAATGCGATTTGGTCTATGCTGTAGAAGGATTCTCAAATGTGTATGGAGACGTTTGGCGTTGGGATATCAAGGCAAACTCACCTGAGATCACATCTGTATGGGCTGGTTTATATTCAGTAATCGGTGATTGTAATTTCTTCTTTGATTATGAACCTAGACTGCGTGAGAATATAAACTCAGATGCGGAGAAGGAGAATCTGGATGAACTTTGCGGAGAGGTGCATTTTGCGCGCGCATTGGCATATTCTGAACTCGTGAAGCTTTACTGCAAGGCATATAACGCAGAGACAGCTTCTGGCCCTGGTGTCATACTTGTTGACAGCTACCATAACCCGGGACCTATCAAAAGATCTACTCTTCAGGAATCTTATGATTTTATTCTTAAGGATCTTGAGGCAGCTGCAGAAGGAATTACTCATGATGAAGTATATAGCTCACCTTATTTCTGCAAGAGTGCGGTGAATGCACTTTATGCCCGTATTTATCTTTATATGGAGAATTGGGACAAGGCTATTGAATATTCAACAAAGGTTATTGAGGACAAGTACCTCTTCCTTTCAAGCGCAGTGGATATTTATACAGGTCAGCAGACATTCTATGATTATATGTGGTCAAATGACCTTGCAACCGAAATCATCTGGAAAGTAGGATTCACTACTACATCTTATGGTGGAGCACTTGGAAGCATTTTCCTGAACTACAACTATCAGTCTTATACTCCGGACTACGTGCCTTCATCATGGGTGCTTGATCTGTACTCGGAGAATGATATGAGATATAATGCATTCTTTACTGAGATGACAACAGGATACTCTCACGGACTGACCTGGCCTTTGCTTACAAAGTACTATGGCAACGAGTCATTCCTCCAGAGCAATATCCTTCACGTTTCAATGCCTAAGGTCTTCAGACTTTCTGAGCAGTATCTTATCCGTGCTGAGGCTTATTGTCGTAAGGGAGAATTCACTAAGGCTGGGTCTGACATCACAACTCTCAGAAAGGCACGTTATACCACTTACACATCAACCTCAATTTCTAATAATAATTGGCTTCAGACTATCAGCGATGAGCGTGTAAGGGAACTTTATATGGAAGGATTCAGACTCAATGACCTTAAGAGATGGAATATGGGATTCACCCGTAAGGCGCAGACTTCTTCTGCAAAGGAGGGTAGCGGATTGAAGGTAGAGGCTTCAGACCCTCTCTTCGTATGGCCTATTCCACAGCATGAAATGAATATTCCAGGTTCTGACATGCAGCCTAACGAAAGTAACCGATAAATAAGAAATGACAGATATGAAGAAGATATTATATACGTTACTTGCATTAGTGCTGTTCGCAGCCTGCAACACTAAGCATATCACTTACACAGGACCTATGTACATTGCATTCGCTGATACATTGAGCGTATGCCCTGTCATGGAGTCTGGTCAGCCATTCGATGTTTACATCGCAGCGACCAAACCGAGTGACAAGGAT
>JBGUTV010000055.1:0-25124 GCA_045133255.1 Candidatus Cryptobacteroides sp.
GGATACTACATCTCGCACAGAGGCCTCAAGAAGGCTCTCTTCTCCCTTGTCTGCATATTCAACCTTCCTTTCCTGGTGTACGCCTGGTTCGCATGGGCCCAGCCATCATCTGCGCTTCTGATCGGCAGCGGAATCGTGCTCAAGTACTTCGGCTACGGATTCGGATTCGTCGGACTTACACTGTTCATGATGCAGCAGGTTGCCCCAGGCAAGCATCAGATGGCACATTATGCTTTTGCTAGTGCGATAATGAACCTTTCCGTGATGGTGACAGGAGCGGTCTCAGGCTTCCTGAGCGATGCACTGGGGTATAAGCTTTTCTTCATTGTGGTGATGCTTGCTACGGTGCCGATTTTCATACTCAGCAGGGTCGTTCCTTTCAGAGATGACAAAACAAACAGATAATGTAATTATGAATAAAGAACTTAAAATCATCGGTGAGTCCATGCCGGACATGCCATGGGAAGACCGTCCGGAAGGATACGGTAAAGTGATGTGGAGATATTCGGGGAATCCTGTCATTCCACGTGACCTGCTGCCGGACTCCAACAGTATATTCAATTCTGCTGTCGTGCCTTTCAAGGACGGCTATGCAGGAGTGTTCCGTGTGGATGACACCAACATCAGGATGACTCTCCATGCCGGATTCTCAAAGGACGGCATCAACTGGGAACTGGATCCGGAGACCATAAAGTTTGACTGTGACATCCCTGAGGTCGGAGAATGGGTGTATGGCTATGACCCTCGTGTCTGCAAGATAGGAGACAGGTATTTTGTGACTTGGTGCAACGGATATCACGGTCCTACAATCGGCATAGCATGGACGACAGACTTCAAGACTTTCCATCAGATCGAGAATGCCTTCCTGCCATACAACCGCAACGGGGTCCTGTTCCCTCGAAAGATAAACGGCAATTATGCAATGCTCTCACGTCCGTCGGACACCGGGCATACCCCATTCGGTGACATCTTCTATTCCGAGTCTCCTGACTTGGAATTCTGGGGCAGACACCGCTTCGTGATGGGTCCTTCGGATTTCAATGACAGTGCATGGCAGTGCTGCAAGACCGGAGCCGGCCCTGTCCCGATCGAGACATCGGAAGGATGGCTGATGTTCTATCATGGAGTACACCATACCTGTCAGGGATATAACTATTCGTTCGGAGCGGCTCTCCTGGACCTTGAACAGCCTTGGAAGGTGCTGGCACGCACAGGCCCTTATCTCCTGCATCCGGAGACACTCTATGAATGTACCGGGGATGTGCCTAACGTATGCTTCCCATGTGCGGCGGTCCACGATCCGCAGACAGGACGGATAGCCATATATTATGGTGCGGCAGATACCGTCGTTGGTCTTGCCTTCGGCTATATAGATGAGATCATTGAGTTTACGAAGAAGACATCGATTGTATAGAAATAATCATAACTTTGCTGCTGATGAAAAGGATCAGTTTAGTTCTGACAGCGTGCCTGATACTCGGTGCATGCTCGGAGAAGACCATATTGCTGTCGCCTGACGGAGAAAAGTGCATCGTCTTTTCACTTGACCAGGCCGGAAGCCCTGTGTATAGTCTGGGCGTTTCAGGAAAGCCGCTCTTGGCTGATTCACAGATGGGACTTGAGGCGGAGGGAATTGATCTTTCTGGTGGGTTTGAAATCATCAGGGTGAGACATTCGGAAGTAAGTCAGAAGTGGTCGCAGCCTTGGGGCGAGAACAAGGAGATATCGGATGTGCATAATGAAATGTCTGTCCTTCTCAGAAACGATGAAGGCGTTGAACTTACAGTGAGATTCAGGGCTTTCGATGATGGAGCAGGCTTCCGCTATGAGTATGCCACGCCGGCGGACTCTCTTGTGATCGTCGGTGAAAACACACGCTTCAATTTTGCGGAAGACGGGACGAGCTGGTCCATAGGAAGTTATTTTTCAGGATACGAACTGCCTTACAGGGAGCAGAATATCAGTGAGGTGGAGAATGCAAACACTCCGTTCACCTTCAGGACCTCATCCGTATATGGCAGCATTCATGAGGCTGCCCTGTATGATTTTCCGGAAATGAACATATATCGTCAGGACAGTCTTTCGTTCAAGAGCGAACTGGCTCCACGTCCGGACGGCACTCTTGCCCATGTTGAAGGTTCGTTTGTCACACCTTGGAGGACAATTCAGATTTCCGACAGTGCGGTGGGACTGATCAATTCCTCTCTCATTCTGAATCTCAACGATCCGTGTGCTATTGAGGATGTGTCCTGGATACGCCCTCAGAAATATGTCGGAGTGTGGTGGGGAATGCATCTCGGAACTCAGGTATGGACGATGGGACCTCGTCATGGGGCAACGACGGAGAATGCCATAAGACATATTGACTTCGCCGCTGCCAACAATATAGGAGGTGTGCTCTTTGAAGGCTGGAACCAGGGATGGGAGAACTGGGGCGGAAACCAGCACTTCGACTATTGTGAGCCATACGAGGATTTCGATCTTGAGAGGATTGCGGAATATGCGGCCTCCAAGGGTGTGTCCCTCTGGATGCATAATGAGACAGGAGGAAGCATCTTCGAATATGAGGCTGCAATGGATGAGGCTTTTGCCAAATACCGGAGTCTCGGCGTACATTACCTTAAGACCGGCTATGCAGGAGGAATGCCTGAGGGTATCAGACATCACTCGCAGCGTGGTGTGCAGCACTATCAGAAGGTAGTTGAGACGGCAGCAAAGTACAGGATAGCCATTGATGCCCATGAACCGATCAAGGAAACCGGCATCAGGCGTACCTGGCCTAACATGATGACCCGGGAAGGGGCCAGAGGAATGGAGTGGAATGCGTGGAGCGAGGGAAACAGTTCCGAACATCTTTGCGTCCTGCCGTTCACAAGGCTGCTCAGCGGTCCGATGGATTATACTCCAGGAGTTTTCGATATCTATTACAGGACAGCATGTGCGACACCTGGCCGTCAGGAATGGAACGGTGACAATTCGAAGACATATATCAAGACGACTCTCGCCAGACAGATCGCCAATTGGGTGATCATATATTCTCCGTTGCAGATGGCCTGCGACCTCATAGAGAATTACGAGGGACATCCGGCATTCCAGTTCTTCCGTGACTTCGATCCTGACTGTGACTGGTCGAAGGCTCTTGCTGGAGAGGTCGGCGACTACATTGTAGTGGCCCGCCGCTGCGGAGACCGCTTTTTCCTCGGGGCAGGCACTGACAGTGAGCCACGTACCATCACTTTGCCGCTGGACTTCCTGAAAGCAGGTGTGGAGTATGAGGCTGTCATATATGCGGATGACCTCAATGCCCCGATAGTGATGCAGCCGGACGGAACCGAAGCCCCGGACAAGACATGCTACAGGATAGAGAAGATGAAGGTAACCTCGTCAGATTCTCTGAAGATAGAAATGGCGGGAGACGGCGGTCAGGCCGTGTCATTTTTCCCTTTAACAGAAGAATAAACATTTCCCTATGGACAGATATATGAATATAAGAGGCCTTGTGATTTTCTTGTCTGCATTGCTCCTCTCGGCAGCTGCATATGCAGATGACGGTTGGGTGGTCAGTGCGAAGGGAGAATGTAGCGACTATACAGGGGCGGCAGCGGCAAACGGCACAATGGGGATACTTCATTGGAAGGAGCCTTTCTCGGTAAGACAGATAGTGCTGAACAATGTGTTTGAACTGAATGACCGGACGGCTGTGAATTGTGCTGTACTTGGGATTAACCCTTTTGAACTGGTATTGAGCGTAGATGGAGTGGTTCCTGAAGGGTATTCCCATTGGAGCCAGAGTATCGACATGAAGAAAGCTCAGCACAACACGTCGTTCAGGGTAGCAGATAAGTTGGAGATCAGTTACTCGCTTGTGGCATTGCGGAATCTCCCTCATACAGCCCTGTTTAAGGTGAATGTGAAGGCTCTGGATGATGCTTCAGTGGCATTTGAGAAGTCTGTTTCAGTTCCATATGGTTATCAGCAGCCACGATACTCACACAGGGAATTTTTCGCAGACGGGAGACGCATACGTCTTCAGCAGACGGATGCCTTGACGGCTCACGGCAGATATGACGTTTCTGCAGCTTCGATGTTTATCTACGATGAAGCAGTAGGCCATTATGCGGCAAAGGATGGCAAGGCGGTACTCTCATTTGACATGACTTCTGGAGAAAGTGTAGAATTTAGTGTAGTCGGATCCATCTGCACTACGGCCGAGTACTCCGACCCTTACAGCGAGTCCCAGAGGGAGCTTGTCTATGTGGACAGGATTGGGGTGGATACTGTGATTGAGGGACATAGAAGACTTTGGGAAAGGATGTGGGAGTCCGACATTATCATTGACGGTGATGTCCAGGCTCAGAAAATCGTCCGCTTTGCGTTGTACAACCTGTATTCATCATGCAGAGAAGGTACGAGGTGCAGCATTCCGCCGATGGGACTGTCGTCGCAGGGCTATAACGGCCATATATTCTGGGATACTGAATTATGGATGTATCCTCCTATGCTGCTCCTGAATCAAGGTATCGCCAGGGCTATGATCGATTATAGGACTGACCGCCTTGTCCCGGCAAGACGCAAGGCTTCCGACTATGGATATCAGGGACTGATGTTTCCATGGGAGTCAGATTCGGACGGTCAGGAGGCCACTCCTGTATGGGCTCTTACCGGACCTATGGAGCATCATGTGACGGCCGATGTCGGAATTGCTGCTTGGAACTACTATCTGGTGACGAAGGATACGCACTGGCTAAGAGACGAAGGTTGGGAACTTCTTAAGGGTATCGCTGACTTCTGGGTGAGCCGTGCTGAAAGGAATGACGACGGCAGTTATTCAATAAACGGAGTCGTAGGTGCCGATGAATATGCCCAGAATGTAAATGACAATGCCTTTACCAACGCCTCGGCAAGCGTGGCACTGCGTAATGCGGTTAAGGCGGCCGAGATATGTGGCTATGATGCACCGCAGATATGGAACACTGTTGCAGAAGGACTGCGTCTTCACAGAACCCATGATGGTGTTACGATGGAGTATGATGGATATGCCGGAGAACAGATCAAGCAGGCTGACGTAAATCTGCTCGCTTATCCTCTGGGAGTAATTACGGAACCAGATCAGATCAGACGTGATCTTTCTTATTATGAGGACAAGATCGATATGGTCAACGGCCCTGCGATGACCTTCAGTATATTCTCTATTCAATATGCAAGACTGGGCGACAGGCAGAAGGCTGAAGAGATGTTCCGCCGTGCATACGAACCGAATATCCGTCCTCCATTTGGAGTCTTTGCAGAGACACCTACTTCAAATAATCCATATTTCATGACAGGTGCCGGAGGTCTTCTGCAGGCAGTCCTTTTCGGCTTCGGAGGGCTTTCCATTACAGATCAAGGTATAGTCCAGGAGAAACCGATCCTTCCGTCAGGGTGGACAGGCCTGACAATAACAGGTGTGGGACCTGATAAGAGGACTTTTGTGGTAACAAGATAACTATAGAATAAATGCATCAGTAATATTCAGATGCACCAAGATGTAAGAATGAAAGTACTTGTTGTTACGGTATAGTACTCGTCATGAGCTCGGATTTTATTCCGTTTTATTTTTGTGACGGTATTCTCTTCCACTTGATATCTTTCCTCTTTCTGGCATCTTCCAAGGTAATCATCCTTTGGTCGTCAGTGATTCGGATAGAACCATTTTCGCGAAAGTGCGCAGATCTGATGATTCCTGTACTATCTGCGAAGTCAATAAGCTTTTCTTTTTTATCATGCTGAATGTTGTAGATATGTATGAACTCGGCAGGTAACAATCGACACAAGGTGTCTGCATATGCCTGATATTCTTTCTCGCTCGCTTTGCTAAGATCAATCTTTTCTTTCACCTTACTTCTGTTTCCTGCCTTTACCGTTTGGTAGGCCCAGTGGTATCCCTTCCCAGGTGCAGAATAGTTTAATCGGTAATATGATTGATAGAGCTGGTTGCCTAAATACATTGGAGTGTTGATGAACCAGAAGTATCCTATAACTCCAGCTACAATCAGAGCCATAATGAAGATAACTAGGAACTTTGCTTTGAGATTCATGTGGACTTCCATCAGAGGTGGACGCTTCAGTGAGGCGTCCATCTTTTCGATTCTTTGGTCAAACTTCTCGTAGTAGGAGTCTGCGATACTGGCCTTCATGTTGAATCCGGATAAGGCATTCTTCATAGAGGAGCTTACTTCTTCCTTAACCAATTTGCGTACGTCTTCCTTAGTGCAGACTATTATTGTATCTCCTTCTGCTTTCTGCTGCTTCATCTCCTCAAATGCTTCCTTAAGCGAATCGTTGTTTGAGATGATTGTGCTGAGACAGGTCTTCTGGTCCAGTTTGGTCTGATTGATATCTTCCTGTATGGTGTCAATCTTCGGTTCGATGACTTCAACGACGTATGCCTCTGCTGTCGTTTCCGTCTTGACTATTTTCTTTTCCTTTGCCATTATTTACTTCAATTTAAGGCCAAGCTTTAAGCTTGGTCTATGTTCGTTTTGACTTTGCTGTCCTGCTTCGTGCTGCGGACTGAAGGTCTGCCTGATGCTCTTGATGCCTTTGGCAATGTCTGCACGTTGTCTTTGGATTCTTGATAGCTTGTTGTCCTGGTATGCGACTACGAGAGAGGAGGTGAGCACTGTGACCAGGGCCGTAAGCGGTGTGCTGAATGCTATCGCCATCATGACTGCCAAGGTTCCCTTTGCGATGTTTAACGGGAGACTCTTCTGCAGTCTCTTTTCTTCACGCCCCAATCTGTACATCTGTCGCCTCAGCTGCTCGCACTGCTGTCTTACTTTTGGTGGTATTTCATGCGTATCCCTGATTTTGGAGTGAAGATCAAGGATGTCCTGTGCCTCTTTGCGGAGTCTCGGGAAGTCGTGCCAGATGTTTATGATGTTCTCCAGGTTTCTGCAGCTGTACTGCCTGTCGATCTTGCTTCCACTAAATCTGCATGTTACTGTCTTTCCGTTCTCGTCCTTCACTTGCTTGGAAAAGGAAATGCCGCATGGCCTGCCATTGCTGTCCAGTTTAAGGTCTGTCGTAACGCCGTATTTGACCATGAGTATTGCAGGGAGGTCCTTGATACTCTTTGCTTCTGGTATTGCACATGCTATATCTCTGGCAATCTCATAGCGTGCGGCCTCGTATGTACGCTGTCGGCAGTCAGTCGGAATCTCGCTTTGTTTTGCGGACTTGTGGCTTCCCCAAGTGAATCCCATGTCGTTGGTGATTCTCTTGCAGATGTCGGCACTTCGCTTTCGCTCCATGTAATCGTTGATCTTCCTGCCGTCGTTATCGACGGCATTGGCTACGACATGACAATGCGGATTGTCGGTCCCAAGGTGACGGGTGATCAGATACTGTGTGTTGTCGTATCCCATATCCTTGAGGTATTGCCGTACGGCTTCCGCCATTACCTTATTGGTGAGGTGGGCGGCATCATCGGGGTGCCAGCTGATTGCAAAGTGTTTGACCGGTTGTGAAACCTTGGGGTTTAACTCTGCTTGCAGTTCGAAACTGTCTATCATGTCCTGCAGGTTGGGGGCGAATCGTCCCATACTGTCGTAATCCATGTCGATGCCTTCAAAGCCGATGGTTTCATACACTTGTTCCTTGCCGAGCAGTCCCTCGTCATACTTTATAGCTCCACCGAAACTGGATCCGGTTGTAATCTTGACCATCATTGCTTAAGCTTGTCTTGAAATGTTTTTACCAGTTCCCTTATATGTTGTAGTTCTCTTTCCATTGCCTCCACATAGTCAATGCAGTCATCTGACTGTGTGTTAGCCTTTATTGCTATCGGTCTTATGTTGACACCATAATTCCTGAGTTGCATGCTCAACTCCTTGTAGGTCTTGAGTTCCTCTGTACTCACTCGCGGATATACGACGGATTGAATGATACATAGCCGCATCACGTGTGAGATGGAAAATTCATCCACGACCTTTAGGAATTTCTTATAGTCTTTCTCGCTGATCTTGCACTCGGTCAACGCTCTGCGGAGATACTCGTACATGCTCATCTTGTATTCCTGGATTTTGGCTTCCAGGATCTGAAGTTCCATGTCGTTCAGCTTTGTCCCGACGCAGTGCTTGCGTTTCTCTTTTTCGGGAAGGGGTGTTCTTCCTCCTTTACTTTTGTTATTTCGTTCCATAATTTAATTCCTTTGCGAACTTGAGAGCGCTGCTGCCCGGGCGGGCAGGTTTTGGTTAGCCCAAAACACAAACTCGCTTTATCTCACTACGTTCGATTTTTTGATGTTAAACAGTACTCCTTTTGATAGTTTCGGTTAGCTAATAACCATAACGAATTCTCTTTGACCATATCTATACTATTAGCACCATGGCAAAATTGGCAAAACAGAGAGATGGATGGCCTTTGAGATGCGTGAGAGGCCGAAAATTGCCGAATTTCTTTGCCAAATTGAGTGGCAAAACAATGGCAAAAGCCTCAAGTGTCAGATGATTGGCAATTTGCCACATTCTTGCCAGTTAAAATGGCAAGAATCAGTGGCTAAAATCGCGGTCAGACATGCTTCGGTTGGTATTTTTCTCCGGAAATTGCCATTTTGCCACTATTAGATAGTCTGTATCTTCCGTGTTGGTATTCCAAGTATGAGCCTTTCAACTGTCCTAAATATCGGTCAATTGTTCTTGGCCTCATTCCGTGATTAATACAGATGCTTAGAATTTCACTTCTTGCAATGAACCTATCAGCTGGAAGTAGTCTAAGGAATACCTTCTGATCCGCTAGCAAAGGCTTAGGGAACATCTTTGACATCATATCTAAAGTCTGCAGAGCTCCATCCAGATAATAGTTCATAATGTGGGTTGCCGCCATGGCGATCTGCATACCGATGAAATCTTCGTTGCCTGTTGGGTCTTCGTCTGTAGGCAAGTCCCCCTTGTCGCCATCTCCAATCTCTAAAACATCTTCGTTGCATGCCCTCCATAGTACCTTGAGGATGAGAGCAATCTTGTGGACGTTGACCTGTACTTTTCTCCAGACTGATAATTCTTTTTGTGGACGAGAAGAAGTGAATTCCCATTCTCTCTCATTTTGCCAATTCCTGACTGTTGCCCAACCGTTTTCTGTGTACCGGATCTGTTTCGGATGTTCGTAATCTACGCCCAATGACTGATCGAAAATCGATAATATGATTTTCGACCAATCTTTGCATAAATTCTCGTCCGGCTGTTCGTCATTCCAGAGGAGTGGGCACGCCGGATGCTCGGAGTACGTCATGAGTATTCTCCAAAGCAAGCCGTCTTCGGTGCCGGCACCTTTGAATGCATCACATAAGATGTAAGGCTGGATCGATCCTATCAAGGATACAAACGGACGCTTGATGTGGAGTACTTTTGAATTTCCTTTTCTGTTGACGATAAGGTCGTCCCCATCATAGATTACAATCCATTCGCCCTGTTCGGATACGTGTCCTTTCGTGTATCTTGAGAAGGATTTTATCCACAATGCTAACTCGTCAAAGACGTCCATTATACCACGTGGATTTTCATGAAGAATTTCTTTGATGGCTTCTATTGTGGCGTCTTGAATGATATACTGGGTCTTGCGCGGTTTCTCAACATCAAGATTGCCTTTTGCTGTTTCCTTCTGATAGTGTTCGATGTCTTTGTTGTATTCGTCAAGGATTTCCCCTGCCCGCTTCCATAGTGGCTCCATGAACCATTTTATCGGCTGGCTCTTGTTCTCTCCGCTCTCTCCGATGATAGCCATGAATATATTTGCATATACGGTATATCCATTGTTGGTGCATAGTACCTTTGAGTTTGCTATTGAACCGGAAACTGCGGTGAGGATGGTGGAGAAACAGTATGGTATTGGGAACTTCATGGAGTTGTGGAGTTCCCAGATAATGTTCTGCACCTTGTGTGGCAGATACTTCAGCAGCATCTGTTCGTTCTCTGTCAGCGAAGTGTCTTTATTGAATTTCTCGATAAGAGAGAACGTCGTGTGGACCTTTATTTCTCTTGACATACGTTCTCCTTCCTTGCTTCTCTTTGGGACTTCTGGTATTCATCCGCTAGTTCTCTTGCCCTGTGGACGTCGAACACGATCCTCTTGCCGATCTGCGAAACGATCGCGCTGTCGAGGATTCCGAGTTTTTTAAGAGAATAGACGGTGCTTTGACAGCATCCAAGCTTTGTTGCCAGCTCGTTGATGCCGTGAGCGAAAATCTTAGTCTCTTTGCTTTCTTGTTGGGAGTTAGAGCTGCTTCGAGTGAGCTCGTTGAGTTGCAGGAATTCTTCTCCTGTCATTTGCCAGATTGGTTTTTCTAGCAGATAATTTTTTTGATCTTTCATGATGATGTATATTTTATGTGAAGCGGGGCCTGTTGGAGTTAAATATCACTACTTGACTCCAACTGGGGGACAAAGTTATATAATATATTTTCTAATTACAAAAAGAAATTACTATTAAAATAAAATAAGTAATTAAATATGTAATATAAAATGTTGTTTAATGTGTTGAAATTCAGCGTTAAATACTTGAAAAATAAAATATATTATAAAATTTGTTTAACAAAATATTGTTTATTGGGAATTTATCCTTACCTTTGCACCCGGAATGATGTGTAAATGCCCAGTATGGGCGATAGAATACTATGTGAATGTGTCCCTTTGATAAGGGGGAGAGTAAAGATGAAGACTGTATGCGATGCTGCGGCAATATGCAAAGCAATTGCTGTGGACTTTAAGGTAAAAGGTCTGACCCATGAGATAGCTGCTAGTCAATTGGGGTGTAGTAAACAGACCGTGTCAAATCAGATTTCTGGAAAGAAGAAGTTTAGTCTGAAGAGTGCTCAGAAGTATGCTGAGACATTTGGGTACAATCTGGAGTTTCTGTTGTTTGGAAAGGGAGAGCTGAATGGCTCTCTGCCTGCAACTCCGGTTGCTGATGCAGAGTCGACAGGCTCGGAAGAGGGTCCTTCTGTTGATGAGCTGAAAAGACAAGTGAGATTGGCGAAGACGCTCTTTAGAATTCTCAATAATCCGGATGCAATTGCGGCTTTTGATGCTGTGGTATCCGGAAATGAAAAGAGATATGCGGTTCTGTTAAGCAAACTTCATAACGACTATGGATGGGATCTCTCAGTAGAAGAGATTGATCGTGATCAGGTGGACAGTGTCCGTAAGTTTCTTGTAGAAGCTCAAGGTTGGCGCCTGATGGGATTGATTGAAAAAATCAATCACGTCTGCGGTGGAGGAGGCTATATGTCTGCTCAATCAATGCTGGATGTCTGTAAGACGGAAATCCTTAAGTTAACAGATGAATATCCTGACGTTATAATTAACGACCTTAAATAGTGTAAGGGGCATTTGGCATTTATGCTGAATGCCCTATTTAATTTTTGAACTGCGGATTTTCTTGAAAAATCTGAAGTAGCGTTGCGGATTTTCCTAAAAAGAAAACAGAGACAATGCTGTGTGGCATTGCCTCTGCTATGAACACCGAGGGGAAGTGGAACCGCTAAGACGCGGTTAAAGTTCAATCGGCATTAGTCAGCATCCCCCAATGCGTCTGTAATGCGAACGAACTTTCACAACTTTGCCATTGACAATTCGCTTGTGCGACTTGACCTTGACATACTTAGAGGCTTCCGCTTCTAAACGGAATCTCACTGTCAGTGTGATCTTTGTTTTCATTTAGTATCGATTTAGGCGACATTGCCTTCTTGTAAGAAAATTGTAAAACAAGATCCGACTTACCTTGAGTACGTCCCTCGGCTTAGTATCTATGGACTGCCTCATAAAAAAAGAAAAGGCATTCAGTATTTGGGGGCTGAATACCTTATCTTTTTCTTTACAAGCCTTTCGGCTTCAATACTAAATGATGCCGCAAATATACGGACTTTTCAGGTATCTCCAAACTTTTCTGAAATTAATCCATGAAATTCATCTTATTCATCTCGCTGGCTTTGATCTCGTCAACGATGTCGATGTATGGTTTCATTGACTTGTAGTCACTGTGGCCGGTCCACTTCATAACTACGCTTGGGGGAATTCCTCTTGAAAGTGCATTGACGATGAATGTCTTTCTTCCGGTATGGGTGCCGATTAGTTCCCACTTTGGCTTAATTTCGTCAATTCTCTCGTTTCCTCGATAAGTGGTGATCCTTATTTCTTCGTTAATCTTTGCCAGCTTACAAAGCTTCTTCAAATCCCTGTTCATGGCCTGGTTGGTGTAGAAAGGGAATACGAGGTCGTTCTTCTTTCCTGGGACGGCTCTGTACTTATCCAAAAGACTGCGCGTCATTTCGTTTATTTCAATGGAAATGCTGTCGGCTGTCTTCATGGTCGTTACCTCAATGTGGTCTTCTTTTACGTCGTTCCATTTAAGGGAGGAGGCGTCAGAATAACGCAGGCTTGAAAAGCAGCAGAACATGAATATGTCACGAATGGGCTCGAGGTACAGATCATCACCCTTTAGTTCAAGAGCAAGGATGGATTTCATCTCTTCCTTGTTCAGGTAGATTATCTTCTTCTGCGTCTTCTTCAATGTAGGCTTAAAGGTTTTGTAAGCCCTATTGTTGTTGTATCCTTTCTCAGTGGCCCAATTAAGAAACCATTTGAGATAGTCCAGCTTCTTTTCTATTGTTGAATTTTTAATTCCGACAAGGTCCTCAGTGTCGTAGTTTTTTCTCTCTCCTTTTGGCTTTCGTGGTGTCTTGAGCTGTTTTTCATCTCTTAAATATACAACAAATTCCGTCAAGGTCTTATCAGTAAGATCGGAGAACTTGAGTTTCTTTCTGAATGTGGAAAGATCGCTTCTGAGTGCTGCCATTTTCTGGAATGTAGCTTTGGTCCAGGCGTTCTTTTCTCCGCACTCAAAGACGAACTCATCAAAAACCTTGAAGAGATCAGGTTCCTTTGGTTTGGCCTCTCTCTTCTTTTCCGGTTCAGGCTTTTTAGGGGTGACTCCTTTTACCCTCTCTTCGTACTTCTTTACGATTTGAGCTCGTGTGGGGAATATGTCATTAGCTTCAAAATACTTAAAGGCTGTTTCCATCTGATCCTTTAAATTTCGAAGCACGTTGTTTATATAAAGACTTGTGGATCCTTTGGGACCTTGGTAGCCATCAATGACAATTTCCTCTTTAGTGTTCCAAGCATCCAAAGAGTTAATCTGGCATCCAGTAGATGTAATTATCCTTTGGCTGTTGAATGTAGTGTGCATCTGAATCTGGAAAAGATTCTTATCTTTTCCGTATGGCCTTAGCTTGAAAGCGATCTGTCTTTTAATAATCATCTTTTGTCACATTTTTCAAATCGTGTGACAAAAATGTGACAAATTTCTGACATTTCAAATACCTCCACTTGGAAAAATCGCCCATAGAACAACGTCATTCAATGCTCTCTGTGGCGCATTGGTTTTCGTTTTCAAATCCCCCTCTCACCGCAGAAAACGGCATTACAGACATCTGTAATGCCGTTTTTGTGTTTTGTGGACCAAATAATGGACCCCAAATTCTGGCAATTTCACCCTTTATCAGTAAAGTCTTAATGACATTTCGTTTAAACATTGGTGTCATATTGACTTAAACGAAAAAGACAGAGACAGTGCCAACAGCACTGCCTCTGCTATAAACACCGAGGGGAAGTGGACACCGCTAAGAGGCGGTCAGAATCCGAACACTGTTACTTAGCATCCCCCAATGCGTCTGTAATGTGATCGAACCTTCACTGTCTTGCCATTGACAACTCGCTTGTGCGATTTGACCTTGACAATCTTGGTGGTGGCAACTTCAATTTGAAAGCTCACCGTAACAGCAAGTTCCTGTTTCATATTAATAAGAGCATTTATGGGACAACGTTGCCCCTTATCATTGAAAAGTGGAAACAAACTTGGGTTACATGAGTACATCCCTCGGCTTAGTTTCGTTATTCAGGGGCAAAAAGAAAAGGTATTCAGATTGGGGGCTGAATACCTATTTCTTTTTTCAATGTAGCCGAACGGCTAACGCTCTTATTATGCTGCAAAGATACAGACTTTTCGTGCATCTCCAAATTTATCTATAATCCAAACCATGAAATTAACCATTTTTAGTATGTAGAGATAAAAACTGTGGACCAATTTGTGGACCAAATTTTCTTTTGATTTCAATCGCAGCCAGAAAATCGGCCCCAAATGTTCAGCCAAATCCCGTATGCACTTTGTTCAGTATGTCTGTCTGCTGAATATCAGCCCCAGGCCAGTTGCGCAGGCTGCTATTGGCAGGAGCAGATAGTGTTTCCAAGTGTCAAGAAAAATACTAATCTCTGAAATGAAGCCATTCGAGAGAATATCAAGATTGAGCGGGTGCAGGTATGCTAACGAAATTGCTGATGCACCCATCACAAGACCGGTTGCCATGGTCAAGACTAGAATGATCCTGTAGTGGTTCCTTTGTCTGTCAACTTCTGTCTTGATTCCATCTACGGCACGCATTTTTTGCTGCACTTCCAGCAAAAATGCAGTGTTTTCCTTTACCTTGGGCTTGTTTTCTCTAAGGAAAGAGTCGATATCGTTGTTCTTTTTCATTGCAGTAAGGATTTGAGGCGAGTGCGGCCTGTTGAAAGGTGATACTTTACTGTACCTGACGGAATCTGCAGGATCGAGGCGATTTCTTTGATGCTCAGGTCTTCAAAATAATGCAGGATGATGGCTGCTTTCTCTTTTTCCTGCAGGGAATCCAGAGCCTGATACAGTTGCTGATACTTGAATCCCGCATCAGTTTCTTCTCCGGAAGTGACATTCAGTGCTTGAGGAGTGTCTGTCGGAACCGTCTCAGCGCGTGGTTTCCTGCACCGATCAATGTAGCAGTTATATGCAATGCGGAACAGCCAGGTGCTGAACCTGGAAAGTCCCAGGAATGATCCGGACGCAACATAGGCTCGGATCAAAGCATCTTGAGCGATATCGTCCGCTTCGAATGCATTCCCTCCACACAGCGCAAGCAGAAACCTCCTGAGTGATTCCTGCTCTGCCCTGACCAGATCTATGAAACGTTCCGGTGACATGGATTCCTACTTTTGCTCCAGCGCCTTTTCCTCTGCTTCGATTTCTTTCGCAAGCATCTTCTTTCCCACAAAGAATCCTATGAAGAGCGCGATTCCGACAGACAGGAATATTCCTGCGAAGATCAGAGGAATCACAAAGGAGTCATTGGATGTGGTTCCGTCCCAATTGACCCACTGTACAATGCCGAGAGCAGCCAGTCCTGCTCCAGAGAGTCCGGTTATACAACCCCAGACCAAACGCTTCAGTAGACGCTCCTTGATGGTTCGTGGACTGTTCTTGTCTTTTAAAAAATCAGCGTCGATAGATGCTCCAGCCTCAATGGCCTTGAGCATAATCTCTGTCTTTTTGTTTGTCTCATTCTGACGAGCTCTTGTCACGAGATGTACGATCATCACCGGCAGCACAACACATATGCAGACCGGAATTACAATAGGAATCAATAAAGCAATAACTGCTTCCATAACTGCTAAAATTTAATGTTAAACTTTTCCGTTTCCAGAAACGGTTTCAGTCATTAGACGGAAAGGTAACTCAAAAGGTTGGAAAAACATTCATTTTCTTGCACTCATTTTGCTATATTTGCCTTCAGAATGAAAAAGCTGTTGACATATATTCTTCCGGTTTTTCTCTTTGCTGTCATTTCATACGGCGCAGAGGGAACGGTATCGGATGTGTCTCTTGAAGATTTCAGGATGATTGAAGAGAGCATTATGGCTCAGCAGTTTACCGTCTCGGACTCCACTGCAGATTCTGAATTCTGTCTTCCGCGTCAGATTTCAACAGCAAACACTCTTCGTGCACATAACTCGGTAAAAAGGACCTCCGGTGCGTATAGAATCAATACGGAGTTCATCGCATCCGGCAAAATAATAAATGCCGGTCTAAGGTTCTGTATCCAGATAAAGTCAATAATTACCCGGTCTTCTCTCGCCGATCCGGCCTACAGGCTGCTCAAATTGGGTAAACTTATCATTTAGAAACATTTAGTCTATGGTTTGCGACATTTCCCGGATGGGAAGTGCCGCGGTTTCTGCTATGCAGAGATTTCTCGATCAGCTGTCGCTGGCTCGAAATGACATTGTAGTGTCACAAAAGAAAAGATTATAAACAGACTAAATGATAAAGATATGGAAAAGACATTCGTCAGAGTTCACTCTGTAAAAGATATAGTAATTTCACTTTCACTTATAGTTTCAGGATCAATACTCGTTGCCCTGCCGACTGGTGCAGGAGTAAATGTAGCAGGATTCTTCATGATATTCGCAGGACTTCTTCTGGGCCTCTTCATGAAGACCGGATATAAGGATACTGCATCCGGTGAAAGATTCCTGAAGAAGGAACATTATTTCCAGCAGGCAATGAATGCGGCAATATGCTCGGTGCTTGAGTCAAAGCCGGAAGCAATCGATCTCTCGGAGGAGGATAAGGGAAATGCTGTAAAGCTTGACGTATATTACAGCAAGGCAAACGGAAAAGCCTATCTCCAGCTTTTCGAGTATATCCCATATAAATATGAGCCATGCTCCCAGATGTATGAGCATCATATTTCAAGAATTGAAAAACTTATCAGATAGCTATGGAGTATATAATCCTTATAGTATCGTTGGCGGGTATTGTCTTCGGTGCGGATTTTCTAGTTGCCGGAGCTGTGTCCATCGCCAGAAAGTTCAAGGTCTCTGACTTTGTGATAGGTGCTGCAATCGTTGGAGTCGGAACATCGATGCCCGAGCTCGTGGTGAGCTTCATCGGTGCCGTCAACGGCAATGCGGATGTCGCGATAGGAAATGTAGTAGGCTCGAATATATTCAATGTACTTGGAATACTCGGACTTACAGCAGTACTTTTTCCTGTGGCTGTTGACAGGAAGAACATGAGGTTTGAGATACCTCTCTGCATAGGAGTATCGGTCCTTCTTACCCTTCTTGTCTTCAATTTCTTCAATGGAGCATCTGCAACAATCGGAAGAGTCGACGGAGTGATCCTTCTCCTTCTCTTTGCATTCTTCATGTGGTTTTCTTTCCGTCGTGACAGAAAGGACGCTCCCGTGGAAGAGTCTGCTCAGGAAGACGCCACTCCGCTTTGGAAAGCCGTCCTGAAGGTAGTCGGAGGACTTGCACTGCTGATAACCAGCTGTGATTTCTTTGTGGACAATGCTGTGCTGATCGCAAAATCATTTGGAGTCAATGATGCATTCATATCCCTTACTTTGATTGCCTGCGGAACATCGCTTCCGGAGCTTGCGGCGTCTCTTGCAGCTGCAGTAAAGAAGAATACTCAGCTTGCCCTCGGAAATATTGTCGGCTCAAACATATTCAACATAACCCTGATACTTGGACTCAGTTCACAGGTGATGCCTCTGACATCTTCCGGTATTACAATTGTAGATTATCTCGTGATGATAGGAGCCTCTATCCTTCCTCTGGTCTTCGGATTCAGAGGGAAGATCGGCAGACTTGGAGGAGCTGTCATGGTCATTTGCTTTGTCGCCTACAACTGGTACCTGATAACTAACCAAATAGCATAACAATGGGAATACTTCAGATCTTTACACTTCTTGGAGCCTTGGGTATGTTCCTTTACGGAATGAACCTGATGAGCTCCGGACTGCAGAAAGCCGCAGGTGACAGACTTCGTGGATTGCTGTCGGCAATGACTTCAAATCCTTTCAAAGGCGTTTTGACAGGACTTGGAATAACCTCGGTAATTCAATCTTCTTCAGCAACAACCGTGATGGTTGTCAGTTTCGTGAATGCCGGACTTCTTACTCTTGCGCAGGCAATCGGTGTCATAATGGGAGCCAATATCGGTACAACCGTTACGGCTTGGCTTGTATCCTGGCTTGGATTTAAGGCGGACATATCCATTCTTGCCGTTCCGTTGATGCTTCTCGGATTCCTGTTCTCTAATTCAAAAAAGAATCAGAGACAGAATATAGGAGAGCTCATAGTCGGCTTCTGTCTTCTTTTCCTGGGTCTTTCGTTTATGAAAGAGTCTGTTCCAGACCTTAACGAAACCCCTCAGGTTCTGGAGTTTGTCAAGGCTTGGGCAGGTCACGGATTTGGTTCGGTAATCATATTCCTTGTGTTCGGTACTGTACTCACATTGGTCCTTCAGTCCTCGTCGGCAACAATGGCAATAACCCTTATAATGCTGAGTATGGGCTGGATTCCATTCAACATGGCATGCGCAATGGTGTTGGGTGAGAATATCGGAACAACCATCACCGCCAACATTGCGGCTTCGGTGGGAAATACCCAGGCCAAGAGAGCCGCCATGTCACATACCATATTCAATGTTTTCGGTGTAATCTGGGCATTGATCTTCTTCGGACCATTCCTTGGACTTGTGGGTAGGATCATTGAGCTGTTTGGCCTTCCAAATCCCGCTACGGAAGGATTTGCTGTAAACGGACCGGATTCTCCGGCTGCAACATCGGCGTTGTATGGACTGTCTATGCTTCACACACTCTTCAATACCATCAACACTTTGATTCTCATCTGGTTCACAAAACTTATAGAGAAGGCCGTGGTCTGGCTGATCAAGACTCCGAGGAATCAGGAGCAGGAAGTGTTCAGACTCAAGTATATTTCTGCCGGACCGCTTGCTACACCGGAACTTGCTGTAGAGCAGGCTTTTGATGAGATCATTCACTTTGCTGAGATTTCAAGAAACGGTCTTGGATATGCGAGGGATGCCATCAAGGAAAAGGCTTCCGATAAGTTTGAAGAACTTCGTTCCAAGCTGGTGAAGTATGAGGAGATATCCGACCGTATAGAATATGAGATTGCTGCGTTCCTGAATGCAGTGTCAGCAGGAGACATCAGCCGTGAGACATCGATGAAGATAAAGGCTATGTACAAGATTATCGGTGAGCTTGAGTCTCTTGGAGATTCCGGCGAAACCATCAGCCGCATTCTTTCAAGAAGGAATATCCACAAGAAAGAATTCGATCAGGAGACGGTAAAGAGGCTCGAAGATATGGCTGCCGCCATCGACTATGCTTACGTCGCAATGATTACGAATCTGAATGCCGCCCATAAGGGAGAACTTGAGAATGTTGCCAATGCCTACAACGCTGAGGACCGTATCAATAATCTCAGGGACTATCTCAGAGATGCCGAAATCGAGGCTATCGAGAGTGAAAGGAAGAACTATCAGACCAGCGTCTACTATATGGATATAATAAGCGAACTGGAGAAGATGGGAGACTTCATCATCAACATCTCACAGAATCTCGAAAAAGTCTTCATAAAGAGATAGCTTATTCTCCGTATGTCCACTGGTCGTTCTCATCATATGATACAGTGCCGCTGTGGAGAAGTTCTCCGTCACGGAATGTCTTGATCAGGACAGTGCCGTTCTGACTTGTCACTCCTTCGACACTTGTGCAGAATTCCATCTTATAATCGTCTTCTGTACGTTTTCCGGAAATATGGAATATGTAGCCGTCTGTGAGGATCATATCATCGCTGGCGGCTACAACCTTTATTTCCGTTGTACAGCTGAAATCATCGATAATGTCGCTCCAGTAGGCTCTCGGGTCCATTTCTTCGGTAAAGCTGCCCTCCCATCCGCTCTCGGTGCGCACGAATGAGTAAACCCCCTGATTTGTCCTGGAATAGAAGTCACGGGAAAGTGACCATCTGGCTCCCGTCTGCAAGAAGGAAAGCCCGTTTGTGCTGAGAGTGTCATTATAACCGACTTCCCATTTGTTTACTCCTATCTTCTTATAGTTCGAGGTGTCTCCTCCGCCGTTTAGTATCTCATCTGCACTTATCATGTATTCAAGAGCATCCGCTGCATCCAATATATATCGTAAGGCAACATTTCTCATATAATTGTTGAAGGAGTATCCATCCTTCTCATAATCCTTGATTGTGCACGAGGATATGGCAATCAGTGCAATACATATGAATATCTTTTTCATATCATCAAAAATTTTCATGTTCGGTTTCATGACATTAAAATCTATATCCTACTCCGAGGCGTGTTCCTAATGGAATGATTCCCGTATAGAGATCCCCTACTCCGGCTTCCAACACACCATATACTCTTCCTTTTCCGAATTGCCAGCCGAACATGGTGACCTGGAATCCGAATCCGTCGTTGTCATAGTTTGATTTCTCCCAATACTCCAGGCTCCTGTCATGCAGCATCAGTCCCATATAGACCGAACTGTACAGTTTGTGCGAGCGGGTGTTCATCCAATAGAATCTTCCCCCGGCAAGGATTGAAAAGATGTCATCAGCTTCGCTTTTAAGGTACTCATCGGTGCATATGTCATAGTAATCCGCTTCCATTCTGCTGTAGCCGACATTCAGCAGGATGGCCCATCTTCTGCCGAGCTGGCATGACGCGTCGATGGAATAGGTTCCGAATGTCTTTGATTTAATGTCGAAGTTGTACAGCTCCGTAATATACTCCGGTTCATCATAAAATTTTTCACCGATGCTGTAACCGGCATCCTGGAATGCATAGAGAGGGATTCCGGAAACGCCTACATTGACGCTGAACCGTCCGATTGTCTTGTCGTTCTGTGCTGACATCACTGCATTTGCCTGCAGGAGAAGAATTGCAGTCACAAGGATCTGATGTAGAAAAGTTGGTTTCATAATGGTAGTCTTGCATAGAATAGATGTAATTTCAGCGATATAGTACTATGCAGGTTTGAAATATTTTGCAATATTTGTAAAAATCTAAGACTATGAAGAGAATACTTGCACTTTTACTGCTTGCCCTGCCATTGTCAGCGGCAGCTCAGCTTTCAAATGAACATGTACATAAGTTTGTAGAGCATAACAATGCCCGCTACAGGAACGAAATCAATATTCCTGGATTCGACGGATATCAGACTCTGAAATGTGATTTCCATATCCATACAGTTCTTTCAGACGGCTCTGTGTGGCCTACGGTCCGTGTTCAGGAGGCTTGGAGAGAAGGTCTGGATGCAATCGCCATCACTGACCACATTGAATACCGCCCTAACAAGAAAACCGTGATTACTGATCATAACGAGTCTTTCAAGATTGCGAAGGAAGCTTCAGAAAAATATGGAATCATAGTGATCAAGGGCGCGGAAATTACGCGAAAGAAACCTCTGGGACATATGAACGCCCTGTTCATTACAGATGCGAATGCTCTTGAAGTAAAGGATCCGCTTCAGGCAATAGATATAGCACGTAGTCAGGGAGGCTATGTTCTCTGGAACCATCCGGGATGGCCAGACAATAATTCAACCATCTATGATGTCCACGCAGAGCTTCTCAAGCAAGGTAAGATTGATGCTTACGAGGTATGCAACCATATGGAGTCATATCCTTTGACCTATGACTGGTTTGCCCAGTATAATATCGCTCCTATGGCGAATACTGATATTCACGCTACCGTCGAAGGAGATTTTGGCTCAGGTGCGATGCGCCCGATGACTCTTGTCTTTGCTGCAGACAGGACAGAAGAGGCTATCCGTGAGGCTCTTGATGCAAAGAGAACGGCAGCTTTGTTCTTCGGTAATCTTGTCGGCGCAGAGGAGTATCTGTCAAAGCTTCTCAGTGCTTCTCTCAAGATCCGTACAATCAGCAATAAGAAGATAGAGGTCACCAATGTTTCGGATATAACCTATAAGATGAAGGCCGGCAATACTCTTTACATCTTCCCTGCAGGAAAGGCCGCAATGGTGTCTGTTCCGACCGAGGAACTCACAGTGTTGAACTGCTTCATCGGCTTCGAAAAGAACCTGACCTGGAGATTCTAGCAGGATTTCCTGAAAATGATACTCCACCTGCTGATTGATTCGGCAGGTGGAGTTGTTTTAATATACGGATGCTACAGAGGCAACTGTGCCGCCGACGAAGGTTATCAGGTCAGCTGGGGCAATCTCCAACTGCAGGCCACGGACGCCGGCACTGACGTAGATGCGTTCAAATTCCATTGCGGTTGAGTGGAAATAGGTCGGAAACCTCTTCTTCATCCCGACAGGAGAACATCCTCCGCGTATATATCCGGTGACGGCAAGGAGATCCTTCATGGCAATCATTTCTACTTTCTTGTTGCCTGATGCTTTGGCAAGCGCTTTCAGGTCTACCTCTGAATCTCCTGGAACCACACATACGATATGACCGGTCTTGTCACCCTGCAGAACCAGAGTCTTGAAGACCTGCTCTATCGGTTGTCCGAGGCATTCCGCCACATGCTGTACTGCAAGATCGTTTTCGTCGAATTCGTATGGAATAAGACCATAGTTGATGCCAGCCTTGTCGAGCAGCCTGGCTGCATTGGTCTTTTCGATTTTCTTTGCCATGACCTACTCGTTATCAGACTCGATTTCAATCATCTGGTCGGGAACAATGAATTCCTTTCCCTTGCTTCGCTTTACTCCCAGTTCCATGACCTGCTTTGCGGAAGTAGTTATGCTCTGGCCGCCCTCCTTGAGTTTGGATATACCTGAATTATAGGCTGTTGTTACCGACTTGAGCTTCTTTCCCAGATCGATGTAGGCATCGTAGAATGCACCTACTCTGTCGATCATGTTCTGGGCTGCGGTGGTGATCTTCTGGGTGTTGGTGTCCTGCTGGAACTTATTCCATGTAAGCTGGATGATCTTCAGGAACGGCATTATGGTCTGTTCTGTGGCAATGAGCACGTTCTTCTGATATGCTTCCTGCCAGAGCATAGGGTCTGCCTCGAGAGCTACCCTGAATGCCATGTCGCGTGGCATGAACATAAGAACATAGTCGGCAAATGACTTGGCTCTCTTCTTTGCATATTCCTTTCTGGAAAGTTCATCGATGTGCTTGCGGACACTCTTGATATGTCTGTCAAGGGCCGAGGCCTTGTCTTCCGGTGTGGTTGCGTTCATATAGTCCACGAATGCTGTGAGAGAAACCTTCGAGTCAACCACAAGGTCCTTTTCTTCATATCCGTCCTTGAAATGGAAGACGAAATCAGGACGGCTCAGGTCATCATTTGCGGCCTCGCGTGTGTAATGAGTGCCCTCCTGGAGTCCTTCTCCTGCAAGGATTGCGTCAAGGAAATTCTCGCCGAAGCAACCCTGCACTTTCGGTTTGCCTGTCAGTGCCTCGGAAAGTGTATCAGCCTTGCGTCCTACGTCCGAAGTCTTTTCCTGCATGTCCTTGACGGCGCGCTTAAGCTGCTCGGAAAGCTCGGTTGTGCTCTTGAGATGGCTGTCAGCGTTGTCCTTCATAGCCTTCTCCATTGCCGAGATGCTTTCCTTCAGTGGTTTCAGGATGCCGTCCATATTGGTCTGATTACCTTCCTTAAGCTCTTTTTCCCGGGTCTTGAGGAGTTTCTCGGTCTCAGCCGTCATGCTGCTTACCACGGTCTCCTTCATTTCCTTGAGTGCCTTTTCATAGTTCTCCTGTGCCTGTCGTACCATCTCCTGTGCGCTCTCCTTCTCCTTTTTCAGGGCTTCTGTCTTGGCGTTGAGTTCGCTCTGATGCAGCATGGCCTGTGACTCCAGCTCCTTCTTTAGTGTAAGGACCTGGGCATCACATTCATTCCTCAAGGAAAGTTCCCTTACTTCCATCTGAGACCTGTATATCGAACGAGAAGTCAGCCAGACCGCTACGCCTGCTGCAGCGCCGGCACAAATGGCTATAATGATAGATGTAATCATAGAATTGCGTTTCTTGTATATACAGACAAATTTATGAAATGTTACGCACTAACTCAAAAATTATTACCTTTATACCTCAAACAAAACAGATCGACTATGGACAATAGAATATTCAAGGTGCTTTATGCCGTTTTCATGGCGGTGGTTGCCGTTACGGTGGTTGTGTTTATGATCATTCATCTCAAGTCCGGTCAGGCCGGCCAGTATTCAAAACTCATGACTGCCGGTTATGTCCTGATCCTTGTCTGGGCACTCAGCAGGTGCTACACGCTTATTAAAAACCTCCGCAGATAATACGGTGCAAAAAATAATAGGTGACCCGAAAAGGTCACCTATTATATATATTAAGGTATAGAATTATCTGTACTGAGCGAACTCTACATCCTTAGCAGCTCTTTCAGCGAGCTTCTCGCACTTCTTGGCAGCCTCGAGGTTAGTCTTTACAGCCTCAGCGTCACCATTGCGTGCAGCAGCTACAGCGCGGAGGTAAGCAGTCTTAGCGCACTCGCACTTGAGGGCAGCAGCTGGAGCGTTGTTGCCAACGAGGAGCTGAGCAAGAGCAGCGTTGAAGCCCTTAGCGTTTGCAAGAGCAGCTGCAGCAGCCTGATAGTCACCCTTAAGAATGCTGATTACAGCAGCGTTCTCCTTTGCAGTCTCGTTGCCGGCAGCAGCGAAGTACTTAGAAGCCTCGTCAAGGTTGTCCTCGCGGAGAGCGATAACACCCATTGCGTTGTTCCAGTCAGCGTCCTTCTCAACAGACTCGAGAGCGTTCTTAGCCTTCTTGAGCTCGTCCATCTTGATGTAAGTTACAGCAAGGTTGTACTGAGCAGCGTTGCTGTTGAACTTCTCAGCAGCCTTCTTGTAGAGAGCAACCTTCTTGTCGTTCTCCTTTACGAGAGTAGCAGCACGAAGGATAGCAGTCTCATCGAGAACGTCGATGTTCTCCTCGATAAGCTGGAGGAGCTCCTCGCTAGTGTAGTTAGTGTACTCAACGTTAGCGATGAATCTTGCACGACGAAGCTCAGGGAGAACCTCCTTAGCAAGAGTTGTGTAAACTGCAGACATGTTCTTGATCTCCTTCTCACGAACAGCAGGATCGCTGTACATAGAAAGAACGCGGATGATAAGCTCCTTGTCCTCAAGGTCAGAAGCAGCTACGAGCTCCTGGAAACCATCCCAGTCCTCAGCTACGCTTGTAACGTTAACTGGAGCGTCAACCGGATGCTTCTTTGTAACCTTGCCGAATGCCTTCTCAGCAGACTTTGAACGGTTCTCAGAAAGCTTAGCGTTCTGATCCTCCTTACCGTCTGGTGAAGCGTAAGCAACAACGTCAGTGCTTACGAGGTTCTTGCGCTCGTTAGCCTTGATCTCGTCGAGAGCAGCCTGGAAGTCCTTAACTGACTGAGACTTGAGCTCCTTGTTTCTTACAGTTGAGCTGTTGATT
>JBGUTV010000056.1:0-5039 GCA_045133255.1 Candidatus Cryptobacteroides sp.
GAAAGACCCTTATCTCCCGTCTCAACCTTTTTCCGTCCGCCACCTGCCGCGGACTAACGTCCTTGCCTCCTATGGCATTTGCCGTCAGTTTCCGCATCCGCTGTCGCGGACGCGAAAACCGCCGTCAAACACCATAGGCCAACGCACATTCTCCCGCTTGAGCATCATCTCGTCTGCAACCTCATCTCCCGCCCGAAGGATAGTTCTCAGGTTGTATCAATAGCAAAGGAATGCATCTTGCGGCTATCGCCTCCAGATGCTTTTATTGAGCAGGTAAAATTTTGTAACTTGCTGTATGACACCTATTTGCTTTATGGTATGGATGTGCTTAAGACTTGTAACCAGCTCGCCTAGAGCCTTTAATCTTCAATTTTATGCCTCGTTTTGTTCCTGATACACTCTTTTCCGATTGCTGGTCATCGGTCGGCAATGTCACATTTTATCACCGTAACGGTATCTGCTATTTCAGGAGCAAAGCCTACTCTGAGTTTGCAGGTACTGCAGAGCAGCTGGAGCAGAAGGAACTGCATCAGAGAGCAATAAAAGCCTGGAGAGGATTGTCCTCAAAGGATCAAAAGAAATGGAGACGCTATGCTGAGGGTGTGGCCGCTCATCGTCCTCCGTATGGAGATGGGAACAGCATCAGCGGATATAATCTTTTTGTGTCGGCTTATCATGGATTTGCTCAACTGGGGAATGAGCATGTACCGGTGCCGAAGAAGTTTGAACCGTTCCCGATATTCAGTTTAGATTTCGTGGGTGCGGAGATGGTGTCGCTGTTTGATGTGAAGCTGCGGTTCAAGCTGACGCTGTGTGGGACTTCAAAGTTCAGTCGGTACAGGGTGCTGGGAAAGATCCAGATTGAGGAGCCTGGGGTTGGTCGTCATCCTGGAAGGCAGAGGAATTATCTGTCGGAGTCTGTGCCTGATGGAGCCAGTTCTGAAATTGAGTTTGTGGTACCGATGAACAGAAATGATCTTGAAATGTTTCAGATACACATCAGGTATCTGCTGCTGGATACGGTAACAGGTTATCGTTCACAATATCAAAATCTTAGTGCTTTGGCAACCATTTTGTAAAGTTTATTTGCGATTCAAAGATTTATTGCTACCTTTGCAATGACAGAGTCCGCCACGCTTCCCGTAGAACAGCGCACCAGGGCGGAACTTTTATTTTATAATACCTATGTGCCCTGTATATTCTAACAATCCATTGAGCATACATGACATCATCCAGATGCTCAAAATCAATAGAGGACTTGTAATCGCTGATGAGAATGCTGCCGAAAGGCAGTTAAGTATTATCGGGTATTTCAGATTGGCAAACTATATGCGCCCGATGGAATCAGACAAAGTCAATCATCTCTTTAAGCCAGGCAGCACATTTGAGAATGCTTTAGACCTCTACTATTTCGACAAAGAGTTAAGAGCTTTAATCTTTACTGCTATCCAAAGCGCTGAGGTTGGTATCCGAGCACAGATATCACATCCTATTTCCATGAAGCATGGTGCATTCTGGTATTTGGATTCGTCTTTGTGTCATAATCAATGGCGCTTCACTGATAACATGAACAATATCCAGAAGGAGATTAACCGTTCAAAAGAAGACTTTATCAAAGATCACTTCGTGAAGTATCCTGGAACAGACTTGCCTGCTTGGAAGGTCATAGAGATTCTTTCATTTGGAACATTGTCAAAGACTTTCAGCAACCTCAATGATACATCACTAAAGAAAACAATAGCAAGGTCTGTAGGACTTCCGCAGCATAAGATTCTCGAATCATGGTTACAAGCATTGGCCGGTTTAAGAAACTGTGTTGCCCATCATGCTCGTGTTTGGAATAAAGTATTCCCAGGTACTCCTACTTTGCCTACTCATGCAGCCGGTAAATGGATCAAGAATACAGCTGTAGATTGTGGTAGACTTTATGCACACCTTTGTTGTGTTGCCTATCTCCAAAATCAGGTACATCCACAGAATGACTTCGCTACGAAACTAAAGGACTTGCTGAGCAAGCATCCTAATGCCGACCTCAATGCTATGGGATTCCCAAAAGGTTGGCAGAACGAACCCCTTTGGAAATAATCATCAGTATTATCATACCTGATCCTGCTCAATTCCGAGCAGGATTTTTTGTGCTTTCTTGGCAAGGTAACGCAAAGAAACGCAATCAAATCCACTTCTAAATCAAGGCTTTACCTATTAAATATCTTTGCTTTCAGAGATTCGATTTAGAGTTATGAAAGCATTGCCATCAATAGCATTTAATGAGTTCAAGGGTTCAGCTGGGGACGTGACGGCCAGAGTATCAAAAGGCCGTCAGGTTCTCTCAGCTCGTTCTATGCATTCGTCATCTAAGACACCGGCTCAGGCTGTGTCTCGCAATAGGCTTGCTAAGATTTCAAGGTCGTATAAGAAGCTCTCTGATTCGCAGATGAAGGCTTGGGCTGTGCTGGCTGAGAAGATGAAAGGTATCTCTACTTTCGGTCAGGCTGCTGAGCTTACTCCGCATAATGCGTTTGTTCGCATCAACTCCAATCTTCAAATGGTGGGTATGCCGATGCTTAATGATGCTCCGGCGTACATCAATGACGTTCCTGAGGTCCTTTATTCTGACCTTTGGATTTCTCCTGATATGATCATCTTTACTGGTCTTGAGCAGCCTTCTGAAAGTCACGTTCTTGTATTCAAGATGTCACCGGCTCTAAGCCCTGGAGTTTCTTCCGGCTGGGGTCAGACAGTTATCATTACTCCTGGTATGGCTCCGGATTGGGGCGATGCAGATTTGACAGCGCTTTACACCACAGAGTTTGTTGATGAGTCCGGCAATCTGGATTGGGGCGATGCAGATTTGACAGCGCTTTACACCGAGGTTATGGGAGTTGCACCAGAAGCTGGCAAGAAGTATTTCTGTGAGTTCTACTGGATGGACAAGAACACAGGTTTCACAGGTGAGTCAATGGTCGTGAGTGCCGTCTGCAAAGAGAGTTCTACCGCTTATCAAGAAACGTATGCTCCTCGTGCTAGAATTACTCAAGACGATGTGACCGAGGATTCTTCAGGTGAAGGTCTTGACTTCGAGTTGTCTCCCGGATCTGCAATCTGTTCTGCTGAAGCTATCCTGCACGGAGATTACAACGTGGCCAGTACGACATTCGTTCTCAAGAAGGCACCAAAGAACTTCATCGAGGGTAAGGCAATGGTTCTTGCTCGTGGAACTGCAGAGGGAAATTATTCGCCTCAGACCTTCTTGATAGAAGCAATGAAATGGATTGGAGAGTATGAGATATCGTTCAAGGCTCGTGCTGGACATTACGTAAAGCCTTCTGAGGTTCATTCTACCGGAGTATTTATTGACAGATAACAGTTTACATTATGATTATAGCGACAGGAAATAACTTTGGCTGCGATGCCATTGAAATAAAGGACTATCAGTCTGAGAAGGTGGTGGTCCTGAATGCGAAGATCACTTTTGATCCGAGGAATGAAGCTTATCGTAATGCTTCTGTTCTGGAGATTTATGTTCCAGATCTTTCTTTCGGCAAGAGTTCCAATTCTTCTTGCTTCATGCACAGTGTGAAACTCATGTGGCCAGATGATTATTACAGGAAGAACTATGGCGTTGGTACTGTTCTGACAACCTGGATCAAGAATAAGAACACTATCTGCATTGAGAAACTGCCGATATATGATGAGCTGGAGAGTGTGGATATCATCCTTGCGACTCTTTATGTTCAGAAGGGCAAGAGGTCAGCTATAGAGAAGTCCAAGACTACAAAAGTGAACTTCACTTACCCTAACGTGGATATGTACGAGGATAATGTCATCTGCGTTGTTGAAGAGGGTTGGTGTTTCCTTACTGCGAGTTTCAGTGACAGAGGTAGCAGTTATCTCGATCAGGACATGGTCATGAATCTGGAAGGGTTTCCAACTGATGTCAACATCGACGTAGTCTTTGCCGGATTACCTCATCAGGCAGATGTGCCAGGCGGTGGAACTTATCTTGGTCGTCTTGAGAACGGAGTAATTACCATACCGAAGCCGGATGCAAGCAACTCCGGCACAGGATACGAACCATTCATTTACTTCTTCGCTGTGCGAGATAAACAAACAGACAATTTATAAACCCCTTAATATTTTACCATTATGAAGTACATTCCTTCTATCGCTTTTGAGGAGATGTCAGGCTCCGCAAAAGGAGTGACCGCAGCCAAGGTGCGTGGTCGCAAGTACATCAGGAACCGCGGTTACGGCGGTGGATTCAAGACTTCGGCTCAGGCAGCTGTGAAGTCAATCTTCAAGCAGCTCTCGCAGAGCTGGAAGTCTCTCACCAATGCTCAGATCCTTGCGTGGAATGCTCTCGCTAACACGCAGAAGGGCAAGAGTGTTCTCGGAACCTCTTCGAAGATCTCAGGTGCCAACCTGTATTCTCGTCTGAACTTCTGGATCGTCAAGTGTGGCGGTGCAGCCCCCGCAACTCCTCCTACTCTCGTAGGTGTGGATGCTCCAGCAGAGGCAGAGGTGGACTACAGCGCAGATGCGTTCACATTCCAGCTGACCGACATGCCTGATTCAACCGACGATCTCAAGCTTGTCATCATGGCGTCTGCTCCTCAGAGCAATGGTGTGACCAAGGCATTCAGCAAGGCTGTCCAGAGTGGTGCTCCTCGTGAGATCGTCCATGCTGCAATCGACATCAAGGCTGAATACGAAGCTACTCACGGAGTTCCAAACACCGCAGCTCCAAAGGTGTTCATGAAGTACTTCTTCGTTAACTCAAAGACCGGTGAGAAATCTGGCGAGATGCTCGTACAGGCAACCTACGCAGAGTAATCCTGCATGTCCTCCATCCTCATCACCCCGTCCGCCACGCATGGCTGGCGGGGTTTTGTGTAACCCTAAGTACAGCAACAGTTATGAACACATCACCTAAAGGAATTGCTTTGATAAAAGAGTTCGAAGGACTGCGCTTGAAGGCATACCAATGCCCGGGAGGAGTATGGACTATCGGCTATGGTCACACTGCCGGTGTAAAGCCT
>JBGUTV010000057.1:0-3269 GCA_045133255.1 Candidatus Cryptobacteroides sp.
ACTCCTTATTACAGAGGGAGTCTTCGGTATGACAGGTGCCTTGGGAATACTTGATCAGATTGCCGCACTCAAGAAGAAATACAATTTCCGAATCATGATTGACGATGCTCACGGATTCGGTGTCATGGGTGAGCATGGACGAGGAACCTCCGAGCACTTCGGCGTGATGGACGAGATTGATATCTACATCGGAGCATATGCTAAGTCAATGGCAATCATCGGAGGCTTTGTTGCTGCTGACAAGGATATCATAGACTACCTGAAATATAACATGCGCTCACAGATATATGCAAAATCACTTCCTATGCCTATCGTGGAGGGATGCCTCAAAAGGCTGGATATCATAGATAGTCCGGAGGGTGATGCGCTCCGTGCTCAGCTATGGAAGGTTACTAGAAGTCTACAGAAAGGTTTCCGAGAGTTAGGCTTTGATATAGGGCCAGCAGAGGCATGCGTCACACCTGTCCATGTGAAAGCAGGTGTGAATTCTGCAGCAAATATCGCCGTTGCCTTACGCGAGGAGTATCACATCTTCTGTTCAGTTGTAATCTACCCGGTAATTCCTCCTGGAATGGTGATCTTCCGCATAATCCCTACTGCAGCCCACTCGATGGAAGATGTTGAAAGAACTCTTGCTGCCTTCAAGGATATGAAGGAAAGGCTTGAGAGGGGAGAGTTTGACAAGGAGATGCCAAATATGTCTATATTAAAAGCCGAGCGATGAAATTCAAGCAGACCAAATATCATCTTATTAATGTGGCTGATGGACGGGAATTTGAAGATTCTGGCTGGACTCTAGCCGATCCCGAGTCAGAATCTCCTTCTCTTGTCCGTGCAGTATATGAGAATAAACTTTTTACTCCGAGAGAAGATCTGGACGGAATTTATCGATACGCGGGGTGGATGCCCGTAAAGAGGATACTCAAGAAATCATCCGCACCTGTGACTTATAAGTCAAAAGGTCTTGCATCCTTCCTGGGCCTGGAAAACCTTTATATTACTTTTTCGGGTTGGAATCCTAAAATTGGTGCGAAGATGCGTACATGTTCGTTCAAGGAGACAGAGGCGTATAGTATCCTTGCGAGGATGGAAGCATATGAGAGACGCATTCTCGTTGTTCAGTCAGCAGGAAATACAGCTCGAGCGTTCGCTCAGATATGCTCGGATAATCGTATCCCGGTTGTTATATGTGTGCCTCAGGATAATCTGCATGACCTGTGGTTCCGTAAGCCTTTGCGTAAATGTGTGAAACTTGTCGCAGTACCACATGGATGCGACTATTACGATGCGATATCATTAGGCGAGAAGCTTTCTACCGATCCGGGATTTCTGCTGGAAGGTGGAGCGAAGAATATAGCCAGACGAGATGGAATGGGAACTACCATACTGAGCTGTGTGGAACAGATGGGACGTATACCGGATGCTTATTTCCAGGCAGTTGGTTCAGGAACAGGCGCAATTGCGGCTTGGGAGAACGCGTGCCGACTCGCTGATGATGGCCGCTTTGGTCCGAACAAGATGCGTGTATATGTAGCTCAGAATGCACCATTTACGCTTATGTATGATGCATGGAAGGCCGGTACGCGAGAATTGCCTCAAATGACCCCTGAGGAAGGCAGAGGAAAGTCAGAAAGGATTCTGGCAACAGTTCTATCAAATAGGAAACCTCCATACAGTATAGCAGGCGGACTCTATGATGTGCTGAAAGAAAGTAACGGAGACTTTTTCCTTGCGACTAACAACGATATATTCTACTGGCTTCTTCAATTCCGCAACAAGGAGGGATATGAACTTCTTCCAGCCGCATGTGTAGCTGTTGCAGCTCTTGCCCAGGCTGTCAGTGACGGTAAAGTAAAAAAGGATGACTATATAATGCTGAACTGTACGGGCGGAGGAACCTTGGGAGCAATGTCGAAAGGATTTGTACACAAGGAACCGGATCTGATCCTCTCCCCAGACCTTCCGGCAGAGGAGGTGATCAAGGCGGTCAAGAATCTGTTTTAATCCTCTGAACCGGATATGCTCATGTTCAGGCTGAGTTTGCGCAAGGTGGTAAGAAATGTTCTGAGTTCATCTTCAGAAATCCCTTCAAGCATTTTGTCAAGAATGGATATGCCCTTCTGTTTTGCATCTGCCTTAAGCTTCTCAGCCTGTTCTGTCAGCACAAGAGTGTTCGATCTTCGGTCACTGGTGTTCTGACGACGAACAACGAATCCTTTACGCTCTATTGCATCCACAAGTCTTGTTACTGAGTTCTTGTCCTTCTGCAATTGATCGGCAAGTTCCTGTTGCGACATCTCTCCATGATTCCAGAGAAGATCAATCAGCATGAACTGTTCTGGCGTTAGTGGCACGTCCTTCTGCCTAAGCATGGTGGCGATGTATTGCTTCAGTCTGCATCCTGTCAGATGAAGTTCTACTGTAACTTCTTTAGATAGTAACATGGTGAGATAGTATAAAAGTTTTACAAAATTATAAAAACAATGAAAAATTCCATATCAAATCTCTGGAAAAAAGAAGATTGGTTGACCGTCTGGATCGGCTTTATCATAATTACAGTCGCTGCAGTATCTGTTATTACAGGATCATTTGATTTCAGTGCAGCCAAATTTTCCACATGGCATCTTTGGGAAGAGGTAGCAGAGGAGAAATCTCTTTTCAGTCAGTTTACTTCAGCATTCTGGATCAGACTCCTGCGGACCTTTATAGTGCTTGGCGCTTTATTCACTGCTGGAGTCAAGCTTCAGGGAGTAAAGATTAAGGAATATCTTCCTGCTTTCGCCGCTCTTTTTGTCCTTGCTATAGTGGTACGCTTGATAAGTGCTGAGTTTACTTTAAATCGTTATCTGGAATGGGCGTTCTGGGCTCTTATCGTAGGTCTGTTGATCTCTAATACAGTAGGTGTGCCGACATGGCTCAGACCTGCTATCCGTACGGAATTCTATATAAAGACTGGACTTGTGGTAATGGGATTCAGCGTTCTTTTCAGCAATATTGCAAAGTTCGGCCTCTATGGACTTGGAATTGCGTGGGGAGTAACTCCTATAGTGATAATCTTCATGTGGTGGTTTGGAACAAAGGTTCTTAAGATCGATAACAAGCCTCTGGTCATTACGATTGCATCAGCAACATCTGTATGCGGAACAAGTGCAGCAATTGCTACTGGAGCAGCTGCAGGGGCTAGAAAGAACGATCTTGGAATAGCGATTTCCATATCTATCATCTTCACTATTCTCATGATGGTTTTCGAGCCTATCATTATAAAGGCA
>JBGUTV010000058.1:0-13050 GCA_045133255.1 Candidatus Cryptobacteroides sp.
TATCAAGGCGCAGAATGCACCTATCCTCATGTATCTACACGAAGTGAGTGTTGTTCCGTGCCATCCTTCCAATTAAGAAAACTTCCACATTTTCAGAAAAGGACTTGCGAAAAAACACTTTCACAATATGTAATGCTGGACAGTGCAAACCGCCAGACCTACAAATATATGAAAAAGTTTTTATAAACGGACAACACTCACAGGGGTATTGCAAAAGTGGACAAAATAAACTTATTCAAATCTTGCTCATCAATGATTAATATTATTACCTACTGACATAGTGATACACTGACACGGTGACACACTGAACCATGTCACTGTGTCACCGTGTCAACTCAGACTTTTGATACTTTCCGTATCCAATGTTGGTAAATTGCGCAGATCTGAGCCATCGTTTTATCGTACTTTCGGACACATCATTCTCTGCTCCAATCCTCACAGCATCCTTGGTCTCAAAGATATCTGGAAGGGCCATATAGATCTTATTTTTCTTTGCATCCTCTCTTTGCCAATAGTTTGCACCCTTGTTCGAGGTTGCCGGAAATGTTGCGAAAATCTTCGCAGCGTGCTCCAGCAGGCTATCACCTATAGTCAGAGCTGTCTGGAAATCCGCATCCTCGCATACAAACTCCGCACTTTCGTCTGCGAACTCCATACATCTCATAAGTGACAACACCATTGAGATCTTGAATACAATCAGGCCCATCCTGCGAACTGATGAAAGGAATCCTTCCCCATAGCGCTGAAGGTATTCTTCATGAAGGACAGAAAAATGTTCATTAAACTGTACCTGCTGCTGGGGAGTAAAGGAGAAAGAAATATGCTCAAACCTTGAAATCCTCTGATAAACTTCATTCCAGTCTCTTCCAAGGGCAGCATAAATATCGTCCAGCGAAACATCCGAGGAATCGGCAAAGACATCGTTCCAATCTGGTTTCATCGGAAGATGGTAGTACATAAACCTGCTAAACAAGCCATTTTCCGGATCCGGAATCAACCTCCTAACCTGCCCTGGAGTACCGGAAAGCAAAGCTGACAATTGCGATTCCAGTACTTCGACATATTCATTATTAGTCTTCCTCAGGTAGGATATCGATTCATTGTGGAATGACTTCCTCATCACGTCAGAATAATTGCCATGATCCGACAACAATGTATTGGTAAGAGTGTCTCCTTCTGTTTCCATCATAAACCCTACTCCTCCATTATCATAAAGTATTTTGCACATGGCTGTCGCACTAGTGTTGGCAGGGATTATATGCATCCTCAATGGCGGAGGAACGGGCTTTTCCATATCAGGATCTTTGGCCTGTTTGTACTGAGCGAGTTCCTCATAGTACCGTTCCCATTCCAACTTATTCTGCTCCCGTAGCTGGTCGTGTATAGGTTGGACCAAACTTCTGATTAGAGCCAGTCGTCCTTTACCTGCCGAGGCCGGAGCCACCACGTAGGCGAAAAGATTTGGAAAGACCTTCCTGCCACCATACAGACCTGAAACATTACTGATGGTGGAAGCGATTGCAGATATGGCACCTAAAACCATCATGTCCGCCTCATCAGCATTTTGGCTTTTGTCGCAGACCTGTTGCAGCAGATACGGAAGATTATCATATACCTGTGGGGTGAAAGCCGGTATTTGGGTTTCAATCTTTCCTATGTCAATTCCTGCTTTCTTTGCCAGGTAATAGAATGTCCCGATGGTTATTCCTTCTTTTCTACCCTTCAAGCAGTTGTCGTATTGCTTATCCGTATCCCGCTCATCATACTTCTGATTGAACCTGCTTAAGCGATGGAAGTACTCGCGCCCGTCCTCACCAAGATAATCACTGAGGGCAAAGCCCAGGCTCAGCCATTGGTTGTAATCTGGAGCAATATCCACCTGGGCAGCTTCAATCCTCTCGACTACAGCCTCGAAGGAATCATCTCCAGCAACCGCGTCTCGCACAGGTTCCGGGTCTGACAAGACAGAATCCGGTACAAACAAAGGCTTCGAGAACACGTCTTCGTCCATATACACGTTGACATCACGCGGAAGGAAGCATGCACGGCACACATCCTTGCAGTGATTATCAGCCTCCAACCCGTATGTGTCGTGGACATATGACGACAGTGCATAAAACCAATCCTCATGGGACATCTGATCCACATCTATCGGCACAACCCACTTCAACCCATCTCCGGACGGACTCCTAAAGAGTAGTGCTGTAGGGCAACGCGGGTCTGATATCAGCTTCTGAAAGACTGACTCCACGTCATCCAGATGATCAAAGTCCAGGCATAGAAGTCCGGAATGCTGTACCAGCCCATCCTCCTTACGGTGGGTAAAGATTCCAGAGAATGTACAGTGATCAAACTTGCTGGCCTTGTATGTCCTAGCCTCCTTCTCGTCCTTGATACCGCGTAGTTTTATCACAATCCCAGAACGCCCATTCTTGATGAAGTCATGTATTTCCCTCAGGGACATTTCCTTCTCGGGCTTGCAGTTGGATATCGGAGCCCGATAGAAGGATATTAATTTAGCGTCTATGTTTCGGTCCATTGTTCTGTTTGTTAATTTGTTGTTGTACTGGTTTCTGCGCCTGCTGCTGGTTTCTTGGCTGCTCTGTCTGCTTCTTGTAAGCCGGAGTTAATCCCCTCAAGCCACACCACCTGTCCACAAAAAATGTTGCTATGCGATGATCCTTGAGTTCACTAACCAGAATACGCTCATTTCCTCGTATGAACTCCAAATCTGCGATACCTCCATTAGAATGTATTACAGGCAAGCACGCTAAAGCGTTATAATACAATTCTCTATCTAGGCTGTCACTATCATAACTTGCGTTGAATATAGTACGCAGCATATCTTCAAGGAGAAGATTTCCTCTGAGAGGATTAGACAGTTTTGCATCTCTCGCCCTTTCCCTAGCAGGATTAATCTCAAGATTGATCCCTGTCTCCATAAGGGTCTTATCAAGATTCCTGAGTTCATTCTTCAGATCATTTCGCTGATCTTTTACAGAAATGTACTTGCGGAGAGCATCATTCTTGGAATGTCGCAATGCCTCTTGCTTTTCTTTGAGTGACATCACATTACATCTTATTGATCTCGCATTATTATACAGAATCAATCGACTTCTGAATGCAACGTTCTTCTGAAAACCTAGCACTAGGCCCCCCATAACCATCAGCAAGATTGCTGGTACTGGATTGATGGCAGAAATCAAAAGAGAGAACACTGCAAGGAATTTCTTACTGTTGTTGGCTCTGGTAATTTCGTCCGTCAGGGACTCAATCTGAGCATAACATCTCCTTAGTTTATGTACCTCCGCATCAAGATGCTCCGCATTCATGGCACCGCTATTCTTCGCAACATCATATCTTTTGAATGCCATCTGACAATCAGCTTTCAAGGAATCCAGCATTGGCTTATAATGGCTGTGGTAAGTATTCCAGAATAGATTCATACGGATCTTCTCCTGCTCTTCAGGAGTATCTCCTTTACGAGAGTATTGGGATGCTGCTTCTTCCGCATATTTTCTCCAAAGCTGCACCTTTTCGTCGGTAATCAGCTTTTCCAGATTCATTTCTGCGACATAACGTCTGAGCTGCTCCGCCCTTTCCTCCTCGGTACCATGCCTCATGGCATTGCAGTAGTCGAAGCTCTGCTCCACGGAACGCTCATGCTTGAAGTGTTCGTCAAAGATGCGCTCGCACTCCCTGTAATAGTCATTCCTATGAAAGCCATGCTTGATAACTCCGGAGGTACCTTTGCGATGGTTGGTCATCGGAGAAAGCTTATAGGTATTGCTCCTATCCTTTCTGCTGATGATCATGTGCACATGCAAGCCTGGCTTAAGTGCAGAAGCATTGCCCCTATACTCATGGATGGTGTAATAGAACAACAAGTCCTCTCTGGATCTTACTCCGTCATGATTGAAGTTACGTGCGTACGCGTCCATCATCTTTGCTACGAGAGCATGGGTCGCATTCAACCTCTGCTCTCTGGTATCACCCATGAGAGCAGTTTCCTCGTCTGAAAAGCTGATGATGTTGGAGTAGTACTTCGTGTCTGCCTTGTGGAGCTGCTTCTTGTTGCCGTCTATGGAGTCTATTACCGACTTCGCGTCGGCCTCATCTCCAAATGCATCGAAGAACGGGATATCCTCTCCCAGGATACCGGCCTTCTCCTTGTCTTCCTTTTCATGCTGCAGATACGTCACATATCCTTTGCATGTCCCAGTATTGTTGTCACTAGAAAAGGGTGCCTTGTTCTGGATCTTTACGTTCATTGTCTTCTCCTTTGATTATTTTTATTAATTCCTTCTGGACCGCTGTGCTCGTATCGATGCTTGACTTGAGAGAATCGTTACTTTTCTCTCTTCTCTCGATGAGTCCCTTGTTGGATTGCTCGATATCCTGAATCCCTTTCTTGAAGATTTTCTTGATATCTCCAATGGTCGCAACCTTGTCGTCATCCGAAGACGATGACCCATTGATTGCCTCAGCCTTGTTCTTTCTGACCTGACGTTCCATCAGATCAGAAAGGTAATCGGCCTGGGTCATGTTGAGCTTTTTTGCCTCTCGATTGATCAAGTCACGCGTATGTTCATACGCACTGACACTGGTCATTTTTCTGCTTTTGGATCTCTTTCCCATCTTATAAAACTTTTATAGTTCCTAGATGTGCTCATTCAGGCAGTCAAATCACCGTCAGAAGGTAGCGCAGCGCTGTTTTGCACCTGCAAGGCAAGAGACAGAATGGTACGCTGAGTGCCATTCCCTCTTGCTCCACATAAAGTGGAGACAATTACCATTTTTGTCAGTGATTTTTCTGCCCGAGCGCAACCTATTTCTTATAGGTAATACGCTCGGTATTCTGATGAGCAAGTTCGAGAGCCAGATCAGCATCTACGACAATCTTTCTTCCCACCTGGGAGATTGCCGGCTTGATCCATTCGCTGTTCTTGATGCGCCACGCAGTTGTGGTACTGCAGTTGAAAAGCTGCTCGATTCCTTTGAGTCCGTAGACCAGATTGCGAGGCTTCGCAGCCTCTTCGTTCTTGTTCTTCATTGCCTCTCTCTCCATGAACTCTTCGAAAGTCATCTGGACAGTGACAATGGGCGGGTTGGTAAAAATCTTATTGTCCATTGTTTTTTAATTTTAATTGGTTTTTAAACGAAAAATGCATGATAAGTTTGTGGCCTTACCATGCAAGAAGCGACGCATTTACTGGGAGCAAATTGGGGAAAATGCGAATGTTTTAAAAACGTATCTTATTGATAATCAATGAACATTATTTTCTAATTGGGACAACTAAGACAGTAATTGGGACTCCAACTATGGCTCAACTGACATTCCGCCGGTTTTAAAGAATTCCTGAAGCTTTTTGGCATAGACTATATATGACGGTTTGTCAGATTGCTCTTTCGGATTGGCACATTTGGCCGCTCCTTTCTTATAGGTTCTCCAGCTCAATCCCATCTTGGCAACAATGGTTTGTTCCCAAAGTTTTGCCTCTTTAGAATTGTCTTTACTCAAGTGTTCTGCCATTTTATAAATCAGATAATATAGCTTGGTCGTTCCAGTGCCCTTCGGTCCCCTTTGAGAGGTCTTCATACTGATAGGACCATTGACATTATAGAGATTCCATATACATGTCCACCCAAAAACTGTATAATTATCCTCCAGGTCATCGTTAAGAGCTACCAATAACTTGGTTATGAATTCAGCGGAGAAATATTCATCGGCAGGTAGCATCCAAGACGTATCATCGACTTCAGTTAGATCATCCTCGTCTACATCAACCTCTGTATCTGTTTCTATTTCAGCATCGACCACCTCTTCATTTATATCATGTACCTGGCTATCCGAGGTCTCCACTGGTTTTGCCTGATCAAGCTCCGACAAAATGTCACACCCAGCTATAGGGCTCCTTTCAATAAAACGATATAGTACATCTAACAGATCCACTAATTTTGCTCTATAGCCAAACGTCAGTGCTGCACCCACATTTATACGTAACTCTTCAGTAGCCTCTTCAAAATCTTCCCTTACATCATCAACATTAAACAAGGCTGACAGTTTGTCTTTGTTTTCCTCATAGGCATGCTTGAAGATCTCAATTTCCTGTAAAATGACATCTCTACCAGTCTTGACTCTGACAGGATCTTCATATTCACTAAAGAATTTCCACTCGTCTCTGGCATACTTCAAATTTCCCAGCTCACGGTACAAATTATACACATGCACTTGAGTTACCAGATAATGCCGTCCCTGATCCAATATCAAAGATATGTCTGAGGTACACGTTGAAATCATTCTGCATAGCATGCAGAAATAGGTTTCTCTCTCCTTACAGTTATTAGCGTTTTCCATATTATTTCAGACTTGGGACAACTTGTTCCGGACTTGGGACAAGACTTGGGACAAACTACCGTTATCCCACTGATTTACAACATGATAGACTTGGGACAAAATTCCAACAAGTCCTAAACATTAAAGTCACTTTATCTCTGAATCATTGAATTAAGCAAATAAGTCATCCAATGCCACCTGGCTTTGAACAATTCCGGAATGCTTACCTTTGGCAACGCCAAAAGAAGTAATCATAGTAAGCTGGATTGATTTAGTCTTTTTCTTCAAAGATGACCTAAGGGCACTTATTCTATTTCTAAGCTTCATCTCCTCGTCTGCCTTAAGTTCATATACACTTTCGCAGAACTTCATCTCACAAAGGTTTATAGTATTATCCTTTCTATCAATGAGTAGGTCAATCTGAGCACCGTCTGTCTCATTCGAGTCTTTACGCCAAGTATATTCTTCCGAATCTATCCCGCTGATTCCCAATGCCTGCTTTATCTGACTGATATGATATAAGGCCACATTTTCAAACGCAAGTCCCGCCCAAGCATAGAACTTCTGCGTGCCTTGTATTGCACTCCAATAATTTGTCTTGTTTCCGGTTTCGTGCTGTATGAATCTGAAATAGAAAAGGGAGAAGAAATCCACAAGCTGATAAAGAGTCTGCGTCTTTCCCAAACTGAGGCAGTTGAATTTGCGTATGAAACCACAGGACTCCATATTCTTCAGGATCTTTGTGAGAGTGCCTCCAGAAGGCAGCTTCGCTTCTTCCTTTATCTCATTTCTGGTAAGTCCAGAACGTTTTGAATTTAAGATGGACGCTACTTTTATATAGCTTTCCGAATTTCTGAAGAGAGCAGCATAAAGATTATCAAACTCATTCTTCAGTTCACCATTACGTTTGAAAATCAGTCTATCTATATTCTGTGCAACACTTTCATCTGGATTCAACAATGTCATGTAATAAGGAATTCCTCCAAGTATCATATAATACTCAGCGATCTCATAGCGAGAGAGATTGAATCCTAAAGATTCCAGCATCTGTTCCGTTTCATTCAAAGTAAACGGCTCAAGGAACATCTGCCGTGTCAATCTATTATGAAGTCCACCATGATTATTGATCAGGTTGTCCATCATCCATGAGGTTGCAGATCCGCACACTATCAGAACAATATCACGACGAGAAGACGCCCAGCCGTTCCAGAAATGTTCCAACGCAGATATAAACCCAGACTTTGGGGTATCCATCCATGGAAGCTCATCCAAAAGGATCACTTTCCTCTCTTGCGAAAGAGAGGTCAGGTATTTAATCAAGAGGTTGAAGGCATCCAGCCAATCGTTTGGCTTTTCTGTCAAAGACGAATCATAGAGTTTCAGAGTAGAATAAAAATTCTTTATCTGCTTTTGCGTATTAGCCTTTGCTAGACCAGACACGGAAAAAACCAACTCTTTCTCAAAATATTCTTTGATAAGAAAGGTCTTTCCGACTCTACGTCTACCGCAAACTGCCAGAAATTCCGCCTTTGCAGAATTGAAAATCTTTTCCAACTCCGCTTTTTCCATCTTACGTCCTACGATACTGTCTCTCATGGTCTTAATTTTTCTTCAAAGATAGTTATTTTTACGAAAAACATGCGATACTCAGCCAAAATCGCATCAAACACATCGATTTTGGCTGAGTATCGCCCTATTAAGAATACAGCGTGTCGCAATTAAGCATTCTTCGCCAATGCAATCAAGACCTTCAGTTGCTCTGGAGTAAGGCCTTTAAGTTCCTCCAGAATATCTGTATCATCATTCAACTTCAGGAGTCTCGAGTTGAACTCCATCTGCTGGGCTAGAGGGAAGGCATCGATATAGCGGTTGGTGATATTGCTGTCTACGGAGTGACCCATACTCTCGGATATGTAGTTATGAGGAACTCCGGCGTGAGTAAGGTTTGTCGCAAAGGAGTGTCGGCACCAGGTGCAGCTTGGCTGGACCTCCCAGCCCATGCTCTTGACAAGACGGCGAACACGTTTCTTTATGTTCTGATTCTCCATCGCAACACGCTTCCTCCTATCAATAGGAGTCATAGCATCACCATAAATTCCCGGGAATACCAAGGACCCTTTAATAGGCGGTGCTGCAATCTGATCAAGGATAGTCTGTAAAGGAGGAATGATAGGAATAACTACTTCCATGTCACTCCTATCCTCGGTCTTCTGACGGACGAAGTGGAATGACTTCTTACCGCTCTGGAAATAATGGTCGTTGTATGTCAAGTGAGCCGCATCGGCTAAGTTGAATCCATTACCAAGATACTGGACAAGGAAGAGACCTAGAGAGTAATGGGTATTCTCTCTCCAATCCACATCCCACTCCTCCGGATAACGCTTTTCAAGGAAGCATTTATACAGTTCTGTCATCTGCTCAACTGTAAGGTAGAATGACTTTCGAGTCGCTCCCCTTGAAATGGCAACCTTGTCATCACCCTTTCCAAACGGATATGTGGCACGGGTCACGAATCCCTTTTTCTCACATACATTCCAAATTACCCTAAAAGTTCTGAAGTACATTCCGACAGTAGTCTTGGATATACCGTCTTTGAGCAGAAGCCTCTCCCACTCTTTTAGGTCTTCAGTAGAAATATTGAATCCGGGGCGATTGCCTATATATTTGATGAACGATTTTCTTGCAGCCAGATAATTAGCACACGTTCCTATCGACTTCTGATTCGCAACAGTCTCCCATATATTCAAGAAACTATCCGTACTGCTCTTGCCGGTGATCATCGTCTTGATCGCTGGAATAGTAAGCTTGGTTGTCTTACTCAGGGTGACAAGCTGTTGCAGATAATCTTCAAAATCTGCAAGAAGCCTCATCTTTATATCATACGGACGTTCCTTGTCAGCCTGACTCGCAGCGACTCTTCCCTTACCAGTTGCCTTACATATCTCTTCATACTGTTCCCTGGTAAATTTATCGGGAAGCCTTAGATAATATCTGTCTCTATCTATAGTGAATCTGATGGCTGCAGGCATAGGTTTACCATCACACTCTCGCCTTGTGTCAAGGGTAAGACTGATGAAACAATTGCCAACTTTGGTCTGTTTTAGGGCCAACGGTGAACACCGAATTTTATTTTCTTCAGAAACGTTCTTCATAATCGCCATTTTACAGCGCTAAGATAGCGATTTTTCTTAAAAATCCGTGAACACCTCGTGAACACCAAACTTTTTATTTAAGCATTTTCAGGGGTTTTCACAGTTTTCATAAAAGTATTAACTAATTGATTATCTGCGATTTATATTTTCGTAAATTTTCACAAATTCCCCTGTTTTTTATTCATAATCATGAGGTCCCCAGTTCAATCCTGGGTCCCGCTACAAGAAAGTACAGCAGATCGCTGTGCTTTTTTCGTTTATATGCCCTCAAGCCTTCCCCATGTAGTGGGCTGGACATTGACATTTCGGGCGCTGAAAGCTTGCTTTCAAAGCGACAGAAATGACAATGGACAGAAGTGAGCGCAGCGAACGATGGCTTGAGGGTTCTGAAACCAGAACTGCACATAGATTCTTCACCCAACTTTCTTGGGTACCATGCGTCTGTACAAAAGGATTAGAAGGAGCCCACCGGGCGACTGAAACATCCTGGGTCCCGCTATAGACATCGCTTCTCCTAAACAACCGGCACCTGATAGGGGATTTCGGAAGGGTTGTCCATGAAATGGGGCATTTTCATGGATGAATGAGGGATTTCGGAGCGGTTGTCCATGAAAACAGGGCTTTTCATGGATAAGGGGCGGGAATTGATGGGGTTGTCCATGAAATGGGGTGGTTTTATGGAGAGGGAACAAGGAACGAAGGAGCGAAGAAGGGAGGAGGGAGGAGGGTGGCAGGCAAAATGTTGCGCAGGGGGAAAGGGAGAGGGTGTGGGTTTGAGGGGGAAAGATTTTTGAAAATGTGGAATAGGATGTATATTTACATCCGTCCCAGTCAGGACAAGTCGCGGCAAGAGACATCCCTGCTGCCGAGCCGGACACGACAGATGAAGGAGGAGGAGAAGAAGAAGGAGCCGCAGAAGAAGACACAAAGAAAAGAAGAATATAACCATAAAAAATGACACACATTATGAAACAGAGCATCAAGAGACTGGCAATCATCGCATTGGCAGCAGTCATCACAGTACCGTCATACGGTTGGGGCAAGAAGGTACATGCAGCTATCGCACATATAGCAGAGCAGCACCTTACCCCTAAGGCAAAGAAGACAGTAGACCAGATTCTCGAAGGAAAGACCATGGCATACTACGCATCATGGCCAGACTATTACAGAAACGAGATGAAGGTAGAAGTCACAGACGCGAATGGCGTGAAGTCAATGAAAGGCATTCCGCACACATTCAAGACTGACGAGAACCGAGTACCTCTCAGGATTCATCGCGGAGAGGCCCTGCACTTCATCTGCGAATCGATCGAGACGCTTGAGGACTGGAAGAACGTGGATGATTCCACAAGGCTTGCGGCAATGCAGCTTCTCATACACCTTGTCGGCGACATCCACTGCCCTGCTCACTATAAGATCCACGACGGCACAGGCATCGGCGGATACTATGGAAAATTTGACGTGACCTACTGGGGCCAGAAGACCAACATGCACGCAGTATGGGACGACAAGATCGCGAACAACCTTTCATATGGCGGAGTCCTTGACCTCGTGGCAATGATCAGAAAGCCAAGCAAGAAGGAAATCAAGGAACTTCAGAAGGGCGACCCATATGAGTGGGGCTCGGACGTCATCGAACGAACAATCAGCGTGTGGGAAATTAACGAAGGCGACAAGCTCGGCAAGGAATTCGACCACAAGGTGAGCACCGTAGCATTCGAACAGATACTCATCGGAGGTCTGAGACTTGCAAAGGTCATGAACGACCTTTTCGACTGAAAAACGAAGAACAGGATAGTCTAAAATGGAGAACAGCAGCAGACTGGCGGGACATGCAGCATGCTTTACAGCATATGCGATCTTCGGAGTCAATATCATTGTGTGTAAAGACCTGACGGGAGGACATCTGATCTCGCCGATAACGATCTTTACGCTCAGGGCATTGGGAGCCGGGCTGCTGTTCTGGATCATATCCCTGTTCTGCCCCTGCGAAAAGGTCGACCCAAAAGACTTCATCAAGATCTTCGCCGCTGCATTCCTCGGATATTTCCTGACACAGCTGACCTTTCTTTATGCCATTCCGGATGTCACACCGATGCATTGCTCGATACTCAGCGCAATGTCACCTATCTACACGATGTTCATCGCCGCGATAGTGCTGAAAGAGCCTTTGAGCTGGCAGAAGGCAATCGGAGTCGCCGTCAGCCTCTGCGGAATCCTGTTCCTCATACTGAACAACACAGGAGGCTCCGGAGCAAGCGAAAGCAGCCTCACAGGCCTGCTTCTGATGTTCCTCAACAGCCTGAGCTTCTCACTGTACCTGGGAATATTCAAACCCGTAATACAGAAATATTCAGTAGTTACATTCATGAAATGGATATTCCTGTTCTCGGCGATAATGTCATTGCCAATGTCGTTCAGAGAAGTATTCAGCCTGTCGTGGACAAAGATACCTGCCATCCAGATGTGGGAACTGGGCTTCCTGATAGTATTTGCGACATTCATCAGCTACTTCCTCATCCCGATAGGACAGAAAATCATACGCCCGACTCTGGTGAGCATGTACAGCTATATCCAGCCGATCATTGCCACGATCATCAGCATAATCATAGGAATGGACATCCTCACCTGGCAGAAGATACTGGCTGCAGCAATGGTCTTTGCCGGAGTGTTCATCGTCAGCCGAAGCAGGACAAAAGCATCTTAAAGTTCGATGGTAGTGGTCCATTTCTGACCGAAACGGGTCTCGACGGAAATTGTCACTGCCGTGGCAGATGGAGAAGGAACCGCCATGAAATTATGAGGACTCGGCTTGGGACTTTTCCATCTCGGGATCTCCTTGCCGTAGGAATCATAGACCGCCTTGATCTCGGAAGCAAAAACAGAAGACACTACATTGACCTGCTGCATAGAGCCTACAGACACGCCATCTTCCGCCCACTCAACCTTCCATAAAGGATCCCAGTCCCACACATTCACGACAACTGCACCCGGATACTCCGAATCCGGGCCAAGGACATATGCCTCGGCAATATGATCACGAGAATACTCAACCGGCTTATAATACCATGAAAGGAAACCACCAGCCTTTGACAGGACCTTATATCCTCGCGGAGTGCCGTCCTTGCAATGTCTTGTATCCCACCACGCACCGCAGATGGCAGCCACATTGTGACTGAAGATACCGGAAGAAATGACCGCGTTTCCATTCTCGTGAGTGTGACCGGAAAGGAAATTCACATTACGGCCACGGAGAAGCGCAAGAAGAGCATCTTCATTGACAAGACCGTTACCCTCATGATTCAGAGGAGAATGCTGGGCAACATACAGGCACGCATCCGTAGGAAGAAGCGGAAGCAGGTTCTCCACCCATGCAATGACCTCATCGGTATATCCAATGGTACATTTGAAATTGGTGCCCATTGCTGTCCGGTAAAAGTTCCGGACGATTATTATAAAGTTTAACAATTAAAACAAACTTGGTTCGGTAGAACCATCCAGTTCATTGACAATATTGTAGTTAGGTTTTGCAAAGAGGTCTTTGAGGTTGGTAGTATCTGT
>JBGUTV010000059.1:0-82409 GCA_045133255.1 Candidatus Cryptobacteroides sp.
CCACTAACGCTTCTGCAGAATCACTTAACTCTAAAATCAAAGCTTTCAGAATGCAACTGAGAGGTGTATCAGATGTTAAATACTTTCTGTTCAGACTTGCAAAGATCTATGCTTAGACACATACTTTTGCGACTGATCCGTGAGATAGCGCGAGAACCGACACCAGCACAGACGCTAATGTTTTCATGCAAGGTTTCATAGTATTCGTAAGTTGTGTATTCAACTTACAAATATATGATTTTTAACATAAAGACAGCACTTATCAAGCATCAAACACGCGTGAAGATGATTTCCTCATAAAGTTGGAATTCAGGAGAGAATATCTGCTGGCATATCATTTCCTCATCAACATTGTCAGCCCATTCCATAGGTGTACTTCCTGCTGTCTTGATTGCCTGTGCCGGATTAACAAGATAATCCTCGATAAAATTACGCATAGCTCAAAAATTTAGATGTCCGTAATGGTTTTTGGCATCAGGACTTTCAAAGCACGCGCCACAAAAGAACAGAAAATGCCGCTTCGGGCGGCATATCAGAGAATTTAGACAAAACCTGAAACGTAATAGTCAAAACCTAAAGGAAACATAACGTCTGAGGACGACACCTTTGGCATCGGTCTCCACAATGAATGGCAATGAAGTGAGATCGAAAGCATCAAAAAGGCTTGAAGCAAGGTCCGGATCGGTCATAAGGATATCATCCATATCCACAAGGAACACCTTTACTCCACGGGACGAGGCACGATCTTCCAGCATGGCACGCATAGCCTTCTTTTCCTCCGCACAGACATTGCAGCCCTGCGCAAAGAACATGATGTAGTTTCTTTTGCCGCCGATCCTGCCCAAAGACTTCACCTTTACCTTATCCGCTCTCGAAGAGACCAGTTCACCAGGAACCTTGACAGATGCAATCCCGGAACCCGGAGCAGCCTTGGAAAGCAGGTCATCCATAACCTGAGCCATTCCCACCACCTTAAGGGAATCGTCTTCCGATCTCCAGACCTTCGGTCTTGACAGAATATATTCATCGATCAGATAATCCAAACCTTCCCTGAATGACTCTTCCCTCTTGGATGAGAGATAATAAAGAAGATCTCCTGTCATCTGCCGGAACATCACGGTATCGCCTTTTTCCATTGTCGATGCAGCAATATGATCTGCAACAGCCATGACTTCCGATTTATCCGAAGGTACGGCATCCTTCCCAAAGACCATGTCGAACAAGGCTACAGACTCATCAGTACCGTAATCCAGCTTCTTTTCAGCAAAAATTTCCTGAAGCATCCGGGACAAAGCCTTGGCATCAAGTCCTCTGCCTATGATGACGCCGTCCGGAGCAATCAGGAACATGCGTGGCGTCTGGATGACCCCATATTTCCTCTGATAGTCGGAATCCACTTCCGGATCCCAAAGATGTGAGAATGTCACCGCCTCGGAAGAAACATCAAGGCTGGTCTCAATGTATTCCTTCCATTCCTTCAGATCATCACCAGTGTATACGGCAATGAAGTCCACAGGATAGTTCTCCAGATCAAGAAGATTCCTCAGCAGAATACTCTGAATCCTGCATTTCGCGCAGTCCGCATCATAAAAATACAGGACCATATACCGATGGCGGTCGTTGGGGAGCACAGTCTGAAGCGAGCCGTCATCATTCTTCAGCTCAAGCGCAGGAGCATGGCAGCCGAGAAGGGACTGTCTGTTGAAGTCAGCATAGATACGGGCATTCAACAGTTCCATCTCACTTGGCATTGAAACCTTGCCGTTAAGAAACCAGTTGTCCAACAGATGAATGGCAACGGCTTCAGCGCCCATCAGGGGCGAATCCATATAGCTTGAGAGCACCTTGCGGGCAACTGCCGTGCGCACAAGGGAATCGGAAGTACTGCCGATTATGAAGTCACACTCCTGCTTCTGAACATCCAGACTTTCAAGACTTATGGCCTTAAGATATTCCTCCAGCTTGAGATTAAGCGCAGCCATTTTGACTGAATCCGGCTGGAATGCCGCAGATGCTCCGATTTCCGTACAGACGAAAATCAGAACAGAAGCAAGAAAATATGAGAGATGCCTGAGCATATCAGAGTTCCACGCCTTCAGGAATGAACAGAGATGTATCTCCGCCGTGCTTGAGGATATCACGCACTGCTGTGGACGAGATGTGTGCAAACTCCTGGGCAGTCGGGATGATGATGGTCTCAATCTCAGGTGCGAGCCTGCGGTTTGCATCTGCAATCGATCTTTCGGTCTCGAAGTCGATCATGTTCCTTACTCCCCTTACGATATGACGGATGCCAAGCTCACGACATATGTTGATTGTCAGGTCATCATAATGAAGGACACGCACACCTTCCATCCCGGCAGTTGCCTGACGGATGATGTCGATCTTCTTTTCGTTCGTGAAGAATCCTTTCTTTCCTATATTTATTCCCACTGCGACAACAACTTCGTCAAACATTGTCAGAGCCCTCTGCAAGATATTGAGATGGCCCGCTGTGAACGGATCGAAAGATCCGGGGAATAATGCTACTCGTTTCATATTGTATCGAATTTACAATTGCCAGTCTATGGGATCCATGCCATGCGCTGTCAGCCAGGCATTGGCTTTGGAGAAATGTCTGCATCCAAAGAATGCGCCACGGGCCAGAGGAGAAGGATGTGCCGCTTCCAGCACACAATGGCGTGAAGCATCTATCAGTTCTCTCTTTCCTCGTGCAAAGTTGCCCCAAAGCATGAAGACGACACCGTCACAGTTGTCTGATATATAACGTATGACGGCATCCGTGAACTGCTCCCAACCTATCCTGCTGTGGGACGCGGCGTCACCGCATCTGACCGTAAGCACTGCATTCAGAAGAAGCACTCCCTGTAGAGCCCAGTTTTCAAGGTTAGGATAGCCGCTCATCCTCACTCCCATGTCACTCTCTATCTCCTTGAATATATTCTTCAGAGACGGCGGCGCAGGGACGCCTTCCGGAACGGAGAAGGAAAGACCGTGAGCCTGACCGGGACCGTGATACGGATCCTGTCCGAGAATCACCACCTTCACCTGAGCCACAGGGGTCAGGTCAAAGGCTCTGAAAATCTGGCTTCCCGGAGGGAATATCCTCTTACCTTCAGACTTTTCCTTATGCAGGAAACGCACCAGCGACTCGAAATACGGTTTCCCGAATTCGTCCGCGAGCGCGTCTTTCCAACTCTGTTCTATCCTTACATCCATCAGAATATGCAATCGATTACGTCCTTTATATTCTTTACATATATAAATGTAAGACCCTTGATGTAAATATCCTTTATATCCTCCACATCCTTACGGTTCTCCTCAGAAATCACGATTGTATGGATACCGGATCTCTTTGCAGCCAGAATCTTCTCCTTGATTCCGCCGACCGGAAGGACACGTCCCCTGAGCGTCATCTCACCGGTCATGGCAATACCGCTCCTGACTTTCTTTCCCCTGAAGGCTGAAACCATCGAACTGACCATGGTGATACCTGCAGACGGGCCATCCTTCGGAACCGCACCTTCCGGAACATGGACGTGAATATCCTTTTCAGCAAACTCATCGTAGCTCATACCTGTAAGTTCAGGATGCGCCTTGATGTACTGATAGGCGATTGTGGCCGACTCCTTCATCACATCACCGAGGTTTCCGGTCATCGTAAGAATGCCCTTTCCTTTGCTGACAGAGCTTTCAATGAAGAGAATCTCACCTCCCATGGATGTCCAGGCAAGACCTGTGACCACTCCCGGAGCCTCATTTCCCTTCTGAAGATCATGGGAATTGGTCGGAAGTCCGAGATACTCACGAAGATGGTCCTTCTTCAAGGTTACAGGATATTCCTGGTCGAGTGCAATCTTCTTAGCTGTCACGCGCGCCACCTTTGCAATCTGCTTCTCAAGGCCGCGGACACCCGACTCCCTTGTGTATTCATCTATGATCTTCACAAGCGTTCCCTTGTCAAACTTGAGCTGAGACTTGTCGAGACCGTGCTCTTCAAGCTGTTTAGGCACAAGGTAATGCTTTGCGATCTCCACCTTTTCTTCAGCAAGGTAACCGCTGACGTTGATCATCTCCATACGGTCCTTGAGCGCCGGCTGGATAGTGTCGATATTATTGGCTGTCGTGATGAAAAGCACATTCGACAGGTCATAGTCGATGTCAAGATAATTGTCGTGGAAAGCAGTATTCTGTTCCGGATCAAGAGCCTCAAGCAAAGCTGAAGACGGATCGCCCTTGAAGTCGCTGCTGATCTTGTCGATCTCGTCAAGCACAATCACAGGATTTGATGTACCGGCCCTGTTGATACCGTTGAGGATACGGCCTGGAAGTGCTCCCACATAGGTCTTTCTGTGTCCTCGGATCTCTGACTCATCATGAACTCCACCGAGGGCAATGCGGACATACTTTCTGCCGAGGGCCCTTGCAATCGATTTTCCAAGACTGGTCTTGCCGACTCCCGGAGGGCCATACAGGCAGAGGATCGGAGACTTCATGTCACCCTTGAGCTTGAGCACGGCCAGATACTCTATAATCCTCTCCTTCACCTTGTCAAGGCCGTAATGATCCTCATCGAGAACCTTCTGGGCATTCTTCAGATCGAGATTGTCATTGGTGATCTGTCCCCATGGGAGATCCAGCATGAACTGGATGTAGTTGTACTGTATGCTGTAGTCAGGTGAGCTCGGATTATATCTCTCAAGCTTTGCCATCTCCTTCTCGAAGATCTCCTGCACCGCTGCAGGCCAAAGCTTCTCCTCAGCCTTTGCACGAAGCTGCGAAAACTCCTCGACATCATCCATTCCAAGCTCCTCCTGGATGGTCTTGAGCTGATTATTGAGATAGTACTCCCTCTGCTGCTGGTCAATCTCGGTCTTCACCTTCTGATTGATCTCCTGCTTGATCTTCTGAAGTTCCACCTGAGTCTCGAGGACAGAAAGGAGCTTCATTGCCCTTGCCCTGAGATCGCCGAACTGAAGAAGGTCAACCTTATCCATAAAATTCTCCACTTCAATCGTTGTGGCGATGAAGTTCACGAGAAACTCAAAATTATCTATGCCTTTGAGAGCTGCTGCAGCCTCGCGGGGAACGAAAGTAGAAGACTTGATGATCATCGCCGCCTTCTCCTTGAGGGTCTCCGCTATCATTCTGACCTTTGTGTCCTCCTCAGGCACAAAGTCGTTCAGATACCTCACCCTTCCGAGCAGGTATGGATTGTATTCGGTGATATCCTCGATTTCAAAACGCTGGTATCCCTGAAGAATCGCAGTTATGGTTCCGTCAGGCATCTCAAGTGTCTTCACGATCTTGGCAACCGTACCGTAACCGTAAAGGTCCTCCTTTCTCGGATCCTCCACAGAAAGGTCGTTCTGGGGAACTGCGCCTATGAATGTGTTATTGCGTTCAGCATCTTCTATCAATCTTATCGACTTCTCCCTTCCGATTGTGATAGGATACACAGTACCCGGAAATATCACCGCATTTCTCAACGCAAGAATCGGCAAGTAATCCGGCAGCTGAGCCTCATCAATCTGCATCACGCCGTCAGTCTGCATCACAGGTATTATGCTCACTTCCGCTCCTGATGGCGCCATCATATCATTAAAAATATCTTTCATCATATTCAGTTACCGATAATTTTTCTCTAAAAGTTCCATTAATGTCATATGAAGTCCAACTGTCAGTGACAGAAAAAGCCGCGCAGACTGACATTTTGTCATAAAAGCGCAGTAACTTCAATATACATATATAATGGTCAACCTTTATGCCATTGCAAAAATACATATAAGATTCTGAAAATCACAAAAAATGCTCGTTTCTATTTGGTTAATTGAAAAAATCGTTCTAATTTTGCGCGTTCTATCGCATATAGTAAAACGAATTTAAAATTTAAGAATATTATGACTAAGGCAGAAATCGTTAACGAGGTTGCAAAATCAACCGGAATCGAGAAGGCAACTGTACAGATTGTTGTTGAATCATTTATGGAGAGCGTAAAGGGATCACTTGCAAAGGGAAACCCTGTATATCTCCGTGGTTTCGGCAGCTTCATCATCAAGCATAGAGCAGAGAAGGCAGCAAGAAACATCACAAAGAACACCACAATGACAATTCCTGCACACAACATCCCTGCTTTCAAGCCAGCAAAGGTGTTCGTAAACGAGGTAAAATAAGTATCACTCTATAAAATCATTAACTATGCCAAACGGAAAGAAGCATAAAAGGCATAAGATGGCTACGCACAAGCGCAAGAAGCGCCTGCGTAAGAACAGACACAAGAAGAGAAAGTAATTTTCTTGCAGTGTCTGCCATTTTAGCAGTCTGCTAAAGAGAGGCTGGCCTGGGGGTCGGCCTCTTTAGTTTTAAGAAACGCCAATAAAATCTGATGGAGTCTGAAAAGGATCTGATCGTTGACGTAGGGTCAACGGAAGTCTCGATAGCGCTGATGGAAAACCACAGGCTCATCGAGCTCAACAAAGAGTCCAGCCAGGGGCACAGCTTTTCAGTAGGAGATGTATATCTCGGAAAGGTAAAGAAGATTCTTCCCGCCCTCAACGCTGCCTTTGTCGATATCGGAGACGAAAAGGAGGCTTTTGTACATTATCTGGATCTTGGATTGTATTTCGAGGCATTCGATGAGTTTGTCAAAAGAATCAACCCTAACACAGATGCAAAAGGAATCTACAAGCACATCAAGCCGGGCAAGATCCTCGAGAAGGAAGGCCGCATTGAAAATGTGCTGACTCCGGGACAGATGATCATTGTACAGATCGTCAAGGAACCGATTTCGACCAAAGGGTCACGACTGACTGCAGAAATTTCATTGGCAGGACGAAACATTGTACTGCTTCCCTTCGCAGAGAAGGTAAGCGTATCCCAGAAGATCTCCTCAAAAGAGGAGAAGAGAAGACTTGAGACACTTGTCAGGAGCATTCTCCCTAAGAACTACGGAGCCATCATCCGCACAGCAGCAGAAGGCAAGAACGCCGCTGTACTTGACGCAGAGCTGATGTCTCTCATTGAAAAATGGGAAAATTCCTGGAAGACCCTTGCCCGATCAAAAGGAGTCCAGCTCCTTTTCACCGAGTACAGCAAGACCACCACAATCCTCAGGGACCTCCTCAACGACTCATTCACAAACATTTACGTTAATGATGAGACCGTATATGAAGAGACCCGCAAGTACATCTCACTGATCTCACCGGAGCAGGAAAAGATCGTCAAGTTCTACAAGGACAAGACACCGATCTTCGACCACTTCGAAGTAACGAGACAGATCAAGAGTTCATTCGGAAAGGTGGTTCCCATCAAACAGGGAGCATATCTCGTGATCGAGCACACTGAAGCACTGCACGTAATCGATGTGAACAGCGGCATCCGCAACAAGAACAAGGAGCAGGAGCAGAACACATTCGACGTCAACTGCAATGCAGCCGAAGAGATCGCAAGACAGCTGAGACTTCGAGACATGGGAGGCATCGTGATCGTAGACTTCATCGACATGGAGTCCAACGAACATAGAAATGCCCTCTACAAGAAGATGACAGAGCTGATGGAGTCCGACAGAGCAAAGCACAATGTGCTTCCTCTCACAAAGTTCGGACTTATGCAGATCACAAGGCAGAGAGTCCGTCCAGCAACCGAGATCAACACCCAGGAGGTTTGCCCGGTATGCAACGGAACCGGAAAGATAGCATCAAGTGTCGTGATTGACGAGGCCATCGAGAGACGCCTGTCCTACTATGTGACAGAAAAGAAGCTCACAAGCCTCACCCTGAAGGTCAGCCCGATTCTCGGTGCCTACCTCACAAAGGGGATCTTCAACTCAATCCTGGGACGCTGGAAAAAGAAGTACAGATGCAAGATCGAATTGGTGGAAGTCACCGATTTCACAGTCCTGCAGAACGAATTCTACAACGAAAAAGGAGAGAAGCTCGACTAGCTTCTCTCCTTTTTCTATAAGCCTTTTACATTCTTTCCTTTAAGGTGTTCCTTGCGGCCGACGTTGAAGAGCTGGTTGTTCGGAAGACCCTGTTTGCCGGCTCCCTGCTCCATAAGGGTATGAAGATCCGCAAAATGAGTCTTGTAGACATCGCGAGGAAGGCAGCCGTGCCTATGGCAGACTGAAGCAGCAAGGCCTACGACCTCACCCATCATAGCAGTCGTACGCATCACGCGGACTGTTCCAAGGGCCACATGGGTGACACTGATGTTTCGTCCAGCCATAAAGAGGTTCGGAATATTCCTGGAGTAGAAACATCTGTATGGGATAGGATAGATTTCAATGTATTCCTGAGTGCATACTGCCTTGAATTCCTCTCCAGGGAAGAATGCCGTATTGGCCGGATCCGGATAATGAAGGTCGATGCTCCATGAGGTAGCACAGGTTCCGTCTTCGTACGGCACCTCGCCAAGGATATCATTCTGAGTCAGCATAACGTCTCCAACAAGCCTGCGGGATTCTCTCTTGCCAGCAATGTATGCAACCCAGTCAAGAGCACGGTCTGCGAACTGTTCCCTCACAGATGAGTGATTCTTGAGATATGACCAGTTTGAATATACCACAAGAAGGCCATGATCTCTTACACGCTCAGCCTCAAACACTTGGTCACGCAGCATTCCGGTCTCCCATGTCCATTCCCCTCCCTTCACCTTCTGAACGCTTTCCTCCGTGAACACCTTTCCATATTCGAAAACAGGGAACGGAGAAAGCTGTCCCATATCCTTGGAATTCCACTGGACTGAAGAGCCAAGCACCTGACGATCAGCCACCTCCACTGCTCCAGGCTCACCAGTCTCTGCCTGAGACTCGCGTCCGGTGCGCCACTCTGCACCGGCAAGATAGCCTACCGCAGCATCTCCCGTACAATCAGAGAACACAGGGGCAGAAAAACGCATAAGCTCACCTGTCTCGATATCGCGTGCAAGAAGTGCCGCAATCACGCCATCCGCCATTTCCACTCCAGTAACATGAGCATTCAGAAATAGAGAGACATTCTCTTCTGCCTCCACAAAGGCCATCTTCTTCCAGTCCTCGTAGTTCTCAGCCGGCTTTGCATTTCCTTTCCTGGTGTGGCCGAACTCCTTGATCATATTTCCAAGATTAGGATAAGGACCACACTCAATAGAGCCTCCGAGATGCACACGTACCTCTGCACTGTTGTTTCCGCCAAGCACAGGACGGTTATGGATAAGTGCCACCTTCAGTCCCTGTCTTGCAGCCGCCACTGCCGCACACATGCCGGCAACTCCGCCTCCTGCCACAACAAGATCATACTCACCCTTGTCGGAAGGCACATTATAATTCTTTATAAGTCCTGAACGAAGCTCGCTCATGCCGGCGACATCAGCCGGGAGTTCTGGATCCTTCACACGCGAAAAGTACAGCGCATCGCATCTGCCGTCAAATCCCGTCAAATCTTTCAGAGACACCGACACCTGCCTGCGGTGGGCATTGAACGAACCGGCATACTGCCACATCCACTGCGTTCCGGCAGCACCCACTGTTTCAGAAAGTTCCTCTCCAGCGACTGCGACCTTAAACTTGCCCGGACCTTCACCGTCATACCACGGAGAAACCCAGTTGTAAGTCCTCACATACACGTGCCACTCGCCCTTTCCGGGCAGGCGCACCTGCGAACATGCATCCTCCACAGGCACTCCTGCACCATGAGCAATCAGATAAGGTGAGCCCATCACATCCATGAACTGCTGATCCAACTGCCAGCCACCTTTCACAGCAAAGGACTCAGCCTCAACGAAAAGTTCTTCGTTTCTGCACCCTATGAGCGCAGAAACGAAGAACAGCATCATCATTATTCTTTTCATATACTATTCCTCCTCAAGGAACTGTGACATGTTTTCAGAATATTTTCTCCATTTGTCGATAAGCGCCTGCATATCGTCTGGCAGAGGCGAATCGAAACGCACCATCTGTTTTGTGCCCGGATGAACGAATCCGAGAGTCTTGGCATGCAGAGCCTGACGAGGAAGAAGCTTGAAGCAGTTTTCAATGAACTGACGGTACTTTGCATAGATGGTTCCCTTTCTGATTTCCGCTCCATCGTAACGCTCATCATTGAAGAGAGGATGACCTATCCAGTTGAAATGCACACGGATCTGGTGGGTACGTCCTGTCTCAAGACGGCACTCCACAACGGTCACATATCCGAAACGCTCAAGAACTCTGTAATGCGTTACAGCATGCTTTCCATGGTCACCTTCAGGGAAGACCTTGAATCGCATACGGTCGTTAGGGTCACGGCCGATATTACCGATGATGGTTCCTTCATCCTCCTTGAGATTACCCCAGACAATGGCCACATAGCGACGCTCGATAGAGTGAACAAAAAACTGCTTTGCAAGATTAAGCTGAGACTCCTCATTCTTTGCAACTACCAGAAGTCCTGATGTATCCTTGTCGATTCGATGCACAAGGACTCCCATCCTTTCATCCTCGGCATCCGCGCCCTGAGAAATGCCGAGATGATGGGCAAGAGCATTCACAAGAGTACCGCTGAAATGCCCATGGCCCGGATGCACGACCATACCCGCCTCCTTGTTCAGCACAAGCACATCGTCATCCTCATGAACAATGTTCAGCGGAATATTCTCAGGAAGAATCTCCAGTCCCCTTCTCTGGTAAGGCATGACAAACTTGATCACATCACCCGGACGGATAACGTAATTAGCCTTGACTATCTTGTCATTCACCCTTATGTATTCCGCCTTTATCGCAAGCTGGATCCTGTGGCGGGAGGTATATTCCATATGCGTCGCAAGATACTTGTCCACACGCATCGGTTCCTGACCTCCGGAAATGTCGAAACGGTAATGCTCGAACATCTCCTGTGATTCGTCGTCACCCTGCTGCTCCAGATTCAGCCTGTCCTGGGCAAGCTCTTCATCAAAATCGAAGAATCTATCCTTTTCCATCATCTTATTGTTCCGAATACTTTTTCTCCAGTCTCTGAGGCACCTTATTTTCGTCAAGTGTCAGGTAGATAGTGACATCAGAGCCTTTTGGCACCTGCATTTCCTCCGACGGCTCAGGACTCTGCCTGTAGACTACTGCAGCAAGCGAATCGTCATAATTCTTGACAGTAGCATCAAATCTCAGTCTGCTTACATTCAGCGAACTGCTGTGGATTGCATCTGTTGCGTTCATATTCCTCAGTCCCAGCACATCCGGAATATATGTATTGCCGTCATTCGAGTTGAGTCCGACTACTAGATCTATCACTGATTCGCTCTCCACCTGCGTTCCCGGTTCGATCTCCTTTGACCCCAGATACTGGCGGAGGACATTGTTTGTGGCTATATCCTGAACATAAATGAGTTTACCCAGTATCAGACCGCGTGACTGAAGCTCAGCCATTGCCTGACGCATCGAATAGCCTATAAGGTTAGGCATCGACACCTTCTTTGCATTCATCGCATTTATTGTAAGGGCAATACGGCGACCGCTCTTGACCTTGCTGCCGGCCACCGGATTCTGTCTGTACACAGCACCCTTCTTCATTCTCTTCACAAACACAGAGTCCACAACCTCTACCCTCATGCCCTCCGCAACAGCAATGCTTTCCGCATCTGCAACACTCATATTGGAAAGTTCAGGCACAATGAGTTCCTGATTATGCTTGGTAACGACATTGAGAAATATCATGGAACCTACCAGAAGCACGATGAAAACCACAAGTGCAGACAAGAGATTCCTTACTATCCAGTTTCCGAGCAAGCCGGTCCTTTTAACTTTTCCTGCCATATGTCATCAGATCTTTACAAGTTCATATGAGCGTGTTCCGAGGCCTATCTTCTCACCGTATTCCACACCGGCCTCCCAGTTTGTGTCAGGATGCACAATACGGAACTTGTCCTCCCCCTTGTGGTGATGGTGTCCGCAGCTGCACTCATGTGCCTGATCCTTATCGGAAATAGCATTGCCGACAAGGCTCGGAGCTGCCTTCACCAGATCCGCACAGGCGCAGTCAAGAGCCACAGGGTCGAAGGATGCCGCGATTCCCAGATCCGGAACGATGGCCGCATCGTTGTGGTTCCAGCAGTCACAGTTCGGCGACACATTCATGATGAAACTTATGTGGAACGAAGGCTTGTCCTTTACAACAGCAAGTGCATATTCGGCAATCTTGCGGTTAAGGACCTCCGACGTATCATAATCCTTCACGACAGCAGCAGACTTCTGACATACTGCAACACACTGTCCGCATCCTACACATTTATCATAATCAATCACTGCAAGACGATCGACAACCTTTACGGCATCATGACGGCAGTACTTCTCACAGATTCGGCAACCGATACAGTTGTCCGCATTGATCTGCGGCTGCGAAGAAGAATGCAGTTCAAGCTTTCCTCCTACGCTTGCCGAACCCATTCCGAGGTTCTTGAGCGCACCTCCGAATCCGCTCTGCTCGTGACCTTTGAAATGGTTCATCGAGATCACTATATCGGCATCAGCTATTGCGGCACCGATCTTTGGAGACGGGCAGTACTGACCTCCGCAAGGGACTTCCTTATAGTCTGTACCCTTAAGGCCATCAGCAATGATTACATCAGCATGAGCTGATATCCTGTTGAATCCGTTCTCCATTGCTGCATCAAGATGGTCGACAGCATTTGAACGTCCTCCCGAATAAAGCGTGTTCGCATCTGTAAGGAATGGCTTTCCGCCCAACGACCTGACCACATCCACTACTCGAGCGGCATAATTCGGTCTGATATACGCAAGGTTGCCAGGCTCTCCGAAATGAATCTTGATGGCCGTAAACTTATCCTTGAAATCGACGCTGTCGATTCCGGCACGTCTGATGAGTCTCTCGAGCTTCTTCATCAGGTCATTGCCCGGAGTCGTCCTCAAATCTGTGAAAAACACTTTTGACTGTTCCATAGTTGTGTCATTTAAGATGCTGCCTGAAACAGGACATTGAATATTCCTTCACCAAGCAACGCTATTCCTATTATTATGATTACCGCACCGGCAATCCTATTGATCCATAAGATGGTCCTCATCTGGAAATTCTTCCTGAAATGGCTAAGCAGCCATGTGACGCAGAACCAGTAGAAGGCCGAGCCCGCACTTACAGAAAGAATGATCGGCATGACGCTCCAGTTGTGCGGAGCATCATCTGCGAGTCCGAAGAACGCAAAAAGAGCAAGAATCACGAAAACGGCACCAGGATTGGAGATACCCATGACCAGAGCCTGCATGAAATCTGTAAGCGACACCGAACTTCCCGCTCCCTTCTTCATCTTCCTGAAAGGATCCGAGAAACTCATCGAGACACCAAGAATGGCGACAACGACGCCTCCCACGATGAGGATTATGTTCTGATGAGTCTGTATGAACTCCTGCACTATGGCAAGAGCGAAGATTGCAATCACAGCATACAGAGTGTCCACTACTGTGGCACCAAGTCCGGAAATGAAGCCTGTCTTATGCCCACCGCTCAAGGATTTCTGAATCACAAGGATAGCTATCGGTCCTATCGGGGCCGATGCGCAGATTCCTACGATGAATGCCTTCAGAATATCCAGAAACATAACCTCTCTCTATCAAAGTAAATGTAAACGGACAAAGATAAATAAATTTCTTCATATCTTTGCAGACAGAGAAGACTGTTGAAATGAAAAAAGAGAATATGATATTATGGGTACTGGTCCTGCTTTTTGCAGTGATCATGTCTGTTCCTTTCCTTGTACCCCACACAGGTATACTTGCCCTGTTTGGTCTGATTCCTCTCCTGAGCATGGAAAGGATAGCGACCATGCTTGAAAAGAAGAGGGTATGGATTTATCACTACAGCGCATTCGTGATATGGAACGCCATAACAACTTTCTGGGTATGCAACGCCACTGTAGGTGGAGGTCTGTTCGCAATCTTCGCCAATTCCCTGCAGATGTCAGCAGTATTCGGACTCTTCAGATGGAGCAAGAGGAAATTCAAGGGTGCTCTTCCATATATATTCCTGGCAGTCACATGGATAGCATGGGAAAGATTCTATTTTGATGCTGAGATATCATGGCCTTGGCTTGTCCTGGGAAATTCATTTGCAAGGACATTATGGGCGGTCCAGTGGTATGAAATCACAGGAGCTCTCGGCGGCTCACTCTGGGTATGGGCCTGCAATCTCGGAATTTTCGGCCTGATGACCTCGCTGTCAGACGGCAGCTGGTGGAATTTCAACATAAAGGCAAAAGCAGCGGCTGTAACCGGCTGTATGGCAATCCTGATTGTCCCATTCATAGTATCAGGCCTGATCGGCAGAAAGTACAAGGATGCAATGGCTGCACCGGAGTCTCTTGAAACCCTCATCATCCAGCCGAACATCGACCCGTACAACAAGTTCCAGGCACTCACCCAACAGCAGCAGAACGCCATTTTCCTTGATATGGCAGCAAAGGAACTTGAAGAAAGAAGAAATGACACAATCGCCACCCCACTTCTGATTCTTGCACCGGAGACATTCACAAGCGACATAATAGTAGGCCAATACGACAGAAGCCTCACATGGAGAAGATTCACATCATTCCTGAAAGAATACCCTGATGTAAATCTGCTTTTCGGAGCATCAAGCTACGACTACATACAGTCCCAGCTCAGGCCATCGCACACTGCACGCAAGATGGGCAACGGCCTCTGGCTTGAATCGCACAACTCAGCCCTCATGACAGACTGGAGCGGAAGAACGGAGATATTCCACAAGAGCAAACTTGTAGTGGCGGTAGAGCACACCCCATATCCCGCCCTATTCTGCAGGATAGACGATCTTCTCGGAGGAGTCATGGGAAGATGTACTGGGCAGGACGAGATAAGCCTGCTCAATGTCAAAGACACTGAAGGACAGAATATTCCGATCGGATGCGCCGTATGCTACGAATCTGTATACGGAGAATATTACACCGACTACATAAGGAAAGGGGCACGTGCCATGACCATCATAACAAACGACGCATGGTGGGGAGACACACCCGGTTACAGACAGCATCTGAGCTATGCAAGCCTGAGGGCTATCGAGACACGCAGGGCCATTGCAAGATGTGCAAACACAGGTATTTCCGCCATCATCAGTCCTTCCGGCGAGATAGTGTCTGAAACGCAGTGGTGGACTCCTGCTGTCCTTGAGGGCAGAATTCCTCTAAGAGATGACATGACGTTCTTTGTCGTTCACGGCGACATTACAGGAAGAATCTGCACCTTCCTGTCCATCCTGCTTCTGCTCGCGCTTATTGTCAGATTCAGATCTTTCTGACGACTACGCCGATCTTTCTTGAATTGCACCAAAGCCAGTATGTTCCGCTTGAAGGGACAACCTGCTCCACCTTGAATTCCAGATCTTTCTCCACCCTGATATCGCTGCTTGTCGTGTAGCTGAGATCAGCGGTGACTTCCTGTCCCACATCACTCAGATCGGCATCACATCGGAACACGAAATAATGAGCCATGTCATCATCCATGACCCTGTACTCGCATCTTTGGGCATTATATGCCATCTGGCATCTGTTGCCGTCATAATCAAAGACTACCTCTCCTCTTATGACAAGAGAGACGCCTTCCTTCTGCAGAAGAAGTTCATCCACCTTATAAGGGTCGCATCCTGCAAAAATGATCGACAGCAGGAATAGCGATACGACAGCCAGCCTATTCATTTGTGACATCTCCAATGTTTATTTCCTTAATGATTACATCTTCGCTTCCATCTTCCCATGTTATGTGAGCCCTGAGGGTTCCCCTTCTGCTCACTACATAATAGCAGTCAGGGCCGGCAGACACTGGAGATCCGTTGAAGGTCCACCTTATATTCTTCGCGCCCTGAGCATTAGACAGCCTCAACGGAAGTTTTGCACCTACAGGAAAGGCCCCATTGTCAGCTCTTACGACATTCGCAAGATACATGTACGGATAGCCTTCACTCTGTTTTCTTTTGGTCATGAACGACATGCTCTCGCTCTCACCCACTCTATCTCCATCCATGAAATTCACAGACACAGTGTAACTTGTAGATGGATCAAGTCCTTCGATGACGTAACCCCAATGACCTTTTTCATATGGGGTGACTTCCGCGGTGCACACTGCCTTGCCGGACTGCTCACACACAATCTTAGCCTTGCCGTCAAAGATGAAGCTTGGTGTAAAGGTTATGATTGCGGCATCCTGAAAGACATCTGCCTCAAGATTCCTCGGAACAGGAAGGGCGCCTTCACTAAAGCCGGAAAATCCGAATGTAACCTCAGATCCATCGTATGCTATATCAAGAATCGCCTTTTCCATCTTTATCTCTCCCCAGCATTTAAGACCAGGCGTACTCGTAGGTGTGATGCTCGTTACTCCTCCGTACGGAAAGAACAAGCCTGAAAGAGACCTCTGGTAGTTGCTATATGAATCATCATACATGCTGCTGAAGCTATCCGGGCGTCCATCCGCTTCGATCAGATCTGCACACTGATGATTGGCAAGGGCATTCACTTCATTGCTATACTCCCATCTGTATGCTGCCGCTACATCTTTCTGATAGACTTCCGAGTAACCTGCATTATTCATCGATTTATCGATATGATAGATCAGCATACCCTGACCACCGATGAATCTGTCCCACCCATAGGATTGGCGGCATTCAAGAAGGAAATATTCTCCAGGAGTCTTAGTGGCAATCTTGAAATATTGTCCATCGTGGATAGGTTTGAGAGTATAGTTTCCGGCATTTTCCAGCAATTGTGGCGCATTGAGTCCTAATACATCCCTGTCCACTGCGGTAAAGTTTGGCGGGGTATTGCCGTCATTGTTGTAGTTGCCGCCATCCATCAATGAGACCCTGCGCCATGTTCCGGCCCCCAGCCCTCCTACCTGATAGTCTGTATCATAGAGATCCGGCAGGCCTAGAGTGTGGGCATATTCATGACAGAAAGTACCGATCGACGCCATTGCAGGCTGGTTATTTGCCGACAGTCGAAGCTCTGAAGAACAAGCATAACGATTGATTCTCACTCCGTCAAGCACAAGATTTCTTCCTGCACCATCCCTGATATACCAGGAATGTGACCAAATGCAGTCATCGCCACCGCCCTCTGCTTCATCCCTGCCTGCAAAAAAGACAAAGACATTATCAACCTCACCGTCTCCATCCTGATCGAATTTCTTAAAGTCTATATCAGCATCTGCAAGCTGGCAGGCCTCTATCACCATCATATGTGGATTGCGGTCTCCTCCATCAGCGGAATTTCCTCCATAATATGACATCTCCTTATCCAAAGTTATGATGTCGCTGACCTCAAAATGAAACTGGTAATGTCCTTTGAACTGGGCATCAAAGTATTCCTTTGCGCTTCCTGTCGCCCCTCCCGAAGAATATCCTTCCTGCATAAGCAGATTCTCAAAGTGCGTCTTCGTGTAAGTCATCTTCTCCTTCTCGCCCTTGAACTGGACCAGAATTACAAGCCCGTATTTATCTGAAGGTGAATCAATTCCGGACCGCGCGGGAGCTTTGGTCATGATTCTGGACATGATATTCCTGCCTCTCAACTCAAGATCGTGAACGAGAGACTTCTTTGCAGATACAGAAGCTGCAAGGGCAGCAAACGGAATATCTCGGCTACGCGCCAGAACATCTGGAGACACCTGCAGCCCTACGCGACATCCGGTAGAAAATTTCTGTCCGGACGCATCATACTCTGCATAGCACCACCAGCCATCTTCATCCTGAATGATGGAAGATCCGTCATCAGTAACCTTGATCCTCATCAGCTCATCTCCATAGAAGCGGGCATAGAACCCGCTGCCGTCCGGCTGGGAAAGGTAAATCTGGCCGGGTCTGGCAGGCGTGGCGAAAGCCGTAAACCCCAGAACCAATATAATATTAAGCAATAAAAGTCGTCTCAACATGTCTGATTTTCAAAAAGTCCTTATCTTTGCAAACGAATTGCATATTTAACCATTTTTCACGAGACGAACAAAAAAACATGAAGCTATCATCTTATATCTCAACCATCATCCTGATGGCACTGACAGTCTGCGCTCCAGGAATCAATGCACAGCAGAGAGTCATAGCAGGAGTCAAAGGAGACGAAGCAATCGTAAAGGCAATCAACGAGTACGGAACATTCGACAAATGGTGCGTGAGAGAGATCAAGGAGTCTGCTCTCCTTGGAGGTGACACAGCACACCTTTTCGAATTTTACGGAAATCAGGATACCACATTCACCGGCAAGCAGCCATTCACACCGCCACAGGGCTATATCTGGAGGACAAACAATGTTCTTGCAATCGTTGCAGGTATCGTAAAGACCAACAACACAGTCTACCCTGAGAAGCGTGGCGAAGGCTACTGCGCACGAATAGAGACACACCTCGAAGAAGTCAAGGTGATCGGAATGATCAACATGGATGTAGTATGCCAGGGAGCAATAATGATAGGAAATCTTCCTGAGCCTATCACCACCACAAAAGACCCTATGACCAAGGTTCAGTACGGTCTGGCTTTCACAAGCTGCCCTAAGGCTGTGGAATTCGACTACAAGGCAGACGTAGGAAACGAAGTGTACAGAGGAACCGGATTCTCTAAGCTCAAGCCGATGGGATACCCGGACTATGCAGAGGTGAACTTCATGCTTCAGAAGAGATGGGAAGATGAAGAAGGCAACATCCACGCCCTCAGAGTCGCTACCGGCATCCATCGTATCACAGAAAGCACTGACGACTGGGTGAACGGCCATCTAATCGAACTCAAATACGGAGACATCACCAACGACCCGTCATACAAAGAATACATGGGTCTCAAGACTGATCCTAAGACCGCCTACCACGACATCAACAGCAAGGGCAAGGACAGGATCATCCAGGAAGAAGGCTGGGCAGAGCCAGGCACAGAGCCGACCCACCTGATCCTCCATTTCATCACAAGCTGCGGCGAAGCCTTCTACGGCGGCCTCGGCAACACCCTCTGGCTCGACAACGTCAGACTTATAATGTAACACCAAACTTCAATACTTCAAAAAACTACTGCGGTGCAGTAGTTTTTTTGTTTTACCGTCTCGCTACACATCAGACGGACGCCATACAAAAAAGAGGAAGAATCTTGCGATTCTTCCTCGGTAGTAGCGGGAGGAGGACTCGAACCTCCGGCCTCCGGGTTATGAGCCCGACGAGCTACCAACTGCTCTATCCCGCGATATTGGACTGCAAATATACGGACATTTTTTGAAACTGCAAATTTTATTTGCTTATTTTTCAAAATCCGTACCTCTGCGCTGGATCTTTACATCGAAAGGAACTGGATCATTGCATTCAGATCATCCTTTGCAAACGACTGCTGGGTGCCGGTCGAAAGGTTCTTGATGTTGATGACACCATCAGCAACCTCATTGCCTCCGACAATCGAAAGGAACGGAATGAATTTCTTGTCAGCATAGTCAAACTGCTTCTTGAGTTTGGTCTGCTCCGGATAGATCTCACATGAAACGCCGGCTTCTCTAAGGCTCTTGACTACAGGAATCAGATACTTCAGTTCATCGGAACCCATATTTGCGAAAAGAAGTCTGGTAGTCGAGGTAACCTCTGAAGGGAACTTGTCAAGGCCCTTGAGCACGTCATATATCCTGTCTGCACCGAATGAAATTCCCACACCTGACATGTTCGGAAGGCCGAAGATGCCTGTAAGATTGTCGTAACGTCCACCGCCGCAGATGCTGCCGATGGCATAGTCCTTCGCCTTCACCTCAAAAATGGCTCCTGTATAGTAGTTAAGACCGCGGGCAAGAGAAAGGTCAATCTCGACCTCACACTTGACTCCTGCCGCCTCAATGAATCCGAAAAGTTCCTCAAGTTCGTCAAGTCCCTTGAGACCTGTTTCCGAAACGAGTCCCGAAGCCGACTTGCCGCTCATAAGCTCACGCATCACCGCTATCTTCTCTGCAGTTGTTCCTGAAAGAGTAAGAATAGGGCGGATAACCTCGATTGCCTCTGCAGTAAGTCCCTTTTCTGCCATCTCAGCTTCAACGGCATCAATACCGATCTTGTCAATCTTGTCAATGGCTACAGTAATGTCGACAACCTTGTCAGGGAAACCGCATATCTCGGCCATACCTGTAAGGACCTTACGATTGTTGATCTTGACGCAGACATTGACATCAAAAAGAGTGAACACCCTGTCCACAATCTGCACAAGCTCAAGTTCGTTAAGCTGGGAAGTAGAGCCGATCACGTCAACGTCACACTGATAGAACTCTCTGTAACGTCCCTTCTGCGGACGGTCCGCACGCCATACCGGCTGGATCTGGAATCTCTTGAAAGGAAAGGTGATATCGTTCTGATGCTGCACCACGAAACGTGCGAACGGCACGGTAAGGTCATATCTGAGACCTTTCTCACATACCTTCAGTGACAGAGCCTTGCTGTTGTATCCGTCCTCTGTACCCTCAACACGATAATCGTCATAGTTGATCTTCGAGAATGCATCTCCGGAATTGAGGATTCTGAAAAGGAGCTTGTCGCCCTCTTCTCCATACTTTCCCAGCAGAGTGCTGAGGTTCTCCATCGAAGGTGTCTCGATAGGTGCATATCCGTATGTCCTGAATACAGAACGGATCGTGTCGAATATATAATTGCGTCCTGCCATCTCTGCAGGCCCGAAATCACGCGTTCCCTTTGGTATTGACGGTTTCTGTGCCATAGTTTCGTTTTTAGTAAATCATACAAATATACGCAAAATAGTGATAAACTCTTTATATTTGTAGAGAAAAGACTTTTAATGACATGAAGAGGCTAATCGCAATCGCTGTCCTGGCAGTATCAGCATGCATAGGAATGTGGGCCCAGGATCTCAACGGAACAGGTTCTTTCACTCAGCACACCTTCCGTCACAAAGGCACGGAATACACCTACTGGCTCTATATTCCTCAGAACCTGAAGCCTGATGCACCGCTTATAATGGTCTTCCACGGCTATGGCTCCCGCAACATCCCGTCGATAAACTATGGTTTCCACCCTGTCGCAGACAAGGAAGGGTTTGCGGTGTGCTATCCTAAAGGTCCCAAGGACCATAAAGGAAAGGAATATTGGAGCGTAGGATACCAGTTCACGATTGATAAGGGAGAGATGAGGGACGATATAGGAATGGCTGTCCGTCTGGTCAGGCATCTCCAGAAATCACACAACCTCTCAAAGCACAATGTCTTCGCCACAGGCCATTCAAATGGAGGAGCAATGAGCCATATGCTTTCCTACAGGGCCTCAGACACATTTGCCGCTGTAGCTTCGGTGTCAGGCCATATAATGGAATGCACCTACCGTGCATTGGATACAAGAAAGCCGGCGCCTCTCATGGAAGTACACGGAACTCTTGACCCCTTGTCGAGATGGAACGGGGACCCGTTCAATAACGACGGATGGGGAGCAGATATAGCCATCCCTCTTGCAGTCGGCTTATCTGCTGCTGCACACAGATGCACACATGAAGAAACAGAGATTCTCCCTTTGCGCCGCAACCAGGTGATTGCACACAGGTTCGTCAACGGAAACAACGGCAATCAGGTATGGTTCTATGAAGTTGTTGGAGGAAAGCACTCCTGGGCCGACCAGGACCTGGACACACCTTCTGAAATCTGGAAATTCTTCAGTCTGTACCTGAAATAACTCCTTTTATGAAAAGATCTGCAAAAACATCTGCTGGATTAAGGAAGGGGTACAGGACCCGGATCAATCGACTCGTTCTTGAGAAGCATCTTGAGCTCCACTCCTGAAGCGAACCAATATCCCCTGTAGTTTCCTGCATCTCCGGCATCCCTCTGACGCAGTTCCACATTCCTGGTCATCCTTTGGAAAGGACCGCCGTTCGAGGCACCGTCTTCATCTTCGATCACAATCGCTACAGATGTTCCCGGATTGGAACGGCCATAAATGACAAAGGTGCCGTTAGAATTGGTATATACAGCTTCATTGTTGCCGGACGTGACCTTGACACCCTTCAGAGGCTGAGAAACCATGATATAGTCATCCGGCTCAGGTGTCGTCTCATCAGCCACCGGACAGTCGCCGTACACGGTGCCATGGATCTCAAAAAGAATATAAGGATCGCCGATGGTCTTCTTCCTGCTGCAGGAGAAGGCCATCAGCATAAATGTAGAAAGAATTACGGCAAGTGCCTTGAAGAAAGAACGCATACCGGATTATTCTCCCTTTGGAAATTCAACAGACTTTACAGGAACATTGAGTTTCTGTATAGCTGCCTTCAAAGTCTCAACAGAGGTCTTTGCAGCATCGTACTTTACAACTACAGTCTGCTTCTCGAGAGAGACTTCAAGACCCTTGACACCTTTCTCGAAAGAGATGTTCTCCTGAACCTTCTTCACACAAGAGTTGCAGTGAAGATTCACATGGAACACAACCTCCTTGATCTCTGCCTTTGACTTCTTGAAGATCTGAGCCGAAGCCGATGCGTCAGCAACTGTAAGTTCTGCAGCTGAAACTGTAAATCCGATAAGGACTGCAAGTGCAATGATTATTATTCTTTTCATAATGTTGATGTTTTTCGTTTATTATTTAATCAAGCTTTTTTCCAAAGAGTGAAACGGAATCCGACGTGAGCCTTGATTCCCATCAGAGGGCCCCATATGCAGCTTGCATCGAATGAAGCAGCTCTTGGATTCGCGGCACTGATGATAGGGTTCTTCTGGGTGAAGTTTGTCAGATTCTCGGCACCGACATAGACATCCCATCCCTTGAAACGTCTGGTCACCTGAGCATATAGAAGCGGATATACTGGTGAATAGTATCTTCCGTTCCTCTCCTTGATTCCATCCATATCCCTCATGAAGCCATACACTCTGCAAGGTCCGTTGACAGAAGCGGTGAAGTCAAATATCCATCTGTTCAGGTTTGTTGCATACTGAAGATTGAGGACACCTTTATACTGGCTTGTCATAGGCTTCTCCACCAGTCCTTTTCCTTCAAGTTCGATTCTTGCATTTGTGTAGCGGAATGTTGCAGTGATATTGAAGCGTTCAACAGGATCAACCGAGAAATCAACCTGGAAATTGTCAGTATACGAACGCTTTCCGTTCAATGCATAGAAATGGATTGAAGTAGGATCATCATTGCATTCGTAATCGACCACCATCTGCTGAGCAAACTGTGTCCTGAAATAATCGAAGCTCAGATATGTGTTTGATGAAGCGCCGAAAGGCATGTAGCAGGTAATGTTTCCGCCTACAGTCCAGGCATCTTCCAGAATATGCTTGTCATAAGCTCCGACAAACTTCTTTCCTGTAGAGAACACGCCGATATTGTCAACCAAAGGTGTAGAATACCTCAGTCCTCGGCCACCATTTGCACGAAGCACAATCTCATCGACAGGCATATACTTTAGAGTAACTCTTGGAGACACCTTGAAACCCTGTCCCGCAAACCAGTCGCCGCGAAGTCCTGCAATCGCAGAAAACTTTTCCCCCGCATGATAGGTATACTCACCGAAGACTCCGGCATTCGCAAGGTTCGTGAATACCGGATCATCGCTGCCAAGTACATCTTCCCTCAGGTTGTAGAATATGGTTCTCCTGAATATCTCTTCATATCTGTCGAAGGTTCCGTTAAGCCCGACGGTGAACTTATGGGAATCGTTTATGACATTCTGGTACAGAAGGTTTGCATATGCCGAATGCTGACCTGCAAGATACTTGGTCGCACCGAAATACGAATCCATATCCTGATAATTATAATCGGCTATCAATGCTATATTCTGTGAATTGTCCTCATTCAAAGGGACTCCAACCTTAAGGTAACCGTTGATGGAGCGGTTATTGATATCCGAACCCCACGGATTGACTGCATCATGAGTCAACAGCATAGGATTCCATATGTAGTCATTATGGCTATAGAAAACATCCTTTCCATCTTCCTTGAGAACCTGACCTCCAAGTCTGCTGTCCTGAATGGCGCGTACTCCAAAACGGATCTGCATTCCGTTGTCAGCCATATAGAGCCAGCGGTTCGAAAGGTTGAACTGCAGCATCTTCGGTTCATCAAGGAAACTGTCGCCATTCATATCATGCGTAGCGATGTTACCAGAAACATGGCCGAGGATGACTGTGCTCCACTTATATCCCATCTGAAGAGAGGAAGCGATATTGAAGTCAATCTTTGTGTCGCTCATCACTGCAGCATTGATGAAGAGAGGCTTCTCGTCTGTCGGCTTACGATGCTCCATATTGATCTGACCGGTCATGCATTCCACGCCGTTGATCACTGATGAAGATCCCTTGGCGATCTGGATGCTCTCCAGCCACTGTCCTGGAACATATGATAGTCCGAACGGAGCTGAAAGTCCACGCATCACCGGACGTGTCTCGTCAAGCATCTGTGTATATACTCCGGAAAGTCCAAGAAGTCTGATCTGTCTTGCTCCGGTAACCGCATCGGAATATCCAACAGTTACACTTGCGGAATTTTCAAAGCTTTCTGCAAGATTACAACAGGCCATCTTGCAGAGACCTGCAGCAGAAATCACTTCTGTGCGGATTTCCTTTCCTTTTGAAAGATAGTTTCCTGCCTGACGGGAAACGAACACGGCAGCATCAAGACTGTCCGCCCGCTCGCCGTAGATATCGGTCGTATCTATCTGCTGGCCTCCTGCACCTGTAACCTGAGCATCTGCATAGGCAACAGCTGCGCACATTGCAACTAAAGCTAATATGTATTTTTTCATTTGATTATATTTCTGATTTGTTAAAGATTCCCGATCAGGTCGGGAATGACTGGAAACGGTCGGGAATGACGAAAGCAGGTCGGGAATGACTGGAAACTGTCGGGAATGACTGGAAACTGTCGGGAATGGCGGTGCACCTTACCTCCGGCCCAATGTCATTGCCGGCTTGGACCGGCAATCTCAAATCAGATTCTCCAGACATTGCAGAGCACACGTATCCCTCGTGAATCATGACAGGAACGTGACAGAAAGTCTGACGAACTACCGTGATAATGAAGAGTGCTCATCGCATCAAGCGGATCAGATAAGATCAAGCAATGAGACTTGAGATCGGAGAACAGGAATCTCTTCGAATCATCAACTCTGTCCGTCATAGAAGTAATAACCTGATACTCATCAGTACAACATTCAGGTTCATCTATAGACTCATCCGAATCAGAATGCTGCTCCGCAGTATGGTGACTGCAGCAACAGCAGCATGTCTGCTCAGCTCCGCAATGATCGGACGGATGAATGGATTCGCATGACATATCCTCCAGGAATGTAACGATGAAACTGCGTTCACGGGCATTGCATGTATGTACATTGAATCCTATGATACCCAACGAGTACCATATCAGCACAAAGATTGCAGAGACACGTATGAGAACATTCCTTTTCACAATCGGCAAAGTTAGGAATTTTTTTCATTATATTTGCAATGACAACCAACACAATGAACGAACTTTAATAGACGCAGATATGAAAGATTTTGTAAAAATGGCCCTTGCCACCATCGTTGGCCTTATGCTGTTCAGCTTCGCAGGACTTTTCGTTTTCGGAGCATTCGTAGGAGCTGTTGCTGCGCTTGGAAGCGGAGAACAGGTGATACCTGCTGAAGGAATGCTTGAACTTGATATGACTACATTCACCCTAGGTGAACAGGACAAGGAAGCTGATCCGCTTGCAGCTATCCAGGCAGGAGAGCAGGTGCCTGAGACAGTCGGCATCCTCAAGGCGGCAAATGCCGTAAGGGCAGCTGCGGCTGATCCGGGAGTGAAGTTCATATACATGAAGCCGGACATGATTGTCGGCGGTACAGCCCATATAGAAGAACTCAGAGCAGCGCTTGAAGGTTTCCGACTCAGCGGAAAGCCTATCGTATCTTATATTGAGACACCAACTAATGCCGGCTATTATCTTGCATCAGTTTCCGACAAGATCTATATGGCATCATACGACGGAACCATGAATATGATGACCGGTGTATCATCACAGCTCATATTCCTCAAGGATCTTCTCGACAGGCTGGGAATAAATGTCCAGCTGATCAGACACGGAAAATACAAATCAGCAGGAGAGATGTTCGTCAGAAGTTCTTCAAGCAAGGAGAATCTTGAGCAGAATCAGGCCATGGTCGATTCCATCTGGGAAAGCTGGGCATCAAAGATGGCTGAAGCACGAGGAATCACCACAAAGCAGTTCAACTCACTCATTGATGACCTCAAGCTCAACTCTGCCGAAGATTTTCTTGACAACGGACTGGTTGACGAACTTGTTACAAAAGATCAGATGCAGGAGAAGCTTGCTGCATTGTATGTGACAGACAAGTTCAGCAAAGTAAAGTCTATTCCGTTTGCCGGCTATGCAAAGGCTAAATTCACCACTGACTACAAAAAGGCCAAAGTTGCCATCATATATGCAGACGGTGAAATCGTTGACGGAAAGGCAAAGAAGGAGGTTGCAGGAGACAGGTTCGCAGAACTCATCTCCAAGGTTCGCAAGGATTCGACAGTCAAGGCTGTTGTCCTTAGGGTCAACTCTCCGGGAGGAAGCGTCGTCGCCTCATCAAAGATCAAGACAGAGCTTGACCTTCTCCGTGAATCAGTTCCGGTAATCGCATCATATGGCAACTATGCTGCCTCAGGAGGATATTGGATTTCGGCAAACACAGACAAGATATTCTCTAACGCTACGACACTCACAGGTTCAATCGGAGTATTCAGCATGATTCCTGACATCAGTGGAGCATTGAAGAATAAGCTCCATGTGAACGTAACAACTGTCAACTCTAATACACACAGCGACATTTACACATTGACAAAGCCGCTTGATGCAGCAGAAACAGCTTACATGCAGGCTTCAGTCGAGGACATCTATGACAGATTCACATCAATCGTCGCAGAGGGAAGAGACATGACAGTGGAGGAAGTCGATGCCATTGCTCAGGGACGCGTATGGACAGGAGCTGAGGCGGAAGGAATCGGTCTTGTAGACCAGATCGGAACACTCACAGATGCCCTGGAGTATGCCGCAATATCAATTGATGGAGTCGAAGGATTGAGCGACATCCAGATCGTTGAATACCCTAAGCCTCAGACAAGTGTCGAAATGATTCTTGAAATGTTCGGTGCAGGCGAGTCTGTATTTGCAGGCACACCGTTCGAGAATGTGGAGAATGCGTTCAGAGGATGGAATGAATCACAGGCAGGAAAGGTATATGCAAGAATGCCATACGAAATCACAATCAGATAAGATGTACAGATTCGAGATATGCGCCAATTCCGTTGCAAGCTGCATTGCTGCACAGGAAGGCGGAGCGGACAGGGTGGAGCTATGCGCCGGAATACCGGAAGGCGGCACCACCCCTTCCTTTGGAATGATATGGAACGCAAGAGAAAGCATTGATATTGCCCTCAATGTCATAATCAGACCCCGCGGAGGTGATTTTCTCTATGACGAATCCGAGATTGCCGAAATGCTGTTCGATATTTCAGCAGCTAAAGAGCTTGGTGTAGACGGGCTCGTATTCGGATGTCTCAATCCGGACGGCAGCGTGGATATGGAAAATATGGCTTTGCTCATGGAAGCCGCCGGCGACACTCCTGTCACATTCCACAGAGCCTTCGACCACACAGCTGATCCGTTCAAGGCTCTTGAAGACATAATTTCACTCGGATGCACAAGAATCCTCACTTCCGGATGCAGGCCTACAGCGCTGGAAGGAGCATCGCTGCTTGCGGAGCTTGTAGAAAAGGCTGGTGACAGAATAATCATAATGCCGGGATGCGGAGTCCGCGAAGACAACATCGCTGAAATAGCAAGACTCTCCGGCGCGAAAGAATTTCATTTCTCTGCCAGAGAGTCCGTAGAAAGCGGCATGGTATTCCGCAACAGTGATGTTGCAATGGGAAGCGAAGACGACCCATACGGTACTGTACAGACGACCGCCCGCAGGGTCGCAGCAACTATAGCGCCTTTGAGGTCTTGACAAGACTTTCGCCCAATCCGATGCTATATCCCTGAGAGAAGAACACGACTCGATTGAATGTATCTGCCAGCACGATCAGAGGCAGACGGCCACCCTTGTCAAGTTTCATCTCAGATGCTATCATGTTTCTCATCTTTCCATCAACATCGATTCCGAAGTGGACTGTCGAAGGAAGGTTGAAATGCTCTGGGCGGAACTTCCTGTAATCATCATGGGTTGCGAACACAAGAAGGAGAGGTCTGCCCCATGCCTCGAGTTCATCCTTCACTGCAGAAATATCCATAAGCGCGTGGTTAGTAGGCTCTGTTCCATAGTCTACCAACGCAACCGCAAAGTAGCCACGGCCTGTTGTTTCAAGAACAGACTTCTCAACCGGTTCAGCACCTGACGATGGTCCTGGGAATGAGCCATATTTCATCTCAGAATCAAAACTTCCGATTACGCGTATCTGATCCGCAATATCACGCATCACAAGGTCAACTGATGTGGTCTTGCCCTCCTCGATAGTGAAGAATTCAACATCAGCAAAGACATTTCCTCCAGACATTCGTGACCCGCTTACCAGCATATAGTATCCACAATCCATCTCAGCCGGTCTGCTGAAAAGTTTCGACCATGTATCTGCCTTACCATAATTGAGCACCTTGAACGAGTCTCCATCAAATTTCGAAATGGTAAAATGGATAAGATACTTAGGATCATCCAACATAGGGATTTCCTTGTAGTTGAGCTGAAGTTTACCCTTCGGAGAAACGACCTGCTCAGCAGCCTCGAAGTCTACATCGTATGTCAAACCATCTTTTGAGTACTTGACAACGCCTGTAACACCATCCTTCCAGGCCTGCACACCAAAGCTACGGCATACAGCCACAAAGAAGATCTCACGAGACTCTATATCTGCCAGACGTGTTTCCCACACGCGGACAGGATCAAGCTGCACATATCTGAGACTGATATCATCTCTTAACTGAAGATTCTCTCTACACCATGTCACAAAGGCAGCAGGGTCTTCGCAAAGCGCATCTGCAAGTGACTCCGGAATATTCTTCTGGAAATATGCCCTGTATGCAGTCAGAAGTTCTGAAGTCACTCTTGGATTAAGAACCTTTGCAGGATCTCCGTACACGGACGTATTGAAGAGATGGTCCTCAAGAACAGAAGCAGGAGTGTCACGCAAGTCCTTCTCGGAAATATTGCAGAGGAGGTCCAGGGCCCTCTCCCCCAAGCCTGCCTCAAGCGCCTTTTCAATCAATGCAGTCATCTCCTGATGGTTACCTCTGGAGCCCACCAGAACCTTTGTGACCTTCTCTACATCCAAACCTTTCTCAGCAGCATAAGCCAAAGCTTTCTCCTTATCATAGAAAGTTGCAACATACGCGTTACGGAGAGAGTCCTCATATTCCATCCTGCGTGTATTCTCAGCACGCTGGACATCCGTAACATCAGGGAGCTGGGCATTCTCCACAGGTGGTACAACCTCCATCTCAAGATGACCGATAGCATCACCCTCAGAATGATCAAGCTTGAGGACAACATCCGTATCCTTACCAAAAGTAACCTTTACAAAGCCGAAATAGCCCTTATCTGAAGCATAGACCATCATATCGCCCAATCCGGCAGTAAGACCAGTATAGCCTTCCGCATCTGTCATTCGGTATGCAATGCTATTGAATTCGGAATAGTTATAGATCTGGAAATACACCTTAGCACCCTCAACAGGATTGCCATCACGGTCAATTACTCTGACCTTGAGATGAGAAGATTCAGGTGCATAATTTTCTATGACATTGATCTCTGTATAAATCGAAGTCCGCCTGACAACCTCCTCTGGACCGTTATAATCACCGAAGACATTTGTATGCATCAACAGACCACGGCTTGCAGGTGCATTGAACCAGCCAAGGTTAAGCACAGGCTCAGGCTCGCAGGCTCCGAGGAAATACCATTTTCCATCAACCCAGGCCTCTACCCATGCATGATTGCTGTCAGTATGTGCCCACCTTGGGGTGTAGACCTGACGCGCTGGAATACCTACAGACCGGAGTGCTGACACAAGAAGGGTCGACTCCTCGCCACATCTTCCGTATGCAGTCTTGATTGTTGCCAAAGGAGAACTTGTACGACGGTCTGATGGCATATAGACAGCCTTTTCATGACACCAATGATTCACTTCAAGCACTGCGTCATACATTGACAGATTCTTCACTCGAGGAGCAAGTTCCTCAAGGAATACATATCTTGCCGAATCTATGTTCTCATTGTTTACTCTGACAGGGAGTACAAAATGCCTCATTTCCCTCTCAGGAACCCTCTTTCCCCAAGGCATCTCCTTCATTGCCTTGCATGTCATCCTATACTGATCAAGATAGAAAGACGGATCTCTGTTGACAATATCACCCAAAGGCATGTAGGCATAGAGAAACTCCAAAGCCTCTCTTTCCTTGGTGGAGAGAGACATAGAGTCAAAGTCTACAGAAGCTGCCTCAAGAACAGACTCACGGAGAGCCAGATCTGACGCTACCTTCTCTCTGAAAGTCTTGTCAGAAATGAAATGTGACGAGCAGGAGTTCAAAAGCAATAATACTCCTGCAATCAGACTGAGATTCCTCATCATAGTGTTTCTGTATTATTCAATATTGTAATTCGGATTATTGTCTTTGTGGATGAAGTGACCTTGTAACGATCATCAAGCCTGACACCAAGTACACCTGCAATATGCTGATCTTCAGCAAGTCCTTCAGAACGGGTATCTACAATCATTACTGAGGCATCTTTCTCGAGAGCCCCATATTTAAGATCTGCATATAGGTCACTTACCTTTTTCCTGCCACGCATTCCGAGAGGTATGAACCAATCTCCCTGACGCCATCTGCGGCATACAAACGGAAAGAGAAGCTTATCTGCATCGGCAATCAATGTTCCATTGGGCTGCTTGAGAGGCATATCTTCAGACCATTCGAGTACCTCCACCTGCCATCTCGACCCGTTGAAATTGTATATACCAACCCCTCTTACCGGCATGATGGACTCCACGTCAAGATCAGCTGCCATCTTCGGCAAGAGCAGAAGTCCGTCACGTTCGGTGATGATTGTATGGGTCGGAGAGTCGAAACGTTTACCCGAAATGGTTCTGTCTGATTCCAGCAAGGCCTCTATCGACGCAAGAGTCTGCGAATTGAAGCCGTACGGTTCGGCTATATAATATAATAGGTATCGCCACTGCCTGCGGGCCATCAGGGCCGGAAGATTTATGCGGACTTTATTTTCTGTAATCTCAACAACCTCCGGCAATTGAGCCCTGCACCAGTCCTCGACAATGTCACCGGCCTCTGAGAAATATCCTATTTCACGATTAAGACTGCGCACAAACGATGGATTGATCTTTTCGAAGATCGGGAAGACTTCATTCCGGATACGGTTTCGCTTGTACTCACACAAAGCATTGGTACTGTCATCCCGATAAGGGACTTTATTGGCAAATACGTATCCCTCAATCTGTTTCCTGCTGAACGACAGCAACGGTCTCAAGAGAAATATCCTCTCCGTTGTATACGGAGCAGACAGATGACCGGAATTGGCATTTTGCCACCCCCGGCTAGGGGGTCGCAAGCGATCAGCAAAAAGCCCTGTGGGCTTTTGCAGCGAGCAGCCTGCGGCAGCAGGTTCACATGACTGGGGCCAATGGAGGTCATTGTCTGTCCGTAGACCAAGGACAGAAACCTCCGCCATAGAATGCAACCCCTTCAGACCAGTACCACGAAGAAGATTCAGAACCAACGTCTCGGCATTGTCATTGGCATTGTGGGCCACAACAACAGCCCTGTAGCCGAACTCGCCGCACAGCTTCGCAAACCATCCGTAACGAAGATCCCTGGCAGCCATCTCGATGCTGACAGCATTCCCGGCTGCATGACCTTCAGTATCAAAATCAGTTCTATGGAACCTGACCCCATTGGAGTCAGCCCAGTTCCTGACAAGCGTCTCATCTCCATCACTCTCTTCGCCACGAAGATGAAAATTGCAATGAGCTATGGCAAAGGCCTCCGGACCGAATTCCGACAGAAAGAGATCTGCCATGCACATCGAATCCATACCTCCGCTCACAGCCAGAAGAAAACCCGAAGAGGCTGACCAAGATTCATCTTTGATCAGCCCCCTCATATTTTCCATAATCTGCGTGAAACGTCTTGTCATCACGATTATTTCTTGCTTGCGATTGTGTATGTGAAACCGAATGCAACAGATTCCTTGAACTGAACGCGAGCCTTCTCTTGACCATCCTTGTCGCTGAAGATCATGATCTGATCATCATATATCAGATTGGTTGAAAGAGTCAGTGAGAAATACTTTGCAAGTTTCCAGTCGATACGGTTGTCCCAGTTGATACGCGGGCGATGATTGATGTCGAGATAGTTCACAAACAGAACCACCTGAGTGCTGTAAGAGAAGTTATCATTGACATTAACCTTTGCGTCAGCCTTGAGCTGGGCACCGAACTCGAACTTTGCAGCCCTGTAAAGATTTCCAAGGGCAATTGCAGCAGCATCCTTTTCAGTCTTCGATGCAGCTGCTTTAAGAGCGGCTTCTGCCTCAGCAAGCATCTGATCAGTAGTCGACTCCTTTACCTTCATCGAATAGCTCTTTCTGAGTTCCGCATCCTTCACGATGACAAAACCTCCGGTAAGAGGGGCAAGATTGATAGACAGCCACTTGGTAGGCTTGCAGTCAATACCGAGCGCAAGATTAGTGTAAGCCGGTGAAAGAAGATTAGATTTGAGTACACGGGCATTACGCCATGCCTGCCTCAAAGGAGCGCCTTCCAGTCCGTCTATACTACCCGGTGTCTTATAATCCCATCCCGAAGAGAACTGCGACTTGAAGTCATAGTTGGCCGAGAAATAGAAGTTCTTCATCTTATCTGTCTTGTAGCCCCACTTGCTCTCAAGATAGATTCGGTCCGTGCTCTTCTGAAGGATAGGCTTTGACGATGCGTAAAGGAAACCGTAGTCAAGCTGGAGGCGATTGTTCCAGAACATCTCATTCTTCTTCCAGTTGGCGTTTGCATCGATGAATGCTGCCAATGACACGGTATTGTCTCCACCGGCAGCCCAGTTTGTGAGACCGGTCTGACCAAGGTTGACGTTAGTCTTGAGAGACTTTGTCCAATATTTCGGCTTCTCGACCTTCTGCGGAGCCTCGGGAGCCTCCATGATTGCCTTCGCAGCATCTGCAGCGGCATCCTGAACATTCTGTGCCGCCATGGTGAACGATGCGGCCAAAGATAGTACAACTACACTTAAATACTTCATATACAGTATCTTATTTTAACTCAAGTTAGTAAGAAATAGCAAAGAGCACACGCTGGCTTGAAGGCTTGCCACTATAGATGCACTTGCCCTCCTCCATACATACGGCACTGTCTACAGGGATACAACGGATAGTCGCCTTTGTCTCCTCCTTGATCTTCTCCTCAGTCTCAGGAGTACCATCCCAGTGGCAGAGAAGGAATCCACCCTTGGTGATCTCTTCCTTGAACTCTTCCCATGTGTCAACCTTGCGGATGCTGTCGTCACGGAACTTGAGAGCCTTTGCATAGATGTTTGCCTGAATATCGTCGAGAAGAGCAGCAATCACGTCTGCAACACCCTCCTGAGAGTGTGATGACTTCTCGCATGTATCACGGCGTGCAAGCTCCACAGTACCGTTCTCAAGGTCACGTGCACCCATCGCAAGACGTACAGGAACACCCTTGAGCTCCCACTCGGCGAACTTGAATCCAGGACGGAGAGTATCACGGCTGTCAATCTTTACGCTGATGCCCTTGGCCTCCAGATCCTTCTTGAATGCAGTCATCTTGTCGAGAATAGCGTTGTTCACCGCCTCATCCTTTCCTGTGATAGGTACCATTACGACCTGGATAGGAGCAAGCTTCGGAGGAAGTACAAGTCCGTTGTCATCACCATGTGCCATGATGAGGGCACCCATAAGACGAGTGGAAACACCCCATGAAGTAGCCCATACATACTCCTGCTGGCCTTCCTTATTGGTGAACATCACATCGAATGCCTTAGCGAAGTTCTGTCCGAGGAAATGTGATGTACCAGCCTGAAGAGCCTTTCCATCCTGCATGAGAGCCTCGATGGTCATAGTATCGAGGGCACCTGCAAAACGCTCGTTAGGACTCTTGTGTCCTACGACTACAGGTACACCCATATAGTTTCTTGCAAAATCCGCATACACATTCACCATCTTCATTGTCTCCTCTTCAGCCTCCTGACGTGTAGCATGCGCTGTGTGACCTTCCTGCCAGAGGAATTCAGCAGTACGGAGGAAGAGACGGGTACGCATCTCCCAACGCACTACATTAGCCCACTGATTACAGAGGATAGGGAGATCTCTCCATGATGTCACCCAATTCTTGTATGTATTCCAGATAATGGTCTCTGAAGTAGGTCTTACGATGAGCTCCTCCTCGAGTCTTGCTGAAGGATCCACTACCACTCCGTTTCCATTCGGATCCGCCATGAGTCTGTGATGTGTCACCACTGCACACTCCTTTGCAAAACCCTCAACATGCTCAGCCTCACGGCTAAGGAACGACTTAGGGATGAAGAGAGGGAAATATGCGTTGACATGTCCTGTATCCTTGAACATCTTGTCAAGAACATCCTGCATCTTTTCCCAGATTGCATAACCGTATGGCTTGATCACCATACAACCTCTTACTGCAGAACGCTCTGCGAGATCTGCCTTTACAACAAGGTTATCATACCACTGCGAGTAGTTGTCCGACCTTTTTGTTACCTCTTTTGCCATTGTATTCTCTTTTTTGATTTATTTTATATCTTTGTATTGCAACTAAACCTTCAGGACCTGCATCCATCTAAAGGAACAGCTGATTTTTACGGTATAGTTATTGCAAACTATATCAGGTTGCGAAGATACGAAATATTATTCATATACATAGGAGAAAAATCCATGAAAAAGATATTCATATTCCTCTCCGGAGCATTGTTCATACTGTCATCATGCGGAATATCATCGAGATATTCTTCATCTGACAGCGGCCAGAAGTTTTCCGACGGCATCTACAGTTCTGCCCCGTCACGCAAAGACAAGCAGCAGGAGCAGATCTCAAAGACTGAACTTCAGGCACTTGCAGAGCAGACCAAGGCTTCTCAGGTCTATCTGTTCGGTGACCATAAGGATACTGTCATGATTCCGGAAAACATGGCTGCAACCATAAGATACGACAAGCAGCTCGGCACCAGTGTAACAGTAGCGGAATTCGACCCTTATGACTTCACATATGGCTGGTATACTGACAGATACAGATGGAATTCATACTGGAATCTGGGAATGTGGAACAGTGTCTACTATAGAGGATGGCATGACCCATGGTACTACGGAAGCTATTATGGTCCATGGCATTATACAGGATGGTACGACCCCTGGTACTATGGAGGGTGGTATGATCCATGGTATTACGGTTATGGCTACCGCGGATGGTATGATCCATTCTACGGATACATGCATCCATATTACTGCGGATGGTACGGAGGATGGGACCCATATTACTACCCTCATCATCACCACCATCACGTAGTCCTTCCGTCACCAGGTACACATCAAGGCAGAGAAGTCTACCGAGGCTCACGTCTTGAGACATCAGGAAGCCGTGTAATCGCAAGCAACCGCCCTTCATCCAACCCTGTGTCGGGCTCCGTAAGCAGACGGGTATCGACAACAAGCAGAAGTTCATTCGGAACAAGCAGGACAAGTGCAACCAGAGAGGCTCTCGGCAGAAGGACCACATCATCAGGCAGGCCGTCTGCAGCATCCCAGCCATCAGGAAGGACAAATGTTTCAGGACAGAGTTCAACAAGATCGACTGCGACATACAGAAGACCTTCCGGAACAGCTCCACGTGTTTCGGGAAACAGCGGATCATCATACAGCAGAAGTACAAATTCATCCGGCAGCAATTCATCATACAGCAGGAGTTCGAGTTCGTCAAACAACAGCTCATCATACACAAGAAGCTACTCGTCCCCAAGCCGGTCAAGCTACAGCTCCGGCTCATCAGGAAGTTCGGGAGGCTACAGCAGGAGCAGTTCAGGAGGTGGCGGCAGCTACAGCAGAAGCAGTTCAGGAGGACATAGATAAACTACTATAAACTATAACGACATGAAGAAGACAGCATTAACCATTCTACTGGCATTATGCGCATCAGGACTTTTCGCTCAGACAGCCTACGATGCACTTATGCTTAGTGAAAACAGCTATGAGGGGACAGCAAGATCGGTGGCAATGGGCAACGCATTCACCGCATTGGGAGGAGATCTTGGAGCTGTCACCATCAACCCCGCAGGAAGTGCAATGGCATCATATTCCCAGGTTACCTTAACTCCGGGAATAACCATATCCTCGACTACAGCGGAAGGCGTTTCTCCATACGAGAACGGCTATCTGCCATATTTTCAGAGGAAACTCAAGAGCGACCTCACAAAGATGAGTCTGCCGAACATCGGATTCAACTTCAATTTCAAGACCGGACGCAAGCACGGTCTTGTCAACTGGACCCTCGGATTCATGGTCAACAAGACAGCAGACTACAATCAGGATGTGTATGCAAACGGACTGAACTCGACAACTTCGTTTATAGGTGCAATGGCATACGAGGCATCCATGAACGGATACTATCCTGACGACCTCGGAAGCAATGACGCATACGACCTCGGTATTCCATGGAAATATGTCACCGGCTACCAGAGCGCAATGTTCGACCCATTCGATGACATCTATGTAGCGGCTACCGAAAAGGTATATGACGACTACACATGCTTCGTTGCCGGAGAACTCGACCAGACCTACGGAAGAAGGACAAGCGGAAGCAAATACGAATACATAATAAATGCAGGCTTCAATATTTCCGACTGGATCTACTTCGGATTCAATCTGGGAATAAACTCCATGACCTACTCATATGACGAGTACTTCAAGGAAGAAGCAGTGAACAGTAATGACTTCCTCATTGAGCTCAAGGACGAGCAGGGTAACATCATATCCACCAGCTATTTCAACAGAATGAAATACAAGAGCGAGTACTCATTCTCGGGAACAGGATACTTTGCGAAGTTCGGAATCATCATGAATCCTTTCACCGGATTCCGAGTGGGAGCCGCACTCCAGACCAGAACAAGGACTACAGTGAATGAACGATGGGGTGACGAAGGACAGACAGACTTCTCCGGCCCTGACGGAAAAAGATGGGAGTCTGAAAGTCCATACGGAGAGAACAGCTGGACATTCACTTCCCCACTCAAGGCCAACTTCGGTATAGCATACACATTAGGACAGTTCGGAACAGCAAGTGTCGACTATGAACTCAGCAACTACGGAAATCTGAAATACAGAAGTTCAGCATACACAGACAGGAAGTATCTTGAGGAAATCAACGAGGACATGAAGGCCTCTTACGGAATCTCACACAACCTCAGGGCTGGAGTCGAGGTCAAGCCTGTTCCAGCATTGGCCCTCAGAGCAGGATACGGACTGAAGACATCAGCACAGAAGGCTGTATGGGACAATAATATAGAAGACTATGTGGGCGTGAAACCTGTATTCACCCACAACGCAGCTCTGGGAATCGGCTTCAGCAGCAAGGGCTCCTTCTTTGCAGACGCCGCAGTGACAAGAACATTCCTGCCGGACGAGTATTTCATGCCGTACAATGACTACGTATTTGTCTCTGACGGAAATGACGGATACGTCGTTGACCACAATTACTATGCGCCGGATCTCCAGATCAGGAGCGCCCTCTGGAAAGTAATCCTTACTCTCGGCTTCCGCTTCTGATAAAAGCATCAAAGATCACGAGACGAGCGTTGACAAGCCGCGTTTTTTACGAAGATTGAAATAAAAATAAGCCTGCCGGCTGTTTGAGACATTGGCTCCCGAAAAGGGAAGGGGCCCACGAAGTGGGAAGGATCTCAGCGGCCGGCGGCTCGCTATGTGCAATATGATCTTAGAGCTTCCTCTTGATCTCCTCAATAGTATAAGCCTCAACAACGTCGCCGACCTTGATGTCGTTATATCCCTGGATGTTGAGACCACAGTCCATACCTGAAAGCACCTCCTTGGCGTCATCCTTGAACCTCTTGAGAGATCCAAGCTCACCAGTGTAGACAACGATACCGTCACGGATCACGCGTACCTTGGCAGTCCTCTGAAGCTTACCTTCACGTACGATACAACCTGCGATTGTACCGACCTTGGAAATCTTGAACGTCTCCTGAACCTCGGCAGTTGCGGTAATGACCTCCTTCTGCTCAGGCTCAAGCATACCCTCGATACCGCTCTTGAGCTCATTGATACAGTCATAGATGACAGAGTAGAGACGAATCTCGATCTCCTCCTTCTCAGCAAGCTTGCGGGCACCTACTGAAGGACGTACCTGGAAACCGATGATGATCGCATCCGAAGCTGCAGCAAGAAGGATATCCGACTCTGAAATCGCACCCACAGCCTTGTGGATAACATTCACGCGTACCTCCTCTGTAGAAAGCTTGATGATAGAGTCCGAAAGCGCCTCGACTGAACCGTCCACGTCTCCCTTCACAATCACATTCAGCTCCTTGAAGTTTCCGATAGCGATACGACGTCCGATCTCCTCGAGTGTCATATGCTTCTGGGTCTTGATACCCTGAATACGGATAAGCTGCTCTCTCTTGTTGGCGATATCCTTAGCCTCCTTCTCATCTGCCATGACATTGAATGTCTCACCTGCAGTAGGAGCACCATTGAGACCGAGAACTGAAACCGGAGTAGATGGACCTGCCTCATCAACCTTCTGACCACGCTCATTGAACATAGCCTTGACCCTACCTGTGTAGCAGCCTGAAAGGATGACATCACCGACCCTCATGGTACCGTTCTGTACAAGAACTGTCGCGAGATATCCGCGTCCCTTATCAAGAGAAGACTCAATCACGGCACCGGTAGCTCTTCTGTTAGGATTTGCCTTGAGTTCAAGCATCTCTGCCTCGAGAAGAACCTTATCAAGAAGGATATCCACATTGATACCCTTCTTCGCAGAGATCTCCTGGCACTGATACTTTCCACCCCAGTCCTCAACGAGAATGTTCATATTAGAAAGCTGCTCACGAATCTTCTCAGGATTAGCACCCGGCTTATCTATCTTGTTGATTGCAAAGATCATAGGAACACCTGCTGCCTGAGCATGGCTGATAGCCTCGACAGTCTGAGGCATGATGCAGTCATCGGCAGCGACGATGATGATGGCAACGTCAGTCATCTTGGCACCACGGGCACGCATCGCTGTAAACGCCTCGTGACCAGGAGTATCAAGGAAAGTGATTCTCTGACCGTCAGGAAGTTCCACGTGATATGCACCTATGTGCTGTGTGATACCGCCGGCCTCACCAGCAATCACATTCGCATTACGGATGTGGTCAAGGAGCGATGTCTTACCGTGGTCAACGTGACCCATCACGGTAATCACCGGTGGCCTTGGAACGAGATCCTCATCTGTATCCTCCGCCTCACCCTGAGTAATTGCATCTGTAAGGTTTGCGGTCACGAACTCAACCTCATAACCGAACTCCTCGGCAACGAGCACGAGTGTCTCTGCATCGAGACGCTGGTTGATGGACACCATCATACCGAGGCTCATGCAGGCTCCGATGACCTTAGTCACTGGAGTGTTGTTCATAAGCGTAGCAAGATCATTTACAGTTACGAACTCGGTAACCTTCAGCACCTTCTGCTCGAGCTGCTGCATCTCCATATCCTCCTGCATTCTCTGCGAGGCAGCCTCTCTCTTATCCTTTCTGTGCTTTGCTCCGAAGTTGTTCTTCTTACCCTCGTTCATACGAGCGTAAGTCTCCTTGATCTGCTTCTGAATCTCCTTCTGCATCTCCTCCTGCTCTGCCTCCGTCATAGCTGGCTTGAACTTGTCACCGCCACGGTCGCGACGGTTCTTCTTGCCGTTCTTGCCCTGAGCCTGCTGCGACTGCTGAGCCTGATTTCCACCCTTATTCTTATTGTCCTTTCTGTTTACCTTGTTGTCGGCCTCGACCTTGGTCACATCGACCTTCTGGCTTCCGCCCTTCTCGATTCTCTCTCTCTTCTTCTTTTTCTTCTTGTCGAACTGAGAAAGATCAATCTTGTCCACAACCTTCGGACCTGCAAGACGCTCTACCTCAACCTTGATCTCTCTAGGCTCCGGCTTAACCTCCTCTACAGGTGCCTCAACCACAGGCTCTGCCTTTACGACTGGCGCAACGACAGGTGCAGCCACTGGCTCCTCCACCTTAACCGGGTCTTCCGCTGGGGTCTGGGCGGCAACCGGTTCAGACACAGGCTCCACTGGCTTTGCAGCCGGCTTCTTCTCGAACTTGGACAGATCAATCTTGTCCACGATCTTGAGGCCAGTCTCCTCTGCCTTCGGTGCTTCCACCTTAGGTTCTTCAGTCTTAGGTTCTTCCTTAGGCTGCTCCTGGACTGCAGGCTTGTCTTCAACGAGAACATTACTCTTGATGACAACCTCTCTCTCAGGCGCTTCTTCTTCCTCCTGAGCGGTCTGCTTCTTCTTCGAGCCCAACTCAATGATTTCCTTGAGCTTGATTGTGACCTTCTCGGAGTCCTTCTTCAGTTTCAGATCCTCACCGAACTTCGCCTCGATGGCCGGAAGATATTCATCCGACACCTTAGCATTCGGATTCATCTCCACATTGGCACCCTTCTCATTGAGGAACTCAACGAGTCTGGCAAGTCCGATACTGAACTGCTTTGTAAGTTTACTTAATCTTATTTCTGCCATATATTACACCTGATTATTATTCATCTTCAAACTCCGCACGGAGGATATCGAGTACCTCTTCCACTGTCTCATCCTCAAGATCAGCTCTCTTGGCAATGTCAGCAGCAGAGAGTGCAAGCACGCTCTTGGCTGTATCACATCCGATGCCCTGGAGCTTCTCAATGATCCACTCCTCGATAACATCGTTGAACTCGCTGAGGAGTACATCCTCTTCATCATCCTCTCCGCCCTCGGTAGAAAGTTCTCTCCATACCTCAATCTCCTTTCCTACGAGCATACCTGCAAGACGGATGTTGCATCCACCCTTACCGATACCCTTCTTAACCTCCTCTGGAAGCATGTATACCTTTATCTTATCATCCTCGCCACCAAGAACCACAGAAGATATCTTTGCAGGATTGAGTGCTCTCTGGATGAGAAGCTGAGTGTTTGAAGTCCACTGGAGAACGTCGATGTTCTCATTGCGGAGCTCTCTCACGATACCGATGATACGTGCACCCTTGACACCGATGCAGGCTCCGATAGGATCGATCCTCTCATCATATGACTCCACGGCAACCTTTGCACGCTCACCAGGAACGCGTACTACCTTCTTGATTGTGATGAGACCGTCATAGATTTCAGGAACCTCCTGCTCGAAGAGCTTCTCGAGGAACTCAGGAGATGTTCTTGAAAGAACGATGTAAGGAGTAGTGTTGTTCTTCATCTCGACACTCTTGATGATTGCTCTCACTGTGTCGTTCTTCTTGAAGTGCTCGCCAGGAATCTGCTCTGACTTAGGAAGACGGAGCTCGTTGCCGTCCTCGTCAAGGATAAGAACTTCCTTAGCCCAAGTCTGGTAAACCTCACCTGTGAAGAGCTCGCCGATCTTGCCTACATACTTGTTGTAAAGGTTAGCCTTCTCAATGTCCATGATACGGCCCTGAAGATTCTGACGGATGTTCAGAATACCACGGCGACCGAAGTCCTTGAGCTCAATCTTCTTAGCGAAAGTCTCGCCAAGCTCGTAGTCGTCGTCAAGCATCTCATCGTCGATGGCGATCTGAGTGTTAGGATCCTCAACCTCATCCACAACCTCTCTGTTCCAGTAGATCTCGCAGTCTCCCTTGTCGATGTTGATGATGATGTCAAAATTGTCAGCAGATCCATAAGTCTTTGTGATCTGAGTCCTGAACACATCCTCGAGCACACCCATCATTGTAGGTCTGTCGATGTTCTTCTGGTTCTTGAACTCTGCAAAAGCGTCTTTAAGTTCTATCTTTTCCATTATTGTGTATAATTAATTAAATTCAACATAAGGGCGGACAGCATTCACCTGGTCCATTGTAAAACGGTCAACATGCTCCACAAGCTCCTTCTTCTTCTTTCCTTCAACCGCCTCCTTCACTGAATACTTGAGAGTGATGCTCTCCTCGTCTGCCGCCTCAAGCACGGCAACCATCTTCTTGCCTCCCTTGAGCTGCACCTCCACCTTGGAACCTACCGCCTTAAGATACTGCTTGAGCACCTTGAACGGCTGGTCAAGGCCGGCCGAAGTCACAGTAAGAGAGTAATCCTCCTTCTCACGATCGAAGCAGGTCTCGAAGAAACGGCTGACTCCAACACAGTCGTCAAGCTCTACAGTTCCCTCCTCCTTTTCGATGGTGATCTCGATATCATTGTCTCTGCTGATAAAAACATCAACAATATACAATCCGCGTGCAACAATTTCGCCATTGATTGCATCTATGATTTCCGTAACGTTCATTTGACTTTGATGATGATATATAAAACAAGGGGGCTCGCTGCCCCCTTTAAATCTGTCTCACGCTGCAAATGTACGAATAATTTCTTAATATACAAAAATTTAAACCTGAACCTGTATCGACATGGAATTCAAGGCCAGAGAAATTGCCGACATCCTCGGAGGAACCGTGGATGGCAATCCTGATGCTACCGTATCCACATTCGCACGAATTGAACAGGGCAAGCCCGGAGCCATCTGCTTCTTTGCAAACCCGAAATACGAACAGTACGTATACGAATGCAAGGCTGACATCATAATCGTAAACAAGACATTCGAACCGAAACAGGCCGTCACCGCCACCATGGTAAGGGTTGACGACGCATATTCTGCAGTTGCCACACTTCTTGACTATGTGACTGCAAAGAAACGTTCCTACAAGAGATACCGCGGCTGCCGCAGCAGAGTCAGATGGAACTCGAAGATCGGCAGGAAGGTATACATCGGAGACTTCGCATACATCGGCAAGAAGGCTGAAATCGGAGATTACACCAAGATATATGAAAACGTATATGTAGGAGACGGTTCCAGAATAGGATCGCACTGCATCATATATCCGGGAGTCCGCATCTACCCGGGAATGGTAATCGGAGACAATGTGATCATCCACGCGAATGCAGTGATCGGATCGGACGGATTCGGATTCGCACCGCTTGAGGACGGCACATGGAAGAAGATCGAGCACACTGGCAACGTGGTGATCGAAGACAACGTGGAGATCGGTGCAAACGTATGCGTAGACAAGTCCCAGATGGGTTCTACAGTAATCAGAAGTGGAGTAAAGATTGACAACCTCTGCCAGATCGCCCACAACGTAGAAGTAGGAAAGAATTCAGTGATGGCGTCCATGACAGGCATCGCAGGCTCTGCAAAGATCGGCGAGCACTGCATACTCGCAGGTCAGGTCGGAGTCGCAGGTCATATAACCATCGCAGACAACACCACAGTAGGAGCCCAGTCAGGAATCATGTCAAGCATCAAGGAGCCAGGACAGACCCTCATGGGTTCACCTGCATTCCCGCTCAAGGACTACCTGAGAAGCTATGCCGTATTCAAGAGAGGAGGCAAGAAATAGCATATTAAAATAATTGTTATCTTTGCAGATTAAATACTAAACAGGAAGACAATGCAGCTTCAGCAGACTTTAAGAAAGAACTATTCATTCGAGGGCAAAGGCCTTCACACAGGAAAAGTCGCAAAAATGACAGTATGTCCGGCGCCGGCAGATTACGGAATCAGATTCGTAAGAACCGACATCGGTCCTGATGCCGTAGTAGAGGCCCTTGCTGAGAATGTATCAAACACAGCAAGAAGCACCACCATTTCAAAAGGAGAGGCATCTGTTTCAACAATCGAGCACATAATGTCCGCCCTCACCGGAATGGGTGTAGACAATGCACTGATCGAGATAGACAACGTTGAGGTCCCTATTCTGGACGGAAGCGCAAAACCATATATCGAGGCCATCTGGAAAGACGGTTTCACACAGCTTGATGCACCGAGAAAGTATATCGAAGTAAAGGAGACCATCGAAATCGTCAACGAAAAGGGTTCACTCGTAAGAATCGAGCCGGCAGAGGAGTTCTCCTACAATATTCTGGTTGATTTCAATTCAAGAGTACTTGGCGTGCAGAATGCCGTATGGAACTCTAATGTTGAATACACTCAGGAAGTAGGTATCTGCAGGACCTTTGTATTCTTCCACGAAATCGAGTTCCTTTTCAACAACGGTCTTGTCAAGGGTGGAGACGTGGACAACGCAATCGTGATAGTAGAGCATCCGGTGACCGATGAGCAGATAGGCAGAATGTCGCAGCTGTTCAACATTCCGGCACTCACAGTCCGTGAAGACGGTTACCTCAGCAATCTCACGCTCCGTTTCCCTAACGAATGCGCAAGACATAAGCTCCTCGACCTTATCGGAGACCTCAGGCTTTGCGGAGGCTTCCTCAAGGCAAAGGTTACAGCTGAAAAGGCCGGACACGGAATCAACACAAATGCAGCAAAAGCAATCAGAGAACAAAATTAAAACAATAATATCATGGCAAACATTCATCCACTCGCAACGGTTCATCCAAACGCAAAACTTGGAGAAAACGTAGAAGTAGGTCCATACGCATACATTGAGGAACACGTTGAAATAGGTGAGGGATCAAAGATCCTCCCTCATGCCACCATCTTCAACTATGTCAAGATCGGCAAGAACTGCACAGTATTCCCTGGAGCAGTAGTAGGAGCTGTACCACAGGACCTTAAGTTTGATGGAGAGGTAACATACGTTGAAATAGGAGACAATGTGAACATTCGCGAATGCGCAACCATCAACCGCGGAACAAAAGCCAGCGGAAGAGGTGTGACCAAGATCGGAAACAATGTGCTCCTGATGTCATACACTCACGTTGCACATGACTGCACAGTAGGCAATAACTGTATCCTCGTAAGCTACGTAGGTATCGCAGGAGAGACAGATGTTGATGATTGGGCAATCATTGGAGGAAGCACAGTAGCTCACCAGTTCTCAAGAATCGGAACCCATGCCATGGTAGGTGGCGGTTCAAAGATCAATAAAGACGTACCTCCGTATGTACTTTGCGGCCGCGATCCTCTTACATATGCTGGTGTAAACATTGTCGGACTCCGCAGAAGAGGATTCACTTCCGAGCAGATCCGCAACATCAAGGACATGTACGACATCGTTTACGGCGGCGGAATGAATACAACTGACGCTCTCGCAAGAATTGAGTCGGGCTTCCCTCAGTCAGAGGAAAGAGACACAATCCTTAACTTCATCCGCAACTCAAAGAGAGGAATCATCAAGGGATTCAGCTCAACATCAAAGGGAGATCAGGAATAGTGGCAAAACTGCTGACCACAGCATATTTCCCTCCTGTTTCATATTTTGCGGCAATCGCTGAGGATATGGAGGGACTTGTCAGGACAAAAGGAGAAGACAGGAAATCATTCCCGTCTTCTCCTTTATTACCTTCCGTCATATATATCGAAGCCTGCGAAAACTATCAGAAGCAGTCATACAGAAACAGATGCCATTTCTATGCCGCTGATGGAAAGCAGTCGCTTTCATTCCCTGTCATACACGCCGAGGGGACTCACAAGCATCTGATATCCGAAATGCGTATTGACTACAGTACGCCTTGGGTCATGCAGCATAAAAGGGCAATCATCTCCGCCTACCGCACATCAGCATATTTCGAATACTATCAGGACGAACTTTTCGCAATCCTGGACTCAAAGCCGGAAAGACTCATCGACCTCAACACAAGACTTCTGGAATTCTTCCTTGAAAAGACAGGAATCAAGGCAGAAATAAGAATGACAGAGTCTTATGACACGGCCCCGGAGTGCGAAGATCTCAGGGAAGTCATCCATCCCAAGAGGCCTGACAGGATTCTGGAAAACCTTGAACTCAAAAAGCCGTATTTTCAGGTTTTCGCTGAAAAACACGGCTTCATATCAGACCTGTCGATCATGGACCTGCTGTTCAATGAAGGTCCTGACTCCATCATCTATCTGAAGAACATCTGATCAGCAGAGTCTCCAATACACCTCCACCGTACGCTTAGCCTCAGCCACATCATGGACTCTGAGCATGTCAGCACCTTCCTGCAGAGCCTTCAGATGAAGGACCTGAGTCTGAGGAAGAGCCTCTTCCGGAGTAATCTCCAACGGTTTATATATCATACTCTTACGGGACACTCCGACAAGGATCTTCGGCATTTCGAAAGAAGAATACGGCCTGCGGAACTTGCGTAGATTGCGCATCATCTGATAGTTCTGCGAGACTGTCTTTGCAAAGCCGAAACCCGGGTCAAGAATCCAGTCCTTGACACCATTTCTCTCAGCCTTTGCAGCGAATTCCTTGAAATAACTGATGACTTCTTCGACAACATCTTCATAATCGGTCATCGACTGCATTGTCCTGGAGTCTCCCCTCTTATGCATGGCAATGAACCTGAGTCCCAGTCTTCCTACCAGAGGAAGCATCTGAGGGTCGTCCTCGCCGGCTGAAATGTCATTGACTATGAATTTCCCTATAAGGTCATATGCCTGCAAAACCACAGATGCCCAGCTCGTATCGATGGATATCTCCAGATCAGGCCACATTTCCCGCACCTCTCTGAGCACAGGCTCCAGCCTCTTCCACTCCTCTTCAGGCCCCACCGGTTCAGAACCCGGACGGCTCGAACAGGCGCCGAAATCAATTATTGTCGCACCTTCATCAAGCATATTCCTTACGGTCTTGACAACTTCCGGAACATCCACGCAGCGGCTGGCAGCATAAAAGGAATCATCAGTAAGATTGACGATTCCCATAATGTCTATGTGTCTTCCTTTCATAGCTATACATTCTGGTTGTCCACAAATTTAATAAAGTTTCTTATCTTTGCACAGAAAGTAAACCATATTTTATGCTGACAGTCCTTGAAGGCCTGGACGGAGCTGGAAAATCCACTCAGGTCAAGAAATTGAGAACATATCTGGAAAGCCTTTTCGGCAACCTTGAATACATTCATTTCCCACGTTACGACGCTCCTGTCTACGGAGACCTCATCAGCCGTTTCCTTCGCGGAGACTTTGGCTCAAATGATACAGTCCACCCACAGCTTGTTGCCCTACTTTTTGCTGAAGACAGACACGGGGCAGCACCTCAGATGAAGGAGGTGCTGAAGAATGGAGGAAACATCCTCCTGGACAGATACGTCTATTCCAACATCGCATACCAGTGTGCAAAACTGAGCGACAAGAGCGAAGCAGAGGCTTTGAGAGACTGGATATTCAAGACTGAATACGGCAACTTCGGGCTGCCTGTTCCAGACCTGAACATCTTCCTTGATGTCCCTATTGCCTTTGTCGAGTCAAAGCTCAAGAGCCAGCGAGGAGGTGCAGACAGGGATTATCTCGAAGGAGCCCAGGACATACATGAGGCAGACATCGAGTTCCAGAAACGCGTGCGTGAGATTTACAGGCAGCAGTGTGAGATCGATCCTAAGTTCATAAGGATCGACTGCTCGGACGAATATGGCCAGATGCTGCCGCCGGATGAAATTTTTGCCAAGGTCAAGGAAGTGGTTGACCAGGCTGTGAACAGAATATGATATGAAACAGTTTATCGAGAAGCTTAGAAGATTCTGCGCTTTCGTCACAGGATTCGTATTCTTCATTTCGGGCATACTTAAGATTCTTGACCCGGTGGGTGCCGGCCTTGTGATAAAGGAGTATCTTGAGTTTCTCCACATCGGCTTTCTAGGTTTCGCGGCAAAGGGGCTGGGCACAGCATTCGCCCTTACCGAGACCATCATCGGAGCAGCTCTCATCACAGGAGTCTGGAGAAAAGCCACTGCTTATGCTGCAATGGCACTCCAGGGGTTCTTTACATTTCTGACTCTGGCACTTGTCATATTCAATCCTGAGATGGACTGCGGATGCTTTGGAGAAGCAATCCATATGACCCACGGACAGACTTTCGTAAAGAACCTGATTCTCTGCGCATTGCTGGCAGCTGCATTCATTCCGTCAAAGGACCTTGGAGAGACCCTGAAAAAGAAATATGTATCCTTTGCTATCGTGACTGTTTCTGTGATTGCATTCTGCATATATTCATTGATGTACATCCCGCTCATTGACTTCACGGAGTTCCGTCACACTGCGCTTCTCCAGGCCGCGGACACATTCCAGACAACAGATGAGGACAGGTATGAGGCAATATTCGTTTATGAGAAGGATGGCGTGACAAAAAGTTTCGACCTTCAGCATCTCCCAGACAGCACATGGACATTCATAAGCACCGAGACCGTACTTAAGGAAGAATTTCAGGACAACGGCATAAACCTGTCATTCTACAACTCGGTTGGAGAATACGCAGACAGCCTTGCAGCTGAAGGCAACGTCATGGTAATATCATTATATGACCCGCAGTGCAAGACTTCAAGATGGAAGGAAACAGCTGACTTCATCCAAGATGCAGCCAAGGCAGGATATACACCCATCCTTCTTGCAGCATCCACCCCAGAAGACATATCTGTCCTTCTTCAGAATGCAGATGAGGCAACCTGCACAATCATTGAAAGTTGTCTTTATTTCTCCGACTACAAGACGCTCCTCACTCTGAACAGGTCAAATGGAGGTGCCGTATGGTTCAGTGACGGCTATCTTATAAGGAAATGGGCCCGCAGGGCACTTCCTGATGAAGCACAGATGAAGGAAGACCTCAGTTCAGACGTAACGGAAGCAACAATCGGAAAGAGCACAAATGGAAGCCTTGCATTCCAGGGATTCCTGCTCTACGTATTTGCAGTGATGCTTCTATTGTAATGAAACTTTGACTATCTTTGCATCGGAATTAATATAATTAGAAAATGGGAAACAATTCACTTTTGGCAGTATCTCCTATCGACGGAAGATACTCGCGTCAGACAGAACCGCTTAGAGAATATTTCAGCGAATACGCACTCATCAAATACCGCGTACGCATCGAGATCGAATATTTCATCGCTCTATGCAGTATTCCTCTTCCACAGCTCGCTGATTTTGACTGCAGCAAGTTTGAGGCTCTCAGGGACATATACAGGACCATGACCCCGGAAGATGCAGCAAAAGTGAAAGAGATTGAAAAAGTCACCAACCACGACGTCAAGGCAGTAGAGTACTATATCAAGGACCGTTTCAAGGAAATGGACATCATGAAATGGGGCGAGTTCGTTCATTTCGGACTCACATCCCAGGACATCAACAACACTTCCGTTCCGCTTTCATTCAAGGAAGCCATTGACGAAAGCTTCATGCCTCTTCTCAAGGAGGTTCTCGACATAATGAAGGGAATGGCAGAGGAATGGGCAGAAATCCCAATGCTTGCAAAGACTCACGGCCAGCCTGCATCACCGACACGCGTAGGCAAGGAGTTCAATGTATTCGTCGCTCGTCTTGAAGAGCAGATCCGCCAGTTCGAGCAGCTTACATATCCGGCAAAGTTCGGTGGCGCAACAGGAAACATGAATGCCCACAAAGTAGCTTATCCTTCTGTAGACTGGATAGAATTCGGCAATAAGTTTGTGGCGTCACTCGGCCTGAAGAGGTCTTTCCCTACCACTCAGATCGAGCATTACGACAATCTCGCTTCCCTCTTTGACTGTCTCCGCAGAATCAACACAATCCTTATTGACTTCGCACGAGATATATGGACATATATATCAATGGAGTATTTCCGCCAGAAGGTAAAGGCAGGAGAGGTGGGCTCATCAGCTATGCCTCACAAGGTCAACCCTATCGACTTCGAGAATGCAGAAGGCAACTTCGGAGTAGCAGATGCGCTCTACACTCATCTTTCAATGAAACTCCCTATCTCACGCCTGCAGCGTGACCTTACCGACTCGACAGTTCTTCGCAACATCGGAATGCCGCTTGCACACTCGATGATTTCCCTCAACTCCCTTAAGAAGGGTCTCGGCAAGCTCATCCTCAACGAAGAGGCTATCCGCGCTGATCTTGAAAGAAACTGGGCTGTCGTAGCCGAGGCTATCCAGACAATCCTCCGTAGAGAGAACTACCCTAACCCATATGAGACACTCAAGGCTCTCACACGTACGGGTGCAGGAATCAACCGCGAGGTAATCGCTGATTTCATTGAGACTCTGGAAGTGAGTGAAAGCGTAAAGGAAGAACTCCGCGCAATCTCACCTATGACTTACACCGGATTCTAGAAGATTGCCGGTCGGTGCCGGCAATGACAAAAGGTCGGTGCCGGCAATGACAAAAGGTCGGAACCGGCAATGACAAAAAGTCGGAGCCGGCAATGACAAAAGGTCGGAGCCGGCAATGACAAAAGGTCGGAACCGGCAATGACAAAAGGTCATTCCCGACCTGATCGGGAATCTACTCTATAACATAGACATCGTCGCCAGGGGCAGCAAACTGAAACTGTTCCCTGGCGAATTTTTCCAGGGTATCCCTGTCGGTCTTGAGCATATTGACAGTTTTATCCATCTTTTCTATTTCCAGCTGATACTCCTTGATCTGCCTCTCCTGACGTTTGATCTCCAGACCGGCCTTGGCCCAATGTATCCATGTATTGCCTGGGCCGACAATCCATATGAATACGAATACAGCTGTACTGAATGCAACAAAAATCCTGAAATTCTTGTGTTCACCCTTGAATATGTTACTTAACTTGCTCAAAATAGGACCAATTAATGCATTAACTTGACAAAAATAGTTAAATTTGTCTGATTTCGATATAATAAAGAAAATACAAACACATAAAAATATCAACCATGAAACCTACACTTCTTGTACTGGCAGCCGGAATGGGCAGCAGATATGGCGGACTCAAACAGATGGATGGTCTTGGACCTAATGGAGAAACCATCATAGACTATTCAATCTACGATGCAGTTGAGGCCGGATTCGGCAAAGTAGTATACATCGTTCGCGAGTATTTCAAAGAACAGATGGAGAAGCACGTAAAAGAGAAGTACGGCAATGTTAAATGCATTGACGGAGAGCCTCTCGAATTTCAGTTCGTGACTCAGGAACTGAATAAGATCCCTTCACAGTTCACCCTCAATCCGGAACGCGTTAAGCCATGGGGAACAGCCCACGCGGTACTTATGGGAAAGGAAGTCATCAACGAGCCTTTTGCTGTAATCAACGGTGACGACTATTATGGAAAGGAGTCCTTCAGGATTCTCGGAGACTGGCTCAGAGCCAATGAAGGAAAGACCGGAGAATACGCTCTCGTAGGATTCGAACTTGACAACACACTGTCTGAGTCAGGCGGAGTTTCACGCGGAGTCGGAACAGCAGACAACACTGGCTATCTTACAGATGTCGTTGAGCATCATAAGATTGCAAAAGCAGAAGACGGAAAGATATATGGAGAGAACAACGTGACCGGCGAGACTGTAGAGCTTGCTCCTAAGTCACTGTGCTCAATGAACATGTGGGGATTCACACCTGACTACTTTGAAAACAGCGAGGGTATCTTCACAGCATTCCTCGAGAAGAACATCAACGAGCTCAAGTCGGAGTTCTACATTCCTTTCGTAATCGACAGCATCATCAAGAAGGGCACAGGAAGATGCGAACTCCTCTCAACTCCTTCACGCTGGTTCGGAGTGACATTCCAGGAAGACAGACCGGGAGTGGTTGCAAAGTTCCAGGAGTTTGCTGACAAGGGTGTTTATCCTACTCCACTGTACAAATAATGAAAAGATTTTTCAAAAGGCATAAGGGAAGAGGTTCTTACGACCTCTTCTCTAATTATTCCCACTTCCTTCCCGGAGTCGGAGGAATTTTCGGCATACTTGCACTCTTCATTCTCGGAGCGCTGCTGGGCAACATCCTGGTTCTCGGACTTCAGTTCATCTCTCCGGAATTTGCAAAGGAATATGGAACCATCATTTCCTATCCTGTCATGTTCATCCCAGCCATGCTGTATGCTTCAGTAAAGAGCCGCTTTGACGAGAATTTCACTGAAGGATTCAAGATGGACAGCAGCAATTTCGGAAGGTTCTCGGGATGGTGGATGGCAGCAATCGTCACCGTCGCAACCCTCGCGACCGCATTCATGACAGACGCCCTGTCTTCACTCTTGCCTCCTATGCCTGAGTGGCTGGAGGCGGCGATGAAGCAGCTGCTTGATGCACCGCTCTGGATCACATTGATCTCTGTGTCCGTGTTTGCTCCCCTGTTTGAAGAATGGCTTTGCAGAGGCGTCGTACTCAGAGGTCTGCTGGTAAAGCACAGTCCGCTTACAGCCATCACAGTTTCCGCAGCATTCTTTGCGATAATACACTTCAATCCATGGCAGGCTATTCCTGCATTCATACTCGGCCTCCTTTTCGGCTACGTATACTACAGGACAGGTTCATTGAAGCTCACCATGCTTATGCACTGCGCAAACAACACAATGGCAGCCGTATTCAGCAGAATACCCGCCTTTGAAGAAGCAGAATCATTCATTGAAGTGATGAATCCGTGGACATATGCCGGCATATTCATCTGCTGCGCGGCATTCGTAGTCTCGACAGTTATAGTCCTCGCAGGCATTCCTCACAAGGAAGGCAACCTGGGAGGATGTGACAGAGCTTAGGAAATCCTCTTTCCGAAAGGAACAAGAGCGAGGATAGCCATCTTGAAATGCTGCACTCCGAACGGGATACCCACTATCGTGATGCAGCAGAAAATACCGAAACTTACGTGGAGGAGTGCTATTTCAATTCCGCCGAACAGTATCCAGAGTACGTTCATCAGGATTGCAAGGCAGCCTCCATCGTTTGTATCTGACACGGCCTCATGACCGAATGGCCACAAAGCGAAAGCTCCTATCTTGAAAAGCTGCAGTCCAAAAGGCGCTCCGATGATCGTGATACAGAACAGAACTCCCATCAGAAAATAATAGAGCGAAATGATAAGGCCTCCAAGGATGAGCCATAGAAGGTTAAGAAAAATGTTCATATGTTTATAAATTCATAGATTCAACAAATTCTTCTGCGGGGGCTAGGGCGTCAAGCTTGCCTACATCGAGGAGGCGGAGGATGTCGGCTTTTACGCCATAGATCGGAGAGCGGGATGCTGCCCAGAGGTAGAAATCCTTTATCGGGAACTTTATTCCATTATCGTCAAGAAGTCCACACTCGCGCACATACTCGTCCATCAAGTCAAAGACCTTGTCGGAAAGGATATGGATTCCGGAAAACGCCAATGCGACACACTTTTCAGAATCTACCTGCGGATCCACTAGAATCTGATCGCCGGTATTGACATTCTTCCATCCGACCAGGCGCATCGAGTCGGGATGGAAAAGGAAATAACGGGAACTCTTTCGTTCACTGACCAGAAGAGTTGCGACCGCATCCGGACGAACCTGGGCTTCCAGCCACTTTATGTCACAGTCAGAGAGTATATCCACATTATGGATAAGGAATTCTCCGCATCCCTCAAGATAAGGTCTTGCCTTGAGTATTGCTCCACCGGTCTCAAGAAGCCTTGCGCGTTCATCGCTGAACTGAACGGACATCTGAGCATTTTCTGGAGTTCCTGCAGTTGAAATCCAGTCCTGGGTCTTGACCCATTCTTCTATCTTGTCGGCAAAATGATGCACATTGATCACGCACTCATTGATTCCCGAGAGCATAAGTTTCCTGCAGGTAAGTTCCAGAAGAGGTTTTCCTGAAACAGGCACAAGGGCCTTTGGAAGAACATCTGTCAAAGGTTTCAGACGGGTTCCGAGTCCCGCCGCAAAAATCATGGCCTTCATAGTATTTCCTCTATTTTCTGTTCACGATGGATAAGACGAACACGCACATGCGGATATTTATCAGCCAGATGATGAGCGAGATGCTCTGCACAATAGACCGAACGATGCTGGCCTCCTGTACATCCGAAACTTACCATAAGACTTGTGAATCCTCTGGAAGAGAATGTCTCCACGTGAGGGTCGACAACGCCATATACGTGTTCCAGAAAACCTGTTATCTCACCGTCTTCCTCAAGGAAATCAATCACCGGCTTATCCCTTCCCGTAAGTTTCTTATACGGTTCATATCTTCCCGGATTATGAATTGAACGGCAGTCAAAGACATAGCCTCCGCCATTGCCGGACAGATCCTGCGGAATGCCTTTCTTGAAAGAGAAACTGTACACATTGACCTCCAGCTTGCCATCCTGCTGCGTACGCGCAAATCGAGGAAGAGCCGCAAGCCTTCTAAGGACAGAGTCCAGGTATGGATATGATTCAAACGGCATCTCCAGCTGAGAGTCAAGTGACGCCAACGCTTCCGGAATATTTACGACAAAAGCAGCCTTCTGCTCGACAAGACCTCTGAAACCGTATGCTCCAAGTATCTGCATTGTCCTGAAAAGGACGAAGAGGCGAAGAGTTCCGATAAATTCTTCACGGTCGACAGGGACATATGCGGAGAGGGCATCCAGATAAGCTTCAAGCATCTTCATCTTCAATTCCTCGGAATATCCGGCACGGGCATGCCAGATGAAAGACGCCACATCATAATATATAGGTCCCTGCATTCCGCCCTGAAAATCGATGAAACAAGGATTACCGTCCTTGACCATCACGTTCCTTGCCTGGAAGTCGCGATACATGAAAGTATCTGCATCTACCGATGTAAGATCATCTGCCAGTCTCTCAAAATCGTCTTGAAGCCTGTTCTCATCGAACTCAAGACCGGAAGGCTTCAGAAAGCAGTATTTGAAATAGTTCAGGTCAAACAGAACCAGTCTTCTGTCAAATCTGCGTATCGGATGGCAGATAGAGAAATCAAAGTCCTCGGCTCCTTTGAACTGAATGTCCGGCAGACATCTTATGGTCCTGCAGAGAATATCTTCCGAGGCCTCCGAGCCGATCATACCGAACAGAGCCACGTCACCCACATCTTCCTGGATATATGCCACGGCATCATCGCTTGCCGCATACACCTCCGGCACCGGTATCCCTTTAAGACGGAAATGGGCAGCCATCGCAATGAATGCCCTGTTTTCATCAGGATTCACTCCGATGACACCTATACAGGATGACTGATCGTCACCCAATCTGAAATATTGTCTGTTGCTCGCCGAACCGGTCAAAGGACGCACATACTGATGATTACGTCCGTAATGTCCGCGAAACAATGAAAAAAGTCTGTCCATACGATTCAATAATTTGCGAATTTACGAAAATTGTAATAGAAAAAGATTACATTTGTATGGTTATAAACGATAAAATGATGCTTAATTACGCATATTGTTCCGACAAGTACCAGTACACAATGGGAAAGTCGTTCTTCGACAGCGGAATGAAGGACAAGACCGCTATATTCAACCTTTTCTACAGAAAGGCACCGGAAAACAACAACTGGGCTGTAGTCAGCGGTACAGACGAAGTGATCGAAATGGTGGAGAATCTGGGAAACATGGACCCGGCCTTCTTCGAGAAGTTCCTCCCTGGAGAAGAATATGCAGAATTCAGAGGATACCTCTCTTCAATGAAATTCACCGGCAACGTCTATGCAATGAGAGAGGGAGAGATTGCTTTCCCTAATCAGCCTATCGTCATAGTGGAAGGCCCGCTTATCGAAGCCCAGGTTCTGGAGACCCCAATGCTCTGCATAATGAACCATCAGATGGCTGTTGCGACCAAGGCATCAAGAGTGTGCAGGGCCACCAACAGGCCGGTAAGCGAGTTCGGTTCCAGAAGAGCACACGGACCGTGGGCCGCGACATACGGAGCAAAGGCTGCCATCATTGCCGGATGCAGCACCACATCCAACATACTGGCTGGAGCAATGTTCGACTATGGCTCGACAGGAACAATGGCACATAGTTATGTGACCTCATTCGGAAGCAGTGTTTCAGGAGAGTACAAGGCATTCGACACCTACATCAAGACCCACAGGAATGAAGGACTTATTCTTCTGATCGACACATATGACACTCTCAGATGCGGAATCCGCAACGCGATGAAGGCATTCAGAGATAATGGAATCGATGACAGCTACTCAGCAGGCTACGGGGTGCGTCTTGACAGCGGAGACCTTGCTTATCTCTCAATGGAATGCAGAAGGATCCTTGATGAGAACGGATTCACAGGATGTAAGATCTTTGCAACCAACTCGCTCGACGAATACCTGATCACAGACCTGGAAAGACAAGGAGCATGCATAGACTCCTATGGCGTTGGCGATGCAATTGCCACCAGCAAGGCTGCCCCTTGCTTCGGAAATGTATATAAACTTGTAGAGATTGACGGAGAAGCTGTCCTCAAACGCTCCGAGGACAAGATCAAGCTGATAAATCCGGGACATCAGATCACATATAGAATAATGGTAGAAGACCCGCTCAAGGGTGAAATATTCAAGGCCGATGTAACCTGCCTCAAAGGCGACACTCTCAGCAGACAGATAGAGAACGGAGAAACCTTCACCATCTGCGACGAATACGACCGATACAAGAACAAGACATTCGAAGCCGGAACCTATAAGGCCCTTACTTTACAGAAGAAAGTCATCGAAAATGGCGTACGATGCAACAAGCCTTATACCCTTATGGAAAAGAAGGAGTTCTACAACAGAACACTCATGCATTTCAGCCCAAGTGAGAGACGACTCATAAACCCTCATTATTACAAGGTTGACATCTCTGACGATCTTTACAATCTCAAGATGGAGATAATCAATAGGCTCAGCACCGAAATAAGAAACTATAAAGGATAGGAAGACATGAACAACGAAGCACTTTTAATAGTCGGAGCTCCATGTAATGAAGCAGAAAAGATACTGACATTCATTCAGACTAAGACCAAAGGACTGAAAGGAGAGGAGCACGAAATTCTTGACACTTTCCCAATCCTTTACATACGAAACGATGAGGGACAAATCTGTAAGGAACTAGCTCCATACATTGCCGAGGAGCTCACCTTTGACAATGGCCAGAATCAGGCAGAACAGTCTTACGAAGAAATCCTTGAACTGCTTGACACAACAGACGTATATGTCTGCGGTGATGCGGGTGCAATATGCGAGGGGCTCAAGGCCGCCGGATTCAACACTCACCTGCTATAAACTAATACAGAATAACTTATGGGATATGTACAAAAGGCGGTCGATAGCCCGCTATTTGCACATATCCCATATTATTATTAACTTTGCCGTCTTGTTAACACATTTGCGAGACCGGATTTATGAAGAATCTTTTGGCAAAAATATGGGTACCGCTCCTGCTCGTGAGTTTGGCTGCATTGCAGTCATTCGGAATAGATGCAGGCAGGGCCATCGGATTCAGGAAGATCTCCGACTCTTTGAGTGTCAACAGATTGAGCGACTCTACGCACGTTGACTCAATCATTGTGGACAGCATTTCTGCAGACACTGTCGCAATCGATTCACTTCCTGCTGACACAGCGGTGGTACTGACAGCACGCGACACCATTGTTGTTCCTGATTCCCTGAAATACACTGACCCTTTCTTCTACAAATATTATATCGCAGTCAAGGACTCTGCAACAAGGGCTCAGGTGCGCGACTCACTCATCCAGGCTCAGGACACCCTCGAGCTCATGATGCTGGACTCTCTTTACGTCAAGGACTCCACAGAGGTTGCCACGGCAAAGTTCAACGCTTGGTACAACTCCCTCACAAAGAAGGAACGCAAGAAATATGACTATGAGCAGGCTCTTCCAGGCAAAATAGCTGAACTCAACAGGAAGATGGAGGTAAAGGATAGCATCAAGGCCGCGAAGGACAGCGTAATAGCTGCAACTCCACGCATCCTTGAGACATTCGCGATTCCGGACTCGATGCAGTACAAGAGAATCATCTCATGGAATGAAGACAGATATTTCCATGATGTCAATCTCAAGGAACTCGACACAACCTATAATTACCATTTCAACGAATATCCTTTCTACAAAGAAGACATAAACACAACATGGCTTGGAGTATCAGGTTCTCCTGAAATGACCTATAACTATTTCAAGAGGGCCCAGACAGACAATGCGATCTTCTACACTCCACTCCAGAGATACAGTTATTCTCCTGAGACATTACCGAATTACAACACAAAGACTCCCCACACTGAACTCGCTTACTGGGGTACCCTCTTTGCGAACAAGGAAAAAGAAGAGTCAAACATCCGAGTGCTTACCACTCAGAACATACTTCCGGAACTGAACCTCACTCTGGAATTCAGACGTTTCGGAGGAAACGGTATCCTGAAAAGAGAGGACACTAACAACAGAAATGTAGTCATTGCCAGCAATTATATGGGCAAGAGATACCTTATGCACACAGGCTACATATATAATAAGGTAGCAAGAAGCGAGAATGGAGGTATCGTGGACAATTTCTGGATCAGAGACACAACGGTAGACGCCCGAGAGATTGACATCTACCTCAAGAATGCAAGCAGCACGACAAAGAAGAACACATTGTTCCTCGACCAGTCATATAGAATCCCTTTCACCTTCCTTGAGAACCTCAAAGGCAGAAAGGAGCGTAAGAGACAGGAAGCCGTGCGCGACAGCATCATGACCAGCGGTGACTCACTCGCAATTGCCGCCCTTCTTGAAAAGGAAACACTCGACGAGATAGAAGAGACTGAAGTTGCAGTTGACACCGTCAACAAGGACATCACGACAGCCATCATCGGCCACAGCAGTGAGTACAGCGTATTCAGAAGAATCTATCAGGACGACATAAGTACAAGCGACGACCTCGGACGACAGTTCTTTAATGACAGGTTCTACCTCAACCCTACCAGAAGTGCAGACTCCCTGAGGGTAATGAAGTTCGAGAACAGATTCTTCATAAGACTCCAGCCATGGAAGAGTGACGCGATCGTATCCAAACTCGATGTAGGAATCGGTGACAAACTTGCCAACTACTTCACGTTCAACACGGCTGACTATGTCCAGGGAAGCAGCAACACTCTTCTCAACTCGACATATCTCTATGCAGGAGCAAGAGGACAGTACAAGAAATATTTCACTTGGGATGCGAAAGGTGAATACACATTCCTCGGATACGAAATCAATGACTTCGGTATCCATGCGAATCTGGCATTCAGTGCCTATCCTTTCAGAAGAGACAGGAAAAGTCCGCTCACTTTGAAGGCACATTTCGAGACAACACTCAAGGAGCCAGACTATTATGAGCAGCATCTCTGCACAAACCACTACATGTGGAACAACGACTTCGGAAAGATTTCGTCCACAAAGATAGGAGCAGCTCTTGAAATACCAAGATGGGACCTCCACGCATCATTTGACTATGCGTTGCTCAGCAACAACATATACTATGATACAGAAGGCATTGTAAGGCAGAACACAGACCCTATGAGCGTAATGACGGCTTCACTCAGGAAGGATTTCATTGTATGGAAATTCCATCTTGACCATCAGGCGCTTTTCCAGCTGTCATCAAACAAGGATGTGATTCCTCTGCCTATGCTGGCCTTGAACCTCAGGTACTATCTGCAGTTTGACGTCGTGAAGAAGGTGATGCAGATGCAGATCGGTGCCAACGCGGCATTCACCACCAAGTGGTATGCTCCGGCATTCAACCCAGTGCTTGGAGTATTCCACAATCAGAATGTCGCTGAATACGGTAACTGCCCTTACATTGACGCATTCGTCAATATCCAATGGAAGAGGGCATGCATATTTGTCAAGATTGTCAACGTCAATATGGGCTGGCCGAACAAGTCAGCAGACTATTTCTCTGCAGCAGGCTATATTGCACCGCAGAGGGCAATCAAATTTGGAATTTCCTGGCCGTTCTACATACAGCCGGGAAGAAATAACACAAGCACCGGCAGAACCGGGGCCTCGGGACGAGGCGGCAACGGTTCCGGTCTGCCTAATGGGTTGAGCGCAAGCAGATAAGGTGCGTAAGAAATTATTAGATGGTACTAACGGAAAAAAGAAAGAACAGAATCAGACATTTCGTCACGGCTATATTGATCATCCTGATTGTCCCCCTCTGTGAGAGAGGAAAGGACATGATCGGAGCCAGTACGGTTAACGCATTTGCAGGAAAGGAACTCATCTGCGCCATTGACCTCGGTGACGACATGTACAGTTCACACGGTCTGGAGACCGGATTCAACTATGAGCTTCTCGGCAGGTTTGCGAAAGATAACAGATGCAGCCTGAAGATTGTAGCTTTCAGCAGACATACAGACTACCTTGATTCACTCAAGGCAGGTAAAGTAGACCTTGTGATAACACACGGACACGATCTGCCTGAGATTGAGGGTATCGGCCTGACCAGAAAAGTGGATGAGTGCTCCGTTTGGGCGGTAAATGCAGAAAACGGACAGACAATCCGCCAGATGAACAGTTGGATAAGTCACATCACAGCTTCACCTGATTTCACAAAGATGAAGAACAGGTACAACGGCTCATTCAATCCTCACAAGCGCGCGGAAAGAGGCGTGGTGACGTCAACTGTCAGCCCTTATGACCACCTGATCCGCAAACATGCCAAGGAACTTGGCTGGGACTGGAGGATGCTTGCGGCTGTCATTTATCAGGAATCAAAGTTTTCCATCAATTCCATTTCACACAGAGGAGCCAGAGGTCTGATGCAGATAATGCCTCAGACAGGCAGGTATTATGGTGTTGAAGATCTTCTTGATCCCGACAGGAATCTTGAAGCAGGAGTAAAACATCTCCAAAGACTCCAGAATCTTTGGAAAGGAACCGGAATGACAGAAATGGAGCTCATAAAGTTTACTCTTGCAGCATATAATGCAGGAGAGGGACGTATTGCAGACTGTCGTAATTTTGCTGCAGCAATGGGCCATGACAACAACAGCTGGGATGAGATACAGAAACTGATCCCTCTGATGAGAGAAGACTCAATCCTTGCTGAACCGTCAGTAAAGCTCGGAAAATTCCAGGGACATGAAACAATAGCATACATCGACAGCATTCTCAGTCTGTACGATGCAATATGCACAATCTGTCCGTCAGTCTAGTTATCGGACCCTCACGGTGTCAGCCGGATCAACCCTTGAGATGAATATGCAAGGGATAAGCAGAAGGACCATAATGACTGCAAAAGAGAGCAGGTCTGCTGCCAGAACAGTTCCCCAATTGATATCCACAGGGACAAAAGACACGAAATAATTCTCAGGATCAAGTCCGATGACATGTGTTCTGCTCTGAACAAGACAGAAGACAAAGGCAAGGACATTTCCTATGCACATTCCTTTCAGGACCAGCGACGCTGAACTTGAAAGGAATATTTTTGATATGGACCTGTCAGTCATACCGAGGGACTTTAGCAGGCCGATGGTCGAGATGTTCTCGAAAAGCATTATGAGCAGGCCGGAAATCATATTGAAGCCTGCGACTATAGTCATAAGCACGAGGATGAACAGGACATTGAAATCTATCAGTCCCAGCCAGTCGAAAAGCTGCGGATATCGCGAGATCACTGAAGAAGCATAGACAGATTCATCTGTATCCCTGGTGCCTTCATAAGCCACAGAACCGACCAGATAGGCAACATCCTTCATATCCTCTTCATTTCTGAATGATGGGTACAGAAGTATTTCAAGCCCGGATACCTGCTGCCCGCCCCAGCCATTCAGCCTCTGCAGATCAGCCAGAGATGCGTATACAATCAGCCTGTCATCTGTCTCAAGCATTGCATCATAGACTGACGTAACCTGGAACTGCCTCATCTTAACCTTGCCACCTACAAAATAAGTCAGCATCCTGTCTCCTGGCTTAAGATTGGCTATTTCTGCCAGACGACGTGGGATAGACACTCCTAGAGCTGTCGTATCTTCAGTCTCAACGCCCTTGAAGAGTACGCCGTGTATATTGTCATCATTCTTCACAATTCCTGCACGATATATCACAGGACGTATTTCATCCACACCTTCAATTTCTTCGATCTGAGGCAGATATGATGGAGATGCTGTCACACAAGCCTGACCGTCATACGGATCCGCGTTCTGCGGAGTAAGCTGCACATCACCGCATATATCGGAGAGACCCTGCCTGATTTCATTACGGAAACCGGAAGACACGGCCAGAGCGATTATCATCACAAGATAGCTTACCGTGATCGAGACCACGACAAGCCTTCCCTTGAATCTGAGACGTGAGGCTATGAAGAATGACGCATCCATATTACTTGCTCAACGCATCCAGTCTTGCCTTTGCCGCCAGCGCATCGCCTTCCGAACCATACTTGACAAGCATCTGAAGATACTTTGATTCAAGCTTGTTGTTCTTCATCCTCCTTGCTGCAAGAGCACTGTTCTTGATGGCAGTATTGTCTTTCGGATCTTTCTTGAGGACTTTAGCATAGTATTTAACGGCTGTCTTATAATCCTCATTGACAAGATAGTAGGAGCCTATATTGTTGATGAACTCGACGTTGTCAGGAAATGTTTCAGAAAGCAGGATGGACAGATTGAGAAAAGCAGTCCTGCTCTGAGGAGAACCTATCGAGTAGAAACTGTAGCAGTATTCCTGCATTGCATCCTCGACAAAATCCTTTCCAACTTTCTCATCACCATAAATCCAATCTTCGGAACGCCTTGAAGCCTCAGCGACAAGTGACTTGAGATAGTCCATCGCCATATCCGGACTCTCCTTTTCATATGCAATAAGAGCATTTGCCTTCACGAAACGGAAATCAATCCTGTCCGGGTACAGATTTACAGCCTTGTCTATCGTCTTTATAGCCTTTCCATAAAGGTCATCATCATAGAATGTCTCCTGATAGTAATATATATCCCTCTGAAGACTGTCCTTGAGCACGAGTACAGGTTCCATTCCAAGGTACCTCCTGTTCTCCTTCTTCACGACACTTATAGACTGCGCCTTCGTGAGATAGAAATCAAAGCGTGCAAGAAGAAGCCTGGCATTGGTTGAATCCACCTTTTCCCAGTTATCGAGAACGGTCTCTACACCCACTCCTGCCGCTCCAAACTGCGAAGACAGCATATTGTATCTCTGCTCATATTTCTCAGACGGCGTCTGTGCCGACATCATTGCAGTCATGCACAAAGCTGCCAAAACAAGTATCTTTCTCATATCTGCTTTATATTCATTCTGATGCGTCTGCTCTGCGGATAGAGGTTATTGCATCTGTTTCCCAAATTCTTTACAAATCCCAACGGTAATCCCTGATAAGTCACAAGGACATAGCCTTTGGGAGCATCATCCAGACGTATCGCATCCCTATGCAGGAATGCAAGTGCAGTATTCCTGTCTACCTCTGCCCTCGGATATGCATCCTTCTCAAGGACAATTGACAGCGCCAGGTCTGCATCTGGAATAAAATCCTTTCCCTTGACAGTACCGGCTGCACAACCGGCCGCAATGACATTCAAAGATGACTCAAGAAATGCTATATCCTGAACCAAAGATGCCGGCAGGGCAATTATCGTCTCGCCACGCTGCCTCAGATTAACATCTATGGAGAAGAGACTTCCAGCAGACTCAGGAATTGGTGTCCCTTTATCCTTCGACGGTCTGCTTCTGAATTGCTTAGGTTCATAGACTCCACTTGCAGCCACAGTCTTCTTCACTGCTGAACAATACTGTCCCTCACCCCTGACAAATCCAGGCACTAGACTGAAGCCATACTCTGTGGCTATTATTCCTTCGTATGGACTTTCCGGATTGACAAACACCGGACTACCTCCAAGATTATCGGATATCCACTTCACATTGCCGTCATTCTCACAACGATTGAATGTACAGGTAGAATATACAAGCATGCCACCTTCGGCAAGCGAAGGCCAGACGTCTGCAATTATTCTTCTCTGTCTGCCCTCACATAGAGCCACATTATCCTCGGACCACTGTTCCCTGGCCTGTTCATCCTTCCTGAACATACCCTCACCGGAGCAAGGGACATCGGCAAGTATGATATCGAAATACCCTGTAAATGATGCAAATGCCTTCGGATCATCAGATGTCACGACCACATTCGGATCACCCCACAAAGCCACATTAGAGGCAAGCACTCCTGCCCTCTGCTTCATGACCTCGTTGGCAACAAGGATGAACCTGTCACCGCAAGCCTCTCTCAGCGACGCTGCAAGGTCCGTCGTCTTTCCACCAGGTGCCGCACAAAGGTCCAGCACTCTCAAAGGACGCCCATGAGGCAACTCATATCCCTGCAGAAGCCTTCTGAATACATCACCGACAAACATTGAAGAGGAATCCTGCACATAATATGCACCGGCATGGAAATCCGGATCCAGAGTAAACACAGGTCTCTCGTCAAGCAATACCCCGTGCCTGCTCCACATTACGGTCTCCCCTTCCATCCTGTCGGCCTGCTTGAAAGGATTGTAGCGGACAGCGACGGAAGCCGGCTCCTCAAAAGCAGAAAAAGCGACAAGCGCATTTTCACGGCCTATCGCATCTTCCAAAAATTTTCTGAATGATTCCTTTATCATCTGTTGAACCCTTCCGGATACATTGACGGATCGATTCCTTCCGGAACCCTGCCTTCGGACATAGCCGCAATCGCATCGACAATCTTGTCAAGCGCATCCTGAAGCTTTGAGCCAAGAAGAGTCTTCATCATAAAGTTCAAGTCCGCATCAAGACTGATGTGATAATCTGTCTTATATGGATCAGATGAAGCATCGAAATGCATTGAAAGAAGGAACTTGAACGGTGCACCATCATCAGCAAAGTCAATCCTGGAATACGGAACCCTGTCCGTAATGCGGACACCTATATTGAAGCCCTGCACTACAGCATGAAGGGAATCATAATCAGCCGTCACATCCGACTTCTTCTCTTCCGGAAGGAAACGGACAAAATTGCTCATATCGGTGAATACCATATAAAGCTCATAAGGAGCCTTCGATACCACCGCGGTCTTACTCTTTATCTGCACAGACATGACCTACTCCTTTCCCCATACTGATGGAGAGATTCTCCACTCCTTGAGAACTTCTATGTCTTCCGCCTTTACGTAACCTGTCTCTGCTGCAACCTCGATGAGGCTGTCATAGTTTGTCAGCGTAGTAAGCTCGACATTTGCATCCTCAAACGCCTTGCGTGCCTGATTGAAGTTATACGAGAAGATTGCAACCATACCCATGATGTCTGCACCCGCATTCACAAGAGCGTTCTTTGCAGCAAGGCTGCTCATGCCTGTAGAAATAAGGTCTTCCACGATAACCACCTTTGCACCCTCAGGAAGGATACCCTCAATCTGTGAGCCTGTACCATGATCCTTCGGTTTAGGTCTCACATAGCAGAACGGCTTACCAAGAAGATGAGCTACAAGGTATCCATGTGCGATGGCACCTGTTGCCACGCCTGCGATAACCTCAACATCAGGATAGTTCTGCATTATGATTTCCGCCATTCTGCGGCATACATTTTCTCTGCTCTCCGGATAAGAAAGAAGACGTCTGTTGTCACAATAGATAGGTGACTTCCAGCCGGAAGCCCATGTAAACGGATTCTCAGGCCTCAACATGACAGCCTTGATGTCCAACAGTGATTTTGCAACTGCTTTCTCTACTGATTCCATAATGTTTATATGATTTTATCGTTTCTTCTGCCTATATTTGCCTCGGACCTACGTCCGATGACAAACACATATCGTGCAAATATAACCAAAACAAATCAGATTACACAAAAATGCGCAAAATATATCTTGAAAAGAGATGCATAATCATCTGTACGACAGACGACCCGGCGCTTGCCGACCCTAATGCAATATGTTTTTCCATCGGCAGCAAGGAGGACATAGGAGACCTTATCACTCTTTTTGAGACTTCAGAATCACTTCAGCGCATCTACATACCATCTGAAGACATCGAGGAGACATATGCCCTTGTCAGGGGAGAATTCCTTGAAGTAAATGCTGGAGGAGGGTTGGTAAGAAACCGGCGTGGCGACTTTCTTCTGATCAGCAGAAACGGGCTTTGGGACCTCCCGAAGGGGCATCAGGACCCCGGGGAGAACATCAGCGTGACAGCCCTGAGAGAAGTGATGGAAGAGACCGGGATCGACAATCTTCAGTTAAAGGACCTCATATGCATAACTGACCACTGCTATAAAAGGGACGGGATATGGCACCTGAAGCACACCTGGTGGTACGACATGCTCGACGACAAACCTATCGATCTCATCCCGCAGACGGAAGAGGACATTACCAAGGCCGCATGGGTCGCCAAATCCAGCCTGCCGGCATTCCTCAACAACACATTTCCATCAATAGCAGAGGTGTTCCGAGAGGCAAAAGTATAATTTTTGCGGTCAAGTGAAACAAAAGAATAAAAATACCGTATAATAGATTGTATTTTGCATTATAAACGTTCCTTTACAAGGTAAATATGAAACTTTCACAATTCCAGTTCAATCTTCCGGCAGAAAAGATTGCCAAAGAACCACCAAGATGGCGAGACGAGTGCAAGCTGATGGTTCTTCACAAATCAACAGGGGAAATCGAGCATAAGCTCTTCAAGGATATCATCGAATACTTCGGAAAAGGTGACACCTTCGTTCTCAACGATACGAAGGTTTTCCCTGCAAGGCTTTACGGAAACAAGGAAAAGACAGGAGCTGATATCGAAGTGTTCCTGCTCAGGGAGCTGAACCGCGAACAGAGACTCTGGGATGTGATTGTAGACCCTGCCCGCAAGATCAGAATCGGAAACAAACTCTATTTCGGCGAGGATGACAGTCTGGTTGCCGAGGTAATCGACAACACCACATCACGTGGAAGAACCCTCCGTTTCCTTTATGACGGAAGCTACGAGGAGTTCAAGGAGACACTCTTCGGACTTGGACAGACTCCGGTTCCGGACTGGGTGAAGAAGGAAGTGACCGAGGAGGACAAGGAGAATTTCCAGACAATCTTTGCAAAGAATGAAGGTGCAGTGTCTGCTCCGGCAGCAGGTCTTCATTTCAGTCGCGAATTGTTCAACAGAATGATTCTCAAGGACATAAACAAAGCATTCATCACTCTCCACATGGGTATCGGCCACTTCAGGGAAGTTGATGTGGAGGACCTTTCAAAGCATAAGATGGACTCTGAAAGGCTCATCATCAGTCAGGAAGCCGCAGACCTCATCAACAAGACAAAGAGAGAAAAGCACAAGGTACTCGCAGTAGGCATCACAACCATCCGCGGCCTTGAGACATATGTCACAACAAACGACGAGGTCAACGCATATGACGGCTGGACAAACAAGTTCATCTTCCCACCATACAGATTTGCAGTTCCTGACGCCATCGTATCCAACTTCCACAGGCCAGGTTCGACAATGCTTATGTCTGTAGCCGCTTTCGGAGGTTACGAAAACGTAATGAAGGCATATTCTGTTGCACTCAAGGAGGACTACAAGTTCGGTCCTTACGGTGATGCCCTCCTCATCATCTGATGAGATGCTCATAAAAAAGATTGAATCTTATAAAGAAAAAGAAAAATCTATTATAAAAAAGAGAAAAACCGGTCTTCCGACATCTTCGGGAGGCCGGTTTTCCTGTTTATTTGCAGGTATGAAAGATTTTGAAGAAAAGGCATACCTATGCGCATTGAACAGGACTTTCGGATTCAAGCCGAAGATTGCCACAGCACTCATATCGCATTTCGGAAGCGCATCCGAAGTGTTCTCGCTCAAAGAAGAAGACCTCATCATGATTCTCGGACCTCATTCCAACTATCGGGGGTGTTTCAGCCTCGCATCAGTGGAAAAGGAGGCACAGGAACTGGAGAAACTTTCCAGAGACGGAATCAGCTTCATCGGATGTACTGAAGAATACTACCCCTCGGCATTGAGACAATGTGAAGATGCGCCAGTCGGGCTCTATATAAAAAGCAGCACACCCGTCGGAGAGCTGTTCCGCCCAAGAAGGGAAATAGCAATAGTCGGCACCAGGGACCTGTCGCTATATGGAAAGGAATGGTGCGAAAAAAGCGTCGAGGCATTGTCCAGGACAAGCGAACGTCCCAGAATCATCAGTGGTCTGGCGCTTGGAGCCGACATCTGCGCCCACAAGGCTGCCTTAGCAAACGGACTTGAAACCATAGCCGTGATGGCGACCGGACCGGAAAGCATTTACCCTCATAGGCATCGGGATTTCGCCATGCGTCTGTGCGAGACGGAAGGATGCGCACTCATCACCGATTATCCTCCGGGAACATCACCGCTGGCAATACACTTCCTCAGGAGGAACCGCATAATAGCCGGATTGAGTGAAGCTTTGCTGCTTATCGAATCAAAGATAAGAGGAGGCGGGATGATGACATCCAGACTTGCATTTTCATACAACAGGGATGTATACGCCCTTCCCGGGCGCATCGACGACATCAGGTCCCAGGGATGCAACTACCTGATCAAGAGCAAGATCGCAGAACCTCTAACCTCGACAGAAGAACTGATAAAGAGCATCGGGCTCACCAGCTCCGGGGCAAATGTCATAAAAAGTCCGGAAACGGCTCTCACTCAAGCGTATGCAGGCAGAATCGCCGAAGACAGGATTTCACTTATGGCTGACCTGCTCCTGACCATCAGGAAGGAAAGAGGCATAACACTTGATGAACTTTGCGACAGATGCAGAATGGACTATGCCCAGGTGTCAATGCTTGCAGGGATGCTCGAAACCGACGGATTCATTTCAATAGATCTGCTTCAGAGATGCAGCATAATGTATCGCAAATGAAATTATTTATTACATTTGCATCATGTTTATCGACACTCACTCGCACCTTTACGACGAAGCCTTCTCACAGGAAGAAGACCTCGCTGTGGAACGTGCCGTCAATGCCGGAGTCACCAGGATGATTCTTCCCGACATAGACTCTTCAAGCAGAGATGCAATGTTCTCTCTTGCGGACAGGCACCCGGGCACATTGTTCCCTTGCCTCGGCCTTCACCCCACCTCAATAGGGAAAGAGTGGAAGAACGAGCTTGATGCGGTCATGTCCCTCGCCGGAGCCAAAGAAATATGCGCCATAGGAGAGATCGGAATTGACTGCTACTGGTCCAGGGAGTTTATTGAAGAGCAGAAAGAAGCTTTCAGGGCTCAGCTTGAGCTGGCATCAAGAATGTCACTTCCGGTAATAATCCATTCAAGAGAATCTACTGAGATCATAATCAACATATTGAAGGAATGCAGACATCTTGGCCTGAGGGGTGTGATGCATGCCTACAGCGGCAGTGTCGAAACATACAGAGAACTACAGAAGATCGGCGACTGGTACATCGGAATAGGTGGTGTACTTACATATAAGAAAGCCTCGATAGCAGAGACAGTCAAGGATATTCCTCTGGACCGTATCCTTCTTGAAACCGACTCACCTTACCTGACCCCGGTCCCTCATAGAGGGAAGCGCAACGAAAGTGCTTACATTCCTCATATTGCAGAATTCCTTGCAGCCAGAAAGGAGACCGGAACAGATGAGGTCGCATCAATTACTACACAAAACGCAGAAAAACTATTCGGAATATGACACGACAGGACAGGGCCTCCATCCTCCTGATCTACACAGGAGGAACCATCGGAATGAAGGAAGATCCGATCGAACAGACACTCAAGCCATTCGATTTCAGCCAGATTCTGGCAGAGGTTCCGGAGCTAGGAAAGTTTGCACACAGGATCGACTCCTACACATTCACCCCATTGATCGATTCTTCGGACGTAGAGCCTAAACTTTGGGTGTCGATAGCAGAGCTCATAGAAAGGAAATACAACGAATATGACGGATTCGTGATTCTGCACGGAACTGACACAATGGCATATTCGGCATCAGTGCTCAGCTTCATGATAGAAGAACTGACCAAGCCGATCATATTCACCGGAAGTCAGCTGCCGATCGGCTCTCCGAGAACAGACGGTAAGGAAAACCTGATCTCATCAATAGAGATTGCTGCAGCCAAAGACGAAGCCGGCCATGCCGTCGTGCCTGAAGTATGCATATTCTTCGACAACATGCTTATGCGCGGCAACCGCACGACAAAGATCAACTCAGACAACTTCAGGGCTTTCCGTTCTGAAAACTATCCTCTGCTTGCTGAAGCCGGCATAAACATCAGATACAACTCATCGGCTATACTCACCCCTACAGACTGGGATGCGACGCCTGTCTTCCACAAGAATCTGGACACAAGAGTATCTATTCTCAAGCTGCACCCCGGAATAACTCCGCAGGTAGTCGAACATATTCTATGCGGCAATGAAAGCCGAGCCGTAATACTTGAGACATACGGTGCCGGCAATGCACCATCAAAGCAATGGTTCCTTGACCTGATCCACAAAGCATCAGAAATGGGCAAGATAATAGTGAACGTAACTCAATGTCTTGCAGGCAGCGTCAATATGGATATCTATGCTACCGGCAAACGCCTAAAGGATGAAGGCGTATGCAGCGGATATGACAGCACATCGGAAGGCGCTCTTGGAAAATTGTTTTATCTGATGGGAGATAGCGAAGACAACGAAACCGTCAAGTCAAGGCTGGAACACATTTTAAGGGGCGAAATATCAAAATAGTTATTGCCTATTGAAAATAATTTGCTAAATTGCACCGCTTTTTAGGGCGGACTATACCCTAATGAAACGTAAATAACTAAAAAACAATTCAATAACTTTAATTAATTAAACACACAAAAACGATTATGAAAAAAGTTTTCATGTTTTTGGCAGTAATGGGCGTTATGGCCTTTTCTGCACAGAACGTAGCTGCTCAGGATGAGACTGCTGCTGAGCCAACTGCAACTGAGGAAATTGCAGCTCCTGCTGAAGAGGCTGCTGCTCTCGAGGCTCCAGAGGAAGTTCCTATGCACCAGGCTCTCAAGACTAAGTTCATCGAGGGTGGCGCTGGCTTCATGGCACTCGTTATCGCCTGCCTTATCCTTGGTCTTGCTCTTTGTATCGAGCGTATCCTTTACCTCAGTTTCTCAAAGACTAACACCAAGAAGCTTCTTGCTAAGATCGAGGATGCTCTCGCAAATGGTGGCGTTGCTGCTGCTAAGGACGTATGCGCAAACACTCGCGGTCCTATCGCATCTATCTTCACACAGGCATTCATCCGCCTCGCTGACGGTCAGAGCCTTGAGGAGGTTGAGAAGTCAGTTGTTTCTTATGGTGGAGTTGAAGCAAGCAAGATGGAGCAGAACCTTTCATGGATCTCTCTCTTCATCGCTATCGCACCATCTCTCGGATTCTTGGGAACAGTTATCGGTATGATCCAGGCGTTCGACGCTATCCAGGTTGCCGGTGATATGTCGCCAAACGTTGTTGCAGGTGGTATGAAGGTCGCTTTGATCACTACTGTGGGTGGTTTGATCGTTGCCGTTATCCTTCAGCTCTTCTACAACTACATCCTTGCTCAGGTAGAGTCTCTCTCTATTGACATGGAGGATGCATCTATCTCATTGATGGACATTTTGGTAAAGTATCAGGACAACAAATAATTGACTCCAAATAATGAAATACGATAAAATAATCAAGTGGATCCTGCTTGCATTGTTCATCGTGGGTGCAGTATTCAGTTTCTATGGCTTTGCTGTAGGATTTGAATCAAACAACAGCGCTCCGGTAGACAACATCCTCTATTGCACCTATGCGTTTGCCCTTGTGGCAATCCTCGCAGTTCTTTTCGGTGTAATAGTGATCGGCGGTATCAACAACCCTAAGAACCTGCTTAAGCTCGGTCTTGGACTTGTTGTAATTGCTGCGATCGTGGGTGTTGCATATGTGCTTGCACCGGGAACACCAGCCGTAGGTTACCTCGGCGAGCCAGTGTCAGACGCGACACTGAAAATGACAGATACAATTCTGAATCTTACTTATTTCCTCTGTGGAGGTGCAATTCTTTCGCTCATCATCGGCGGAATCGTCACTTCTACACGTAAATAATTGACGATATGGGTAAAAAAACACCAGAGTTAAACACGAGTTCGACGGCAGATATGGCGTTTCTTCTGCTCTGCTTCTTCCTGATGACCACAACAATGGATCAGGATATGGGATTGCAGCGCCGTCTTCCTCCTATGCCTGACAAGAATCAGAAAGTGGAGGACCAGAAGGTTAACCGCCGCAACATCATCGTTGTGAAGATCAACTCAGCCGACAGACTTCTTGCTGGTACTGAGCCTATGCACGTCAGCCAACTTAAAGATAAGATCAAAGAATTCCTCACAAACCCTGCAAACGATCCGAATCTTCCTGAAAAGGAAGAAATCGAAATCGAAGGATATGGTCCTTGCATGGTATCAAAGGGTGTCATCTCACTCCAGAATGACCGTGGTACAAGTTATCAGGCATATATGGCAGTTCAGAACGAACTTGTTAAGGCCGTCAATGAGCTGCGCGATGAGTGGTCAATGGCAAACTATGGCATGCTTTACACCAAACTTGATGAAGATAAGCAGGGTATAGTACGAAAGGCAATTCCTCAGAATATCTCAGAGGCTGAGCCTAAGGATGTTTCCAAAAAATAAAGGAGAATAGAATTATGGCAAAATTCAGAAAGAAAGAGAAAAGGACAGTACCACAGCCACCTTCAGGCTCTCTGTCCGATATCGTGTTCATGCTGTTGTTCTTCTTTATGGTAACAACCACTATGCGTGAAACTGAGAACAAGGTTATGGTGAAGCTTCCTGAAGCTTCAGAAATCGTAAAGCTCGAAAGAAAAGACTTGACTTCATACATCAACATCGGTACTCCTATCGCTTCCCTTCAGGGACAGTATGGTAACGATTCACGTATCCAGCTCAACGACTCTTTCAAGACTGTAGACGAAATCCGTGACTTTATCGCAGCAGAGCGTGACGCGATGTCAGAGGCAGACAGATCTTTCATGACAGTTGCAATCAGAGCAGACGAGAACACCCGTATGGGTATCGTCACTGACGTAAAGCAGGAGCTCCGTAAGTGCTCAGCATTGAAGATTATGTATACAGCTAGAAAGACAGCAGAGTAATCTACTATCAAACATAAAATTAAAGAAGCAGCTCTTTTGAGCTGCTTTTTTATTTGTGTATATATGATTGAAAGACTAAAGTTTTGGGTTTATGAGCATAAAAGCGTATATTTGTAAGTTTGAAAATCAATTGTAACTAATGGAAACTATTATCAGAACCAAAGTAAAAGACCTGCTCCTCAGCGAGCCAGGCAAAGAGGTTCTTGCAAAAGGATGGGTAAGAACCAAGAGAGGAAACAAGAACGTGGCATTCATTGCGCTCAATGACGGTTCAACCATCAATAATATACAGATAGTAGTGGATAAGACTCCTGAGAACGAGGCCGTACTTGCCAAGGTTACAACAGGAGCCTGCATTGCTGTCAAAGGTATGCTGGTAGAGTCAATGGGAGGCGGCCAGAGCACAGAAATTCAGGCTACCGAGATTGAAGTCTATGGAGAATGCGACCCTGTCCGCTATCCTCTTCAGAAGAAGGATACATCATTCGAGTTCCTTAGAAGCGTGGCGCACCTTCGTCCAAGGACAAACACATTCGGAGCAATCTACCGCGTAAGAAGCAAGATGGCTTATGCGATCCACCAGTTCTTCAACGAAAAAGGCTTCGTGTACGTGCATACACCACTCATCACTGCATCGGACTGTGAGGGAGCAGGACAGATGTTCCGTGTAACAACTCTTGACATGGAGAATCTTCCACGCAACAAGAAGGGAGGAGTAGACTACAGCAAGGATTTCTTCGGAAAGGAGACAAGCCTGACAGTGAGCGGTCAGCTCGAGGGAGAACTTGGAGCTATGGCACTCGGTGACATCTACACATTCGGTCCAACATTCCGCGCAGAGAACTCTAACACTCCACGTCACCTTGCAGAGTTCTGGATGGTAGAGCCTGAGATGGCCTTCTACGATATCAACGACAACATGGACATCGCAGAGGAGTTCATCAAGTATCTTGTAAAGTATGCCCTTGACAACTGCCGCGATGACATCCAGTTCCTTAACGACAGATATGACAACGAACTCATCGAACGTCTTGAAAGCGTAGCCGATACTGAGTTCGTAAGACTTACCTACACCGAGGGTATAAAGATTCTCGAGGCTGCCGGAGTTGAGTGGGAGTATCCTGTAAGCTGGGGTACAGACCTTCAGAGCGAGCACGAGAGATACCTTGTGGAAAAGCATTTCAAGAAGCCTGTAATCCTTACCGATTATCCTAAGGATATCAAGGCATTCTACATGAAGCAGAATGAGGACGGAAAGACAGTACGTGCAATGGATGTTCTCTTCCCTAAGATCGGCGAAATCATCGGAGGTTCTGAGAGAGAGTCATCACTTCAGAAGCTTGAGGCACGTATCGAGGAGACAGGAATGAGCCGCAAGGGTCTTGAGTGGTACCTCGACACCCGCCGCTTCGGTTCTGCACCTCACAGTGGATTCGGTCTTGGTTTCGAGAGACTCCTTCTCTTTGTTACCGGCATGAGCAATATCCGCGATGTGATACCTTTCCCACGCACACCTAAGAACGCAGAATATTAATCGTCATCCCCGGCCTGACCGGGGATTTCAAACCTTTTACATATGTTGATAATCGGAATAGCCGGCGGATCAGGATCTGGCAAGACCACAGTGGTAAAAGCCATTACAGAGCAGCTTAAGGAACGAGTTACAGTCATTCCTCAGGATGCCTACTACAAGGATTTAAGCCACTTCACAGCACAGGAAAAGCGCGACTATAACTTCGACCATCCGGATTCGATAGACTTCGAGCTGCTTTGCGAACAGCTGCAGCAGCTCAAGGAGGGCAAAAGCGTGGAACAGCCGCTATATTCCTATATCACTTGTTCACGTTCAAAAGAAGAGACCGTGACAGTGCACCCTGCCGATGTCATTATAGTTGAAGGCATCCTTATCTTCACCTGCGAGAAGGTGCGAGAGCAGATGGACATCAAGCTTTTTGTGGATGCAGATGATGATGACCGTCTCATGAGAGTCATTTCACGTGACATCCTTGAAAGAGGCAAGACAGTTGACTGGGTGATTGAGCGCTACTCAAAGACAGTGAAGCCAATGTATCTTCAGTTCATTGAACCAAGCAAGAGATACGCTGACATCATAATTCCTCAGGGAGGACACAACAAGGTTGCCATTGATATAATTTCGGCAACTATCGAAAAATCGCTGAATAATAGCAACAAATAGTGAGCATCAACAAAGACGATAAGGCAGGACTATATCTCACCATCATATTCCATCTGGTGGTGATTATAGTCCTGCTTGCTTATCATATAGACACTGCTGTAAGACGCGAGGAAAGCTTTGTCCTGGACTTCTCAAAACAGGAGGAGATCGAGCAGAGAAAGAAGGAAGAAGTATTCAAGGAAGATATCAGCAGACGTATTGATGAAATGCTCGCAGCCGCTCAGGTATCGAGAGCGGAAATCAAGAACATAGCTGTAGATGCAGGAGCGCATCTCAAGGATGACAGGAACACTGATGCAGAGCAGCTCTACAAAGATGCAGAACGCCTTGCAAATGAGCTGAAAAAAGGTCAGAATGCACAGGAAGATGCTCGCGAAGAAACAGTGGAACTTCCATCAAAAGAACAGAAGACAGACGAGAAGAAGAAAGAATATAGCGGACCTTCTGTCGTATCCTACAATCTGGACGGACGCAAGGCCAGTCATCTCAAGATTCCGGCATACAGATGCTATGGATGCGGAGATGTAACTGTAATCATCACGGTAGATCCGCAGGGAAACGTTGTTGCAGCAAAGGTTCTGGATGAAATATCATCGAGCGACTCCTGCCTGCGTAGTTTTGCAGTAAGAGCCGCCCGATTATCAAAATTTTCTGCATCGCCCTCTGCTCCTGCCCGACAGAACGGCGAGATTCTCTACAGATTCATAGCACAGTAATCAATCTACAACCGACGAATTTTTCAAAGCTGCCTGTATCGTTTCATCAACAGGAAGATAGAAACGATAGAATGCTTCATCGTCAAGTTTTGAGTATCTGCCGACCAGAGCCTTGAGCTGAGGCATCATATATGGTCTGGTCTTTTCCCATTCACCCTGCTTAGGCGTCAGTTTTTCAACGGATGCGGCATAATCCAGGAACTGTCCTTCGATATCAATCTTGTCCAACCAGTTTTCCAAAGCAGGGAAATCTTCAAATTCTGATAGAGTTCCACGATACTTATCAAACATTGAAGCCGCAAATCTCATCTGTACTGCCTTCTTGTTGCAGTTGATGTAGAACCTGGTAGCCAGAGTAGTGTCAATAGGGACAAATACATCAGGTATGATTCCACCTCCACCATATACTCTTCTGCCCTTGACAGTATAGAATAACGCAGTAGTGTCTACCTTCATGCTGTCTGCCGACGTCATCTCACCATGAGCATAACGCTCATATATATCATACTCATAGTTCTTGTCATATGGCTTTTGTATACACCTTCCAGACGGTGTATAGAACCTGGCGACAGTAACTCTAAGGCCGGAACCATCAGTGAAATTGATAGGCTCCTGCACCAGGCCCTTGCCGAATGAGCGCCTGCCGACAATGACTCCCCTGTCATTATCCTGGATGGCTCCTGCAAAGATTTCACTTGATGAAGCCGTCACCTCGTCAATCAGAACAGATAACTGTATGTCCTTCAATGCCCCACGACCATCTGCATCATAATCCTGCCTTGGCCTGTGGAGTCCTTCCATATAGACAACACAGTCACCTTTCTGAAGAAACTCATTCGATAGCATCAGAGCCTGATCAAAATATCCTCCGGTATTGTCTCTGAGGTCAAAGATCAGTCTCTTCATTCCATCTGCAAGAAGCGTCGAAGAGGCTTCCTTGAATTCCTTATAAGTAGTGCGGGTAAATTTGGAAAGCTTGATATAACCGGTTGTATCATTAATCATAAAGGCGGCATCTATGCAATGCACAGGTATCTTGTCTCTTGTGATGTCGAACGGTATATCTGTTCCCGCACGATTTATCAGAAGCTTTACCTTGGTGCCTTTAGGACCTTTCATCATTCTGACCATCGAATCTTGTGGCGTCCTGGTTCCTGCAATGACTCTCTCACCGACCTTGATGATCCTGTCACCCTGAAGGAGTCCGGCCTTCTGTGAAGGACCACCAGGAACGACATTTATTACTATGGCAGTATCGTTAGGAACATTGAATACTATTCCTACGCCTTCAAAGTTACCTGAGAGCTCACTCTCCGACTCGGTCAGCTCAACTGGAGGAAGATAGACAGAATGCGGATCCAACTCTGCAAGAGCAGCCACAACGGCAGCATCTGTCATTGCGGACATGTTGATTGTGTCAACATAGTTCCGCTGCACTTCCTGAAGGATAAGATTGAGCTTGCGCCACCTGTTATAGTCTCCATCAAACTTCTTGTTCCTGTTGACGACAGTGACTGCAAGCAAAGTAGCAAGCACTCCCAGGACAACGCCCAGGAGTGCATTCAAAATATTAGTCTTGTTATTATTCATACATTACTCGACCTGTTCAACCTCAATGCCTGCACGTCTTAAAAGGTCTATTCCATCCGTCAGACGATATGCATCACGATACACCACCCTCTTTATACCAGACTGGATGATAAGCTTTGCACATTCCAGACATGGAGATGCTGTGACATACAGAGTTGCATCCTTGCTGCTGTTGCCGGACTGCGCAACTTTTGAAATTGCATTAGCCTCAGCATGCAGGACATACGGCTTAGTAACCCCGTTTTCATCTTCACAGATATTTTCAAAGCCAGATGGAGTTCCATTGTATCCATCTGAAATGATCATTCTGTCCTTGACAATCAAGGCTCCGACCTGACGGCGCTTACAGTACGAGTTTCTTGCCCATACACCAGCCATCTCTATGTAACTCTGGTCAAATTTCTCCATACTATCTCTGATATAGATAACGCTTGATGCTCTTCTTCGGAGTTCTTTCAAAATCCTCTGACATCACTTCAATCTTCTTGAGTTTCGCATAATTTGGAAGCTCCTTATTAAGCTCAGGAAGAGTATCTTCAATGTACTTTATGAATGTATCCTGATTCATTCCATCCTTTGCACCCTGCGCGAAATCAGGATAGATCAAGGCTGTAAGTCCGCCGTTATCCTCTACCACCAGAGAGTCAACAACATACGGCTGGCTGTTGATTACGGTCTCCACTTCCTCAGGATAGATATTCTGTCCGCTTGGACCGAGGATCATGCACTTCGAACGTCCCTTGATAAAGAGGCATCCGTCCTCATCAATGACACCCATATCTCCTGTCTTGAACCAACCGTCCTCTGTAAAGACAGCCTGTGTAGCTTCCTCATTCTTGAAATAACCAAGGAACACGTTTGCTCCCTTGATAAGAATCTCACCTGGTACATTAAGCGGATCGGAAGAATCAATCCTGATCTCCATATTTGGGGCAACCTTTCCACAAGAATAAAGCTTCTCAACATTCCAATCATCGTATGTAATGATCGGTGCACACTCAGTCATACCATAACCGACTGTTACAGGGAAACCTATCTTCTTGAAAAAGGCCTCAACCTCCTTGTTGAATGCTGCTCCACCGATAATTACCTGATAGAACTCTCCTCCGAAAGCATTCACAAGCTCTTCCTTAATCTTGTTCATTACCATCTGGCTTAAAACCGGAAGTTTCATAAGCACCTTGACACCCTCCTTCTCAAGAATAGGCTTTACCTTGCTCTTGTATATCTTCTCGATGACGAGAGGAACTGCAATTACGAGATAAGGCTTGACATCAGACATAGCCTGCATTATGATCTTAGGACTAGGGACTCTTGAAAGGAAATGCACATGAGCACCCACACTAAGTTCATATAGAAGTTCGAACATAAGTCCATACATATGGGCAGACGGAAGCATTGACACCATATTCTTGGTGTGGTCCAATCCTGGAAGCACCTTCTTAGCAAATTCCATATTTGAGAATATTGCCCTATATGGAATCATGACGCCCTTAGAGAACCCTGAAGTACCCGAGGTGTAATTGATGATGGCAAGCTCCTCTGCAGAATCTTCATAATAGTTGAGAGAATCCGGCGTAAATGCATTAGGATACTTCTTTCCGAAAAGTTCATTAAGATGTTCACGGGCATTGGAAATATGCTCATCCGCAGCATACAGCAGTTTGAATGTATTTACCTGAATAATTGCATGCAGCTCTGGCATTTCTGTTTCTGTAATTCCTTCCCAGATGACATCATCCACAAAAAGGATCTTCGCCTCCGAGTGATTCACCAGATGATGGATATTGCTTGACTTGAATTCATGGAGAAGAGGTACCGGCACCGCACCATAAGTCATGGCAGCAAGGAAAGCCACAGCCCAATTGGCCTGGTTTCTTGAACATAAAGCGACCTTGTCACCCTTCTGAAGGCCACATTCTTCAAACATAATGTGCAGCTTCTCGATTCTACGCGCAACATCTCTGTAATGGAGAGTTACACCCTGATAATTTGAAATCGCAGGGCGATCCCAATGTTTTTTGAAAGCTGATTCAAAAGTCTTGTTTACTGATGTGAATTCCATTTTATCTAAGTTAATGTGTGTCTATTTAAGTTTCACTGTGCGACTCTTGCCGTCATAGCAGTGAAGTTCTACAGCTGATCCGTCAACCACCTTTACTTCACTGTCAGGAAGAACCATCTGTTCTCCTTCAAACGAAGTCAAAGGCTGACCGCCGCCGAATGGGTATATGAGCGTCTGCACAGAAGTGCGGACCACCCAGAAAGTGTTTCCTCCGACAATAATTCTCTCAGGCAGATCACGGATGGTCTCTGATGGTCTTATGCCAGCCCAGGATGCCGGTTTCTGACCCTTAAGATTGTACATTTCTATTGTATTGTCCTTATGCAGAACCATCACATTGTAACGACGGCTGCCATTGAAATCGTACACATCAGGTCCCAGAAGAATTTCCTTACCAAGATCAACAGGGAAACCTGATACAAAACGTCCAAGTCTGTCTATAAGATGCAGTCTGGTTCCGGCTCCGAAAAGTATCTGGAGCTTGCCGTTCGCATAATAATCAATTGTTGATGCCTTTCCGCAGATAGGTTCAGAGAACGGAACCCCCCAGAGTCCTTTTCCACCATCTTCCTTCAGGCACAGATACATATTATCCTGCTGATAGAAAAGATTCATTTTTCCTGTACCGGAATTCTTCACCTTGAAAGGCCCCTTAGGCACGGTCACAGTGACTTCACGCTGCGCAACCGGCTTGGACTTCTTGATTTCTTTATGGAAAAGTGACATTGAAACCGCATGAGGCAGTTTAGGCTGTCCGGCAGAAACAAAGACGCCGCTGTAATCTGATCCCTGAGCCAACGAAAGCATAGTGTTCAAGACAGGTGTTCTGAAGATTTCCCCCAATGCGCCTCTGTCCTCTGTAAGAGACAGATATGCCATGAATGACGTCTGTCCGGCAGAGAAAAGATCTTCCAGACCGGCATTTACCATATATTCCTTCAATGTATATTTGCCGGCCTTGCCACTGGCAAACATATCCACAGCCTTAGGACTTCCTGAGATTATCCACCCATCTACATAGGTGAACGAGGATTCATCCGGAAGTTCGAAAAGATTTCCGAAAACAGCAGAAGCAAATGATGAATATTTATAGGGATGCTGTCCTGCCGCATAGTTCTTGAGCGTATCCGGCTTTGCAGCACGGATAAGATTGACACGCTCAAGCTTTCCATCTGCAAGGAACGAAGCAGTTGCCGCCTCCTTTGTCTCGATTCTTGTAAAGAATGCAACCGGAGAAACTCCAACCTTCTTTTCAAGCATATCGATTGTCGATCTTCTTGTCTGGAGAGACTGTCTTGCATCCAGAAACATCTGATATTCCGAGATATATTCAGCAACATTTCTGAAAGGGACAGAAGCTGCAGAGAGAGTATTGGATGGCAGTACAGATGAGAGCTTTGAAGATGCAGCACCTGTTCTTTCAAACAAAGTTATGAAATCCGAAAGGTCCCCATCGGTCGTCATACGTCCATAGAACGATGTTATCCCGCCTGATTTACCGGCATCAAGCACAGTCCAGTCAGAAAGTTTAGGAGCAAATCGCAGCCACGTACTATATTTACCGGAAAAGACAGAGGAGAGTATCTTTGGAGAAACCTCATTAGGGATGAATACGCATGTTTCCGACGCTGCATATTCAGCAGCATCAGCAAATCCGGGAGCCTCCAGAACGGAGACAGCCTTCTGAATATGTCTTAGAGATGATTTGACAAGGCCTTCCGAAACAGATGCCACTACGATAGAACGGTCTGCGATTGAGTATTCCGACCCTGTAGTAGAACAATCCAGATACTCTACACACATGCCGCATCCACGAGCCGCTTCCATTACAGCCTCAGCTTCTGTCGACGGCTGACCGCTTGCTCGGCCCATATCAATAACGTACAGAGCAGACAGTTTGCCTGAAAAATGCAGAGAGACTGTCATTCTGCCAAGTCTGACTCCGGACTCCTTCAATGCCGCAGGGAAAGCTGAACCACCATAAATATCATCAAGGGCTTCATCAGCATCCGAAAAGCAGCAGAGCATTACCGCATCCGACGGGACTGCAGGAAGGAGAAGATAGCGGGAATCATCTGACACCTTAGTCACAGAATCATTCCTGGAGGTATTCGTTCCAGAATACAAGACTGCAACGGCAACACCGATACCCACTACCATTGCCGCTATTACGGCAAGGCAAATTATCAGCGACTTCCTGCTCATTATCTGACTGCTATTGCCTCAATCTCAACCTTTACACCAAGAGGGAGAGCTGCTGCCTGATAGCAGGCACGAGCCGGCTTGTCACCGGTAAAATACTCAGCATACACTTCGTTTACAGCCTTGAAGTCAGCGATATCCGCAAGAAGCACTGTAGTCTTCACAACATTGTCATATGTCATTCCTGCTTCCTTGAGGATCGCTCCGATATTCTTGAGTGACTGATGAGCAGCCGCTGTAATTTCATCCTGTATCTGACCATCTGCAGGGTTGACAGGAATCTGACCGGAAATATAGAGTGTTCCGTTTACCTCAATTGCCTGAGAATAAGGGCCTACAGCCTTAGGGGCATCAACTGTTGCTATAACTTTCTTCATAATATCATTATACTTTATATCATTCCACAAAAGATTCGCGCGCACGCATACGCGCACACGTAAGTGCAAATATAGCAATTCTTCACAAATAGACAAAATCGAGTAGGAGGAAAACAAAAGTAGGTTTTCCTCCTACTTTTGTTTTCCGACCTCTCACACCACCGTACATGCGGGTCCGCATACGGCGGTTCCTTACCTACAATGATACTTTTCGTAGTATCCCAACAATGACGGG
>JBGUTV010000060.1:0-38819 GCA_045133255.1 Candidatus Cryptobacteroides sp.
TTTCAAAAGATTTGTCTACCTTTGTGCTCGTAGTTAGTTGGCTTAATTACGACCTTCATGTAGTCTCCTATGTAGAATTTCGTAATTTTCGTAAAAACCAACACTGAAAATCAGTGAGTTAAAAATAAAGCCTGTCTAACTAAACGGTTGGCGTTTTATTTTTGCCCTGATGATCGTATGGCATCACTTACCTGTTCCGAAGCCATTGGATGCAGATTTGGGTAATCCTATTGTGACCTTCTTTTTTGTCTTAAGCGGTTTTCTGCTTACATTGTCATATAGAGACAAGCTACTTGATGGGAGGGTTACATCAAAAAATTTTATAGTTAAAAGATCAGCTACAATTTTTCCATTGCAGTGGCTTTTTACCATTTTGTTTGTGGTGTGTTCTATAAATGTGGTGTCAAACTGGGCAATCCCGTTCCATTTGACTCTGAGCCAGTCATTAATTCCATTGTGGGAAATTAATTTTACTCTTAACACTCCGTCGTGGTTCTTGTCTAGCCTGTTTTTTAGTTATTTGGTTACCCCTCTAATAGTAAAGACAATAAAAGCCCGACAGGTTTATTGTTTCTTGTTTATACTTGCTGTAGTCACTTGGCATGTTTTCCTGTATTTCCTTCCAGGTGACATTGGCCGACGTTGGCTATGCTATATAAATCCCATTGCTAGATTGCAGGATTATGGAATTGGTATACTGTTAGCCTTATACTGGCCAGAAATATCTACTGGTTTTAGGAAATTATTGGGTACGAGTAAGGTGTTGCATACAATTATTGAGTGTGTTGCAATCTTCTTAATATTTATAAGTTTATTCAGACGGCCATTACCTCAAATTTCTCAATACTTGGGAGTTGGATCAGTTTTACTGGATTGCTTCCTGTGTTTATTCCTTGCTGTTTTTGCTTTAGGCAATGGCATGGTTTCCAAGGTGCTAAGTTTTCCGATTTTCGGCAAATTGGGTAAAATTGCAATTGCGATATTCATGAGTCATGCTTTTGTGATGCATTTTGCAAAGCCAATTTACGATGAATCGGTGTTTCTCTACATTGTAATTGTGTATGGAGTAACAATAATGATTTCCTTCCTATTGGAGAGATATTATTGTTCTTATACTAAGCAGGCAATATTACGATTATTCAGTAAAAAATAGTGAAGAAGGTCTTGTTTATAATGCCGGCGTTGCCTGGTGGAGGTGCGGAGAAGGTTTTGGTCGATATTCTTAAGAATATGGATTCGAAGAAATATGAGTTGACATTGTTGCTGAAGTTTAGAGAAGGAGTCTATACATCTTCTTTACCGGATAATGTTGAGGTGCTTTCTTTGTACAAAAGAACGAACATCTGGATTGAACGCTTTCATAGAGGCCTTGGATTGATGAAGTGTTATCATTGGTTCCATTCGATAGTTTATCGTTTGCTCTTCCTTTTGACGCTTCAGGGGCGTAAGTTCGATACCATTGTTTCTTTCATGGAGGGTGAGGCTGTGCGTATTCATTCATATTTGACTCATAAAGCAAAAAAGAATGTTAGTTGGATTCATATTGATTTCAAAAAGAAGCATTGGTCTTTAGATTTCTTTAGAAACAAGAAGCATGAGTCGGCGTGCTACTCTACAATGGATGAGATTGTGTTTGTTTCGGATGATGCGCGCAAGAGCTTCCTGGAAATATATCCATTGGATTCTGTGCGTTGTTCGGTTTTGTATAACCTCATTGATAAGTATGAGATATTAAGACTTGCAGATTCTCAGAAGATAGAAAAGCATAAGTTTACAATATGTATGGTAGGGCGATTGAACCAGCAGAAGCGATATGATCGTGCTTTGGAGGCTTTGAGGTTGTTGAAGGATGCTGGATGTGATGTCGTCTTGTGGATTTTGGGTGTCGGTGAACTTGAGCAAGAATTAAAGTTAAAGGTAGAGGAGCTGGGTGTGTTAGATATGTGCGATTTCAAAGGATTTGTCAGACCGGCTTATCCATATATGAAGGTTGCAGACATCTTCTTGAATACTTCAGAGGCAGAAGGGTACCCACTAGTTCTATGCGAAGCGCTTTGCTTGGGACTCCCTGTTGTGGCAACTGATATAACAGGCGCCCATGAAATTCTGGATAATTCAGAGTTTGGATTGTTGGTTCAGGAAGATGTTCAGGATATTTATCAAGGATTAAAGAATATGATTGATAATGACTCGATGAGGACTGAGTATGCTCATAAGGCTCTGCTGAGGTCTGAAATCTTTTCTGTCGAGAAGGTTCTTGATGAAATAGATGCTGCGCTATGATGAAGATCTCTATAATAGTACCAGTCTACAATGTTACTGACTACATTGTAAGATGTTGGGATTCAATTAGGAATCAGTCTTATAAGAATCTGGAGGTCCTGTTTATTGATGATTGCGGTACTGATGATAGTATTGCTAAGCTAGAGGCTTGTATTTCCTCTTTTGAGGATTGTAATGTAAAGATTTTGCATCATGCAAGAAACAGAGGTCTGTCGGCTGCTCGCAACACAGGTTTAGAGGCAGCAACTGGAGAGTATGTCTATTTCCTGGATAGTGATGATTATATTACTGCCGATTGCATTGAATTGCTGGTATCTGCAATTGGTAAGGAAACCTCATGTGATCTTGTTATTGGTGGGTATACATTGTCGGGGGAAGTAAGAGATTGTCCGCCTTTAGCTCTGTCATCAGGCCGTTATTGCAGTAATGGTGAAATTCTTCGTTTATATGCAGAGGGTAAGTGGTATATGATGGCGTGGAACAAATTGTGTCGCAAGGACTTTCTTCTAAATAATCAGTTATATTTTGAGGAGGGACTTATTCATGAAGATGTTTTATGGAGCTTTCAGGTGGCATGTTGTGCGGAGACAATGAGTGTTGTGAATATACCAACTTATGTATATACGATTCGAGCAAATTCTATTATGACTGCAGCAAGGATAGATAAGGATGCCCAAATTTATGCGCAAGTATATAAGCTTATGACAGACTATGTCAGGAATAATGCGGCTCTACGAGAAAATACAAGTGTATATAATATAATAGAAGGCAGAAAAAGTACATTGTTGTTTTCTTTGTTGGAAAGGAGAAGACGTGATTTATATAAGAAACTTTATCCGCAAATGTCCGAAATGTGTTATATGGATGTGGCGGAAGCTCTAAAAAAGCGTATTGTTGGGGCAAAGACCGTTATAAGAGACCTTCATTACATTTTCCCAAGAAATCTAGGTAGGTTGTATAAGTCTCTCTTCTATTTGTTGGCATATAAGGTAGGAGGTATAAAGTTGGAGGGAACGTTATGGTAGAGATTGCTGTATCCATAATCATTCCGATGTATAAAGTGCGGGAGTATATTGCTAAGTGTTGTGACTCGCTGTTTACACAGTCGTTGAAAGCGGTTGAATATATATTCGTGAGCGATTCAACTCCTGATGATAGTGTGGCTATAGTTGAAGAGAAAATCAATCAGTATCCAGATGTCAAGTCTTCTGTCAAGGTCGTGGAGCATCATCAGAATATGGGTGTTGCCGAAGCTCGTAATACTGGATTAAGAAATGCAACAGGTAAATATATCGCATTTGTTGATGCCGATGATTGGATAGATGAAAATATGTTTTCTGAATTATATGCCACGGCTTCTGTTACCGATCTTGATGTTGTGGGGTGTGATTGGTACTTGGAATATCCTGAGACAACCCGAATATTGCGGCAGCCAAACTACTGTAGTGCCGATGATGGATTTCGCGCGATGTTGCGAGGAGAGTTGCGTTGGTATCTGTGGGCTTTTATGATAAAGCGCGAATTAATACTCCGTAATGGTCTTGAGTTTTTACGAGGATATAATATCGGTGAAGATATGGCATTTTTGTTGAAAGTATTTTCTGTAGCAAAATCTTATGCTCACATTCCGCGACCATTGTATCATCATTCTTTGTTTAACGAGAACTCATTGACACGCACCAATTCTCTTCAACAGTTTGAGATTGTAAGGCACAATGTTGATGATGCATTGTTGTTTATAAGTTCCAAATGTCAAGGAAATCACGACCTTGAATTAGCGTGCTATAAACTTACTGTGAAATTTCCACTGCTGATTTCTTCCGACAGGGCGTCATACAAGTTGTGGAATCAGTTCTATAATGATTCTCATTGGGCTATTGGAAAGAATTACTCCCAGTCATTAAGGAACAAACTCCTCCAGTGGGCTGCGTCTTATAAAATGTACTGTATTCTCAATGTCTACAATCTATTGTTCAAAGCAATAAATAGAATTTTATATCGATGAGGAATTTTTTACTGGCAGGTTTTGTCAGTGTCATATTTAGTTTATATCTGTTCCCTTTTGAGTTCGATGTGTTGCCAGGAATTAACACAAAGATGATTCTGGCAGCAGTCGGATTATTGCTGTTTGGTGTCGAGTTGATACGAAAACGTTCCGCCGTTGTTGGTAAAGACATGCTGTGGGTTACCATATTGGCTTTATGGTTTTCAATAATGTCATACCTATCGGTAGTATATAACAATACATCTGACATGGCGTATGCTACATACTTTATAAGTATGTGGGTGTGGACAGGTGGTGCATATTGCTTGATAACGCTGCTAAGAAAGGTTCATGGTAGGGCTTCGCTGCAATTTGTCTTCCATTATTTTGCCATAGTGTGCGTGGCTCAATTAATCATAGCCTTAATCATTGACTCTAACCCCTCGGTTAGATTGTTTGTTGATACCTATGTGTCTCAGGATGAGGCGTTTTTACACGAGGTTGACAGGTTGTATGGTATCGGTGCAAGTTTTGATTCAGCCGGTATAAGATTTTCTTGTGCGTTAATAGGATTAGGATACCTGATAACTCATAAGCCATCATCTTTTTGGCTTTGGTTATATTGGGCATTTTTCTTTGTTATTGTTGTGGTAGGCAATATGATGTCTAGGACGACAACTGTAGGAGTGTTGGTTAGTATTGCGTATATGATATGCTATAAGGTTCAACCGCAAGTCACTTTATATAAGAGTCAATTGAAGAAGGCATTTATATGGCTCTCTGCAATAGGTGTTTTAATAATATGTCTAATCATACAATATGAAACTTCTCCAGATTTTCAGCATGATATCCGTTATGCATTTGAAGGCTTCTTCAATTATTTTGAAGCAGGAGAGTGGGAGACATCGTCTACTAATAGATTGATGTCAATGGTTGTCTGGCCCGATAACACTAAAACGTGGTTAATCGGTGACGGATTGTTTGATAATCCTGATGGCAGTGGTTTCTATAAACATACGGACGTCGGGTATTTGAGGCTGATTTATTATAGTGGTTTGATAGGACTGCTCTCTTTTATAATTATGTTTGTAGCAATTGCATACCAACTTTGTAATAAATGGCCAAAAGAGAGGATGCTTATTATTAGCTTGGTGCTATTGCAAGGTCTGGTATGGATTAAAATATCCACTGATATTTATCAGATTTTTGCTTTACTATTAATGCTATTACCTATCGAAAATACATTTACAGATACTGTTTTTTTTGACGATGATACCGAAAATAATTCATTATTGCTGGTTGAGTAACGATCCTCTGCCGGAAAAGATCAAAATGTGCATCTCTACTTGGAAGGAGATAATGCCTGATTATGAAATTAAATTATGGAATACTGAAAACTTTGATGTTTCAAGTGTCCCATATGTGAAAGAAGCTTTTGATAGCCGCAAGTGGGCTTTTGCCGCAGATTACATTCGTCTTTACGCATTATATACAGAAGGTGGAGTATATTTGGATTCTGATGTGGAGGTATTGAAGCCTTTCGATGACTTTTTGAAATATTCATTTTTTTCAAGTATGGAATACCACCCATTTCAAATCGAACAGGAAGAGTCATATAGATTGATAAATGAAGCAGGAAAGAGGTTGTCGGACGATTACGTATCTGGAATTCAAATTCAAGCGGCAGTTATGGGAGCGGAAAAGGGCTGCCCATATGTGAAAGAAGTTCTGGATTGGTATAAGGATAAACATTTTGTTAAGTCTGATGGCACGCTCGGGACGGATGTTATCGCACCTCAGATATATGCTAGAGTCGCAGAGAAACGTGGCTTTATATATAAGGATGTGGAACAGTATCTCGAGGGCAATGTAAAGATTTTTGCGTCCGAGATTTTTGCAGGAAACAAGAGAGAAGCGACATCGAATTCGTATGCGATTCATTTTTGTGAAAATAGTTGGGCTCCTAAAACTTTTCGACAAAAGATGAAGAACTATTGGAAGTTTTTTTGGTTTCTTGTTCGACAAAAGTTAGGTATTGTGAGATGAAAACAGTCGTTGTTTCAGCAGTAAACCTCAATGTGGGTGGGACTCTTACAATATTACGGGATTGTTTAGGATATTTATCCAAACTTAATGCGAATGGAGAATATCGCGTAATTGCGCTTGTCCACAATAAAAATTTAGCTCATTTTGACAATATTGAGTATGTTGAAATTCCATGGTCAAAAAAGATGTGGGTGAATCGTTTGTGGTGCGAGTATGTTACGATGAAAAAGCTGTCTAAAAGATTTTCCCCAGTCTATTTATGGCTATCACTGCATGATACTACCCCAAATGTTAAGGCTCAGAGACGAGCAGTCTATTGCCACAATCCTTTCCCATTCTATGACTGGCGCTGGAGGGAGTTCTCATACAATTATAAGATAGTATTGTTTTCGTGGTTCTCGTATTTTATTTATCGGATCAACATTCATAGAAACTCACATGTTATAGTTCAGCAGAAGTGGATAAAGGATGAGTTCATTAAAATGTTTAATCTGCCTATGGAGCAAGTTGTGGTCGCTCCTCCGGAGAGAACGGCTTTTGACATAGACTCTTTGATAGTGGAGAAAGACGCTCCTTTTGTATTCTTCTTCCCGTCATCTTCTAATCTTCACAAAAATTTCGAAACCTTATGCGAGGCTGCGAAACTTTTGGAAGCTGAGATTGGTAAGCATAAATTCAAGGTTATCCTGACCGTAAAGGGAGACGAGAATAAATATTCGCGTTGGCTGTTTGAGAAATGGGGGGATGTTCAGTCTATTGACTTTGCTGGTTTTATGACAAAGGAAAAACTTTTCGGATATTATAAAGCTTCTGACTGTCTGGTTTTTCCTTCAAAGGTTGAGACATGGGGATTGCCTATAACTGAATACATGGAGGCCTCGGAAGATAAACCAATGCTGCTGTCTGATCTTCCATATGCTCACGAGACGGCAAGTGGTGCTTCTCGAGTGTGTTTCTTCAACCCAGCAGATTCTAATGAGTTGAAGAATAGGATGCGGGAAATGATAGAAGGTGATCATAAGTCTTTGGCTCCTGTGCCAAAACTGAATATAGAAGAGCCGAAAGCGGATTCCTGGAAGGAGCTGTTTGAGATGCTTCTAAATTAAAGAGAAACAACTAAACTGACCTTAATGAAAATATTACAGTTAGGTAAATTCTACCCTATCAGGGGAGGAGTTGAGAAGGTGATGTATGACCTGATGACCGGACTGTCGTCTATGGGAGTCAGGTGCGATATGCTTTGTGCTGCTTGTGATAAGGAGGATGTGGGGGATGTGCAGCTGAACGAGCTTGCGAAGCTGATGTGTGTGAGATCGTTTGCCAAGATCAAGGCTACGATGATGTCACCGGCTATGATATTCCGTATGTGGAAGCTCCGTAAGGAGTATGATATAGTACATGTGCATCATCCGGATCCGATGGCTTGTCTGGCGCTCTGGCTTTCAGGGTATAAGGGCAAGGTGGTCCTGCATTGGCATAGCGACATCATCAAGCAGAAGACTCTGCTGAAATTCTATCAACCTTTCCAGAGCTGGCTGATAAAGAGGGCTGATGTCATAATCGGAACGACGCCGGTCTATCTGAAGGCTTCTCCTTGGTTGAAGGATGTTCAGGAAAAGACGGTTTGTCTGCCGATTGGCGTGGTGCCTCTCGAGGTGGATGATGAGGGAGCAGCTGCTTTACGAGAGAAGTACAAGGGAAAGAAGATAATCTTTTCGCTCGGCCGTCTGGTACCTTATAAGGGATATAAGTACCTGATAGACAGCGCGCGCTATCTGGATGATGATTATGTTGTCCTGATCGGAGGAGGCGGTCCGCTTAAGGCTTCTTTGAGCGAGCAGATTGTGAATTCCGGACTTCAGGATAAGGTGAAGCTGCTGGGGTTCCTTAGTGATGATGAGGTGGCGGCATATTTCGGTGCTTGTGACTTGTTCTGCATGAGCAGTGTGTATGCGACTGAGGCTTTTGGAATAGTCCAGATTGAGGCTATGTCGGCTGGAAAGCCGGTGGTGGCTACGAAGATTCCGGGCAGTGGCGTCTCATGGGTGAATGCTCACAAGGAATCAGGTATCAATGTGGAGCCGAAGGACAGCGAGGCTCTTGCCGGGGCCTTCAAGCGTATCCTCGAATCGGAAGATACCTATAACGCTTACTCTGAACAGGCTTCCCAGAGATATTGGGACATGTTCACCAAGAGCAAGATGATTGAGAAATGTATTGAAATATATAAGACTATAACTTATGAAGAGATTTGTTAAGAGGGCATTTGACCTGGTATGTGTGTTCTTTGCGTCAATTGTCTTTTCTCCGTTTTTCATTGTGGTATATATTGCCATAAAGCATGAGGATGGCGGCCCGGCCATCTTCATGCAGGAGCGAATAGGCAAGGATGGTAAGCCGTTCATGCTGTACAAGTTCCGTTCGATGAAGGTGGATGCGGAGAAGAATGGAAAGCCTCAGCTTTGGTCGGGAGAGGAAGATGATAGGTTGACAAAGGTCGGAAAGTTCATCAGAAATCACCATCTTGACGAACTTCCTCAGTTCTGGAACATCTGGAAGGGAGATATGTCTTTTGTGGGCTATCGTCCTGAGCGCCAGTATTTCATAGATAAGATCATGGTTGAGAATCCGGACTACGCAAGGCTCTATGAGATGCGCCCTGGAGTGTTCTCAAATGCTACGCTCTACAACGGCTACACGGACACTATGGAGAAGATGCTCAAGCGTCTTGACATGGATCTAGAGTACCTTGAGAACCACAATCTTTGGGTAGACATCGTGATCATCTTCAAGACGGGCATGAGTATTCTTACAGGTAAAAAGTTCTAGGCTATGAAACTGAATCCGAAGCTTAAACTAAGACAGGTGGGCAAAAAGTATATGGTGGTGGATGCCGAGACCGGGTCCGCACGTATGACCAATGTCTTCACCTTCAATGCCTCTGCAGCTATGCTTTGGCAGAGGATAGGAACAGAATCGTTTGTGCCTGAAGATCTTGCGATGTGGCTTTGCGAGGCTTATGAAGTGGACTTGGCCACTGCTCGTGCAGATGTGGCGATGCTTCTCAATTGCTGGATTGACGGCGGATTGGTGATAAATGGATAGAGAACTGCAGGCGCTTTTCGCTCTTGTCCGTGCAGGACTTTGGGGCAGACATGACGAGGCTATGGCCACTGCCTTTCCGCTTTCTGCGGAGAGCTGGGAGCGCGTGTTCACTCTTGCGCGTCAGCAGACCGTCACTGGCATTGCTTTCAGGGGACTGGATTATCTGCCTGACGAGGCTGCTCCTTCCATGGCGTTGACGGCAAAGTGGATGGCTTACGCTGACCGCATCGAGCAAAGTAATCAGACTGTAAATGAGACTCTTGCGATGCTGTGCCGGCATTTTGAAGCCTCGGGACAGAAGGCTGTGCTCCAGAAGGGACAGGGAGTGGCGATGATGTATCCTGAGCCTCTTTTGAGAGAGTGCGGGGATATTGATCTTTTCTTCCCTGAAAATGATGGAAATGAGGATCCGTTAGCTGGGATTCCAGGTGCTGAGATGCAGGCTAAGCCGGATGAAAGTTGGGAATATGTGGTGAACGGGGTGATAATTGAGCGCCATTCGCATCTTGTTGATATTCTTAGGCCTAAGGCAAAGAAATTTGTCGCAAGACTGATTGAAGAGAAAGGGTTTGAAACGGTAAGCATTGCCGGATGCAATGTACTGATTCCTGCTCCGGAAGTCAATCTTCTTCTGCTTAGTTCCCATATTCTCAAACACGCATTTGGAGTGGGAATCGGGCTGCGTCAGTTCTGCGATATGGCAGTTGCGATCCGTTGTTATTTCGATCGCGTCAACCCTCAGGAAATGAGGAAAATATATCGTCAGGCAGGGCTCGGGAAATGGGCGGAATTACTCGAGGCTTTCCTTGTTGAATATCTTGGATTGGACCTCAATCAGTCGTTGAACGAGGAAATGCATAGTAAATACGTAAAAAAAACACGTATTTTATTGGATATTATTGTGAAAGGCGGTAACTTTGGGCACTTTACGGGTAAGAGAGAAATGGCCTCCCAAAACAAGGTGTCGAGAAAACTGCACACACTCACATCTTTTTGGGGCAATTTTCCTTTTGTCCTGACCTATGCCCCTGGGGAGTGGTTCTGGACAATGATGCAGTTAATTGGAGGGCAGATGAGATGACGGGGTACTACAAGGTTGCGGGATTTATCTTTGCGGTGACGCTCAGACGTGAATGTGATCTGGAGGTACTTCTGCCATCGTTTTCTCCGTTCAGATGCGATGCGGTGGAAAAAGACGGGTTGCTTTTTGAACTCGTGGAAGAAGATGTTGCGGATGAATGTCCGCATGCTGAGTTCCTTGAAGAAGATGTGAATGACCTCGGACATACTTGTCTGTACCGTGCAGGTGAAGGGTATAGGATCACGCTGAGATATGTTGACAGTGAACATGTAATTGAGGCAGGTCCGGATTTCAGGCACGTGTCGGCAAGGTTGAGGTGGGACGATGCTTATGTGTCGACAGCTCTCAGCTCAATGCTGAGAATTGCTTTCGCACAGGCGGCGCTGCTTCATTCTGCAGTTTCACTGCACTCGTCGGTGGTGCTTAAGGATGGAAAGGCGTTCCTGTTCATGGGAAAGAGCGGCACAGGAAAGAGCACTCACTCAAGATTGTGGATTGAACATTTGGGAGCGAGACTGCTGAATGATGACAACCCGATTGTGAGGCTGGAAGGAGATAAGGCTGTTGTCTATGGTTCGCCTTGGAGCGGAAAGACTCCTTGCTACCTCAATGAGTCGGCTCCGATTGCCGCGATGGTAAGGCTGGCTCAGGCTCCAGAGAACAGATTCGAACGCAAGTCTGAAATAGAGGCCTTTGCTCTTCTGCTTCCGGGATGCTCGGTGCTGAGGTTTGACAGAAACCTTTACGGAAGCTTATGCGAAACTTTGATAATGCTGGCAGAGATGGTCTGTGTGGGAGAGATGAGATGTCTGCCGGACAAGGATGCGGCCCAGGTCTGCTGGGAGGGTGTACATGCAAAAGTTTGATATGATGAAGAATAAAATATATAGTTTGTTTAGGCTTTTTACGGTGCTGGCTGCTGCGCTGCTTCTTGCTTCTTGTGGAGGAGCGAGAAAGTTTGTGTATCTCAGCGATATGGCGCCAGGCGAAAAGTATGAGGTGAATCTTGAATCTGCGACAATCATTCATCCGAACGATCGTCTTGATATCAAGGTGAGCTGCAAGAATCCTGAACTCGCTGTCCCGTTCAATGCTCAGGTGGGAGCTTATCAGGTCTCTCCAGACGGAAGCGTCAAGTCTGCAGGAGTTGATGTGACTGCAGGATACAGGGTGGATGCTGATGGAAATATAGTATTCCCTGTCCTTGGAAAGATCAATGTTGGTGGTAAGACTCTCAAGGAGGTCTCGGATATCATCGAGACTATGATTGAGGAGGGGAATTATATCAAGAGTCCTGAGGTTACCATTGAGTTTCTTAATTTCAAGTACACAGTGCTTGGAGCTATTAACAGCAAGGGAACTTATACCGTGGATGGTGACAAGGTGACAATTATTGAGGCTATTGCTAAGGCAGGAGACCTGGCTAAAAATGCACGGCTTGACCGCATTGCCGTAATCCGAATGGTCAATGGCAAACAGGAGATATTCTACAACGACATCAGGACAGCTGAGATCTTCAAGTCTCCGACTTACTTCCTTCAGCAGAATGATATCGTGTATGTGGAGCCTAAGCATAAGGAGAGAAACGAGAAGGCTTGGCAGACAGCTTCATTTGTTGTTTCTTTGGCAAGTTTGGCAAGCTCTGTTGTCTGGGCGTTGTCGGCTTTGGGCGTTGTAGGAAAATAATTAGAGAACGTATGCAGCAGAACAATAAAAAGAACGATAGCATAAACCTTTTGGACCTGTTCTTCTACTTGCTCAGCAAGTGGAAGTGGTTCGTTTTGTTTGTGGTGCTGTTTGTTGTAGCGGCGTATATCGTCTATTCGGCAACAAGCTTTACATATTTCTGCTCCGCTACAATTGCCATCAAGGATCCTGAAAACAAGACAGTTTCTGCCGGACTTAACAGATATGACAATCTCATCAACAAGGTGAATATCACAAACGAGATTTATCGTTTCCGTTCGCACAAGCTGATGAAGAAGGTGGTGGAGAAGATTGGTGCCGAGGTGTCGTACAAGCAGTCAAACCGATTGAGATTCCTCGAGCTCTATTCTCAGACTCCAATGATTGTCTCTTTTAGTGAGGAGTATCAGGAGAAGTGGGTAACGTTCTATATGACTCTGCTTGATGAGACCCATGTGATGGTCAGCAGTGTGGACGACAGCAGCATTTCCATAACCGGAAGGCTTGGCGACACGCTCTCTTTCCGTGGAGTGGATGTCGTGATTAACCCGACTGCTCATCTTAACAATTCGTGGCTCGGCAATCCTATCCTGGTCGAGAAGCGTTCAGTAAGCTCGATGGCTTCTCATTTTGTTGCGAATCTCGGCATCAGACAGGAGTCGGAGGAGGCATCTATCCTCAAACTTTCTCTTCAGGACTCGTCACCTCATAGAGCAAGGGCTGTCCTCAATGCCTTGATTGAGACTTACAATGAGGAAGTTATCCTGGAGAAGAATCAGATTGCATTCAATACAGCAGACTTCATCAATGAGCGCTTGTTGATTATTGAGGAGGAACTTGGCGGAGTCGAGTCGGATCTGGAGTCGTTCAAGAAGAAGAATAAGGTGCTCAGCCTTGAAACTGAGGCAACTAGTTCAGTGTCATCTAAGCAGAGATTCTCGGAGGAGATTCTTCAGCTGCAGACTCAGCTCAGCGTGGCTAAGGCAATGAAGGCTTATCTTGAAGACTCGTCTAAGGAGTCTGAACTTATTCCTGTCAACACGGGTCTTCAGGATTCATATATCAATGAGCAGATTGCTCAGTACAATGTGCTGAAACTCAGAAGAGATAAACTCATCGAGGAGGGAAGTGCTCAGAACCCTGTGGTTCTTGATGTGAACACAACTCTTAAGTCAATCAAGCAGTCGATTATCCGTTCTGTGGATAATGTGGTGGTCGGCTTCGAGACAAGGCTCAATGAGGCGAAGAGTCAGGAAGGCTATGCACTTGCACGTATGTTCTCAATGCCGCAGAAAGAACGTGAACTCCTCTCGATCGAGCGTCAGCAGCAGATTAAGGAAGCGCTTTATGTGTTCCTGCTCAATAAGAGAGAAGAGAATGCCTTGACTCAGGCGATGGTAGACAATAATGCTCAGATCATTAATGATGTTGCAGGAAGCGATCGCCCGATTGCTCCAAACAGGACCAAGGTTCTTCTGCTCGGCTTCCTTCTCGGTCTGGCTATTCCTGGAGTGTGGTTCCTTGCGAAACTCTTCCTCGATACAAGAGTTCAGAATAGACGCGACATCAAGGATAATGTGACAGTTCCTTTCCTTGGTGAGATTCCGCTTGACAAGGAGCATCAGAAGAAGAAGGTTAAAGGTGCGATAGTCGTTGACTCGAGCAATCATTCTCAGTCGGAGGCCTTCAGAATTCTCAGAACCAACATGGCCTTTATGGCTAAGAAAGGACATACTGGTCAGGTAATCACGTTTGTGTCATTCAATGAGGGTGCCGGTAAGACTTTCGTTTCAACCAATCTCGCTGCCAGCTTTGCTATGGCGAAGAAGAAGGTAGTTGCAGTGGACCTCGATATCCGTAAGGGTACAATGACCAACCTGCTTGGTTGCTCGCATACGACAGGCATTACCAATTATCTATATGATCCAGAGATTAACGTAGATGACATCATCCTTCAGGGAGTAGGTCATGAAAATCTCGATTTCATCCCTGCGGGTTCAAAGGCTCCAAACCCTGCGGAACTCCTTATGGATGAGAGACTTGATAGCCTGATGGCCGCCTTGAGAGAGCGCTATGACTACATTATTGTCGATAACGTTCCTGTAGGAATCATTGCCGATGCAACAGTTTCTAACCGTATTGCCGACCTTACAATCTTTGTGGTGCGCGCAGGCAAGATGGATCGCAGGCAGCTTCCTGAACTTGAGGAACTCTATCAGGAGAAGAAACTCTCTAACATGGCGATTATCCTTAACGGTTCAGAACACCGCAGCGGTTATGGCTATGGCTACGGCTATGGTTACGGATACGGTTATGGCTATGGTTACGGATACGGCTATGGCTACGGTTACGGAACCGAAAAGAAAAAATCCAGATTTTCAAGAAGACATAAGAAAGCTTAAACACGATATATAATTAATTAAAACAACAATAAAGATGAAAACATTTCCCCATTTCTTCGTCTCTGTAGCTCTCTTCCTTGGAGCTATCGGTGTCGCTATGGCACAGGAGACAAAGGTGTCTGAGGACACTGAAAAGGCAGTCAAGGAAGAGATTGCCAACACCCGTAAGTTCGAGGTAGGAACATTCAAGGCTAACTGGTTCATCGGAATCGGTGGCGGTGTAAACCAGTATCTTGGTGAGCACGACCGTCAGATGAAGTTCATGAACAGACTTGCTCCTGCAATGGATATTTATTTCGGTAAGTGGTTCACTCCTTCAATCGGTTTCCGTGTTGCTTATAGCGGCGGAGAGGGTTATGGTGCAACCAACCTTATGACCGATATGATCAATACTAACGGTGTACCTGTAGCAACTGACTATCTTACTAAGAAGTTCCTTGAGGAGAACAATGGTTACAAGGGTGATGGTACTGATCATCATGCTCTTTATTGGCAGAAGTTCCACATGTGGAACATCCACGCTGACTTCATGCTCAACCTTATGAACCTCTGTGGTGGTTACAAGGAGCGTGTATATAACCTCATCCCTTATTTCGGTATCGGTTACGCTCGTTCATATGCACATAAGGATCATGAGAACCAGTTCTGCAACAACCGCGTGAACGGTATGGTTGGTCTCCTTAACTCATTCCGTCTTTGCGACGCTCTCGACCTTAACATCGACTTCCGTGGCGTACTCGTTCCACAGGACTTTGAGGGTGAGCTCGGTGTTCGTCCAGGTGGTGGTGAGACTTATGAGTCAGAGGGTTACCTCACAGCCACCCTCGGTCTCGCATACAAGTTCAAGCCAAGAGGCTGGAACCAGGGTAAGAACAAGACCATCTACGAGACAAAGACAGTTACAGTTGTTGACGAGGACGCTCTCAACGAGGCACTCGCTCGCAACGCTGAGCTCCAGAAGGCTCTCGACGATGCTAAGGCTCAGGCTACTACTGAGGTTGTGGAGTCACTCCTTTCTCCAGAGCTCTATGTTAGATTCGCTCTCAACAAGAGTGAGCTTTCAGGTGAGGCTTGCGTGACTCTTACTAACCTTGCTAAGCTTCTCAACGCTGTTGACACCAAGATCGTTTACAAGATCTCAGGTTACGCTGACCAGCAGACAGGTTCTTCTGAGCGCAACCAGGTTCTTAGTGAGGAGCGTGCACAGGCAGTTTACGACTTCCTCGTTAAGGAGCAGGGCGTAGATCCAGCGAAGCTTACAGTCGAGGCTCACGGTGGTGTGGACACAATGTACTACAACGACAACCGACTCAGCCGTGCTGTAATCCTTACACTTCAGAAGTAATACAATCACGATTATAGGTCCATCCGGCGTGATTCTCAACGGTTTACGCCGGATTTGGACTTTTGTAAATTTGCTGAAAATCACACATTTTCTTGCAAAATTGACAATAATGTAAGACCTTTGTCGTTTGATTATACGGACAATTAAACGGACAGGTTTTCGGGTAGGGGGAATTATGCCTCTTCGCCGAGACCTTTTTGAGGTTGAAACAAAGAAATATAAGATATGAAAAAACAGATGAAAAGAACTGTTTACGAAGCACCGCGGACAACCCGCATCCAAGTAGAAATGGAAGGCGGCTTCATATGCAGCTCCGCGGATGTCGAGAATCCGAATGATAAGGATACAGGACGAATTGAAGAGCAAAAAGTCAATGAGGCATTTGGAGATTTCGGCGACAATTTTGCCTCTGAAGGTTGGAATTAGGATAAGCTACGATAAAGAATATGATTATGAAACGTAATATAATATTTCTCTTAGGCGTCGTTTGTCTCATGGCGTCTTGTTCACGCGAGGAGTATGGAGACTTCAGACCAGAGCCAACTCCTGGTGAGGAAGTAAGGTTCTCGGCAAATGTTGTTGGAGATTCTCAGACAAAAACACTTTATGGAGCTGATCAGCCAGACTCCATAATGGTAAAGTGGGTTAACGGTGATTTAATATCAGTATATGGTAAGACTGGCGGAAATCAGGTGGCTGAATATAAAGTAGTTGCAACGACCAATCCAACCAATACGCCAAATGTCGATAATGGCCAGGTTTACGCAGACGACCTTCAGAAAACAGCCGTGAGTGGAGTTCAGTGGGGAGATGAAGAAACTGCAAACTTTATGGCAATCTATCCTTCGGCAGGTGCATCTTTCCCAGCAGAGAATCAGATAAAAACAACTATCAGCGCTACGCAGAACTACGTATTCTCGGCTGGATATAAGACAGGGGTGCTTGATGGTGTAGATTATGATGGTAATACGGTGAAGATTGATCTTTGGGAGGGTACGCATTTCGGTTCTAACGCAACTAACCCTTCGATGCAGAATGCTATAATGTTTGCCCGAACTGAAGGCGTTGCAAATGGAAGCACGGTTGACTTGCATTTCAAGCCATTCTCTACAGTCTTGAAGTTCCGCTTTATGGGATTTAATTCAAGTTTGACAAATCCAACCATTTACGTTCAGAGTATTAAGGTTACTGCGCCTTCGGGAACAAACATATCAGGAGATTTCACCCTTACTGTCAGTGGCTCTGCTAAGAATGCAATAGCACAAGCTGCTGCTGCAGGAAACAATACTAACAGTATCACTTTGAACACAATCCTTCCTGGTGGTGGATACATTCCGTTGAAAGCGCATCAAGCGATTGATTTTAATGTATTCACTATTCCTCTTGACGATGTTAAGATGGGTGGTGACGTTACAAAAAAGGTTGAAAACGGCAAGACCACTTACTCTTGTGAGCATCCGTGGACGGTTGAAGTGAAGACTGCGCAGCACGGAACTTTCACTTACAACATTATACCTAAGGTTGAAAACCTGAACACACTTCCGGCGGGAACTCATGAGGCACAGGAATTTACTCTTGCGAAAGGAGAAATTCATAAGGTGAAGATCCCTCAGCTCACTGTTATGGGTACTGTTGACTGGGACCCGACCAAATGGATGACGCAGATCCCGACTCCTGTATACCTTTCAGAACTCTCGATTCCTGGTGCGTGGTATTGTATGGATAGTGGATATCAAAATACAACAGATATTGCAACATTGTACAATGCTGGTATTCGCGCGTTTAATATTGACTGCCGAATAACAAAAAAAACAAGTGCAAATGATCATAGCTTACTCGGACGTTGGGGGGCAGACGCGGAGTGGAATGATAGTAACTATACTAGCAATGCATATCTTGCGTGCGCCGGTACAGAAAAGAATGAAGGTATAAGTATACCACTTATCGGTTCTGCACAAAATCTTAAAGACGGCCAATATGTCGCTGATGTTATAACTAGTATCTGCGACATAGCTCAAAAGAATCCAAAGGAATATGTTGTTATAGTATTTACATTTGCTGAGAAACCAAAAACAATTAGTAATCAGTATGTATATGGTTCTGTCCGCGCAGACTACATCACAGAACAATTAAATACTATTTTGAGTACCGATGCTATCAAAAATTATCTCTACACAAATGTGACAAAAAATACGACCATCGAGGATGTTATTAATAGCGGTAAGAATGTGATAGTCAAGATCAATCACTCAAATGTAGATTTTGCGACTAGTACTACCCCGTCGTTCTCAATGCCTACCGGACATATGGCATCATTTGCTTCAATGGCAACAGATGGTTACATACAGACAGGCGTAACTGATATCATCAGCGGCTTGACCACAAATACGAGCCCTTATTATGGTTATTACGCTAAAATGCAGACATCTCCTATTTATAACGGTAAGGCTACAACTGATTTGACATATTATTCCCACCAAGCACAAAAGACAAGTAGCAATCAGACACGCGGCAATACAACATTCAGCGCTGTCCCAACCCTAGGACAGCGTATGGATGCTATTGACGACATTATTAAGAAATCAGTTGAGATTTATGATGCTTCAAGCCACAATGCTTGGTTTCAGTTAGGTATCGGTGGTAGTCTTGATGGCGATGATCCAGCAGGCGTTTCAAGTGTATTGAATGAGTATGTTAGAGGAGTGATTGAAGAAAAAATCGCAACTGACCCATCACCTGTCGGCCTCGTGCTTATGAACCACGCTACAGATGCAAGTGGAAATCCGATCCAGCTCGTCAAGGACATCATTGAGATGAATGGTAAGTTCTATCTCAAGAGAGCTGGAGGAGATGTCATCACCGGTGATGGAGATGGTACAAATCAGGGTACCACTCCGCAACCAGCCCCAGCTTCCAACGCTGCTTACGCAGTAGTTGGAGGAAATGCCTTCTAAGATTTATAGAAGGATTGTTGAACGAAATCATTTGATTTTGATAGTTTTAAATTGAAAATAGAGCAAGTTATGAGGGCATTTCTGTGAAGTGTTCTCATAACTTGTATTTATACGTAACTGAAATCTTAACCATTTTGCACATATGAAACCTATTGAAAGAACTAAACTTATCTTTGCTGCTGCAGCCTTGTGCTTTTGCTGCAGCTGCTCTAGTGAGATGACCGATGTTAATGAGGGTAACTCATATCAGTTTCTCATAGCGAGCAGCGATTTAGCGCATTTTGACAGCAAAACCTGTATTCAAAGCTCAGTGGGCAGTACCGGATCTTATGTTCCTGTACTTTGGATGCCGTCAGATGAACTTGGAGTCTATACATCTGCTGAGTCAAACATTAAGTACACTAAGTATAATCAGACCAGTAATGAAGAGGTTGCGGCTTTTGTTACTTCAGAAACGGTGACAGGTACTCCTCAGGTGGCATATTACCCTTACAGCGAGAGTGCAGGTACTGATCCAACGTCTCTTTTGGGCAGTATTCCTGAAATTCAGACAATGGATCCTGCTACAGGCTCTCTTCCAGGAGATTGTAAAATCGGCGTATATCAAAAGACGACATCTAATGGTGCAGAGTTTAAATTTACTCACCTTTTCTCTCCTGTACAGATTATCATAAATGGTGAAGGCACTGATGTATCGTCGGATAATCTTAAGTACATTGAGTTTAATGTGACGAGGAATGGAGTTGCTGTTCCGGTTTGTGGTACTTTTACATTCAATGCAACTACTGGTGAATACTCGCTCTCTAATACTTCCAATTCAATTACATTTGATTGGACAACCAAGCCTTCTCTTGCTTCCCAAGCACAGGCTTTTGGAACAGTTTTTCCAGAGATTAAGACAGGTGATGTCCTTACCTTTGCAATTCACACGCCTGCACATACTGCTACAGTTACTGTCACATCCAAGGTTGACTTTAAGCCAAATACACTCTATACTTTCCCGCTCACACTCAGTAATCTCACTGCAAACACTGTGATTGAGAGCAACTCGGGAGATTCGGGAAATACTGGAGGTGACATCACTCCTGATGGAAGTGTGACTGCTACCGGAATGTTTACATGTGCGACTTATAATATCGACGGACTACCGCAGAAGGTTTCTGTTGTTACTATCAACGGTGACGGTCCCGGATCAAACGGAACAAAAAGCATCAGTTCAAAAATCGCTTCTGACAACTGGGATTTCGTAGGTTTCTCTGAGGATTTCGCTTATCACACAGAACTCACAAGTGCGCTTTCTGCATGGACTTTCGGCACTTACAGAGGTTCTGTGTCATCAATCTCATCTAACAATACAGACGGACTCGGCTTTGCCACAAAAAACAGTACATGCTCATTCAGCAACGAGAGTATAACTCAGTTCACGTCGTCCAGTGGTGGACTCACATCCGGCGCAAATACCTGTATCAAGAAAGGTTTCCGTCATTACGAGGTAACGGTTGCGACAGGTGTCGTTATTGATGTGCTTATTACCCACATGAACACTTACAGCTCGTCAGGCACCGGCCATATCAATGCTCAGCATGCTCAGCTTAAGCAGATAGCTCAGTATGTGAACAGCATCCGCGGCAACAAGCGACCTATCATCATCATGGGTGACACTAACTGCCGTTATACTCGTCACGATTTCCAGACTTACTTCTGGGGCGTTCTCAACAGCGACCTCGTTGCTAAGGACCCATGGGTAGAGTATCAGTGGGCTGGCGTATATCCTACATATCCGTCTAACTCGTTGATGGTTAGCGATGCTACAGGAACTTCAAGTTCCGATATTATCTGCGAGAACACTCAGAAGGGAGAGGTTGTTGACAAGATTATTTACATCAACAATCCTGATGCTTCAGTACAGATCAAGGCTAACAGCTATCTCCGTGACTATGACGGATATAATGGTCTTGCTGATCACATGCCTATCGTCGTAGAATTCACTTACGAAAAATATCAATAATGTATAACTTGAAGGATTTGACTAACTATACTTCTCCAGAAACGAGATCCCTCGAGTTGGAGTCTGAAGGAGTTCTCTGCGTCTCTGGCGACATAGTCGTCGGAGACGGGGGCAATGCATTTGAGGAGGAATAGCGTATGAAGAGTTTGATCAAAACGGTTCTTGCTGTTGCTCTTATGGGCTTCGCTTTTGGATGCGACGAGGAGAAGAGTGGCTCTGCAGTGCAGGCTGCTGCACCGAAGATTATTGCTGAGCTCGGAGAGGCAGGTGCGCGCACCTGCATAGAATCACCGGAGTCTGTTTCCGGAGCTGTACCGATGTTATGGACGCCTGGTGACACGCTTGGTGTGTTCACTTCCGGTGGTGCGGTCAATGCTGTATTTACTTTGGAGGGAAACTCTGCTGTCAAATATGGTTCCTTCAAAAGTTCTTCAACTGTCAGCGGTGAGATCACATATGCTTATTACCCCTATGCCTCTGCCAATGCTGGCAAAAGCGCAGCAGGTCTTGCCGGTTCAGTGCTGAAGTCTCAGACCATTGCAGCAGACAATATTGAGTGCGACTATAAATGGGGCGAGGCAAATGGAACCGACAAGAGCGGCAACTACCGTTTCAAGTTCCACAATATGTTCTCGCTTGTGCGTTTCAAGATTGACGCAAGCGGTACTTCACTTGCTGGTGAGACGCTTGAAAAGATTGTGATGAATGTGACACGCAACGGTGCAGCAGTACCGGTGACAGGCGGATTTACATTCAATGCTGCAAACGGAAGCTATACTATCGCCAGCAATAGGTTCAATACACTCACAACCAGATGGGATGTGCCTCTGACCGGCACTCTTGCCGGATTTGCTACAGTATTTCCGGAAATAAAGGCCGGTGACAAGTTGACATTCGTCATTGTGACTGCCGAGCATGAAGCCATTGTCTCTGTGACTTCCAAAGTGGATTTTGCACCGGAGATGTACTATACCTTCCCTCTTACTCTCGCGAACTTCAGCGGACTGAAGGTATATTCGAAGGCTGGAACATTCAAGGCTGCGACCTACAATGTGAAAAGCTCTACCAGCGGAAGCATTGGAACAGCAATCACTAATGCCGGATGGGATTTCTTCGGCCTGAGTGAGGACTTCTCTAATGTCAGCAAAAACCTCGGAACATATAGCTTCGGCACTCGTTCAAGAAGTGCATTGTCATTCTGGGGTAGTGCGCCTAAAGACGGCTTGGGCTTTGCAACCCTTAACACAACATGCTCATGGAGCAATGAATATGCGGAGGAGTTTACAGCAGAATATGGTGGACTTACTCAGGGAGCAAATACGTCTGTGGATAAGGGATTCCGCCATTATGTTGTAACGATGAAGGATGGCACACAGGCAGATGTAATCATTACCCATATGAATACATATGATACTGAAAAGCATCTTAATGCTCAGCATTCTCAGCTCAATCAGGTCGCGACATACATAAATAAGATCTGGAATACGAACAAGCGCCCTATAATCTTTATGGGTGATACAAATCTCCGATATACCCGTCACGATTTTCAGACATATTTCTGGAAGGTGCTGGATCCGAGGCTGATTGTCAATGATCCTTGGGTGGATACCCAATGGGATGGCAAGTATCCGGAATATCCTTCCAAGTCACTGATGGTGAGCGATGCCACTGGAACGAATTCCGAGACAGACATAATGTGCTCGAACACACAGAACGGCGAGGTCGTGGACAAGGTGATATACATCAACAATCCTGAGGCTTCTGTGCAGATCAAGGCGCTTAACTATCTGCGTGACATGAGTTTTGATGGCTTGTCAGACCATATGCCGATTACTGTAGAATTTTCATATATGAAGTAAAATATAAGTCAACAGACTTAAATTTTCTTAACCAATCAACACAAAATTTTATTTATCATGAACACAAAAACTATTTTCGCAGCATTTGCCATGTTTGCACTTGGCATAGCCTGCACCCCATCTGAACCTGAGGTTGAAGAGACTGTGTCTCAGAAGGTTACTGCGACTGTTGTTGACAACGGTGCTGCAACTGCCTGGACTAAGTCTGACGTTCTCGGCGTCTACACTGATGCTTCTGAGAACAATGTCAAGTATACTGCTGCCTCTGCCGGCACTTCTGTGTCATTCACAGCTGCTACTGAGGTAAAGGGTACTCCACAGTATGCCTACTATCCTTACAACTCAAATAACTCGTCAAAGAAGGCTACAGGTCTTGCAGGAACAGTTGCGCAGGACCAGAGCAATGGTGCAGTGAACTACATGTATGGCGTTCAGACCGGCACAAACAATGATGGTGATGTTACTTTCGAGTTCCACAAGGTTCTCGCTGACGTTGTCTTCACTGTGGAGACTGCTGGCAGCGCACTCGAGGGCCAGGATATCGTGAGCCTCACTTGCAAGGTTACCCGCAACGGTGCCGCTGTGCCTGTTTGCGGTGGTTTCTCTTTCAGCGCAGCTGATGGTTCATTCTCTTATACTGGCAACACTACTTACAACGAGTTCACAACTGTTTCAAAGGCTGTGGTATTCCCTACAGTTAAGGCTGGTGACGTTCTTACAGTTGTAGCTAAGTCTGCAGAGGCCGAGGCTACTGCTGAGCTTACTGTGGAGGCTGACGTTGTTGCCGGAGGCTACTATCCAGTGACCGTAAAGCTTCCTGAGGTTACCGTTGAGCCTGAGCAGCCAGAAGAGCCGGAGACTCCGGAGGAACCTGAAACTCCTGTCGTTCCTGAGACTCCAGCAGCTGCCGGAACATTCACTGTTGCAACATACAATGTTGACGGTCTTCCAAAGAAGATTTCATTCTTCACTATCAATGGCGATGGCCCTGGATCAACAGGCACAAAGAGCATCAGCTCAAAGATCGCATCAGACAACTGGGATTTCGTAGGATTCTCTGAGGACTTTGCATATCATTCAGAGCTTACAAGCGGTATGTCTGGATTTACATTCGGTACATACAGAGGTTCTGTGTCGTCTATTTCATCAAACAACACTGACGGCCTTGGCTTTGCAACAAGAAATGCAACATGTTCGTTCAGCAATGAGAACATCGTTAAGTTTACTAGCTCTGCAGGTGGTATCACATCAGGTGCCAACACTTGCATCAAGAAGGGCTTCCGCCACTATGTGGTTGCACTCGCTGACGGCACTGAGATCGATGTTCTCATCACTCATATGAACACTTACAGTTCATCAGGATCAAGCCATATCAATGCTCAGCACGCACAGCTCAAGCAGATGGCTCAGTATGTAAACAGCATCCGCGGCAATAAGCGCCCTGTAATCATCATGGGTGACACCAACTGCCGCTACACTCGCCACGATTTCCAGACTTATTTCTGGGGAGTGCTCAACAGCGACCTCGTTGCTAAGGATCCATGGGTAGAGTATCAGTGGGATGGAGTTTATCCTACTTATCCATCTAAGTCTCTTATGGTTAGCGACGCTACAGGTACTGATTCAAGCACTGACATCATCTGCGAGAACACTCAGAAGGGTGAGGTTGTTGACAAGGTAATCTACATCAACAATCCAGACGCTCCTGTACAGATCAAGGCTAACAGCTACCTCCGCGACTATGACGGCTACAAAGGTCTCGCTGACCACATGCCTATCGTCGTAGAGTTCTCTTACAGCAAGTAAAAGCTTCCAATCTTTATATATGCCGTTCGGACAGTGCATCTATGTTTTGTCCGGACGGTTTCCTATATTTGTTGACATGAAACGACTGATTCTTCTGTTTATCTGTTTTATAGTTGCGTCCTGCAATCCCGGCATGTTCATTGAGCCGCTGGAGCTTGCTGAGACGGAGTTTGAACTGCCATTTACCGGAGGAACAGTTGAGATCAGTGCAAGCCACGGGGACTGGGAGGTGCAGAATGTGACTGTCGACCATATCGATGCGTGGTGGGTAAGCGAGGACAGGATGATATATGAGAGTAATTTTATGTCTTTTGAGATTACTCGCCCTCAGCCTTCAAGGCTGGTGCTGACTCTGGATGAGTCTGTAAATTCCAATCCGAGCCTGATTCAGATATACATCGGCAATGAATACATTTCCAAGGTGGTGTCCGTCAATGTTGGAGCGTGCCGCGGGTATTCTTTCGACAGGGTGGAATATGGCGATCCGGTAGTTGTGCCGCCAGAGGATGGCTTTGAGCAGGTCTGGAGCAAGACTGTGAAGAATGATTCCGGCGAGCCTATGGTCTGGGAATGCCCTGTGTTTGACGCGCGTTTCTGCCGTACTTTGTGGTTTCCTGCTGAAGCTGTAACGTCTGTAGATATGCCGTATGTGATGTGGTATGAGACACTTATGAGATTTGTGGAGGCACCGTTTGATGTGCCTTTGCCTGAAGCCGTGCTTTCGGATGGAGACTTGACTTTCAGCGGGGAGACTGTGGAGTTCTGTTATGAGGTGATTACTCAGCCTGTAGAGTTTGAGGAATTGACTGCTTCGGTGAATCTTGCTCCCGGAAATAATGCCGTCAAGATGTTCTGGGGCTATATTGAATACGAGGTTCCATACACTATGTGGTTTAAGCATCCCGGTGAGGGCAGGGACCTTTGCTTCAAAGGTAAGTTCATCAGCAAGGCATATGACGGCAGATGGAGGGTGGAGTTATGATTCGATGGTGTCTTTCCATATTCCTGGTTTTTGCGTCCTTTTTTGCCTTGAGCGCGAAGGGAGATTCAACGGCTGTCGTACACTCTGTAAGTCTTGGGCTGCGCCCTGCTGCGGTCACTCAGCATCATGGATTCTATCGTGGTGAGAATGCTGTCGGACGTCCTGTTGCCGGGGCTTTATCTACGCATCTGCAGTATGCATTCTCATTTCCTGCATCATCGGCTTTTGGAAAGATGTTCCCGACGTCATATCAAGGTGTGGGCATTGCATATTATACTTTCTTTAACCACAGTGCTATCGGCTCTCCTGCAGCAGTTTATGTCTTTCAAGGCGCGAGAATAGCTCAGTTGACAGAAGCTCTTTCACTGGATTATGAGTGGAACTTCGGTGTCTCTTCATTCTGGAAGCCAAATATTGCCGTGGGCACAAAGGTCAATGCTTATATCAATGCCGGTCTGATGCTTTCGTGGCGTCCTCTTTCTGAGTGGAACTTTTCTGCAGGATTGGACTTTACGCATTTTTCAAATGGTGACACGACGCTGCCGAATGTCGGTGTCAATACCTTTGGGGTGCGCTTGACTGCTTCTCGTTCGTTTGGGAATGGTCTAGCAGTTGCTCCGGAGAGGCCGTTCCAAAATAAGTTTACAGAGAAGTCGTTCTTCAAAAGGACCTCTCTGGATGTTATTCTTTGCGGTGCATGCTACGAAGAACTCGTTACCCACAAGAGCAAAGACTACAAACTTGACGGCAAGTTCGGGGTTCTTGCCCTGCACATCAACCCTCTCTACAAACTATCACATTATCTCAGTGTCGGTCCTTCAGTCGATATTCAGTTTAATGAGGGTATAAACCTCGCTGATCATGTTGCTGGCGTGAATCCTGTGACTGATATGATCAGATTTCATAGGCCTCCTCTCTCTGAGCAGCTTGGAATCGGCCTGTCTGCGAGAGTTGAGTTCCACGCACCGATCTTCTCGATTAATTTCGGTGTGGGCCACAATTTAATCTATAAAGGCACAGAACTTAGCGGCCTGTACTACATTCTCGCCCTCAAATCGTTCGTCTACGAGAACCTTTTTATCCACACAGGCCTGAAAATCTGCAACTCGACCTCCTCAAACAACCTCCTCCTCGGCCTCGGCTGGCGTTTCGGAAACTGAAGATTACCCGCGTGGCGATGGATTTCTAGTATTTGATTCTGAAGTAGTCCAGGAGGGCTTTGTAATTGTCCTGGGCGGTGAGGCAGGTGTCGCGGAGGAATTCGCGGATGTAGTTCCATTCGCGGAGACCGCGGTAGTAGAACATCTTGAGGTCCTCGGTGATGATGAACGGCACGTGGCCGCTTGCGAGGCATTCCTTGAACATTATCAGACGGCCTACTCGGCCATTTCCGTCCTGGAAGGGATGGATGCTTTCGAATCTCTGGTGAAGGTCTATTATGTCCTCCAGAGATTTTCTTTTTATTGAGTTGTATTCCTTGAGAAGGGACTTGATTTCCTTGTGGACATTTTCCGGCGCAGTGGTCTCGAATCCTCCGACTTCGTTCGGCAGACGTTTGTATTCGCCTACTGCAAACCAGTCCTTGCGGCTGTCCGAGGTTCCGGATTTGAGGATGGAGTGAAGTTCCTTAATCATCCCTTCGCTCAGTTTATCTTCTGCTCTGTCAATGATGAGGTCTATGCAGCGGAAGTGGTTGGTCGTCTCAATGATGTCGTCCACTCGGATGCTTTCTCCTTCGATGCCGATGGTGTTGGTCTCGAAGATGTAGCGCGTCTGGTCGTGAGTCAGGCGGCTGCCTTCGATGTGGTTGGAGTTATATGTAAGGTCAATCTGGGTGCGATGGTAGATGCCTCCCTTGATGCCCATGCTCTTCTGTTCGCGCAGTGTCTCGAGCAGGGCTGATGATCGGCGTTGACGGTTCCTGCGAGATGGAAGCTCTGCATCTTCGGGGATGTTCCATGTCTTGCCTACAAGATATGCCCCGTCGATCTTTCCGAGGGCGCAGTAGTTTCTTGCAGTTCTTTCCGACACGTTGTGCCTTTGGGCAAATTCAGCAACAGATATATACTTCATAACACTCATCTATCGGCAAGTCAGAAGTCCGATATGACTGCAAATATATGATATTTTGCCGATATCGGCAAGTTTGGTGTTATAAAAAGAAATATCTCCACAGGAGTATGTCATGTTTCATGCTTCTCCTGTGGGGATTTTTTTGATTTTGATATGGTTTTTCGGAGAATAGCTTGCCGATAGCATTGTGGGTCAGTGTTGGAATTTGCTGCCTGTGCCAGCGATGGTACAGGAATTTGGGGATTTGTGTAGCAACGGTGCGGTTTTGTTGCTGAAATGAACTGTTTGGGGTGGCGTTGCTACATGGAATGCGGGATTTTTGTCGCAACGGTGCAGATGACTCCGGAAGAAGCCGGGTGTGTTGCAAATCTGGACGTAATGCTGTGTCTTATAGTAGTTTAGATGTTGGATTTGTTTGAAAATGATGCAAATCTGAACAAATTTAGTGGATAAAATGTGCCTTGGAGTGTATTCTGGGGCACATTTTCTAAAATATGCTCATGCTTTTTCGGTAAGTGGATAATATCCTTCAATTTTGTTCCGTGATTAAATCGTGATGTCAGGTTTTATCACGTTTGTGTTCATTTTGTTTAATCTAATTGTAGGTAATAAAATTATTACCTATATTTGTGACGATATGCCAACTATATTTATTCTTTTTGGCTTTCAATTTATGTTCTATTCAAATGAGCATCTTCCTATCCATGTACATGTGAAGAAGGGTGGGGCGTGTGCAAAGTTTATGATAGATCCGGTTCTGTTGGTGGAGAATTCTGGTATGAAACCTGCTGAACTGAAGTTGATAGAATCGATAATTGTAGAAAATGTAGAAGTAATTGCTGGGCATTGGAACAGGTACTTCAATAAGCGTAAGTGATATGATACAGGTTGAAAAGATTTGGGTGACGGATTCTGGAATCTGGATACGTACAGTTGACGGTAGGGAGGCTTGTGAGCGTTTCTCTGATTATCCGCGTCTGAGGGAGGCTACGCAGGAGCAGCGACAGTGTTTTGCTGCTGATGCTTTCGGTATATCTTGGCCTGAGCTTGATGAGGATCTTAGTTTCGATGGCTTTTTTGAGAAGAAGAGTGATTCGGTGCTGTACAGGTTGTTTATGGAGCATCCTGAGTTGAATGCTTCTGCCATTGCGCGTAGACTTGGCATTTCTCAGAGTCTGTTCGCTCAGTATATCAGCGGTGCAAAGAAGCCGTCGGAAAAGAGGATGCGTGAGATTATGGATACAATGAGGGCAATAGGGAGGGAGCTTGCCGAGTTGCCGGATTATGCTTCGGTTGTTTAGATGGCTTTTCTTGGGATAGTTAGTGTGGCAGGGACTGGTCGGTCCTTGCCATTTTTGTTTGTGGGATTTTCTGCTGTGGGGGCTGGAGGAGATTTTTGGTGAGGGGATCTTCTGGCGGGCAGCGTGGCTGGCGGATACGGGGGCCAGCCACTCAAAGCAGGCGGCGCAGCTAAGCCCGGGGGCTGCTCTGCCTGCTTTGTGCCTGTGGAGCCGGGGTCCTGGGACTTGTCCATGGAAGTGCCGTGTTTCGTGGATGGGTGGGGGATTTTGGTGGAGTTGTCCATGAGATCCGCCTGTTTCATGGATGAAGGGAGGGTTTTGGTGTGTTTGTCCATGAAAAGCCTTGATTTCATGGACGGGAGGGGTTTCGAGGAGGGATTTGTCCATGGAAGTGCCTTGTTTCATGGATGGGTGGGGTTTCGAGCAGGGATGTCCACAAAATAGGGTAGTTTTTGAAGGGGCCGTGCCTGAAAGGGGTGTGTTTTGGGCACGGGTGGAGGTTCTGATGAGGCGTGCTTGGAGGTGGAGGGGTGTAAAAGAATACGAGTCCTAGCTGTTGGGCCGGGACTCGATTTAATCTTGTTTATAGTGCAGCTGGGCGCTACGGGGCCTCCCAGATACACTTTGGTTTTGCAAATATACAACTATATTACCAATTTCCAATTAATGTGCTTTTGTTATATGCTATTTGTTGGCAAAATGATGCCTGTTTTACTTTCAATCAGATGTTTTAATGATGGTGATTGGGTATATAGGAGTCTGGTAGCTGAGTGAATTTCACGCCACATATCATTCGAACGGTTTACTGAAATTATTCGTAGTAAGTAATCAATCACTCGTAATGCTCCGTGAAATGTCTGTTGAGTGTGGGTGGGGAAAGATGGGCAGGCAACGCCGGATCTAATGCCGGATGTCAATGTCAATCCAAACAATACATTTCCGTGAGCACAAGCATTCCTAACCTCGCGTATGGCTAGCATATAACTTTTAAATGTTCCTGTGGCTGGTTCTCCGAAATGCATGCTGATAATCTTCCTGTCTGCATCCGCCAAAAGACTATCGTAGAGGGATTCTATGTTGCCGAGTGTCATAAACTCTAAAGTTTTCCATGCTGGAGCATAAGGGCCAGTATATTTTTTATGATGTCTTTTTATCGGACTTCTTTTCTTTATGGAATTGTATGCCATTGCTGGAAAGTCTGCAATGAATTTAGCAGACACAATGGACGGGTTTGTAAACCATGTCGGATCTGTCTTATATTTGTTTGAGAGTTCGTAAATGACGGTTGTTCGTATTGCGACTTCAATTCTTGATAAGTATCTGTTTAATATGTTCCTGAGATCCAGATCAAAGTAGTAGAGTGCGACAGCATCCTCGATCTGTGTGTTCGGAATTAGATTGTGGCTGCGTTTAGAGTCAAGTGCAGGGTAGGTTATCTCGAATGGATGTAAATAAAATCCGAGCCTGTAGTAGCCGATGTCAGAAAGGTACTCTTTTGCTTTGTCCTCATCTGATATAACGGTTCCTCTTTGTTTAAGGATTAGAATCTGTTCGTCATATGTCGTAGCCCGCTTTGTGTAGGCTTTTTTTGAGTGTGTCATATCTCTGCGATAACTTTTCTGGCAAACATAGAAAGAATGATTGGTTATAAAAACAAGGCAGTCTATTGAATGTCAAGAAGTTTTTTCGCATTATAAATATCCTTATAATAGATATTTATAATGATATATATAACTATTTGCAGTAGATGTCTGGTTGTGTGAACATCGCGCTACGGGATATTCTGGCGGGCAGCGCGGCTGGCGGATACGGGGGCCAGCCACTCAAAGCAGGCGGCGCAGCTCAGCCCGGGGGCTGCTCTGCCTGCTTTGTGCCTGTGGGGTGCTGGGGCTTGGTGGAGCCGTGCCTGAAAGGGGTGTGTTTTGGGCACGGGAATGGGTCGTGTCTGGAAGGGATGGAGCGGCGGGTGATTGTGTGGCGATGGTACAAGAATCTTGGGAAACGTGTAGCAACGGTGCGGTTTTGTTGCTGAAAATGGTGGTGTGGGGTGGCGTTGCTACATGGAATGCGGGATTTTTGTCGCAACGGTGTTTGGGGGTGTGCGTGAGGGTGATGTGGGTTTTGGATGGTGTGCCTGATTGGGGCGGGTAAAAAATACGAGTCCTGGCTGTTGGGGCCGGGACTCGATTTAATCTTGTTTATAGTGCAGCTGGGGCTGCTAGAAGAGTTTCTTTTTGCTGACTGTGGCTACGAATTCCTTGAGGTAGAATGGTTCGAAGTAGGCGACGTCTTCAAAGCGGCGCTCGCGGTAGGCGCGGAGGGCAGGCTGGAGCATTGCTGAGGCTTTGGGCCAGCACTGGATGAAGGTTGCGTTGGGGTGCTTGATTACGTCGGCGCATTTGCCGGCTCCGTCTCCGATGAAGAGGACCGGGCCTTCGTTGAGGAGGTCGGTGTAGCTGGTCTCGTCGATGATTGCCGGAGCGGTTTCGGTGACCTGGGTGTAGCGAGGGGTGGCTTCGCTGTGGTTCGTAGGGGCGTCGGTGCGCTTGAAGGTGGCGGCGTAGACTTCCATTCTGCGGGCGTCGATCATCGGGACGATGTGGGATGGATTGCCGATCAGGTCGGCAATGACGGTTTCTGAAGTGTCGGCAATGACGGTTTCTGAGGTGTCGGCAATGACGGTTTTTGAAGTGTCGGCAATGACGGTTTCTGAAGTGTCGGCAATGACGGTTTCTGAAGTGTCGGCAATGGAGGTTTCTGAAGTGTCGGCAATGACGGTTCCTGAATGGTCGGCAATGACGGTTCCTGAAGTGTCGGCAATGACGGTTTCTGAAGTGTCGGCAATGCCGGTTTCAGAAGATGCTTCCTGTGCCTGGGCTGTGAGGATGTCAAGGGTGCCGATGGCGATGAGGGGTTTGCCGCTGCCGAAGCAGAGTCCTTTGGCTGTGGACACTCCTACTCGGAGGCCTGTGTATGAACCCGGGCCTTTGCTTACGCATACGGCGTCGCAGTCGGCGATGGTGAGGCCTTTTTCTTCAAGCATTTCCTGGATGAAGACTGCTGTGAGGGATGCGTGTGCCTTAGGGGCTGAGCTTTCGCGGTATGCTGTTATCACTCCGTCTTCCGCAAGGGCTGCGGAACAGAGGGCAGTGGATGTCTCTATGAGGATTAATCTTTCCATAATCAGTTGAGTGTCAGGAAGCTTTTTAGGTATGGGAATACGCTGTCAGCTATATCCTTGATGATGGGGTAGAGTACGGATCCGGAGAGCTGTTCCGGCTTTACGAATCCGAATGTCTCGTTGAGGGAGTTGAATGCGAGCACTGCAAGTCCGAGGATGAGGACGCATTTGGCCAGAGAAAAGATCATGCCCAGCAGCCTGTTGACCCATCCGAGCATCACGAGCTTGATGGTGGCTTCGAGAAGCTTTCCGATAAGGGCGAGGACGATGAACACGACCACCATGATCAGGATGAATGCGGTTATCTTCATGACCTGCTCCGATGCCGATATGTATTGGCTGAGCCATTGGCTTGCGAGGTCGGCGAATCTTACTGATGCCCAGATGCCTGCAATCAGCGATATTATGGAAATCACCTGGGATATGAATCCCTTTCTGAGGCCCTGGATAACCGCAGGAATCAGACATATTAAAATAATGATATCCAGTATATTCATAAATACGCGTAAAATGTGTATATTTGCCGATTGAAATTTTCGGGGCATGGCTCCCGACTGCAAAAATAGATATTTATTTTTTAATTATGGCATTTAAGGAATATAAAGGTCTTGACCTTGTGTCTATCGGAAACGAGGTGCTTGACAGATGGAAGAAGAATCATGCTTTTGAGAAATCCCTTGAGCTGAGGGAAGGTGCTCCTGAATTCATTTTCTTTGAGGGACCGCCTTCTGCTAACGGTATGCCGGGCATTCACCATGTGATGGCCCGTTCGATCAAGGATGCCATCTGCCGTTACAAGACTCAGAGCGGTTATAAGGTGAACCGTCGTGCAGGATGGGACACCCATGGTCTTCCTGTGGAGCTTGGTGTCGAGAAGATGCTGGGTATCACCAAGGAGGATATCGGAACTAAGATTTCAGTGGAGGAATATAATGACGCCTGCCGCAAGGAGGTGATGAAATATACTGCAGAGTGGGTTGCGATGACCGAGCGTGTGGGATATTGGGTGGACATGAATGACCCTTATATCACTTACGACAACCGTTATATCGAGACTCTCTGGTACCTTCTGAAGAAGATTTATGACAAGGGACTTCTCTACAAGGGCAAGTCTATCCAGCCATATTCTCCTGCTGCAGGAACAGGTCTGAGTACGCACGAGCTAAACCAGCCTGGATGCTATCGCGACGTGAAGGATACTACCGCGGTGGCTCAGTTCAAGGTGGTTCGTGACGAGAAGTCGGAGTTCCTCTACGAGCAGGGAGTCCAGCCATATTTCCTTGCATGGACAACCACTCCTTGGACCCTTCCTTCAAACACAGCTCTCTGTGTGGGTCCTAATATCGATTATGTGAGAGTTCTCTCATTCAATCCATATACAGGTCAGCCGGCACTTTATGTTGTGGCTCAGGCTCTCGTGAACGCTCATTTCAATCCTAAGGCAGCTGAGGTTGCGTTCGAGGATTACAAGCCGGGCGACAAGCTCGTTCCGTTCAAGGTGCTTGATGGTGTGCTCAAGGGTTCTGACCTTACAGGCATCAGCTACGAGCAGCTCATCCCTTGGTTTAATCCGGGCGAGGGTGCGTTCAAGGTGATCCCTGGTGACTATGTGACTACTGAGGACGGTACAGGTATCGTTCATATCGCTCCTACATTCGGTGCGGATGACGCCAAGGTGGCTCGTCTTGCCGGTGTTCCCGGACTTCAGGTGGTTGACCGCAACGGTGACCTTCAGGCTCAGGTGGATCTTCGCGGACGTTTCTTCCGTGTGGAGGATCTCGATCCTGAATATGCTGCTGCAAACATGGCTCCTGAGTATGCTGAGTGGGCAGGCCGTTATGTGAAGAATGCATACGATGCTACGCTTGCCGAAGATGCTCCTACCCTTGATGTCGATATCTGCGTAATGCTCAAGCAGCAGAACAAGGCGTTCAAGATCGAGAAGCATACACATAATTATCCTCACTGCTGGCGTACCGACAAGCCGGTGCTTTATTACCCGCTCAACTCTTGGTTCATCAAGACTACTGCGGTGCGCGAGAGAATGATGGAGCTTAATGATTCCATCACATGGAAGCCTGAGTCTACAGGTACAGGCCGTTTCGGAAAGTGGCTGGAGAATATCCAGGACTGGAACCTTTCACGTAGCCGTTACTGGGGTACTCCTCTTCCTGTATGGCAGACTGAGGACGGCAAGGAGGCTAAGTGCATCGGCTCAATCAAGGAGCTTTATGCTGAGATCGAGAAGGCTGTCGCTGCCGGTTTCATGACTGAGAATCCTTTCGCTGCCAAGGGCTTCGATCCTGAGGATATGTCGAAGGAGAATTATGATAAGATTGATATCCATCGTCCGTACGTGGACAATATCTTCCTTGTTTCAGACAGCGGTAAGAAGATGGTGCGCGAGCTTGACCTTATTGACGTATGGTTCGATTCAGGTGCGATGCCATATGCACAGGAGGGTCTCCGCAACCTCGGCAGCGAGAAGTTCGGCTGCACTGCAGACTTCATCGCCGAGGGTGTTGACCAGACTCGCGGATGGTTCTATACTCTCCATGCTATCAATACGATGGTGAGCGACAAGTGCGCTTTCAAGAGAGTCATTTCAAACGGTCTCGTGCTTGACAAGGACGGTAACAAGATGAGTAAGCGTCTGGGCAATGCGGTGGATCCGTTCTGGGCTCTTGATACATATGGCGCTGATGCTGTAAGATGGTATATGCTTACCAATTCACAGCCATGGGATAACCTTCGTTTCGACTCCAATGGTGTGGACGAGGTTCGCCGTAAATTCTTCGGAACACTTTACAATACATATTCGTTCTTCTCGCTTTATGCGAACATCGACGGATTCGATCCGGCATCAGAGGCTGTGCCTATGTCGGAGCGTCCTGAGATCGACAGATGGGTGATCTCTTTGCTCAATACTCTCGTGAAGGATGTTGTTGCCGCATACGAGGATTACGACATCACTACTGCGGGCCGTCTCATTCAGGACTTCGTTTGTGACCATCTCAGCAACTGGTATGTACGTCTCGGCAGAAAGCGTTTCTGGGGCGGTACAATGGATACTGACAAGCTCTCGGCTTATCAGACTCTCTATCAGGTGCTTGTGGCTGTCGCTAAGCTTGCGGCTCCGATCGCTCCGTTCTTTATGGACAGACTCTATCTTGACCTTGTGGAGGGTGAGTCGGAGTCAGTTCACTATGTGGCTATGCCTGAGTACAATGCTGAGGTAGTGGATAAGGATCTCGAGGAGAGGATGGCGCTTGCACAGAGAGCTACTTCGATGGTTCTCGCTCTTCGCCGCAAGGCTGAGATCAATGTGCGCAAGCCGCTTTCGAAGATCATCATTCCGGTTATCGATGCTCATGTGAAGGAGCAGCTCGAGCTGGTGAAGACTCTTATCCTCAATGAGGTGAATGTGAAGGAGGCTGAGTTCATTTCTGATACAGCCGGCCTGATCACCAAGAAGATCAAGCCTAACTTCAAGACTCTCGGTAAGATCTACGGCAAGCAGATGAAGGAGATTGCTGCTGCGTTCGGCACTCTAAGCCAGGAGGTGATTTCGGAAATCCAGGCTTCTGAGGCTGCTGGCACAGGATATGTTCTGAGCCTGCCGTCAGGTGACGTTACTCTCAACAAGGGTGATTATGAGATATCTTCTGAGGATATGCCGGGCTGGCTTGTCGCTACGGAGGGTGCTATGACCATTGCCCTTGATGTGACCATTACTGAGGAACTCAAGCAGGAGGGTGTTGCTCGTGAGCTCATCAACAGAATCCAGAATCTCAGAAAGAGCAGCGGATTTGATGTGACCGACAAGATCAATGTCGTGATCTATGCGGATGGCGAGTATCTTGCAGAGATCAATGCTTCCCTTGCGAACTTTGCTGAGTACGTGGGTGCCCAGACTCTTGCTCTCTCGGTGAAGGCTGCTGAGCTTTCGGAGGCAGGTGATGCTCCTGAGGTAGAGTGGAATGAGGGTGCTATCCGTATTGCTGTAAGCAGGATTTAATCATCTGGTTCCCGTAGGGAATAAATGGAAGAAATTATTAACTAAAAATATATACGATCATGGCAGAAGAAATGAAGGTCAGATACAGTGATGAGGAACTCCAGGAGTTCAAGGCCATTATTATCGAGATGCTTGAAAAGGCTAAGAAGGAATATAAGACTCTCAGAGATGTTGTGACTCACGCATCCAGCAATGATGTGGAGGATACATCTCCTACTTTCAAGATCATGGAGGAGGGTGCTACCGCTCTTTCTAAGGAGGAGGCTGGTGCGCTTGCTCAGCGTCAGTACAAGTTCATCCAGAACCTTGAGGCTGCTCTCATCAGAATCGAGAACAAGTCTTATGGTGTATGCCGTATGACAGGCAAGCTCATCCCTAAGGAAAGACTTCGTCTTGTACCTCACGCTACCCTTACCGTAGAGGCTAAGGAAATGATGAACAAGAACAAGTAGTCTCCATGAAGATCACTAAGGGAACAAGACTCTTCATTCTGGGTGCCGTCCTGGTGCTCATCGATCAGATTATCAAGGTTATCGTCAAGACCGAGATGGGTCTTGGCGAGACCATTGATGTGATAGGGGACTGGTTCAAGCTGCATTTTGTCCTTAACAAGGGCATGGCTTTCGGCATGGCCTTCGGTGGCCTGGTCGGCAAGGTGCTGCTCTCTTTGTTCAGGATTGTGCTTTTCGGAGGTCTGTGCTGGTGGATCAATAAACTCGCAAAGAGGCAGGATACTCCTGTGGGCGTTCTTGTGGGCCTGACTCTGATTACAGCCGGTGCTTTCGGTAACATCATCGATTGTCTCTTCTATGGCTTGATATGGCCAGAGACCATTACTCCAGGTGCTCCGTTTGCATTTATGTTCGGACAGGTGGTGGATATGTTCTACTTCCCGCTTTTTGACTACAAGCTTCCATGGATGGACTATCCGCGCACCTTCTTCGGCGCAGTCTTCAACTTTGCCGACAGTTGTGTGACCTGCGGAGCGATCTATCTGCTGCTGTTCCAGTACAAGTTCTTCTCGAAGGAATAAGAAAAATTGCAAAAAAATTTGCAGGTTTCGAATTTATTCGTACCTTTGCAATCCCTTTTGAGAGGAAACATATTGGAGAGTTGGCAGAGTGGTCGAATGCGGCGGTCTTGAAAACCGTTGATCTTAACGGGTCCGGGGGTTCGAATCCCTCACTCTCCGCAGAAAAAGAGAAATTCAATTATAGAATTTCTCTTTTTTTTGTATCTTCGTTGGTTTTAGTTTTGCTATATTGATTTAATTCTAATATAGGCAAAACTTTTTTAATAGATGACCAAGGAAAATCTGGACATAGCATATTTCATTTCCTTCTGTATAGAGCAGTACAAGAATGAAAAAGGGATCAGCGGTAGCGAGGCGATGGCTTTGTTGTCAGAGTATGGCGTGCTGGAATACCTGTCGGAGCATTGGGAGATATTACATACGCAGAGTCGTCAGTGGATCATCGAAGATATTGATGAATTTATAAGAACGAGAAGGGGAGAGTAGGTATGAAAATCTATCATGGCAGTATTGAGAAGGTTGCGAATCCGGAGATCCGAGAGTCAAACCGCACCCTTGACTACGGTCGAGGTTTCTATACTACTACTTCTTACGAACAGGCGGAGTCTTGGGTAAGACGTAGAATGGGCGAGAAAAAGGTCTCACTTGGTTATGTGTGCGTATATGAGTTTGATGAAGCAGCGTTGCATAATCTGAAGGCTCTTGTGTTTGAGACTCCTACTGATGAGTGGGTTGATTTCGTAATGCAGAATCGTACCAAGAAAGGTTTTGTACATGAATACGACCTCGTATATGGTCCGGTGGCAAACGATAAGGTATATGCAGCATTTGCATTGTACGAAGGCGGTTTGATAGATAAGACGACTTTGATTTCCGAGCTTAAGACCTACATGTTGGTGGATCAGTATCTGTTCCATACATCTGAGGCTCTTGAATATATTAAGTTTGTAGAGGCAAAGGAGATTGTGTTATGAATTTGACGATTACTCAACAGAACGTCCATCTTCTGCTTCCATCCAAAATAAGTTGGATGGCAAATATGCTTGCAGAGGATAATGGCATCAGCATAGTCGAGGCAATGAAGATCCTTTACTCTTCTGAACTATATGCAAGGTTAGAGAATGAATCTACAAAGGCATGGCATCTCGGTCCAGTAGCATTATACCAAGATTTTAAAGCCGAAAGATAAATCCGAATTAACTTGCACAATCCAAATAAAGATGCCTTATTTGCACTCGAAGCAAGAGTTCTTTGACAGCAGATGACAGAAGGGCAAAAGTACCCGATGACTACTCGAGTAGTCATGATGTCTAAACCGACAATAAGTCAGCTCTGGCCTTTCAGCTTGCAAGGGCCCCACCGGCGAGGTGCAAGGGATGTCGGAACGAAGTGACGAAATCCCTCCTCATAAAACAATTGGACCGAATTCTAGACCAAATTCTGCATCATTTGATTCGATAGAGTCTTAAATGCTTTTTCTGTGGGTCTAAAAAAGACAGAGACAATGCTCTTTGGCATTGCCTCTGCTATAAACACCGAGGGGAAGTAGACAACCGTTAGTGGTTAAGTCCTATCATCTTATAGAGCCTCCCTATTGCATCTATAAGATAAAACAGAACCTTCGCAATCCTGCCGATGATTTGACACCTGCGTGTCCTATCGTTGGCAGTTT
>JBGUTV010000061.1:0-16734 GCA_045133255.1 Candidatus Cryptobacteroides sp.
ATAATCCAACATCTCACGTGGAAACATCAACTTGACTAATGCTAAAAGTATTTTCTGTTCGTCTGTCATAACCTTTGTATTTATATATCCATACAAAGGTATCACTTATTTATCGAAACACATACTTTTGCACCTGAGCCATAAAAATTTTATATAATTTATTTCATTAATGCATGTAAAAACGCCCCTCCCGGAAACGTTTCCAGGAAGTGCGCAATTCCAAACCACGCAAAATTAAACAATAATTATTTGATTAACAATAAAAGGGGGGGGGATTATTCCTTTTTTTATGAAAAAATCATTGAATCAGCCATTTCTGCTGCCTCTTTATCCGGTCTGCAGCTGAGATGACAGGCTGGAACGGAAGAAATTATGGTACTGATCAGCTCGCTGATGGAGTCATATAATCTTGGGTCATATGCAAAGGTCGGAGGACAGGAAGGATGCAGTGCCGCATAGGCCTGTAGGACTTTGAGACTGAAAATCTTGTTTTCCGGTCCCTGGGACAGACGGATGCATCCTTTGAGGACGTGCCTTTCATTTATGTAGCATGCTGTCTTTCCGCTCCATGGGCTGCCGTATACCCATATCCTGCCGTCAATTTCGCGTATTATCGGGCTGTCGTCATTCAGAAGATATGCGCCCTCGATGTGTTCCCGCCATAACCTTGTGTGGGTGCTTTTGCCAGTTCCGCTTTCGCCCAGGAACAGGACTGCGCCGCCGTCCTTCACAATGCAGCTGCTGTGTATCGCGACCGTCTTTCGTGGGACCGTCATCAGCCCGTAGCCTACCCATAGGGCATAATTGAGTATTCTTACAGAGAAGTTGCCGGTAACCTTGACCATGTCCTCTCCATCGTTACTCCAAAGATGCAGGGACGGTTCGTCTTCCGGTGTCATGGTAAGCAGATGTCCCGACGAGTGCCTTCCGAAGACAGCGCTCACTCCTTCGTGGCAGAATGTGTACTGGATTTCTGTGTGGTGCGGGACATCGTCGCTTTCGATGAAAGAGAAGGAAGGAGTGGATGTGTCGGTCTCAAACGGAGCAAATCCCGCCATAGACTCTACGGCAGGCAGCAAGTCCTCTCCGCAGATGGAGAAGCAGTGACCGGCAATCTGATAGAATTTCTGCATTATTCTTCTATAAGATTGCACTCCTTCATCGAATCAATCCAGGCATGTGCAGCCTCTTCTGCCTTTGCCGTGCCGATTTCATATTTGTCCGTCAGTACTTCCACAATGTCTTCCAGACTGAATTCCTTGCCGGCAAGTGCCTCGTAGATGACGCGTGCAGATGAGTTGAGGGAGATGACTTTCGTCAGGTCAATCTGGGCTGTTCCCTGCCTTACGATTATCGTCTCGCCAGCAACATTGCGCAGCTTGTATTCGGATTTGATTCGCATTATATAAGGTTTTATATTCGTATAGTCACGCAAATATAAGAAGTTGTTTTGATATTGAACATTTTTTCCTAAATTTGCCGACTGTTTTTGTACGGATATAAATAAATATAAATTATCAGATATGGCTAAAGAAATCAAAAACCCTAATGCTGAGGCAGTAGTCGAGGCAGTTTCAAAGACAGAGAAGTTCTTCTCTGAGAACGGTAAACTTATCGGTGGCATTGCAGCCGGTGTGGTAGTATTGGCAATCGCAGTGTTCTGCTGGTTCAAGTTCGCTTATCAGCCTGCAGTTGTTGAGGCTCAGGGTCAGATGGCTCTTGCAGAGCAGAACTTCATGGCAGCTGATTACGAGCTTGCTCTCAACGGCGACGGCAACGTTCTCGGCTTCAACCAGATTATTGATGAGTATGGTGCAAAGGCTGGCAAGGCTGTGTATTTCTATGCAGGTGTATGCGAGCTTCAGCTCGGAAACTTCGATGCTGCAATCAAGGCTCTCAACAGCTACAAGGGTAAGGATGCTATCCTCGCAGCTCGTGCTACAGCATGTATTGGTGACGCGTATGTAGGTCTTGAGAACTATGCAAAGGCTCTCGGTTGCTTCGAGAAGGCTGCTGCTGAGTGCGACAACATGTTCGCTGCAGGTTACCTTCTCAAGGCTGGTCAGGTTGCTGAGAAGCTCGGCGAGAACGAGAAGGCTCTCGGTTACTACGAGACAATCAAGGACAGCTATCCACAGTCTATGGAGGCTTACGATATCGACAAGTACATCACACGTATCGAAAACAAGTAAGAGCTATGGGAAGAGCGTTTGAGTTTAGAAAGGAAAGAAAGTTCAAGAGATGGGGTCACATGGCCCGCGTCTTCACTAAGATCGGTAAGGAAATCACTATCGCTGTAAAGCAGGGTGGTCCGGATGTGACAGGTAACCCTCGTCTTCGCGCACTTATCCAGACTGCACGAAGCGAGAATATGCCTAAGGACAACATCGAACGTGCAATCAAGAGAGCAACCGACAAGGATCAGGCAGACTACAAGGAGGTAGTATTCGAGGGATACGGTCCTCACGGTATTGCTGTTCTTGTTGAGGCAGCTACTGATAATAACAACCGTACAGTTGCCAATGTCCGTTCGTACTTCACCAAGAGCGGCGGATCACTCGGAACTTCAGGAAGCGTTGACTATATGTTCGACCGTAAGTGCATGTTCCGTATGAAGACTGCAAATCCTTATGATCTTGAGGAGCTTGAGCTCGAGCTTATCGATTACGGTGTTGAGGAGATCTTCGAGGAGGAGAACGAGAATGAGGAAATGGAAATCGTCCTCTACGGTGAGTTTACAGCGTTCAACGCTATCCAGAAGTGGATTGAGGAGAATGGCTACGAGCTCATCGCCGCAGAGTTCACCCGCCTCCCTAACGTTGACCTCAAGGTTCTTGAGGGTGACGCCAAGGCTGATGTGGAGAAGCTTATCGAGCGTATCGAGGAGGATGACGACGTGCAGAACGTTTATACAACAATGCAGCCGTAATTCTTACGACATAAGTATGATGAGGGGACTGACCAGAAAAATGGCCGGTCCCTTTTTTGTTTTCCTTTTCTCGGGCTATAATGTGGAAATGTCGAAAAAAATGTTAACTTTGTCAAGATTGGTAAATTGTATCATTATGAGTATACAGCAGGAGAAAATCAAAGAACTTGTCGAGCGTAGGGCGGCTGCGGTAATGGGCGGTGGTCAGAAGAGGATTGACGCTCAGCATCAGAAGGGTAAGCTTACCGCACGTGAACGACTTGCAATGCTCTTGGATGAGGGAAGTTTTGAGGAGTTCGATATGTTCGTGAGACATCGCTGCACTAATTTCGGAATGCAGAACCAGAGCTATGACGGAGATGGTGTGGTTACTGGTATGGGAACCATTGACGGAAGACTTGTCTATGTCTCTGCTCAGGATTTCACTGTTTCCGGCGGATCGATGTCTGAGACCATGGCTCAGAAGATATGCAAGGTTATGGATCTTGCGGTCAGAAATGGTGCCCCTTTCATTGCTCTGAATGATTCAGGTGGAGCGCGTATTCAGGAAGGCATCTGCTCATTGGCAGGCTATGGTGAGATATTCGAGAGAAACATACTTGCATCCGGCGTGATCCCGCAGATCTCCGGAATCTTCGGCCCGTGTGCAGGTGGAGCGGTATATTCTCCGGCTCTTACAGATTTCACAGTAATGGTCAAGGATACGTCATATATGTACCTTACAGGACCATCAGTGGTGAAGACCGTCACTGGCGAAGAGGTTACACATGAGAATCTCGGTGGTGCCAGCGTGCATTCTACCAAGAGCGGTGTGGCTCATTTCGCTGCAGAGTCGGAACAGGATGCTGTAGAGACAATAAAGGCCCTTCTCAGTTTCCTTCCTTCAAACAATCGCGAGGAGGCTCCTTACGTGGAGACTGCTGATCCTGCGGGACGTTATGATGATGCCCTCAATGATATCATTCCTGACAATCCGAACAAAGCCTATGACATGTATCAGGTGATCGGCAGCATTGTGGATGACGGACGTTTCCTTGAGATTCACAAGAACTGGGCGAAGAACATGATCGTTGGATTTGCTCATATGAACGGACGTTCTGTAGGAATCGTGGCCAATCAGCCTAAGATTCTTGCAGGTGTCCTTGATATAAACGCATCACGTAAGGCTGCCCGTTTCGTCCGCTTCTGTGATGCATTCAATATTCCTGTAGTCACTCTTGTGGATGTCCCTGGTTTTCTGTGCGGAACCCAGCAGGAGTATGGCGGCATAATCACTCATGGTGCAAAGCTTCTCTATGCATATGGTGAGGCGACAGTCCCTAAGGTGACCGTGACTTTGAGAAAGTCATATGGAGGAGCCCATATCACAATGAGCTGCAAGCAGCTTCGCGGAGATATAAACTATGCCTGGCCTTCGGCGAATCTTGCAGTGATGGGTGCAGAAGGAGCAGTTGAAATCCTTTATTCGAAGGAGATAAAGGCAATTGAGGATCCGGCTGAGAGAGCTCGTCTGAGTGATGAGAAGAAGAAGGAGTATAACGATCTGTTCTGCAATCCGTACAATGCTGCTTCGTATGGCTACATTGATGATGTGATTGAACCTAGAAACACTCGTTTCCGTGTCATCAGAGCTCTCGAGCAGCTTGCGGTGAAAGCGCAGGAAAATCCTTGGAAGAAGCACGACAACCTCCCGTTATAGTACATCCTTATGAACACATTTGCATTACTTCAGGCTTCAGAGAATGTCGTGACAAAGAGCGCAGAGATGGCTGTGAGAGATCCTCACGGACTGATAATCACGCTTGTGTCTGTAGCAGTTGTGTTTTCTGCTCTTGTCATCCTCTACTTTGCATATGCTTTCATTGGCAAGACTGTAAACGGCAGGGTTGACCTCCGCAGCATCTTCGCATGCCGGAAAAAGACAACCGGAACTGCTTACGCCCCGTCACAGGAAGAGGCGGCAGCCATAGCGATGGCTCTTGATCAGGAACTCAATGGAGAGGTCTATGCAGCCATCGGAATGGCTATGCACCAATATATGAACGATACAATACACGACACCGAAAGTTATATAATAACCATTAAAAGGAGATATAGGTAATTGTGAACTTAACTTTCGCGAGTGCGAAAGTACCTTATTTTGAGACCTTTAGGTCGATAGTAAGTCCTCCTCTCGAGGAGGAGGATTTAGGAGGAGGGTAACGTAAATACAGGAAGTGCGGTGGGTAAAAGTTTCGCAAGTCTCACCAAACTTCAATATATCAACTATTTATCACTTGCGAAACTTGAGTTATGAAGACATATAGATTCAAGATCAACGGAAATGATTATGAGGTGACCGTCAATACCGTCGAGGGAGGCGTAGCGGATGTTACAGTCAATGGAACACCATACAAGGTGGAGATGGAGAATGCTCCGGCTGCTGCTCCTGTAGTGCAGACAGCACCGGCTGTACCTGTAAAGCAGACCGTGGCACCGGTCCAGGCAGCTCCTGCTCCGGCAGCAGGTGCAGGGAAGTCTCTTACATCACCTCTTCCAGGTGTGATCGTATCGGTAAATGTGAATGTAGGTGATGTTGTGAAGGCCGGTCAGACTGTGGCCGTGCTTGAAGCGATGAAGATGGAGAACGACATTCAGGCAGAGTGCGACGGCACAGTGACTGCGGTCAAGGTTGCCAAGGGAGACTCCGTTCTTGAAGGTGCCGTTATCGTGACAATCGGATAATTACCCTGAAGGATGAACACTATCTTTGAAAGCCTTCAGCAGTTCCTGCAGTACACTGGCTTTGCAAATATGACATGGCAGCACATAGTGATGATATGCATCGGCATAGCATTCATAACTGTTGCCATCAAGAAGGATTGGGAACCTCTTCTTCTGGTCCCTATCGGTTTCGGAATGGTGATCGGAAACATCCCTTTCACCGAAGGACTTCAGATCGGTATCTATGAGCAGGGTTCTGTAATGAATATTCTTTATCAAGGTGTCCAGAAAGGATGGTATCCACCTTTGATATTCCTTGGTATAGGTGCGATGACGGATTTTTCGTCATTGATCTCCCAGCCCAGACTTCTCTTGATCGGCGCTGCAGCCCAGATCGGTATCTTTGGAGCTTATATTGCAGCCATTCATATGGGCTTTACTCCGGCGGAATCAGGAGCTATCGGCATCATCGGTGGCGCAGACGGCCCTACAGCAATATTCCTTTCGTCTAAACTGGCTCCTCACCTTATGGGTGCGATTGCAGTTTCTGCATATTCATACATGGCTCTTGTTCCTGTCATCCAGCGCCCTATAATGCTGATGATGACTACAAAGAAGGAGAGGCTCATCAGAATGAAGACCCCAAGACAGGTAAGCCAGAAGGAGAAGATCATATTCCCGATTGTGGGCTTCATTCTCACTGCTCTCATCGTCCCTTCAGGCATGCCGCTTCTTGGAATGCTTTTCTTCGGAAATCTGCTTAAGGAGAGTGGCGTGACCAAGCGTCTTGCTGAGACTGCACGCGGACCTATGATTGATGTGGTGACGATACTTATAGGTGTGACAGTAGGCTGTTCGACTCAGGCCAATGTCTTTCTTACCGGTACTTCGGTGAAGATTTTCTTCCTCGGACTTTTCTCATTTGTGATTGCTACAGTCTGTGGCGTTGGTTTCGCCAAGATAATGAATCTTTTCTGCAAGGAAGGAAACAAGATCAATCCTCTTATAGGCAATGCCGGTGTATCAGCTGTACCTGATGCAGCACGAGTTTCGCAGAATGTCGGTCGCGAATGCGATCCTAATAACCATCTGCTGATGCATGCTATGGCTCCAAATGTGGCTGGAGTCATCGGATCCGCAGTTGCAGCCGGTATTATTCTAAGTTTCCTCGGATAAGCTGACAATATATGGAAAACAGAATAGATAAGGTGCATAAGTTTCTGGAAGATAACGGTATAGAGTATGTCACTCATCGTCATCCTCCTCTCCCGACGATCGAACTTGCATTGGAATATTGGAAAGAGATAGATTCCACACACTGCAAGAATCTTTTCTTCAGGAATCATAAGGGCAACCGCCATTATCTCGTTGTCTTTGAGTGTCATAAGGAATTGGGCATTCACTCGCTGGAGAAGAGTCTCAAGCAGGGCAAATTGTCTTTTGCATCACAGGAAAGGATGGAAAGATGTCTTGGCCTTCTTCCCGGATCGGTGTCTCCTTTTGGCCTTATCAACGACATGGGACTTGTCAGGGATGGTCTGCCTTGCGAGGGTGTTGCTCCGAAGGAACTTTTCGAAAATGGTCATCGTGTAAAACTATTCCTTGATGCTGACCTTAAGGATGCCGAGCGCCTTAGCTTTCATCCTTGCGACAATACAGGAAGCACGGTAGTGAGCAATGAGGGATTTATGCGCTTCCTTGAACTTTGGGGTGGTGAATACGAATGGATTACAGTAGGAGATGATATATAATATAGTATGCCTGTACTTGAGAAGATAGTAATTGCTGATTTCAGAAACATTCAGCTTCAGGAGATTGACTTTTCTCCCAATATCAATTGCATAAGCGGCAATAATGGAGAGGGAAAGACCAATCTTCTGGATGCCATATATTATATGTCCATGACCAAGAGTGCATTTGCGTCATCGGACAAGTTCAATTTCAGACATGGCACCGAGGAATTCTCTCTGGCCGGAACCTATCGTATGACTAACGGACTGTCCAGCCGTTTTGCCTTGAAGATGAATGCAAAAGGGGAGAAGAAGGTAAAGCGGGATGAAAAGTTTTATCAGAAGGTTTCCGAACACGTGGGCGTTCTTCCTGTTGTTATGGTATCTCCTGCTGATGTGTCGATGGTAAGCGAGTCAGGAGATGAGCGCAGAAGGTTTGTCAATGCTGTTCTTTCGCAGATGGACAGAGAGTATATGTCGGCCATGCAGCAGTACAACAGGCTTCTTCTGCAGAGAAACCGAATGCTGAAGGATCCTGTAGTCGACAGGTCTCTCCTGGAGGTTATTGATATGAGGATGTCTTCCCTTGCACAGCCAATCTATGAGAGACGCAAACAATTCATTGAGGACCTGAAGCCTATTGTCGCAGAATATTACAAGTCGCTGTCCGGAGATTCGGAGCAGGTGAATATAGAATATGAGTCGGAACTTTCTGGTGGTTCGCTTGAGAGCATTCTTGCTGCATCATTCGAGAAGGACCGTATCATGAAGCATACTACTTCAGGCATCCATCGTGATGACTTTGCTTTCACAATGAACGGCCATCCGATCAGGAGATTCGGTTCGCAGGGGCAGCAGAAGTCATTTCTGGTCTCCCTTAAGTTCGCTCAATACGAGATAATGAAGCGCAATTATGGTTTTGCTCCTATTCTTCTGCTTGATGATGTGTTCGATAAACTGGATATGGGCCGAATCTCCAACCTGCTTCAGATGGTTGCAAGCAATGATTTCGGTCAGATATTCATTACTGACAGCAACAAAGTGAGAATGTCGGGAATCGTTGACCGTCTGACTCAGGACAGAGCATATTTCGAGACAGCAGGTGGAGTGTTTACAAGAATTTAGGTATGGCATTTGACGGAAGACATAATAAGCTCAGACGCAAGGAGGCGGTGGGTATGGAGGACCTGATGCTACAGTATCTTCGTGAGATGAGACTTACATCCGGAATGAACCGTCAGAGGGCTACCGAGGCTTGGAATACGGTTTCCGGAGCATCACGCTACACTTTGTCGGTCAGCTTTGAACGAGGAGTGATGACTTGTGCCATAAGTTCTTCCCTTGTTAGGAACCAGTTGTATTTCCAGAGGGAGGTTCTGGTTGAAAAGTTGAATGAATTTCTTGCAGCAGACAATCTCTATGATGATGGAGGGAAGGAGGGTCCTGCTGTGAAAGTGTTGATTTTGAAATAGTTAAATATATGAAGATAGTTGCAGACAGCAAGGTTCCTTTCCTTAAAGATGTGTTTGAACCGTATGCGGAGGTGGTCTATATTGACGGCAGTAAGATTTCCCATTCAGATATCATTGATGCCGATGCGTTGATAATCCGTACGCGTACAAGGTGTGATGCTGCTTTGCTGGATGGTACGAAGGTGAAGATGATCGCTACCGCTACCATCGGTACGGACCATATTGATCTTGATTATTGCGCAAGTCATGGTATTGAGGTGAATAATGCGGAAGGATGCAACGCCGGTGGAGTGATGCAGTATGTCTTTTCTGCTCTTTATGGTGTTGCTGCGCGTAAGGCCATCAAATTGGATGACTGTACTTTCGGAATCATCGGTGTAGGTCATGTTGGAAAGCTGGTGGAGAAGATGGCGAGATACCTTGGATTCAAGGTCCTTCTATGTGATCCTCCAAGAGCCAAGGCCGAAGGTCCTGAGGCTTTCTGTTCATTGGAGTATCTGTTGGCAAACTCACAGATTGTCACCATGCATGTGCCTCTTGATGATTCGACAAGAAATATGGCAGACAAGGCGTTCTTCGATCTGATGCCCGTAGGTTCCATCTTTATAAATGCTTCTCGTGGTGAAGTGGTTGATGAGGAGGCGTTGATGCTGTCCCTTCCTAAATTCGGCGCAGTTATAATAGACACCTGGAAGAATGAACCTGATATAAATGAGGGACTTATGGATATGGTGGATATTGCGACTCCTCATATTGCCGGTTATTCATATCAGGGAAAGCAGAATGGTACGGCAGCTTCTGTACGTGCTGTAGCCCGTCATTTCGGCATTGAGGCATTATATGATTTCTATCCGAAGGAAGATGGTGAAGGACATGAGCCGATGTATTTGGATCTCAAGGGAAAGAAACAGGGTGAGGTGGCAGCTGTATTTCAATATAATTACCCTATATTTACGGATGATTTTCGATTCAGGATGGAACCGGGTAATTTTGAGCGTATGAGATCCAACTATCAGTATAGAAGAGAAATATACATAGAAAATTAACCAATAAATAACTTAAACAGGTATGTTTACTAAAGAAGATGTTGCTCAGATTGGGCAGAGAGGTACAACAGTCCAGACAGTTGCAGATCAGGTGGAGCGTTTCAAGAAGGGTTTCCCTTGGATGAAGATCATTGCTCCGGCTACTCCGGAAAAGGGTATACAGGTACTCAGTCAGGAGGAAGTTGAAGCAGCTGTAAAGTACTATGAGTCTGCTGCCATAAATGGCAAATGCAAGTTCGTTCCGGCTTCCGGCGCTGCATCGCGTATGTTCAAGGATCTTTTCAGTGGTCTTGATGCTCTTAAGGAAGGTAAGGCGGTTGCTGATGATGCTCCTGCAGCTAAGTTCGTCGATCAGATCCAGTCTTTCGCTTTCTACACTCCGGAGCTTTTCGGTGACAAGGTGTGCTCTTGCCCTGAGTACAGACAGTCTGTCCTTTCCAAGACACTTACAGACGAGGGCCTTGGCTATGGAGCCAAGCCTAAGGGTGTGCTTAAGTTCCATAAGTATACCGATGGCGAGATCAGGACTGCTTTTGCTGAGCATCTTGTTGAGGCTCAGGACTATATGAGGAATGAGGATGGCTCTGCAAATCTTGTTGTCACTATTTCCCCAGAGCATCAGCAGCTGTTTGAAGAGGCTTATGCTGAGGTGAAGGCTGCTTATGAGGCCAAGTATGGTGTGAAGTACAACATTACATTCACTTTCCAGGACAAGGCTACCGATACAGTTGCTGTAGATGTTGAGAACAACCCTTTCAGAACTGAGACTGATTCTCTTCTGTTCCGTCCTGCAGGTCATGGCGCGCTTATCTATAATCTCAATAAACTCGAGGAGGAAGTAGTTTCAATCAAAAATATTGATAATGTAGCTAATGAACGACTCCTTCCTGCTACAGCTACATGGAAGAAGGTCCTTCTCGGTAAGGCTCTCGAACTTCGTGATACTCTTCACGGTTATCTTCGTGAACTTGACATTGTCACCAACCAGAATATTGCTCCTGCATTCGCTCAGGCGATTCCTGCACACACTGGAATGGGAAATGAGGATGTTTACCAGAGCTCTGAGGTTCAGATGCTTTGTGATGACATCGAGGAATTCCTCGAGCAGACTCTCTGCATCAAGATGCCTGAAGCTGATGACTGCAAGGCTAGAGTTGAGGCAATCCGTGAGAAGCTCAACCGTCCCGTTCGTGTTGCCGGCATGGTGAAGAACCAGGGTGAGCCTGGTGGCGGTCCTTTCCTTATCGCTGAGAAGGATGGCTCTACATCACTTCAGGTTCTTGAGAGCGTTCAGATCAATATGTCTGATGAGGCCTCACGCAATGCACTTGCTTCTGCGACTCATTTCAATCCGGTAGACATCGTATGCTGTCTTCACGATTACAAGGGTGAGAGCTTTGATCTTCTCAATTATGTCGATGAGGATGCCGGATTTATTTCTTCCAAGAGCTATCAGGGCCGTGAGCTTAAGGCGCTTGAGCTTCCTGGTCTGTGGAATGGTGCAATGAGCAAGTGGAACACTCTCTTTGTTGAGGTTCCTCTCGAGACATTCAACCCAGTCAAGGTTGTGCTTGATCTTCTTCGTCCTGCACACCAGAACTAGTCGATTCATAATCAGTTAAGCTGCAAGGTCATATGGGATGCCGTATCATCCGAATATAACCTTGCAGCTTTGCTGTTGTCATGCCCCTTTGCGACATTGCCGGATCTGACCGACAGGCTTTTTATGGTTATTGGCGGGTGGTGACCAGCAGAAGGTTGCCGGCGGTGTCGGATTTGAGTCCGAAGATGTGATAGGTGTCACTGGAAACTGTTCCGAGCTTTTTGCGGAGGGTGTCTGTGTCCATAGGGAGGTTGCGGGCTGTGACTTCTGCTTTGGGATACATTGCAGCTATGCGCTTTATGCTACGCTTATCCAGGGAATCGCATTCAAGGATACGGAATGTCTTTCCATGGCCATGAAGTTCAGTTACGACAGATTCCTTAAGGTCATCACCTCCGATGTAGTAGTGAGTAGATCTGCCGAGTTTCTTCAGACAGAATCTTGAACAGAGCATATTGTAGCCTCCAGCCTTCATCATCGCTTTGCCAGGCTCGAAGAGAAATGCGGCTGCCGGGATCTCATCTTTGCCTGCTATCTGAGGTGTCGCTGATTTTTCTTCTGAAGGCCTGAATGTGAACTTCTTGGCATGGTAGCCGTTTCCTGTGTCGCCTGAGTCGAGATCCGATGCTCTCAGTTCCACTGCTGTTATCTCATATTCTCCACTCCATTCTCTATCTATCCAGACCAACAGCTCTTTGCATTCTCCACCTGCTCCCACGATGTGCACCTCTCTGCAGCAGTTTCCAAGACGCTCGCAGACCATTGTTATGTCTGCCATAGGGGAGAGCTTCAGGAAGATGTGGCGGCTGCATTCCAAGAGTGAGTCCTTCAATGTGAGGATGTCAGGGGTGCAGTCTTCCAGAAGAAAGACTTTGCGTCCTCCTTCGCCTCTGCGTGCCGGATCGAGATAGATTATGTCTGGTTTGAATTCTGTGAATAATGATTGTGGCGATTGCTTTTCGCATTCGGGTGACTCAATGCAGACATCTGATTCCGGGACTGTCATGCAGTTGCGTACAGTTATGTTGCGAGCCTCCAGTTCTGCAAAATTATGCCTTGCTGCATCACATAGAGCCTGCTGCATTTCACAGTATAGAACCTTGGAAGCCTTTTTAGAGAAAAACCATGAGTCAACTCCCAACCCGCCTGTCAGGTCCGCAAGTTCCCATTCTGTCTTGTCTGCAGATTCATCAAGACCGGCAATCCTTTCTGCAAGGTCCGCCTTGTAAAGTCCTGTCAGTGAACTGCTGCACTGCTCGGCTGAAAGTCTTATCGGAAAAATCAGGCGCGGGTTATCATACCACTCCTTGACCTTGCCCTTCAGCTTGAGTCTGCTTTCTATGCAGCTTACGGCAATGTCCATATCGATATCAGGCCATTTGTCACGGTCCAGTATGAGTCTCGACGTGTCGGCCTGAATGTTATTCTGTACGAATTCGAGGAGTTTTTCCACTACTTGTCGTTGGATGTTGAACTATTGTAGTAGAGATCTATAGATGCTGGGACCTGGATCACGGTCTGTTCCTTTACCGGCACTTTATCCATTACCGGATCTCCATTGCTGTCAAGAACAGGAGTTCCGAACTGATCTGTCTTAGGAACCTCTGTGTAGACTATGTTTCCATTGTCATCCACCTTGTCCTTTACGACAATCTTGTCTACAGGATATGAAATCTCGAGGTTGATCTCGTACTGACCGTCATCACTCTTCACTACAGAGATAATGCTGCCTTCTGAAGCTCTTGTCCTGTCCGGCTGGCTTGCGTCGTATGAATATACCTGGAATGTGTGGTATGTGAATGACCAATCATCTTCGGTTGCACTCAGATCCACATCTCCTTTGTTGATCATTGATCTTGATATCTTGAGAGTCGGGATAAGATTTCCGTCTATCATGGTTCCTTCATTATCTGCAGTTCCCGGGTTGAAGCGTATTGTGAGATAAGCATCTTCAACTACGCTGATATCCTTGATTGAGAATCTTCCATTGTAACCGTAGCCTTCGCTGCCTGAGTCGAAGACGCATCTGTCATATTTGTTTCCGATACTCTTTGTGAAAGCTCCGCTGTATTCTGCCCTGAGGGTCTTTCCTCCTTCATTTGTAAGGTTGACGCTGGCAGTAAGTGTCTCGTTTTCAAGAGTTACCTTGATGTTACCGTAGCTTCCTTTGAGCTTGAATTCTTCTCCGTCATCAAAAAGTACAGATGTGCCGGCAGGAACGTTGCTTGTGGTCAGATATACTGTCTTTCCGACCTGATCCTGTGCAATTGTGAAATCAAGTGCCTGATACTCAGAGTCATATAGGACGATACGGCTTGGGGCTCCGTTCTCCATTTCGATGAACTCTGCAGAAGTGAGGTCTGCCTTCTTTCTGTTGTATGCCCATTGATTAGAGAGTGCCGGTTCCTTGTGCTCAGAGAATGGGCCGGAGTATCGGCCTGCGATGGCGTTTACATTTGCCTTCAGCGACTGAGATGAGAATTCAAGGCTGATATTGCCTGAACTCTTGTCAATAGAGCAGCTTACCATGCAAAGTCCACTGTTTTCCTTCTCGTCATATCTGATGAAATTTCCTTTCTGCTCAAAAGTCTCCTTCTGACCGCCAAGCTTTGAGTTCGGGATGGTGATCACGAGCTCTCCGATTGATTTCTCTATTTCGTCCACAGTCTTGTAGCCTGCTGTCTCAGATATCCATAGCTGAGTTTCGTTGCCGAGCTCATAAACTACGACGGATCTGATCGCATAGGTGTTGCCCTCGTATTCGAATGATCCGGAAAGTTCCTCCGGCTCAGGTCCGGTTTGTGTGACAGGCTGCTGACAAGACATGAATGCAAGTAGCGTAACTCCTATAAGGGATGCTATGGCAGAAAATTTCATAACGGTTTCAGTTTGGTTCAATTATATCTTCGCGAAGATAGTTATTTTTCTTTGTAGATATAGTGTCTGCTGTTAAAAATCTTCATTTGTTCTGTACTATGGTCCATAGATTGCTTTATCTGTCGTCGTGTTTTAATATAATGAGTTATGAAAAGATTTATATTTATTATCCTCTCCTTGGGACTTTTCCTTATGTCAGAGAAGGATTCTGATGCCTGCACCGGCATTGCTCTTCCTTCAGCGGATGGTGGAAACGTTGTTGCAAGGACTGTTGAGTGGGCTGCCACTCCTATGCAATGCGGTTACGTTGTATGCCCTAGAAAGCATCGCGAGCGTTCCTATACTCCCGACGGAGCAAACGGAATGGTATATGAATCTAAATATGGCTATGTCGGAATATATACTGAATATGAGCCGTTTGTAGTGGAGGGCGTCAATGAAACCGGTTTGTCTGCCGGCCTGTTTTTCTTCCCGCAATACGGGGAGTATGCTCCTTATAGGCCGGAAGACAGTGCGAAGACCTTATGCGATATGCAGTTTGTTTCTTGGGTTCTGTCTCAGTTCTCGTCAATAGATGAGGTAAAGAAGGCTCTTCAAAGTGTTTCACTTGTGACTCTTGACCATAAGATAGGTTCCGTTCATTGGCGGATCACTCAGCCGGACGGAAAGATGGTGGTTCTGGAAGTAGTAGGAGGCGTGCCTCATTTCTATGATAATGAACTAGGAGTGCTGACTAATTCTCCTGGCTTCCCTTGGCATATGACAAATCTTGACAATTATGTCAATCTGAGGCCGGGTGCTGCATCTGACTATGATCTGACATCTTCTGTCGAACTCAGAGCCATCGGAGGCGGAAGCGGTATGATCGGTCTTCCAGGTGACTTCACTCCTCCTTCAAGATTTGTCAGAGCTGCATTCTTCAAGGCTACTGCTCCTGAGTGGAAAACCAGTTGGGAGGCTGTGCAGCAGGCATTCCATATTCTCAATAACTTTGACATTCCTATCGGAATACAGTTCCCTAAGGGACAGGCTCCTGAAGGTATGATGAGTGCGACACAGTTCACTGCCGCGACAGACCAGAAGGCCATGAGGTTCTATTACAGAACTGCGTACAACAGCAGCATCCGCTGCATAGACCTCAAATCTATCGATTTCGCAAGAGTGAAATATCAGTCCCATCCTTTGGATGATGTGAAGGCGGAACCGGTTCATATGCTGAAGATAGGGTAGTGCATCCTCGTCCTCAGGCAGTGGTCAGGCCAACCGCACACCGAGGCTCTTCATACATCAATTAATGCGAGTCGCCGGACCCCTGCGTGGATCCGGCGATAACTTTATGGTCTGAGACCGCTTCCTCCCTGAAGGGTGATGGTCTCGCCTGTGACATAGTGGGCATCTTCGCTTGCGAGGAAGACTGCCACTCGTCCGATGTCTTCCTTCGGGTCGGCGAAGCGGCCTAGAGGAATTCCCTGGATTGTCTTCTCAAAAAGGTCAGGGAACTGTTCCCTCCACTGCTGGAGACTTTCCGTCATTGCCAGAGGACAGATTACGTTCACTCTTATTCCGTCAGGTCCCCATTCTGCAGCCGCTACTCGGGACAGACCTCTTATGCCTTCTTTTGCTGCAGCGTAGGATGATTGTCCGAGCTTTCCGAACAGACCTGCTCCGGATGCGAAATTTATGACTGATCCATGGGATTCCTTAAGGTATGGATGGCATTCGCGCATGTAGAAGAAGGCTGCGTATAATCCTGAATATATTGCCAGGTCGAAGTCTTCCTTGCTGTGCTCCACAAGCGGAAGTCCGGATTTTGATACCTGGGCATTGTTTACCAGAGTGTTGATCTTTCCGAATTCAGCCACTGTTCTGGCTACTACGTTCTTTATAGCTTCTTCGTCTGCTCCGTCAGCGACTATGGGGAGTACCTTAACACCGTATCTGTCTTCCAGTCTTTCTTTTGCAGATACAAGTCTTGATTCGGTTCTACCTGTGATGACAAGATCAGAACCAGCTTCTGCGAAGGCTTCCGCAAGGCCATATCCGATACCTTTGCCGCCTCCGGTGATTATTGTTACGTTTCCTTCAAGCTTCTTCATGTCCTTATGATTTTATTCATCATCAAATTTACGCAAAAAAATTATCTTTGCAGCCAAATTTATGAAATCACCTATGAAAAGATTCCTGATCCTCTTCCTTTTGTGCTCGTCTTATGCGGCTGCAGCCCAGAACCGCCTGACCCTTGTCGATGAAAACGAACTTCCTTCTTTGGTGGAGAGACTGATGGACAAGCGTGATTCCGTAAATTATGACGGATATAAAGTGCGCAAGATCACTGCTCATATAAATCTGGAGTTTGCCGGTTCTGCAAATGCAT